>CAYLHF010000099.1:0-1630 GCA_964383365.1 uncultured Rhodothermales bacterium | reverse complement strand
CTTTTCAGGATGGCAGGAAGTTCGTAATTCAAAACCAATGACGTATAACGGCTGGCGGATTTGCGGCGAGCAGTTCACCCACCTAACAGAAAGTAATCGTTTCAGACCAGCATGTCAGGTCGTGCGAGCCCGCAACATGCGTTTGTTATACGGCGAACATAATTGTCACCAAGTTCGCAACAATGAGTGAAAACTGTCGTCTTCCGAGCTTTCTCATGCTAATTTTTTAACAATGCACAGAATTTCTTTATTCCTCACCATCACGTTTCTCTGGTTTCAGGGGTCTGCGAACGCGCAAGATCCAATAGGCACTTGGACTGGAACGGCTCATTCCCAAGACGAGGACACGCGACTCATTCTTGAGATCTCCGAATCCGAAACCATGCTCGAAGCCACTATGTCGTTACCGGATATCGGTGTTAGCGGATGGCCAGCACAAACAGTGAAATTCAAAGATGGTATTCTCGACATTAGTTTTCCATCTGATTCTGGCCCACAACGTATGCAGTTTCGCATACAGAATGACCAAATGACTGGTAGTTGGAGCGAAAATCGATTCGAAAACGATGCTAGAATCGAGTTACTTCGAATTGCTGTCGATCGCTCTGTTAAAGAATATGATGTGGAAGTGTCGGGTCCGGTGGGTAGGCTAGGTGCGACCCTGATCATGCCAGCCTGTGCCGACGGATGCAATGCTGTCGTGTTCTTACACGGATCTGGTCCCCAACCTCGTGACTCCAATCGTTTTGCAGCCTATCAAATGGCCGACAGCGGGATCGCTTCCATTATTTTCGACAAGAGAGGCGTGAGAGATAGTGACGGAAAGTTGGCAGGTGCGAGTTTCTATGATCTCGCGATGGATGCCATTGCAGTCGCAGAAGTGTTGAAAGCACAACCCGGAGTAATCTCTGTTGGCTTTTTCGGGCACAGCCAAGGTGGATGGATCGCCTCTCTTGCTGGGTCGATATGGGAGGAGACTGCATTCGTGATAACGAGTGCCGGTCCCGCCGTTCCACCTTCACGTGAGGCTGAATGGGATGTTGTTCGGAGCCTGAGACAAAACGGCCGTTCGCTGGAGGAAGAAGAAGATGCGAGGCAGGTAGTCCGGCTCTGGCACGATGGAGTAAGATCTGGTGATTGGGCGCCGTTTGACCTGGCGTTGAACAACGCGAAATCGCAAACCTGGTACGATGATTCGGGAATCGAAGCCTTCGGACCAAGGCCTAGTCCACAGTTCGTCGATAGCTATCGTGCATTCATGGACTACGACCCTCTTCCGGCACTGACCTCTCTATCTGCTCCCATGTTGGCCATATTGGCACCTGACGACGAGAGTATTGATGCGAAGGAAACGGAAGAACTTCTTCGTGATCTTATCCAAAAGGGTTACGACATCTCCATCAAAACTTACCCTGGATATGATCACACTATGCGTGGGTTGAGAGCCGATGGAAGCGTATATCGTTGGCCTGAGCACCCTTCTGATTATTTCAGCTCACAGGTCGAGTTTATTCGAGAGATCGACAGATAAACTCAGACGGGATGCTTGGGTAGTACCCGTTCTAGTCGTTCGCCGTATAACGGCTGGCGGATTTGCGGCGAGCAAACGCCCACCTATCAGAAATGTAGG
>CAYLHF010000098.1:0-2278 GCA_964383365.1 uncultured Rhodothermales bacterium | reverse complement strand
CCATAAGCGATACGAGCGATGACGTCCGTCTCGAGCCTACGGGATCGAACGGATTCGCGATCTCGCCGAAAAACACTAAGAATGGACATGCTCTCCTACTCATCAACCCGCATACATCCTTTTATTTTCGCGCCGAGATCCACGTCGTAAGCGAAGAGGGACTCAATGCGTACGGCGCGGTTACCTGGGGCCAATTCTTTGTCTACCAGGGATTTAACGAAAAAACGGGTTGGATGCACACTTCCAGTCGCGCCGACAATATCGATACCTATCTGGAAACCGTCGTCAAACGAGACGACGGTGTGTATTACGTCTATGATGGAGAGGAGCACCCCCTGGCAGAGAAAACGGTGAGCATCTCGTACAAAGACGGCGACACGTTGAAGCAGAGAGATTTTACTGTTTACCGGAATCACCACGGACCGATCATCGGGGAGCAGGACGGGAAATGGGTCGCTTTCCGGATCATGGAAGAGCCCCTAAAAGCGCTACAACAGTCATTCCTGCGAACGAAATCCAAGAATTATCAGGACTATTACGAGTCGATGGAGTTCCATACGAACTCGTCGAACAATACCGTCTATGCCGATGCGGACGGGACGATCGGATATTTCCATTCCAATTTTATCCCCGTGCGTGATCCGTCATACGATTATTCCGGATTGATCGACGGCAGTACGTCCGCCACCGACTGGAAAGGGATCCACAGTATCGACGAATCGATCACGATAAAGAATCCTCCCAACGGCTGGATTCAGAACACCAATAACTGGCCCTTCTCCGCCACGGGTACGAACAGCCCGAAGAAGGAGGACTACCCGGTATATATGTCTCAGAATCCAGAAAATGCGCGGGGTTTACATGCCATACGGGTCCTCTCGGGAACGACGGATTTTACGCTGGAGACACTTCGAGACGCCGCTTATGACTCGTACCTGACCGCCTTCGAAGACCTCATTCCCGGTCTACTCTCAGCGTACGACGCCATGGATCCGTCCAATGACTTGCGAGCAGAGGTCGCCGATCAGATACAGATATTGCGTGACTGGGATCTTCGCTTCTCTGTCGACTCCGTACCGACATCGGTGGCCGTTTTCTGGGGCACCGAGTTGTATAGACGGGTACGGCAGGAGACACGCGGGAGCGGAATACCCTTTCCCCGATTCATCAAGGAACGGTTACAGCCAGAACTGTGGGTCGAATCTCTCGTCGCTGCCCGTGATAAGTTGATCGCCGATTTCGGTGCATGGGATACACCTTGGGGAGAAATCAACCGGTTTCAGCGTCTTACGGGAGATATCGTACAACCCTTCGATGACGCAGGCCCCAGTATTCCGGTCGGATTTACATCCTCTCGATGGGGCTCTCTCGCTGCATTTGGACAAAGGACATTCAACGACACCAAGAAGATCTACGGTACCAGGGGAAACTCGTTCGTGGCTGTAGTGGAATTCGGAGACCGGGTGCGAGCACTTGCCATCACCGCCGGGGGTGAATCCGGCAACCCGGAGAATCCCCACTTCAACGATCAGGCTGCGCGGTATGCGACGGGAGATCTCAGAGAAGTGCATTTCTACCTTCATGATATCGAACAAGCAGCCGAGCGCACCTATCATCCCGGGGAGTGAGTTTCATCGATTCATACGTGAGAAGTCCCGTTCCGAGGAGTCTTTTGAACTCTCTGCGAAACGACCGTGCAGATTACATTAATACTATATTTATCTGTACATATCTGTATAGATGACACTTCAATCTTGTGTAAGTTACACCCAAGTTTGAAGGAGTTATCCTATGCATATCAATGTAGATCTAGACCTCGTCCGGAAGTACGACCGACCCGGTCCCCGGTACACAAGCTACCCGACGGCTCCCCATTTCAGGGACGATTTTGAGCTTGTCGACTGGGAATCGCATATCGCGAATAACAATCTGACGGGAGATCGTCCGCTCTCGCTCTACTTTCATGTCCCGTTCTGTGACACCCTCTGCTGGTTCTGCGGCTGTACGATGATGGTTTCGCGGCAACGAGGACCCATCGATCAATACGTTGACTATCTCTTTCGCGAAATCGACCTGTATGCGAGCCGGCTGCATTCGGACCGCGAGGTCGTTCAGATACATTTTGGAGGCGGCACACCGACCCATCTGACACCCGAGCAGATTCGACTTGTGGGAGAACGCCTGCATTCTACGTTTCGCGTTGCCGCGGATGCAGAGATCAGTATCGAGATGGATCCACGCGGGCTGACTCGCGAGCATATCGACGCGCTCTCCGAAG
>CAYLHF010000097.1:1425-2615 GCA_964383365.1 uncultured Rhodothermales bacterium | reverse complement strand
CACCGAACGTCATGCCGGTCGTGCCGAGCGTAACGGTGCCGCCGGTAACGGTGAAAGTCACGGTCTGGGTGTTGAACGACTGCGCGTCTGTGACCTGGATCGTATTGGAGAGCGCCACATTCGTATCATCTTCGCTTACGCTTGGAGCAGAAGGAGCTGTGGCTACTGGAGCTGAATTCGTCACAAGAAAATATTCATTCACATCGTCTCCGCTCTGGCCGATTACGTACATCTTCGTTCCGTCATCGTTGAAAATCATCGACCATCCATCGTTCTCTTGTCCGCCCACAGAAAAGCGCTGATTGTCACCGGCATATACGGCCGTAGATAGATCGAAAGCCGTAGAGAGAGCGTACTCGTTCACGAAATTCCCGAATGCTCCGAGAACGTACATGACCGTCCCGTCCGCGTTAAATGCAATCGACGTTGGTGCAGTGTCTTGCGACGAAACATCAAGACTCTGTCCGACGCCATCGTAAACTGCTGTCGACACGTCGAAACCGGTTCCGAGTGTATATGAGAAAATCCGGTCACCAACCGTTCCCATAACGAACATTTTCGTGCCGTCGTTGGAAAATGCCATTGATGAAGACGTGGGCTCCTGTGCCGATACCGAAAATCGTTGAGCATCACCGGAATACACAGCGGTCGAAATATCGAAACCAGTCGATAATGCGTATTCATTAATGTTATCCCCTGCATTTCCCAACACAAACATCCTGGTTCCATCTGTATTGAAAGCCATTGATACCGGCACAGATTCTTGAGCGGCAACGGAAAACGATGTGGTGAGCGTGGCGGAAGACACACTGAACGGAGTCGATAAAGCGTATTCGAAGACCTTGTCAGCGGTAGCTCCCACCATGAACAGCTTCGAGCCGTCAGTGTTAAAAGCAAGGGAGGAGGGGAGACTCTCCTGAATGGCCACCGAGAATCGTAACGCATCGCCTCCGTATACAGCCTCAGATACATCGAAAGCCATCCCGACATTGTGCACCGCTCCTGCTGTGAACCCGGCGGCGATCGCAAGACTTCCAGCATCTGTAATGCCGGTTCCGCTCGAATTCAGGTCGATGCTGACTATTCCATCACCGGAAATTGAATTGACGGTAACTGTATAGGAGGCTCCCGCTCCGGAGATACTGCTGATACTCCCCGATGCGCCGGCGATATCGAGACTGAAATCGCTT
>CAYLHF010000097.1:0-1325 GCA_964383365.1 uncultured Rhodothermales bacterium | reverse complement strand
CCAGAGCCGGAGAGGCCGGTTCCGGAGAGGACTCCTTTGGCGTTCACATCGAGCGTGATGGTTGCTGAGACATCGTGGGATTCTGCGTCCGTGATCGTCACAAGAGAAAACGGATTGAGCGTAGCGTTATCGTTCACAGCCTGGCTGGCAACGGTTCCTCCAATGACCGGGGCTGTATTACTAAGTTTGACGATGGCCGTCCCAATCGAAACGTAAACATCCGGAAGAATGGCTTCGACTCCCTGGGGACTACTCGAGAGGGTTGCGAGCGTGACGAGATCCGTACCGTCCACGTTGGCTCTGTATACTTTTTTGTTGCCTTGGTCCGAAAAATAGATGTGCCCGCCCTTCACGTCCAGACCACCAAAAGCCGGACTAAAACTGGTAATTCCAGAAATGATTGTTGTCAATCCGGATCCATCAGACTTTTTTGCTCGGAATACGCCAGAAGACGTACTGAAATAAACGTATGTGTCATCATATGCTATCCCGACGGGCTGCGTAGATGCACCCGTGACAAAGGAAACTGGGGTACCACCGGCCTTGGCGACCTTCATTACGCCGCCACCCCCAAAATTGCCAATAAAAATAGTCGAACCGTCTACTGCTACATCTGTAGGGTTGTTTGCACTCCCTCCAGATGCGATCGTTTGGGCGCCTGTTCCATCCGCATTCCAGCGTACAATTCGGTCATTGACATTACTGGCCCCATAGATGTAGGTACCGTCATAATCCACTCCGCGACCCTGACCACCGGTAGAACTAATCTCTGTACTCAGTGTCGTGAGTCCCGTGCCTGTCTGGCTCATTTTTTTCAAATCAGATCCGCTCAGGAATACGAGATCGGTGCCCAACTGTGTCACGCCGTTAATGAAAACGGAAATATTTGCACCTATCTGAGTAACCGTCCACGCTGAACCTGCTCGTCTCCAAGCAGGAGGTACGTCGGGTCCAATCATAGACGGCTCCGAAATCACAGCATCGGTTATCGGCTCGGCTATTGCTGTGATGATTTTTCCGGTACTGCTGGGGTTGGATTTAAGGCCTGTAGCGCGAGCAGGCTGCGATCCTGTCAGACTGAAAATGAGGAGCAGGGCGAGTTGAAAGCGTACCGACGATTTCATGATCTTGATCGATTCCGATTGAAAATGAGGCCATGTGTTGACCCCCGAGACCGATCTGGAAACCGTATCAAGACCGTCGATGATGAACGGTCTTGACCGTACGTGTAAACGCTATCAGATTAGTCGGTTCTGGGGAATCGACGCGTGACCATTGATTCTGCAATGGAATGGTACATCTGTTTCTCTGTCCTTTTTGGGACA
>CAYLHF010000096.1:0-2677 GCA_964383365.1 uncultured Rhodothermales bacterium | reverse complement strand
ACCGGTCGGGACGTCAGTACACCAAATACGGCATGCAGCTCTTCGGACAGTGGGCGTGGGAGCGTCTGGGCGAACAGCTCCCGTTTGATTACGAACCCGACCCGGAACTGGTAGCAGATCTAACGCTAAGCCGGTTCAGATAGCGGAGCATCTACACTCAGTCGGGACGACAGGTGGTCGGAGCCCTATGTACTGGTACCGTTCTGCCTCCGGATTCGAACGGGAGGCTTCGACGCTCAAATATCAGGATTGTGCTTGATGTTGGCGTCCCGAAAGGCGTAATTACAGTCCCAGGCTGACTGAGAAATGCTCTCTTTCTTATCGGAGGCCGGATTATGCATCGATGCCGCACATTTCTCTTGAGTATCTCGCTGGCGTTTATCTGCCTGTGTTCTTCCGCCAGGGCTCAAGTTCCCAAAACGCTCAACTTCCAGGGTATTTTATCGAGTCCGGACGGACCGGTCGTGGACGACGGTTCTTATGCAGTAACGTTCAAGCTCTACAACGTCAAATCAGGCGGAAGCGAGGTCTACTCAGAGACTCAGACCGTCAGTGTGGAGGCTGGACTGTTTTCCGTCATTCTCGGCGAGAGCGTAAACGGAGTCGACCTTCCGTTCGACCGCCAATACTGGGTGGGAATGTCTATTGGCTCCGAACCGGAGATGACCCCGCGGATACCCTTTACCTCGGTTCCATACAGCTTTCAGGCGCGTTCCGTTCTGGGAGAAATGAACACCTTTCCTTCGGTAGGTGATGTGATTGTTCGGGGAGGGTTCGGGCTTCCTTCAACCGAGTCCGCAGAGTCGGCCTCAAAGATCCTAACTCTGGGAGATTCTCTGAGCCGGGTTCAGTATGTGCCGCTGGCTACTCTTGCGACTCTGATTGGCTCCCAGAATTCTACGTTCCAGGGAACGCTGGTGGATATACCTCTGATCGTCAAAGACAGTCAGGGGAACGTTGCGCACACGCTATCACAGGATGGCAGGTCGACCCATTCGGGGAGAGGTGTGTTCAACGGGGGCCTTGAAGTTCCGAACGGGAACAGTCTGATCCAGATCAAGGATTTCGGTATCGTGGTTGGAGATTCGAGCGGGTTCCAATACTACGTCGACCGGTCAGGGAATTCATCTCAGAAGGGTCAGTTTGCCCTGGAGAACAATATGGAAGTTCGAAGCGGTGGCGAAATCAGGTTTGAAAGTAGTCCTACTGTGATTGCTTCGGCGATTTCGGCCAAAGGTCTCCGGGTTCCTGTTCACGCAGACATGACCTTTACCGCTGATACAACGGGTTTAAGTGTGGATTCAGAGGACCAAACAGCGCATTACCTGCAGATGGGTGAAGACGGGAGCTTGTCTCTGAGCGAGCAGGCACGTTTCAACGGAGGTATTCGGCTGGGGCAGGGTGAGTTCATCGAGTTTCCGAATGGACCTCCTCTGACGAAGGGAGATTTCGACGGCGTACTAACGGGAAAGACCTTACTTGTTGAGGACAGTGATGGGACTGATTATTTCAGGGTTAATCAGAATGGTCTAGTCGCGCTGAACAATAGCGGCTCGGACCTTCTTTTCATTAATCCGGCCAATAATGAGGTGAATATCACCGGTAGGCTGGACGTATCCGAAGGCGCCTTCATTCATGGTAATCTGACCGTCAACGGCTCGGTCAATGCGAACGTTAAGTCGTTCCAGATTGACCACCCATTGGATCCAGACAATCGGTATCTCCGGCACGCATCCGTCGAAAGTTCTGAGATGAAGGACATGTACGACGGCGTTGCCCAGCTGGATGGCAACGGAGAAGCATGGGTCACGTTTCCGGCCTGGTTTGAGGCGCTGAATGAAAACTTCCGGTATCAACTCACGTCCATCGGAGCACCGGCACCGGACCTCTTCATAGCCAATGAGATTGAACAGGGAAGATTCAGAATAGCCGGCGGTCCCCCTGGCGTGCGGATTTCGTGGCAGGTGACCGGTATTCGACACGATACCTACGCGCTGAACTACCCGCTTCGTGTCGAGACCCTCAAGAGTCAGGACGATTCGCACTGATGGAGGTTCATCATGGTAAGAATAAGTACCCATACCGGACTGTGTGTGCTGGCAATCGTTCTGGCTGTTTATCCAGTGTCCGGGCAGATCAGATTATCCGGTTTTTCTGTCTCATCCCTGAGTGGAAAAACAGCAGGTGGATCCTTTTCGTCGGAGGTTGCAGTGTCTTCACTCGCGAGTGATGGGTCGAGTAGTATGGCATTTGGATTCTGGAACCAGGTAGCCGGTGTCGTTCCGACCGAGGTAGAGCCCGAATCGGTATCGATACCTTTAGAGTTCCGGCTCATGCAAAATTACCCCAATCCATTCCGTACGAGGGCGCATATCCGGTTCGATGTTCCGTCTCCGGAAGCGGTTCGACTGGATATATATGACGTTACTGGTCGGGAAATCGCTACTCTTCTAGACAAGCCGCTCGTAGCCGGTTCGTACGAAGCAATCTGGCTGCCATCGGGCATGCCGTCGGGAATCTACTTCTACCGAATTCAGTGCGGTAATCGGTCAGAAGTACGATCGATGGTACTTTTGAATTAGGGCCCAAGGTCCCTAGTAGCCTACGGCCTTCGAATCATAACTCCGGGAGTCCGCCCCGCCGTAGAGAATACCCGATTCAGGATCAATCAGGATAC
>CAYLHF010000095.1:0-2772 GCA_964383365.1 uncultured Rhodothermales bacterium | reverse complement strand
GATAACGAACTGGACCGCATCTGGAAAGTCACGAGTACGGCCGATTCTACCATAAAAGAAGTCCTCTTTGAGCTCCCTGCCCCAGGGCGGGACGGCCCAGTTGGTATCGGACTTCTGATTGACGACGGTAGTTGGGCCAACCCGGAACTTTCAGTCTCGCTGTCAGGCCCGGATCGAATCCTTCCGGATGTCTCCGGCGAACCGACTCCCAATCCGTTCACGATGACGGCCATAATTGAGAATGTCGGCGGGAGCGCGGCAACCAGCGTCAGTACTGCCCTGAGTCCAAGAGGGATTCTTCATGTCGAAGGACCTGAATCTAGAGTTCAGGCCCTCGGAAACATGATTCCAGGACAACTGGCGACCGTAGTCTGGCACATTGGCATCAGCTCGTCGACTACCGACAAGACGGTGAATGTGGGTGTATCAGTCAACTCCGGCAATGCCTCACCAGTCGGCGACGTACACGCGGTTGAGGTTTTCGCGTCAGGCCTCCTGGCGACAAATCTTACTGAGAAAATTTACTGGACGGAAGAAGCCACAGAGGGCAGTGGGTACCATAAGAGAATAATGCGTAGCGAACCGGACGGAAGCTCAGTCGAAGAAGTGCTCTATCACAGCTTCTCCCCGAGCGCCCTGACGGTCGACCAAGGTTATGCCTATTTCATGGACAATCTTCGAATCTACCGGAGCAAACTCAATGGCCGGGAGGTCGAGACACTTTATGTCGACACCGAGTATTCAGGATTTCTCGGCGCTGATGAACTCAAGGAATGTCGAGGCGATCTCTACTGGATCAATTCCAACGGGGTTTGGCGGTCCAGAGTGAGCAGTGCGGGTACGAGTGAACCCGAAAATTTAATTCAGATGTCGGGAGTGGCCGTGGATGGCCTGGCCCTGACAAGTGACTGTTCCCACGTATACTGGGCGTCTGGTGGATTAACTCGAGGCCTCCATCGCGCCGATATGGACGGCAGCAACGAAGAGATTATTGTCCCGGACATCGGTCCTTGGGACGTCGAAATAGATGGCAACGATCTCTTTTACGTTGATAACGGGCATATCTTCAGAGCAGACCTCGACGGAGCAAACGCTACGGCCACGGACCCCGACTATGTTGAATTCGGTCCTGGCGGGACCGTAGAGGACATCGAATTGGACCGTGCTGCCGAGCAGATCTATTTCAGGCCACGTTTTGCTGACCAGGACGGCAACTTTAGCATCTGGCGTGTTGGATACGACGGCAGCAATCCGACTGAGTTAGTTTCGGGACGGGACATCGATGGAAATTTCAGAACGCTCGCCCTGAAGCCGGCAATATCGGGAGGAGGAGCCGTCGCGAGTATTGATATCATCTCACCAGCCGAACTCGGACGAAATTCGGCCGGCGAGTTAATGCCCAACCCTTTCACCATTCGGGCACACATTAATCCGGGATACAATTCGATCTCTGACGCGAGAGTGACGCTGATACTGCCCGGAGGTTTAAGTCTGGTAAGCGGGGAAGAAATCGTTTCGATCGGCAGGCTTCGCTCGGGTGAGCCCGTGGACGTAAGCTGGGAGGTAGAGTTTCGAGACAGCTCACCCGCTACTTACAATCTCGACCAGACGTATCGGGTAGTTGTGAGTGGTTCGAATGCCGCAGGGGGCAGCGCGTCTGCTTCGACGTCCATTCCCAGCACCACTGACACCTGGTTCAACGCTGTTAACAAGATCTTCTGGACAGAATATGGAACGGGTGAGCTCCACCGAATGGACCCGGATGGCTCCAATGACGAGGTAATCTGGACCGGAAGTGACCCAACAATGTTAGGTGTTGATGTCAATTCAGTCGATACGTACAACGATCCCGTTTATACTCAAAAATCGGTCTACTGGGGCACGCGATACGGCATTCTTTCGAGCCGGCTGAACGGAACCGGCGTCGACACGCTGGCGGTAACGAATGCCCGCAAACTCCTAATCGATGTGCCTTCGGGAAAGGCGTACTACAGAAAATTCTCGTTCTCAGGAAATACGATAAAGAGAATCAACCTTGATGGTACGGGCAGCCCCGAGGAGCTTCATTCGACAGTGGCCCTCGCTTTTACCCTCGACAGATCTGATCAAAAGATCTACTGGGGGTGCTTTCTGGACATCTGCCGAATGGACGCGGACGGCTCTAACAACGAAGTACTCCTGGAGATGGTAAACGCTCAGGGTATTGCCCTCGACAGGAGCGCCAACAATCTATACTTCATCACGACTGTTTCTTTTCCATCCTACGTGGAGATCTACAGGGCCTCCATGGACGGTGGCCCCCAGACACTCATCTATCGTCAGCTCTGCGATGAATCATGCACGACAGAGGATTTTACACTACTTGTCGACGACAACACGAAACAGCTCTACTGGAACGACGTCGGTGAAGACAAAATATTTCGCGTCGACATCCACGGGCAGGGAGAGACCGAGATACTCGATCGATCGAGTGTGCCGCAAACATCCGATTTCTCAGAAGGACCTAAGGAAATAGCGTTTCTGAAGGGCTCTTTCAACGCCGGAATTCCGGCCAGTCAGAGCAGTTCTAGACTCGTAGTCAACGTTATTGCTCCGTCTGAACTGACCAGAGGCGCCGATACGTTGCTAACGCCCAATCCGTACAGCGTCGCGGTTGCACTCGAAAACGTCGGAGATTCGACGCTAACAAACCTAACCGTAGCCCTCGCGTTTGGATCGGGCCAGGTGATAGCAGGCTCAGCCGACTCCCTTCAGACTCGTGCCAGTTTCGTG
>CAYLHF010000094.1:0-2776 GCA_964383365.1 uncultured Rhodothermales bacterium | reverse complement strand
AGGCCGGCCACACACACTCTCAATAGCCGCCGTAAATTGCCCCAGGTGTGAGCGGCGGGTGTGACCCACCCACGGCCGTGGAGGTAACGGAGCCGATGATCAGTGGGTGTGACCCACCCTGGATCGGCCGGTTTGACCCGGGGGTGAGGGCTCTAAAATCCTCCCCATTCTTTTGAATGGGGGACGAAATGGAGCCAATCCACGTGAATGAAGTACGAGAAATTATCTATCGACTGCGGAAAGGCGAAGGCATCCGAAACATTGCTCGGTCCTTGGACCTTTCCAGAAATACCATCCGCAAATACCGTGACCGAGCCGCTCAAGAAGGGCTTCTGGACTCGCAAAAACCGTTGCCGGACATCGGCTCGCTCGCCTCTTTGCTGGGACCGCCGCCCACGCCTCGCCACATGCGAAGCACCGTCGATCCCTTCGAGGAAACCGTCAAACTTCTCTTCGATGCCGGGGTGGAGGGGGCCACAATCTGGCGACGACTACGCGACGAGCACGACTACACCGGCAGTTATTCCTCGGTCCGGCGGTTCCTCGCCCGAAAACATTCACAGGACCCCGAAGTCTTCGTTCGGATCGAGACCGCCCCGGGCGAGGAAGCCCAAGTCGACTTCGGGTACGCCGGTCCCCAGTGGGATTCGAAACAAGGACGCCGACGAAAGGCTTGGATGTTCGTGATGACGGTCTCCTGGTCCCGTCACCAGTATGTCGAATTCGTCTTCGACCAAAAAGTGGCCACATGGATCGCTTGTCACGAAAACGCGTTCGCTTTTTTTGGCGGAGTCGTCGAACGAGTCGTCATCGACAACCTGAAGGCGGGAGTCTTAAAAGCCGATCTGCACGATCCGGTCTTGGGAGAGCCGTATCGGCGCTTGGCCCAACATTACGGATTCGTCATCAGCCCCAACCGTCCTCGTACGCCACGCCACAAAGGGAAGGTCGAGTCCGGCGTTCACTACGTCAAACGCGCTTTTCTCGCCGGGATGGAGTTTGTCGATCTGGAGGCGATGAACCGCCGAGTCAAACAATGGGTTTTGGAGGAAGCGGGAACGAGGATTCACGGCACAACCAAGCAAGCGCCGCTTGCTCGGTTTCAACAAGTCGAACTCGACGCTCTCCAACCGCTTCCCTCCGAACCTTTCGACTTGGTATCGACCCACCGGCCCAAAGTCCAGCGCGATTGCCATGTCGTGGTTGAAGATTGTTACTATTCCGTCCCGTACCGTTTCGTCGGCAAAAAGGTCGATGTCTATGTCGGACGAAAGATCGTCGAGGTTTATGACGGGACAGATCTAATCACTACCCACCCGGTTGTGAATACCCCGGGCGAGCGCCAAACCCGCAACGAACATTACCCCGAAGGAAAACGAGCCTGGCTGGAAAACCCGCCCGAGCGATGTCGCCAACGCGCCGGGGACATTGGACCTTCTTGCGGTCGGGTGGTCGAGATCTTGTTATCGGATCGCGTCCAAGACCGCTTGCCCAGCGTACACTCGTTGTTACGGTTTTCGGAAAAGTATAGTCGGGACCGACTGGAACGAGCCTGCGCTCGCGTTCTTTATTACGGCGACCCCACTTACCGGAGGATTAAAACCGTCTTGGAACAGGGGCTCGAAGATTGCCCCATCGAAACGCCTCCCGAGTCTTCGCCTCAAAAAGACCGGTATCGTTTCGCTCGGTCGGCGGACGAATTCTTTGGCGCGGAGGTGAAGTCATGAGAACACACCCGCTCCTACCCAAACTCAAGGAACTAAAAATGTCCGGAATCCTGGCCACACTGGATCAACGCGTCGAATACGCTCGCGAGCAATCTCTGGCGCACACTGAGTTTCTGGCGTTGCTGTTAGATGACGAGATCGAGCGACGCGAATCGCGAAAACTTGCCCGACGAATTCGGGAGGCGGGGATCGACTCTTCCAAGATCCTGGCCCGATTCGATTTTAACGCCGCTCCAAAGGTCTCCAAAACTTTTATCGCCGATCTGGCGCTTTGTCGGTTCGTCCCGCGCGGAGAAAACATAATACTTTGCGGACCGACCGGCACGGGGAAATCCCACCTGGCTCAGGCTTTGGCCCACGAGGCCATCAAGCATGGGTACCGCGTCTACGCCGCCCCGGTCCACACGCTGCTCGCTTCGCTTCACGCCCGCCGCGCCGACGGAACTTTTGCGCGGTGGAGAAAACGGCTGCTTGCCGTGGACGTCCTGCTCCTCGATGATTTCGGCTTGGTCCCGCTTTCGAACCAAGCGGTCGAGGATCTGTATGATCTCATTCGCGAACGCTACGAAAACAAATCGATTCTTCTCACCAGCAACCGCGCTCCCGAAGAATGGAACGAAGTTTTCGGCAACCCCTTGCTCGCCTCCGCCGCGCTGGATCGCCTCACACATCACGCCCATATCCTGACTCTGGAGGGATCTTCCTATCGGCAGAAACAGCGGAAACGAAAAACGAACAATAACGAAACCGACAAATGAGAAAGGAGACCAAACGAGGCACTCGGCTAGACGCACATAACTAGGCTTGAACGACAAGCCTTCCGAGCCCTCACCCCAAACCCGTCACCTACACGGCCGTGGGTGGGTCACACCCGCCGATCCAAGGTGGGTCATACGCGACCGGCTATTGACACCAATTATAGTATACAAACGAATGGAGGAGAGTATGTGTGGAAGACCTCTTCGGAACAGTAAGGAAACCCCCGGGCAAAAAAAGAAGGTCTCCATCAAAGAGGGCCGCCCTCCCTCTAATGACAGAGACCTTTTCTT
>CAYLHF010000093.1:0-2899 GCA_964383365.1 uncultured Rhodothermales bacterium | reverse complement strand
AGGCGTTCCCGTCACGAGCACATCATCGAGACGAATGTTGGCTCCTCCCGTACTCCCTCCGAATGCCTCGAATCGCAAGATGACGCTGCTCTGGCCGATGGCACCGGCCGGAATGGCAGCGGTAATAGAGGTGTACGTACTTGTCGTCAAGGGTAGGGCGGCACCAAAGGCCAGTACCGTTATCGGAAACGTGGCGCCCCCGTCGATCGAGGCCGTAACGCGCAGGCTGTCCGGTGGATACGACGAGGTTCTTCGCGCGAGATACGAGAGGCTTGCATCGGTGAATCCCGAGAGGTCCAGTGTGGGGCCCACTACGCTGGCCGAACCCGCACCGGTGTGCGCGAGGTTTTGCAGCCCGCTTCCCGTTGACGCGGACGATGTGCTTGTCGCCCAACCGGATCCGGATGCTGTCCAGCCAACGGGTAGGGCCGGTGCGATCACCGTATCGAACGATTCAGTTAGAATCTGGGTTTGTCCAAGCGCGGAACGCGCAAGGAATAGTAGCGAAACTGCAACGAGCACAGCCGTGAGCGCGAGGCGGCGACGGGGCGACCCCGTTGGTAATCCCTGGCACATAACTCCCTCCAATCAGATGCCTGTTTGAGAAATACTATTTCCGACTAGAGGACGCCACCGAAGAAAACCGAACAAAAAAATGGGTCGACATGAAACTTTATTAGAACTAATCGTATATCGACGATATTGTATTATTCCTGTACCTGATCCCCACTCCACTATGGCATACCCCAGAAACGACAACTTTGAAGAGCGTCAGTTGGATCTGGCTGCCTCCGCGCGGGCGCTTGGCCACGCGGGTCGGCTCTCCATTCTGGAGGTACTCGCACGCAGAAATTCCTGCATATGCGGGGAGATCGTGGACGAATTGCCGCTTTCGCAGGCGACCGTATCCCAGCATCTGAAGGTGCTGAAGGAAGCGGGATTTATCGAGGGCGTTATCGAAGGGCCTCGATCTTGCTACTGCATCGACTGGAAAGCGGTTGCGGCCGTGCGGACCGCTTTCGAAGAGTGGTTTCGGGAGATAGGACAGGGGGAGACATGCTGCTAACGAATAAGAGGGACCGATAAAATGACCATCAAAGACGAAATGACCATTAAAATTACTGCCGAGAAATGTTGTGGATCGATCAAGAGCGAGATCGCGACAGATTCCTCGTCCACCGGCGAAACCGAAATCGTGTCGGACGCCACGTCCATCAAGGATTATGTAAAAAAGCGCTACAAACGGGCCGTAGATGAGTCGTCCGGATGCGGATGCGGATGTGGCGACTCGAGTGCGGAATTCTCCTTCGTGGGAGAAGCATACGAGGGGAAGGAGGGGTATGAAGCCGACGCAGACCTGGGTCTCGGCTGTGGCCTACCAACGGAATTTGCAGGAATTAACGAGGGAGATACGGTTCTTGATCTCGGATCGGGAGCCGGAATCGATGCGTTTGTCGCGCGCTCGCTCGTTGGGGCGACAGGCCAGATCATCGGTGTCGATTTCACCCCGGAAATGATCGCAAAAGCGAGAGAAAATGCCCGTAAGCTGGGATACGATAACGTCTCTTTTGTAGAGGGAGATATTGAGGCCATGCCGATAGAAGACGCATCCATAGACGTGGCCGTCAGCAACTGTGTGCTGAATCTCGTGCCGGACAAAGAGAAGGCATTCGCCGAAATGCACCGCGTCATTCGCCCGGGAGGTCATTTCTGCATATCGGACATCGTCGTCAAGGGGGATCTCCCGGATAGAATCAGAGACTCGGCGGCGCTCTACGCCGGATGTGTATCGGGTGCGATACGGATGGAAGCGTACCTGAATCTGGTGACTGAAGCCGGATTCGAGAAGGTGACAGTCGTGAAGGATCGTCCGATTGGTATTCCGGATTCGATACTGGAAGAGGTCGCTTCGCCCGCAGAAATTGAAGCTTTTCGAGCCGCCGGAGGAATAACGAGCATCACGGTCACGGGCGTTCGCAAGGCAGTGGACGTATTCGTTGATTGAGGAGACAGGGCCGACTGGAGAGGAAGTATCGAATGCTACGACGGAACAGGGAAGCGATTCTGGATCAAAGGATTTACGGGTAGAAATCACGCGTCTGCGCCAGGAGAACGCGGGTCTGAAAAGCCTCCTTCCGTTGTGAACGCAACCACACCAGCGGTTCCCTTGCAAGAGGGACTCAAGTCAGGACTGTTTAAATGACACTTGACACGTTACGGGTTGCATATTATATTTATGTATGATCTGCTCAGTCAAGCATAAGGGTCTTCGCAGGTTCCATGAGGAAGATGATGCGTCCAAGATTGATTCGCACCACCGAAAACGACTGAGATTGATCTTGACTGCACTCGAAGCGGCACATGAAGCGGAGGACATGAGGTTTCCTGGTTCGGACTTCCATGCGCTGAAGGGGAAGCTGAAAGGTTTTTGGTCAGTTTCTGTTAGCGGTAACTGGCGAGTGATTTTTCGCTTTGACGAGGGCGATGTGTATGAGGTGGATTATGTGGACTATCACTAATGAGAGGATTCTATGATGAGGATGCGAAATCCAGCTCACCCGGGCGAGGTTCTGAGAGAGTTGTATTTGAAACCGCTCGATCTGACGGTTACCTCGGCCGCCGATGCATTAACAGTGACGCGCAAGGCGTTATCGGAGCTGGTTAACAGGAAGTCCGGTATAAGCGTAGAGATGGCATTGCGCCTGTCTAAGGCATTCAGCACGACGCCGGAATACTGGCTTAACATGCAGCGCAACTTTGACCTGGCACGTGCTCGGAAGAAAGCGAAGCTCGGGCGGGTCAAAGTTTTATACCAATCGACAGGAGTTTGAAAAGAAAATTGGTCGATTCAAGAAGCTCTGGTTTACGCGACCTGGGTCTCAGTTGAACACTCTTTTTA
>CAYLHF010000092.1:0-2907 GCA_964383365.1 uncultured Rhodothermales bacterium | reverse complement strand
CCCGGGCTGGTATGGAAGGACCTGTCAATCCTTTCCGAGAACTTAATAGATCGGGGTTCGGAAGGCACAATCTCACATTTTCTTAGCCGGCCCTGAAAGAGAAACAGCCTGGCGGGATTCTTCGACGATGAATCAGTCTGGTATACGCGGGTCGAAACCGCAAGATTCGGGTTACGTCGAGAGAAGCCTCCATCTACAATCGTGGGTTCACGCCTCTTTCGGAAGCACTACCACAAGCCCGGGACGAGCATTCTCTTTTCGTACCCGCCAAGCTGTCTCTTTCAAAACTTTGTTCCTTCCTCGATCTTCGCCTTTTTTAGCCGTCGCGAAGCGACGGGCGTTCCGTTTTGAAACTGATTTCTATTTCCATCACCCTCATCCTCCCGCCTGTGGAATTGTGGAGAACTCCCTGCTCCGTTTTCCTGTCGCTTGGATGGGGCGCTTTGCCTCGATCTTTTCCCGAAGAGTTTTTGGGGATCGAGGGGAGTTATCCACATTTCCACAGGCGCTCCTCGATACCGTCGATCGTTGGGTCGCTCACTTTATCGGCGACAAGGCGACCTCTTCCGGTTGCATTATCGCCCAGGCGAATCCGGCCAGTTCTCTCGCAACCGCTACCACACTGATACAAGAATTTTTTCTCGTATCGAGTTCGCGAAATCTTGTGTTCAGTCGCTTCTGGGCTTTCCGGCAGTGCGACACAACCCATGCGGGCTGTCCTTTTCGCCGCGCTTCGAGAGCCTGGCACGCACGGGGCGTGCGCCGATAATTCCACGCCGACTGTACCAGGATCCTTCGGACCCGTTTGTTCCCGGCTTTCGTGATCCCTCCACGGTGAATCGAATTCCCACTGCTGTTTTCGCTCGGAGTCACCCCCAAGTAACTCATCAATGCCCGTGCATTCGGAAAACGACTGAAATCTCCGATCTCCACAATCAACACCATTGCGGTCAGTGTCCGGACTCCTTTCAAGCAGCACAACCTCTCCACCATCTGTTTGTATTCCGGACTCCCGGCAACTTCCTCGATCTTCTCGTCCAAGGCTTTCAACTCCTCGGCGTGAAATTCCAAAGTTCGCAGATGTTTCTCGAATACCGTTTGGTTGCAACCTTCCAACTCGATTCTCCTCAACCACGCCATGTGGCTTTTGGTCCAATATTTCCCCGCTCGATAGACAAATCCCAGCGATTTCAAAAAACATCCGAACCGGAGCTTCGTCCTCTTGAGATCCTCCATCGTACTCTCCCGACACCGAACCAAACTCCGAACCGATTCTTCTTCGTCGGTCGGGATGCGTACAAATGTCAACTGATCGTTCCAGAACAAAGTCGCCAGTTTCCGTGCGTCACGGCGATCGGTCTTGACTCGGTCTCCCGGAATTATCGGGATCATCGAGGGGGCAACGACGGAACACTCGATTTTCATTTCATTCAAGAGTCGTTGCATAACAAATCCGCACGTACTGGCTTCGTAACAACACTCGATCGTTCCAAACTTCTTTTTCAATTTCTTAAAAGTCCTTCGAACCGACTCGGAGGTGCTCGAAACGGTGTCTTCCAAGACGATTTTTCCGCCTCCGGCGCCATTTCCACTATCGGTGATCACCGCCAACCGAATACTCTCCTGATGGACATCCATTCCAATTCTTACAATACTCTCCATGGGACCAGCCTCCTGTCGTTCTTTTCTAGCGTTTCAAGCGCTTAGAAATTCTGGCACTGCTCGCTCCGCGAGTAACCCACGTTATACGCAGGGAGCTGGTCCTTCCATCGTATCTACTCTTGATCCTCGACCACCGTTTCCCTGGGTCGGAGAAGCGGGAACAAGATCACGTCGCGGATACTAGCGCTGTCCGTGAGGAACATCACCAGCCGGTCGATACCGACGCCGATGCCGCCGGCCGGAGGCATTCCGCAGCGAAGCGCGTTGACGTAGTCGAGGTCCATGACATGGGCCTCCTCGTCGCCCGCATCGCGTTGGGCGAGTTGCTCCTTGAATCGCTGGTATTGCACGGCCGGGTCGTTAAGTTCCGAAAAACCGTTGGCCACTTCGCGTCCGTAGACGATTAGTTCAAATCGCTCCACCCAATCGGGATCATCCTTCTTTGGTTTGGCCAGAGGGGAGATAACAGTTGGGTAATCGACCACGAAGGTCGGTTGGATGAGGGTCTCCTCCACCTTCTCTTCGAACACGGCGTTGATGAGATGGCCGGGGGGTTCGACGCCGTCGAGGGCAAAACCGATGGTGGAAAACAGAATAAGCGCAGGTAGCAACGGGATTGTACGCAGCATGGTCGAGGATCTCCGCCGGCGTGATCGCCATGATGGATGGGTAGTCGTCGCGCGTATTCTATGTTGGAACCGGCAAAATGAAAGCTCTACACTGTGACCGCTCCGCGAAAAAAATAACCAGCCAAGGGAGAGACATCATGCTGCAGGAGTTCAAAGCCTTTGCCATGCGCGGCAACGTGGTCGATATGGCCGTCGGGATCATCATCGGCGGCGCGTTCGGCAGAATCGTGAGCTCGTTCGTCAACGACGTGATCATGCCGCCGATCGGGTTAATGCTCGGCAACGTCAATTTCTCGAATCTCTACGTTAACCTGAGCTCCACGGCCTATGAGAGCCTTGCAGCCGCGGCGGAGGCCGGTGCGCCCGTGCTGAAGTACGGCGTATTCGTCCAGACGGTGCTCGACTTCCTGATCGTCGCGTTTGCGATCTTCATGGTCATCAAGGTCATGAACCGCATGAAGGCGGAAGAGGAAACTGCGCCCGAGGCGCCGCCGCCGCCGCCCGAGCCTTCGGCCGAAGAGAAGCTACTGACGGAGATTCGCGACGCGCTGCGCGCGCGAGGCTAATCGTCCTCAGGATTTTTCCGCTCGCGCCACCAGGCGAGGCGCGCGGCTAT
>CAYLHF010000091.1:0-3413 GCA_964383365.1 uncultured Rhodothermales bacterium | reverse complement strand
GACCTTCTCGCGAGCGGGGTGTATCTGTACAGACTACTCCTGGCAAACGTAAATGAGGCCTCCGGCGGCCGTGTAATAGTGACGAGAACGATGGTTCTCCTGCACTAACAGCATTTCACGAGGATAGAATCATGAAAAATCGCGTCAATGTCTGCAGGCTACTGCTGAGTGCAGCCCTCTTATTCGTCGGCACGAACGGTGTGTCGAGCGCACAATGGATGAATATCGGCCCGGGTGGGGGAAGTGACCTGCAATCCATCGCGGTCCACCCTACAAATTCCGATATCGCCTATGTCGGGGGAGACATCGAAGGCATATTCAAGACCACCGATGGCGGACAGACGTGGTCGAGCGTCAACAATAATCTGGCCACAGGACCGTGGACGCCAGATGTGTACTGGACGAATCAGATCGTGTTCGATCAATCGGATGCTTCGTACAACACGCTGTTCTATTGCACGGCTGTCGGGATGTTCAGGACAACGGATGGTGGCGCATCGTGGACCAATATCTTTCCCGGAACCGTGGCCACATCAGACGACCTGACATCTACGTATTCGGTTGGTCAGAATCCTTCCAACATGAGCGAACTGTACGTCGGCACAGAAGGGAAGGGGGTATTCAAATCGACCGACAGTGGAGCGACGTGGTCGAAACTTACGACCCCGGTCCCGGATGCAGCTACCGTATACGGAACGCAGGTCGCAACGAACGGGATGGTATTTATCGGCAGCACCGAAGGGGTGTATTCCTCGTCTGACGGGGGTTCATCCTGGACCAGTGGAAATTCGGGACTGCCGCATACGACGGTCTGGAATCTCAAACTCGTCGAATCATCGGGTCAACGAACCCTCTTCGCTACGCTGCCAACGCAGGGAACGGAAGGACAACTATCCTCCTTCCGGGGCGGCATCTTTCGAAGCACGGATGACGGGGCAAACTGGACCGATATTTCCAGTGACCTGCCACGCATGCAATCCGATGGCCTTTTTTACTATTTCTGGAAATTCACCGTAGACAAATCGAATCCCAATTCGATGTTTATCGGAACGTCCGTCAGTTTTCCGGAGGAGGGCGCGGGGGCCTGGGAGGACTGGGGGGTTTATCACACGACCGACGGCGGAGCCCATTGGAACCGGTCGGACACGAGCGTCAACCTGGCGTGGATGGACGACGCCTTTCTGCCCGAGCGGCACGCCCTCGTGTTGGCAATGGCTCCGAGCGATTCGAACGTCATCTACTGGGGTCGGGACTGGATGAACCGCACGACAGACGGTGGTCAGAACTGGACGCAGATCTATTCTGAGCACATGGGAAATGCCTGGAAAGGGACCGGCTTTGAATTGATGATGGTTGAGGGGGTCACGTTCGATCCGACCAACAGTAGTACGGTCTATGTCGGCTACGACGATATGGGTCCGTTCCGGTCAGATGACCATGCTACGTCATTTGTCCGGATGGATGCCAAGATGGATCCGTACGACGGCGACGACGCAGGGAAGGACATCGAGGTCGACCCATCGAATGGCGATGTTTATATGAGTCGATATGATGGTATCGGTTCGGCCGCACAGTCGAATTACAGCCTCGGAAGCGTCTGGCACAGTACGAATCGCGGAATGATGTGGACCAGGCGATCGACCGGACTACCCGCCGGGAGGCCCGATCTGGTGTTGGACCCTGTAGCGGGTTCACCGGGTAACCGGACGCTCTACTGCGCTTCGTACGGCAACACGATTTACAAGACGACGGACAGTGGAAATAGTTGGACTGCATCGGGCAGCGGGCTGGGTTCGGACGCAGATAAAGTGTGGGAAGTGCAGCTGAATCCCAACAACCGAAACGAATTATATGCCGGAATAAACGCCTTTGGTGCCGGTGGTGGATTGTATAAGTCCACAGACTCGGGCGGAAGCTGGACGAAATTGACCTCCTTTCCGGCCTTTGATGTCCTGACGATCGACTATGACGGAGCGACAAATACTCTCTACGTTGGGGCTACCGACAACTTCGATTTCAACAGTGATGGAGGCCTCTACCGATCTTCTGATGGGGGACTGACCTGGACGAAGATATTTGACCATACCCGGGTTTCTGATGTGGAAATAGATCCTGCTGATTCCAACACCATTTACGCCGCGTCCCAGCCGTGGTATGAGGTCTGGCTTCCCGGTGTCAGCCCCGGGGTATACAAGACGACCGATGGAGGGGGGAGTTGGTCCAATATCACGGGAAATATTTCGCACACATTCATCGATGTCCTGAAGATCAATCCCGACGAACCGTCGCAGTTATTTGTTGGGACGGGAGGCGGGGGACTCTGGGTCAACAGTCTGGCAACGGATGTGGAAGAGCGTGATACGGAACTCCCGGACCGGTTCGATCTGGAGCAGAATTATCCGAATCCATTCAACCCGACGACAACCATCCGGTATCAACTTTCGGCACCAAGCAGGGTAACGTTGAAGGTATTCGATCTGCTCGGCCGCGAAGTGGACATCCTGGTCAATGGCATCGGGGGGGCCGGTGCCCATGAAGTGCACTATGACGCGAGCAAGCTCTCCAGTGGTGTCTATTTTTATCAGCTCACCGCGAACCCGGCGATCGGGTCTTCATCCGGTGGATTGGTACAGACGCGAAAGATGGTATTGATGCGATAGAATCGTGCTAGTCGACCGCGCACCGAACGTAAGTCGCGAACCGAAAGCCATCCCGTCTGTCTTCCTGATCGAGCGCGTACAACGGCCCGATGAGGTGTTCGTAGGGCGGAAAGAAGACGTCACCCTCGTGATGGCCCTCGACGAGCGTCAATTCGAGGCGGTGGGCTATCGGTAGAAATTCCGCATACACCATCGCGCCGCCTCCGACGAACAGGGTATCGCATTCGGCGGCTGCTGCAATCGCCGATTTCATATCGGGGTAGACCTCGACATTGTCGTATTCGGGATAGGCCGCAGACACCGACAGAACGAGGTTTCTCCGCCCCTTCAAGGGGCCGCCAAACTGGTGGACCAGGGATTCAAACGTACGGTGCCCCATCAGAATGGGATGCCCGTGGGTGAGGGCCTTGAATCGTTTCAGGTCTTCGGGGATATGCCAGGGCAGGTCTTGACCGACGCCGATCACTCGATTCTCGACACCAACCGCGGCAATGATGACAATTTCTGTCTGACTCATACCGCCACGGGCGCCTTGATGGACGGATGATACTGATAGTCCACTATGTCAAAATCCTCGTACTCGTAATCGAAGATAGAGATCGGGCGGCGCGTCAGACGTAGCTTCGGTAGGGGAAAGGGTTCGCGCGCGAGTTGTTCTTCGATCTGATCCATGTGGTTGGCGTAAATATGGGCATCCCCGATCGTATAGACGAGCTCGCCTGGATCCAGATCACATTGGGCCGCAATCATATG
>CAYLHF010000090.1:0-3493 GCA_964383365.1 uncultured Rhodothermales bacterium | reverse complement strand
AGGATGGATCCGTGTTTTGAGCGTCCGATGCGTCGAGTCGAAAGGACCCGTACCCCCCGATGTCCAGTCGGCGATCACTCGCGTCTTGAGCTTGTATCGGCGTCGAAAACACGAGAAAAATGCAGACAACGACGCTGAAGAGAAGAAAATAACGAGTGGAAACAAGTTTCATTGTATTAACAATACCTTAATGCAACACCCATGCCGACAGATAACATTAAGAAAGTACTCCTTATTTAGAATTAATCTAAATAAGCTCCTGTGCAGATTCATTGAATAAGAAATAAGCACAGAATAGTCTGGTTTCTGTTTTTGACGGACTACAGATCAGGTAAATTAAAGATCGAAATGCCCGTAGCCGATTCTTGTCAATCAGACTCCGCACAGAGTATCTTCCTATGCGTAGGTCTTTGTTCACCCATCGGTCGATGTCGCCCGATACGGACGTCCACCTGCAAATCATCGGAACAACACGTACACGACCATGTCCCAAATAAGAATCAGAGCCATCATTCTGCTGATGGCTGGTACGCTCCTGCTTCACGTCGATGCTTCGGCTCAGCACTTTTCCATCGGTCCTCAAATCAGCGGTTTCGGCGTGGGTGGGGGAGCGACCCTGTCGATGAACGGCTTTTTCAGTGTGTCGGCGGATTTTAGTGTTCTTCCGATCAGTGCATTCGATATCGACGAGGGGGATATCAATTATACCGTCGATCCCAATATCGCCGGAGGCATGATCGCCATTAATTTGCACCCGTTCCGGAATCGATTCTCTCTCGGAGCCGGTCTGGTCCTCGGTCAGTACGGCCTGGACGCTAAAACCGATCAATTATCGGGTACCGTGGACGTCGGTGGCCAGTCGTATTCGGTCCAGGATGTGGGATCACTTACGGGTAGTTTTGATTTCAAGGGACCCTGGCCAGCCGCCATCATAGGCTGGCGCGGGAAAGGATTCAATTTCGGAGCAGGCGTCGTCGCGATAGACGACCCGGAAATCAATCTGGTTTCCTCCGGACAGATCGCTACGGACGCTCAGTTTCAGGCCGATCTCGCCTCTGAAATTCAACAGGTCAGAGACGACATTAAACTGTCGCTGATCCCTTATTTCCGGATCGGTTACCAGATTGGATTCTAGGTCTGACTCCCCAGTATTTCGCGGAGCTTATCTCGGAAGGTCTCCATTAAGAAAGGCTTCTGCAGAAAACCGGACAGTCCCTTCCCTACCAGTTCCTGAACGACAGACTGTTCATTATATCCGCTACAGATAAGGATTTTTACGTCCGGGCGTATGGCATTCAATTCCCG
This sequence comes from uncultured Rhodothermales bacterium, assembly GCA_964383365.1. Classification (GTDB taxonomy): domain Bacteria; phylum Bacteroidota; class Rhodothermia; order Rhodothermales; family UBA10348; genus CAYLHF01. The sequence goes on along the minus strand of CAYLHF010000090.1, from coordinate 2,188 downwards.
GACGACGGCTGTTCCGTCCAGGTGGGGCATAGTCAGGTCGATGATGGCACAGACGAATTCATCGGCACGTTCGGTGAATAGATCTACCGCTGCTCGACCGTCGCGGGCTTCGATTACGTCAAAGCCAAAACGCTCAAGCATCCGTTTCCCGACGTTTCGCACCGAATCATCGTCATCAGCCAGGAGAACGAGCCCCGATCCGGTCCAGGATTGACGCAATCTTTCGTCCGAAGCGACCTCTGGACGAACGGAATCGTGGTCTACGTCCAGCGGGAAAAGAATTTTGAAGGTCGTTCCCTTTCCGAGTTCTGAATTAACACGAATGACCCCGTGGTGCCCGCGTACGATGCCCTGTACCGACGCCAACCCCAGTCCCCGCCCCTGATACTTTGTCGAGAAGAAGGGGTCGAAGAGCCTTGCGAGCGTCTTTTCATCCATACCGGATCCAGAGTCGGCTACTTCGAGTACGGCATAATCTCCCTCCGGTAACTCCGCATCAGCGGTGAGGCCGGGTCCCGCAGATCCAGAATTGAGATACACATGGTCACAGGGTCGAATTCCGGTGGTAATGGTAACGGTTCCGCACGCGGCCCCGATGGCTTCTGATGCATTCACGACCAGGTTCATCACAACCTGTTGAATCTGGGCCTCGTCTGCGAGAATAACCGGATCAGTCGGGTCCAGTTCGGTTCTTAGCATGACGCTCTTGCTGATGGAAACATCGAGGAGCGCGCTCATCTGGCTTACAATTTTGTTGAGTAGTACCGTCGAGACATCATACTTGCCCTTTCCGGCATAGGCGAGCATCTGTCTGGTGAGCCCTGATGCGGTGCCGGCAGCGGTCACGATTGACTCCAGATGGACTGCTGCTGCGGACTCTGTAGATATTTCCTGAAGCGCGAGGTTTGCATTTCCCAGAACGGTCATGAGCACATTATTGAAGTCATGAGCGATGCCTCCAGCAAGGACTCCCAGGCTTTCCAATCGCTGCGTTTCCATCATCGATCGCTCCGCTCTCTCCCGGTCGGATTCGATCCTTTTCCTCTCCGATATATCGACGATATTTGCCGCGCGAATATGCGGCGTTCCGGTTCCATCAAAATCACGCGCGCAAACATCGACCTCTACAGGGAATCGGGTACCGTCCTTTCGGACGTGGAGACTCTCGAAGCAACAGTGATCGTGATTAATCGACATGTCGTTAGCAATACCGCGAGCTACGGGCCTGGATTCAGGAGCGTAGAGATCAAAAACGCTCATACCGATCAATTCGTCGTGGGAATACCCGTACATGGTATCAAGAGCCGGATTTGACGAGACGATCCGATTCGTTTCGGCATCGACTATTACAATGCCCCACGCGGAGTGGGCAAAGAGCTGTTCCCACGATCGCAGCGACTGAATCAGTTCGGTATTTTCCGTCACATCCCGGATCGTACCCACCATGCGCACGGCCACTCCGTCCTTGACTGTCAGTTCACCCAGGCAGTGAAGCCATCGTATCGCGCCGTCATTCTTCCGGATTATCCGATATGTCAGATCGAAGCGATTGCCTTCGGTGAGCACATGACGGAGAAAATGACCACTCGCTTTTTCGCGGTCTGCCGGGTGAATCAGAGACACCCACATTTCCAGGGTATGTTCGATCCGGTCATCGATACCAAAAAGGTTCTCGAGTACGTCGGATGCCGTCCAGATACCGGACGCGATGTCGAGCGAGTAGCTTCCGACGTGACCGATCCGCTGGGATTCTGAGAGGAACTCGACCGATTCCGATAGTTGGGTCTCTACGCCACGTCGCGTCTCTAATTCCCGTTTCAGAGAACGCGACTGCCTACTCAATTTGACCAGAATCGGGTTTCCGAGACGTTGAAAAACAAACGCTGCTGAAACAGCAAAGAGGAGGGAAAGGATGAGCGTGATGACGGCGTTTTGCATCAACCGGGCGACGACGTCGTGATTGGAGACCGTTCCAACGAGTCCGATTCGAAAACCTGCATACGTCAGAAACGTGGACGCAGCGGTGATGTAGTGGCCGGTGTGATCGAGACCCTGAAACGATTGTTCTTTGCCGTCGAGTGCCGCTTTCATGAGATCAGAAAGAATGGGATCTCCTGACTCGGTGGTTTGTTCGGCTTCGAGTCCGTGATTTGAGTATAAAACACGGTCATCTTTTTGGAGCGCGATC
>CAYLHF010000089.1:0-3509 GCA_964383365.1 uncultured Rhodothermales bacterium | reverse complement strand
ACGGCACTAACGTCGATTCGATGTTTACCAGCAACGAAATCTTCAACGGTATCGCGGTCGATGCGTCAAGAAACCGGATATACTGGGGCGCTGCGGGTAAGATCTACTCGATGCGTCTGAACGGAGGCGACGTCAGAACCGAGGTAACACAGTTTGGCACGATCGTCGACGTAGTCTTAATCCATAATTGGGTCTATTTCACCAATTACGACCTGGGTACAATCAATCGTTTAAATCCGACTCGGGGGACCGTCGAGGTACTCGTTGACCAGGGCGTTGGTAAGCAAAGCGCCGATATCAACCCAGCCCGACACCTCTCGTCGATAGAAGATCAATCCGCCTCAAAAAGCGGTTCTGCGATTAATCGTCCGTGGGGTATCGCAGTCCAGGACGACCCAACGGAACAGAACATCTTCTGGACCGAAGAAGGCGCCAATCGAGTGATGATGGCGGACCTGGATGGAAGAAACGTCCGGGCGTTACAGGACTCAGGCCTCGATCACCCGCGTGGCATTACGTTCGATGGCAGAGCGTTATTCATCAATCCGTTCACCGGAACTCTATTTAGTAAAGACCCCGACGCTGCCCTCGACGTCGTCCCCGACCGTCTCTGGAGTTGTGATTCATTCTGCACGGGGCTGTCGGTTACCGCCAATCTTATCGATGTCGAAAAAGACTATTCATCTCCGGGCAACGACCACGTATTCTATGTGACGGATAACCGAACGGACCGGATCTGGAAGGTGACGCGCCGCCCGGTCGGATCAAGCTTCGTTACAACCCAAGAGTCCCTCTTCGAACGTCCTGCCAACGGATCCGACGGCCCGGTGGGCATCGGTCTCCTTATTGACGACGGAAGCTGGGCCAATCCGAACCTTGCCGTATCGCTGTCAGGCCCGGATCGCATTCTCCCGGATGTCTCCGGCGAACCGACACCCAATCCATTCGTCATGACGGCCACCATCGATAATATAGGCGGGAGCACGGTCACGAATGTCAGCGCAACCCTGACCCCGAAGGATATCCTCCATGTCGAAGGGCCGTCAACACAAGCCGTCGGAGATCTGCTTCCCGGACAGCAGGTCACGGTTGTATGGAATATCGGCATCAGCTCGTCGGATCGGGACAAGACGGTGCGGGTTAGCGTGAGTGTCAACTCCGCAAATGCCACACGGGTTGGCGATACACACCCTGTGGACGTGTTCGCCTTAGGGCTCTTACCGACAAATCTCACCGAGAAGATATACTGGATGGAGTCCCCGTACTTTGGTGGAAACCCGGTCGCGATTATGCGTAGCGAACCCGACGGGAGCGCTGACGAAGAAATATTCAGCGTCGCGGATATTGCTTATGCCCTGATCGTCGACTACGGCTATGCCTACTTCATGGGTAACAACCGGATCTTTCGGAGTAAGCTGAACGGGCGAGAACGAGAGACACTTTTTGTGGACACCGAGTTTTCGGGCGTGACGAACAGGCCCGTTGAACTCAAGAAATGCGGCAATGCGCTGTACTGGAATGGATGGGCAGCCAGCGGGTCGGGAATCTATCGATTCAATCTCGACGGCAGCGACGGAGTTGAGACGTTGGTCCAGGGACAGACAAGTTCCATCGGTGGAATTGCCTTGACTAGCGATTGTTCGCAGGTGTACTGGGTTGTTTATGGAACGGGTTCTGCCATCAGGCGCGCTGACATTGACGGTAGCAATGAGGAGGTTATTGTAGAAAGGGATTTCGGGAACTATTTCGACGTCGAAATAGATAGCAATAAGCTCTTTTATACGGACGGCGGGAGAATATACCGCGCCACTCTAAGCGGTGCAGATGAAACACTCGTGCAAGGGAATCTCCCCAATGAACTGAATGGCCCGGCGGGAGACATCGAATTGGACCCCGTTGCGGAGCAGATATACTTCGGAAAAAGCTTTTTCTCTGCGCCGTGGAACTTCGGTATTTTGCGAGTCGATTACGACGGAAGCGACCTGGCAGAGTTGTTTGAATCGACGCTGATCTCTCAAAATAAATACTCTCTGGCCCTCAAACCTGCAGCCTCCGGCGCGGGCGGCATTCTGATCGATATCATCTCGCCTGCCGAAATCGGTCGAAATGATGATGGAGACCTGTCGCCGAATCCGTTCACTGTTCGAGCGCACATAGATCCGGTGGCAGAGACGATCGCCGACGCAAGTGCTAAGCTGTGGCAGCTCAGCAGCCTGAGTATAGTCGGCGGAGATGCGGTCGTCGAAATCGGAAAAATCAGAAGGGGCGAACCAGTGGATGTGAGTTGGGAAGTTCGGGCAGAAGAACCGTCAGCCGGCGGCTATAGTGACATCACTTATATGGTTTCTGTGAACGGCCCGAATGCTACAGGGGGAAATGCATCTGCGACAACGTTTATCCCCGGTACATGGGACACGTGGACAAATGCCGTAAACAAGATCTACTGGACCGAGACAGGCGCAGGCGCCCTCCATCGAATCGACCCGGACGGCTCCAACGATGAAGTGATCTGGCAGAGCCCCGGTGGTTCCGGGTCTGTTTGGGGCGTAGACGTAAAGTCTGGCTACACCTTCGACGACCCCGACTGGATTCCGCCGAAAGTCTATTGGGCGACAGATACGGGAATCCTTTCAAGCAGACTCGATGGAAGTGGTGTAGTATCACTCAATACAGGAAGTGCATACGATTTCGAGATAGATGTGGCCTCCGGGAAAGTATTTTACGATGGTTGGATCAGCGGATCCGGAATTGTGTCGGCTAATCTCGATGGAACTGGCGACAGGCAACAACTTCTGGAATCCTTGATAGACGGCATCGATCTCGATCGCCAGAACAGAAAGCTCTACTGGACGAGACCAGGTCAAGATGCAGCGGTGGGGCGCATGGATCTTGATGGAAGCAATGTGGAGATTCTTTTTCAACCGAAAAACGCTGCGAACGACATTGCGGTCGACGTGAACGGTGGTAAGCTGTATTACATCACCGGTTGGCCGAGTTCCACCGCGACAATATTCCGTCGTGATCTGGACGGCAGCCTCCCCGAGACCGTAGTCCTTCGTCAGTCCTGCCTCGAAACCAGCTGCGGAGCTCTCAGTCTCACCTTCGATGAGAACGCCAGGCAGTTATACTGGACGGACATAGCAGGTGACAAAGTCTATACAGCCGATATCTACGGACAGGGTGTTACAGATCTGGTCGACCTTTCCGGCGTCGCGCAAACATCTGATTTCAACGAAGGTCCTCGCCACATCGCTTTCTGGAAAGGTTCCGGCAGCGCCGGAATTCCAGCCAGTCAGAGCAGTGCCAGGCTCGCGATCAATGTTATCGCTCCGTCTGAGCTTACCAGGGGCGCCGATACGCTGCTTACGCCCAATCCATACGGTGTCGCGGTCGCACTCGAAAATGTTGGAGACTCGACGCTCACGAATCTTACGGTAGCCCTCGCGTTGGGATTGGGCCAGGTGATAGCAGGCTCAGCCGACTCCCTTCAGACTCGTGCCAGTTTCGTG
>CAYLHF010000088.1:0-3718 GCA_964383365.1 uncultured Rhodothermales bacterium | reverse complement strand
GCCAGGGAAACGCGCCGGGTTTCTTCAGAGGCGGTCCTTAGGTGCTTGAGATACGTCTCTTTTCTCCCTTTCCAGTCTGGTTTTATGCCGCCCGTGTAATCTTGAGGAGTATCCGTGCATCCTTCCACAATTTCGTAAACCTTTGCTCCATAGAGCCTCTTGATAGCCTCGCGTGAAATACTCTCTGGATGATCTTCAAGGGTATCATGAAGTAGAGCAGCGATTGCCTCATCTTCACTTCCTCCATCTTCTATGACCAATGCGGCCACGGACATGAGATGAGCGATGTACGGAACGTTTTTTCCTTTTCGGAGATCGTCACGATGGATCTCGACAGCATGAGCAAAGGCAGTACTTAAAACGGCAAAATTCATCTGTGTGCTCGCGTTTAAATCATTATTGATGTGTGGGACTCATATTCGCTCCCCTAGTTGGAACCGGCGTCATCCTTGAAAAAATAGAACCAGTACTCCTCGATAAGTTGGCACCTCCAGTTGCCACCCAACGCTGAAATCAGAGAACGTGTGAGATTGGAGTAGATCCTTCCCCTTTGATGGCTAGAGGGTGTGAAATAGAAGAAGTTTGTATTTGAACGCCTGATGAGCAAAGCGACGGCAGCGATTAAGGTCGACTTAATTCTAAAAGGAGACGCCAGGGTTGGAATATGCTCAAAATCATACGACCACTCTTCATCCAGATCGGAAGTATCAGAAGGATCCCAGTTTCTCCAAAGCGGATGGTTTCTCCACGTAGATAACCTCTTCGGAATCGCGTAAGAAAAGGAGATCTGTTTATCCTCTCCGAGGATGATTTGCCACATATTCTCGTCGATCTCTACTTGCTCTGTCATCAATTATTGGATGAATGACTTCTAACTAAGTCCTCGCGGCCGCAGTTTATTAGCACTGGCCCGCGTTCGAAGATAGAATAAGCAGCATAGTGTGCAGTATGACTACACACCACCAATAATCTAAGCGTATGTATCGCTCATTTCTTTCACGTCAAAAGCCACAGCTTGCCTGTGTAATCCTGTCCAAATCGGCCACCTAATCCGATTGATTCCGGCCACCCAATCCGATTTAAATCGGCCGCCCAATCCGATTGATTCCGGCCATCAAATCCGATTCAATTCGGCCACCCCGTGTGAGGGGATTCAGGAGTGTTTATAGACGCGGGATAATCCATTAATCAGGATCGTTCGTCCTTCTTTTTTCACCAACCTGTGACCAAAGAGGGCATCGATGCCGAAGAAGCGATTATCCATGAAGAAGACCAGAGAAATATTCCGTTTGCGCTTTGAATGCGGCCTCTCAGAGCGACAGATTGCCACCAGTTGTCAAATTGCAAGAAGCACGGTCGCTGATTATTTGAATCGTGCGCGCGAAGCCTCGCTTACGTGGCCACTACCGGAGGCCATGACAGAAGATGAGCTCGAAGAGCTTCTCTTTCCAGCTCGTCCACACCAGAAATCTCAGCGTCCCCTTCCGGACTGGGAAGCGCACAAAAAGGAACTGACCAGGGACGGCGTCACGATGCAGCTCCTGTGGGAGGAATACCGCGAAAAGCACCCGGATGGATATAGCCGATCACGCTTTTTCGATCTCTATCGCATCTGGAAGGGGACCATTGATCCGGTCATGCGAATCGAGCACAAAGCGGGCGACAAACTCTTTGTCGATTACAGCGGTCAGACGATCGCCGTTATTGATACAGCGACAAAAGAAGAGAGACAGGCCGAGATCTTTGTCGCCACGCTGGGTGCGAGCAATTATACCTACGCAGAGGCCACATGGACGCAGTCGCTACCGGACTGGATTGGCGCTCACGTGCGGGCGCTGGAATTTATTGGAGGGGTTACCAGATTGTTAATTCCCGATAACCTCAAGAGCGGCGTCACGGATGCGTGCTACTACGAACCGGGTATCAACGAGACCTACGCCCGGATGGCCGCTCATTACGGCGTAGCTGTACTGCCCGCCCGGGTTCGTCATCCGCAGGATAAAGCTAAAGTGGAAATCGCTGTCAAAATCGTAGAATCGCGTATTTTGGCGCGCCTTCGCAACCGCAAGTTCTTCTCTCTTTACGAGGTGAACGTAGCTATCGCTGACTTGCTTGAGGAACTGAACAACCGTCCGTTCCAGAAGCTCTCGGGCACACGCCGCTCACACTTCGAAGAGATCGACCGCCCAGCGCTTGCGCCTCTGCCGCTCTCGCCCTACGTCTACTCCGAGTGGAAAAAGGCACGCGCTGGAATCGATTACCATGTCGCCGTCAAAAAACATTACTACAGCGTTCCGTTTATATACATCAAGAAAGAGCTCGATGTATGCGTGAGTGAGCATACCGTGGAGGTCTTCTATAAGGATGAGCGAATTGCCAGTCATCGCCGTTCCGTGCGCCAGGGCATGTTCACGACGGTTACCGAGCATATGCCCAAAAGCCACCGGCAGTACGGCGAGTGGTCGCCGAGTCGCCTCATCCGTTGGGCTTCAAAATCAGGAGAGTCGACGGCTCTCCTGATGGAAAACCTTCTCGACTCCTACCCTCATCCCGAGCACGGGTACCGAGCCGGACTCGGCATCATGCGTCTGGCCAAAACCTACGGAGACAACCGGCTTGAGGCAGCGTGCCTACGCGCGCTCTCGGTAGGAACGTGCCGCTACAAAAGCGTCAAGTCTATCCTGAAGAACAATCTTGATCAGGCCCCACTACCAGAAAAGGCCAATCCTAGAACGCCAATCACTCACGCAAATATCCGTGGACCCGAGTATTACAGCTAATCCAATAACCAAACCAGAAAAAAAACATGCTACCAAACCCCACACTCGAGCGCCTGCGCTCCATTCGATTACACGGCATGGCCGATGCCTATGCCGAACAGAGTGAACAAACAGACATCGAGACGCTCACGTTTGATGAGCGATTCGGCCTGCTCGTTGACCGAGAGGCGAGCGAGAGAGAAAATCGGCGCCTCACGAACCGGCTACGCCGGGCACGTCTTCGGCAATCGGCCTCGATCGAAGACATTGATTACTCCGCTGCCCGCGGCTTCGATAAGACGCTCATCCGTTCGCTTGCACGCTGCCACTACATACGCGAACATCAGAACATTCTCATCGTCGGTCCCACAGGAACGGGAAAGACCTACCTGGCCTGTGCACTCGCTCACAAAGCCTGTCTCGAAGGATTTACGGCCGGATACTATCGACTATCGAATCTCCTTGCAGATCTTGAAATTGCGAAAGCTGACGGTCGGTATCCAAAGATCATCCGGGACCTAGCAAAGAGCGACCTAATTATTTTGGATGACTGGGGTCTGGCTCCGATCGCAGATCATGTGCGGCCCATTTTACTTGAGATTCTCGACGACCGACACGGGATTCGATCAACCATTGTAACGAGCCAATTACCCGTTGACGCCTGGCACACAGCCATTGGAGAAGCAACGATCGCTGACGCGATTCTTGACAGACTTGTACACGATGGCCACAAGATCGAACTTGAGGGAGATTCAATGCGAAAGAAACGTTCTACAATCAAACACAAACCGACTCAAATAACCGAAAAATAACGCCCGCGTCGCTACGCTCCGATCCGGCCGAATAGAATCGGATTAGGTGGCCGGTTTGCATCGGAATCAGTGGCCGAATACGTCGGAATACACAGCGACGGGGTATCACCGCAAACATGCGATTCGGAAGTTGGGCCGGAATGCTGT
>CAYLHF010000087.1:0-3723 GCA_964383365.1 uncultured Rhodothermales bacterium | reverse complement strand
GCAGGCCGCCGACGTTTTATCGAAAGTAACACGCATTCTGGACGCACAGGACGCGTATAGTTGAGGTAATCGCTTAACGACCAGAATGACGCAGGGTTCTTGTCTTAGCACCGGCCGTGGCCTACATTCGTCGGGTTCATTCTCATATGCACGGTAGATATGATCGTCCATTCGACGATCGACAGGGAATTCGGTACGGGCAAACGCCTGCTATGCCGAAGCTGTACCCGCAACTGTATGCGACGTCCGGGCACGGACGATGACGATCCAGCCACGATACACGGTATCGGAAGGCAAAATCAGAGTCTGTGCCGGGGAGAACAGTAATCTTTTAGACCGTTCTCAGCGTCGCGAGCCAGGACACCTGACTGTCGTGTACATGCCTTACACCTCCGGGAAGAGGGGTGCCGGTATCGGTCGATCGCAAACAGGCCCTGGTTGTCTTTTCGGTCGAGTCGTGTATGCCTGCTCCTCTGTATTTGGGGATCAGGTTTTTTTATGCGCTGCTCGATATTCATTCTTGCGATAACGCTGGTCGGATTGACGCGGGTCCAGGCTCAGGTCGTGTCAGATACGACGGTTGCGTTGGACCCGGTGACAGTCATCGATTCGCTGTCCCGGGGGGCGTCTGAAATCAGAATCGAGATCCTGGGAACGGATCGGATACGTCTCTACCCGGGTGAAACGCTGGCGTCAATCCTGGATGCCGAGAGTTTTCTATTCGTACGGCGGTCCGGTCCATCCGGTCTCTCTACCGTTTCGATGCGTGGTACCGGCCCCAATCATACCCGATTGTATCTGGATGGACTCCTCCTGAATGACCCCCAGACCGGACAGGTCGACGTTTCTACGCTACCCTTGACGATAGTGGAATCTATCCGTGTCGGGCATGGCGGAGCGGCCGTAGAAAACGGCCGCTCCGCCCTTGGCGGCTCCATCGCTCTCAGGACCGTCAAACCGACACGAAAACGGTCATTGCGGACCACTTTGACCGGTGGTGCATACGGTTACCGTCAACTGGGAGGTCTTATATCCGGTCCAACAGGCCCGGTTCGGTCCGTATTTGCGTTCGATTCTTCGCGTGAAGATGGAGATTTCGGATTCGTCGATCCAGGGTCTTTCCCCCGGAAGACGTCCCGGCGTGAGAATGCCTGGAGTAATGCCAGACATTATTATGGTCATGTCGAGACCGGCGAGGATCGGGCAATAGAGGTTTCCGGACTCTGGAGTGTTGTCCGACGGGGTCTCCCCGGACCGGCCAACGCAGCTCCGACGGGCGCGTCGCAGAGAGATGAAGCGCTTCGACTATGGAGTTCATTCACGCAGCCGATCAAGAGCGGAAGACTTGACGTAACCGCGTCGGCTTCGCGCACAACTATCCTTTTTTCCCATCCCGTTTCGGCACGCTCCAGTCTCTCTACAACGCGGTCGGTATCATTTGGCGCTCGTGTAAGCCGCGTTCTGTCTCCACGATGGCTGGTGAAAGGAAACGCCGCTTTGAGACTCGACGGAACCGACCTGAAGACCGGGCGAAGCGAGGGAGAAACGACCGGTCTTCTGTCTGTTGTTCACACTCGGGATCGCTTTGGGGTGACTTCGTCGGCAGCCCTGACTACGATTCGCGAGGGGGGAAACCTCAGGTCCAGCCTCGACCCATCATTCAGCGTCCGTCTGGTTGTAGATCGACGACGAAAGATTACAGTCAGAGCCTCTATTGCGTCGACATTCAGGAATCCCACGTTCAACGAGCGATTCTGGTCGCCGGGAGGTAACCCCGATCTGATTCCGGAGACGGGTCGTTCTCTGGATGCGTCTATTCAATGGGTGCACTTCGGGAGTGCTACATCTCTCGATTTCGAGGCGACGCTATACCATTCTGTTTTGACCAATAGAATCGTCTGGCAACCCGCATTGGCCGCACCCAACCTGCAGGTGTGGCGTCCTGTAAATATCGGTCGTGTTGTTGGCAGCGGTGCGGAGATAGCCCTGGAAGTTCGGCACAGGGTCGGCCATTCTACCACCGTTACACTCCGTTCCCTCTCGACGTATGCCGGAACAGTCGATCTATCAGATCCGGCGGCCGCATCGTACGGTAATCAGATTCGGTACAGTCCCCGGTCTGTGGTTAAAAATACATTCGGGGTTTCGAGAGGAGTGTTCAGGCTCGATGTCACGTCGAGCGTGACCGGAAAACAATTTCTGACGACAGACGAGTCCCGTGCAATCGGATCATTTCATCAGATGTCTATTCAGTCATCGATTCTGATTCAGGCGATGAACGGATTCTGGCGATTTGCAGCCGGGCTGGAAAATGCGCTGGACACGACGTCCGAGTCTATCCGATTCTATCCCATGCCACCGCGTCATATCCGGCTGTCGGTGGTCTTCGATATATCGCAACCTGATCCATAAAGGCACAATAATGCATCTGAATACCTTGAAGCTAATCGTTCCTCTTCTCCTCATTATGACACTCGGAGCGTGTAGTCTCGTAGACCGGGGCGGCGACTCCGATTCGCCGGCGCGGACGCGAATTCTGGTCGCCAACGGTGGTAATTTCGGAGATCAAGACGGATTCATAACCTGGTATGACCCGGCGACCGAAACAACGAATGAAACACCCTCACTGAATGGATTTCTACAGGGGGTATCGTTGGTTGACGGCAAGATTTATGCGTTGTTAAATACGTTTTCGGAAGGTAGAATCGCCGTTCTGGATAGAGAGACACTCGATCAGGTGGGTCAGCTATCGGATTTGCCAGCGCCACGTGCGATGGCGGTCCTGGACGGCATCGCGTATGTCAGCAATCTTGTTTTCGGGATGAACGGCACACTCGTTCCGATAGAACTTGCCTCCGGAGTGGTAGGTGCTACGATAGAGGTGGGAATGGTTCCAGAGGGAGTCACCGTCGTGGGGTCGACTATCTACGTTGCCAACAACGGCAATCTCGGCGACGGGAATACACTCTCTGTTGTGCACCCAGGTGCTACTTCTGCGGCGACGCTACCAGTCGGGTGTGACGGACCGAGGGACGTCTTTGCAGATGTCGACGACGAGTTGATCGTCGTGTGCTCCGGGAAAACAGTGTACAATGCCGATTTCAGTAACATGCTGTCATCCACGACGGGTGCCGTTCTCTTTATCGATACGGCTTCCGGAAATTTGACTGCACGGATCGACCTGTCTGTACAACCGGGCGCTACCAACGGGACGGCTTCGGCCTTTTTCAGTCCGGGTACGTCTGAGCTCTATGTAACGAGTGGTTCGAGCAATCAGGTGTTTCGAATCAACACACAGACCCATACTATGGACTCGGTCGTAGACCTGTCTTCGGACGCGTCGTACGTCGGCGTATCAGGAGTTGCCTACGATGTGGCGAGTGGACTCTTATATGTTGGTAGATTCCCGAAGGCGGCAGGAGGCGCGTTTCCCGATTTTGCGGCCGCAGGTGTCGTGTTGGCCCTCGATAGGAAGGGAACCGAAGTATTTCGATTCAGTGTGGGAACTGCTCCCTCACAAATACTGATTCTGGCCGAGTAACCGACGGGAATCACGGCATTTATAGCGATTGTTGACGTTATCTTTCCGGCTGCGAATGGTGAGACTGCGACTGGTGATGCTGCGACTGGTGATGCTGTGAAAAGGAGAAAAATCTGGAATCTACCCGAGACGGTGCTACTCCTGGGAGCGGTGTCGCTCGCCAACGATATTGCGAGTGAGAT
>CAYLHF010000086.1:0-4087 GCA_964383365.1 uncultured Rhodothermales bacterium | reverse complement strand
GTAAGCGCATCAAGGATGCCTCGTTGACGGTGGTCTGAATCCAAGACGCCCTCTTTTCGTAGCATCGGGCCTACTCAACGCTCGTTCGATGTACCGAATCCTGAAAGCTCTGACTGTTGCCGCCATCCTGTCGGTTCCGTGTGCCTTCGCGCAGGTTCGGATCAGTGGTCAAATAACGGATCGGGCCACCGGTGAATCCCTCCCCGGATCGACCGTTCAGGTCGAGGATACCTTCCAGGGGGCCGTATCGAATGCGGATGGCCGTTTTTTCCTCGTTCTGAGGAAGATTCCGGCGGTGTTGTTGGTCCGCCATATCGGATATCGGACGGAGCGCGTGGTGGTCCGACAGGTTCAGAATCGTGCGTTTGACATCGGCCTCCAAGCCACGCCCGTTCCTCTCGACGAAGTAGTGGTTTCGGGAGAAGATCCGGCTGTCGCCATCATGCGGCGCGTACTCTCGACCAAGCAGGCATGGATGGATTCTGTCCGGTCCATGTATGCGGAGGTCTACACTCGATTCTGGCTCTTTCGCGAGTTCGATCCGGTGCAGATGTCGGAATCGATCCGGAGTCTATACTGGAAGCCGGGCAGGGGAAACAGGGAACTGGTACGCGCTCGTCGAAAGCGTCCACCCGGGAGTGGTGTCTTTCGATTCGCCGGACCGGACTACGTGCCCAATCTCTACGATGATGTGGTTTCGCTCAACGGTAACGACTACGCGACTCCCACGCACCGCGATGCCCTTTCCATCTACACGTTTATTCTCGCAGGAAAGAGAAAACGAGACGATACGATCGTCTGGGATATCAATTTCTCTCCCAGGGATCCGTCGGTGACTGCGTTTACCGGGCACCTGGCCGTCCTCGACTCGGTCTTTGTGATGCTGGAAATCGAGGCACGCCCACACCCTTCGACGGCATTCCTACCGCCGGTTCAGTACCACGATGTACGCTACGAGCAGCGATTCGTTGGTCTCAAGAACGGGATCTATGCGCCGCTCGATTTCCACGCACGGGGAAGTGTGGGCTTCGGTCGTCTCGGTGCGAGTTACCCTCCGGCTCGATACGAACAGATTTCGAGTGTTTCCAATTATGCGATCGATGCTCCGGTACCCGATTCCATGTTCGAGGACGACACGCGGCAGCGTATTCATCCCCTTGTCGACCACCAGGAGTATCTCTTCGTTCGGAACCCCACCATCACACCGCTCACACCGAGAGAAGCTGAACTGTTGGCGGGGTTGAATCCCAGGATGACGGTAGAACGAGCGTTCCGCCCCGACGGTCTGTTGCGTCAGTACACGGCATTTCGGGTGACCGAGACCGAGGGGGAGGAACAGCCTCCCGAAACGATTGTCGGCCGGGCGATCAATCACTCATGGACCTGGTACAACCGGGTGGATGGATGGCATCCGGGACTCGCCGGCTCCGTTTCGAGTCATTCTGGTACCAGTCTGGGTATCAGAGCAGGGTATTCGGTAGAGAGAAAGGATCCGACGGGACGAATCAGGCTAGCGCAACGTCTTACGAAGGCATCGTTTATCGCGGGTATCTATGCCGAGGTCGGCGACGAGACACGGCCTGTCGGTAAGGGATCAGAATACGGGCTGCTCCTGCCGGGTCTCATGACGTATACGGGATTCGACGACTACTTTGATTACTTCAGGCGGCGAGAAGTAGCGTTGGGTATAACGCTGGCAAATCGACTGGAGACCATTCGAATTCGCGTGTCAGCAAACGTGGAGGATCAGACCTCACTCACGAAAAATGATCGATTCAAGGGTTGGTTCATCCGAAATGTGCAGCGCGAGAACCCGGTCATTCCGGAGGGAAGGATGGGCTCGATTCAGGCGGTGCTGGATCTGAAGACCCGCGATCGATCCTCCGGGATACGGCTGGCCCTCGAGCGTGCCAATCCTGCGTGGTTTAATTCTGATTTTGGGTTCACGAGTCTTCAGGCATCGGGCCACCTGAAGATCCATACGTTCTTTACGAGTCGAGAGCGAGAGAACACGCTCCGTCTGGCGGTAAAAGCGGGTACGGCCACGTCAGGGATACCCATTCAGCGATACGGAATCATCGATGGATCGACGGGCCCGTGGGCGCAGCCGGGTACCCTCAGGACCCTCGACGATCACCACGTCTCTGGATACCGATATGCCGGATTCTTCTGGGAGCACGACTTTTCGACCGCGCTGTTTGAACGGCTGGGATTGTGGCGCCTGGCGACGGGTGGCTCCGGTGTGATTCTATTCGGGGGCCATGCACGCGTCTTCGATCCCGATTCGTCGAACGGTTGGTTCCATGAGGTCGGTGCTGGCTGGGCGTTCCCGTTCCGGCTCCCCATACGACTCGATCTGGCCACGCGACTCGATCGGGCAGGTATCTTCTTTCGGATCGGGGCGGCCCGGTTATAGATCCCTGCATTCAGTTTTGACAGGGTCTTCGTTGACGGTATCTAGCTGAAAATGTACATTTGGCCTCGCCCTTCGCCACGGGAGCAAAATCCCGTTTTCGGCGTCATACGGCCCCACGGAGAGGTGGGTGAGTGGCTGAAACCACTGGTTTGCTAAACCAGCGTACTCTTCACGGGGTACCGAGGGTTCGAATCCCTCCCTCTCCGCAGACAAGAGAGCCCGGGCCGCGAAAGCGGTTCGGGCTTTTCTTTTGGGGAGCGAGTGAAGCTTGCTTCGACGAGCTCGACGAAAGAAAAGGCATGGGCGACCGTAGGGAGTCCTGGCTCTCTTGTCTGCAGGCCCACCCCCAAGGGCTAACGCCGAGCGAAGCGAGGCGTAATCCCCTCCTTACATCAGAACAGGGATAGGGAGAGTCAGTATGTACGACAGGTAAGCTAAAATAGTAAGGCAAAATGTCATTATTACTTAATATTTTAAGGAAATAAGATAATAAATCTTTAATAATTAAGCATACATGAAGACAAATCTTTAATTAGTGATGCTGCCCATCCTCGCGATCAATCAGAAAACACGAACGACTCGAGTCTAAGTGGATGCCCTCCCGTAGACCGAACACCAGGTAGAAAAACACCATGTTTGATATTTATCATGATTTTCCGGTCGCGGCCTCCCGTCATAGTGTATTTGAGGCCCTGACCTCTCCAGAGGGACTCGACGAGTGGTGGACGCTTACTTCGACAGGCGAGGCGGTTCCTGGGTCGACGTACGAACTCTTCTTCGGTCCGGAGTACAGCTGGAAGGCTGATGTTTCCGTCTGTGAGATCGATACTGCCCTGGAATGGACCATGACCGAAGCTGAATCCGATTGGCTCGGAACGAGGGTGGGTTTTCGACTGGAAGAGAAAGGCGGTCAGACCTGGGTTCGATTCTATCACACGGGCTGGTCTTCGGAAAGCGACCATTACCGGATGACGTCGTTCTGCTGGGCCATGTATCTCCGCATTCTGAAACGCTACATAGAACAGGGGGAGACTGTTCCGTACGCAGACAGGCTGAACGTATAATATTCGTACGCAGTCAGCAAATCCATTACGCCAAATGTAGGATATCCCCCTATAGCAAAAATGGATTTCCCCGTCTTCCTTCATGGTATCCTGCAACGATGAGATCCGGCTGCGCCTGTCTGTCTCACGTCGCCCTCTGCTTTCTACCGCTAACCCTGTCAGTTTGGCTGGCCATTTCCAAACAGCGAATAGGACTGTACGGTGAGGATTACGGGTGCACCCCTGTACTCCCCTGCTCATCGGTAGGTATCGCTATGAAAGAGGCCAGTCTGGATGCCCGTTCGTCCGTCAGTTTTATCCCAAACAGCCCTCGAAAATTCACTGAGAAGAATCGACGACCGCGACGTCGAGATCGAACGTCCGCGGTGCTATACCCCGACGCCTTGCTCCAGAAGTGTCCCCTGTGGTATGGGACTGTATTCCTCGTTGCTGTCATTCTGCTGCCCGGCTTTGTATCGCCCGTGCAAGCTCAGCCCGAAACGCGCAGCCTCCAGAAGGTTTACTGGAGCTATAATCAGAACAGGACCGGTACAATCTATCGAAGCGATCCCGACGGCACTAACGTCGATTCGATGTTTACCAGCAACGAAATCTTCAACGGTATCGC
>CAYLHF010000085.1:0-4556 GCA_964383365.1 uncultured Rhodothermales bacterium | reverse complement strand
TCTCAACACTGAACAATTTCTGATCCACCTGTGTACCCACCTGAGCCTGCACCTCGGCCAGGTAGGATACCTCCGACGGATTCTAACCGGTCGGCCGCATTCAACAGGACCTGCGTCTCTGAAAGCCATTCGACTGGCGGAATGAGGATTCCGATCAATTCTGGTAGATTATCTAGATGTTGCAATCCTGTGTCGATACTATCCCGATTGACACGGGGGATTGATCGCCCCCGGAATCGTCCGTACGATTGCACATCGAGAAGATACCGCTCGTCGAAGGGCAGAGACCCGGTACCGGGTCAGGCGACCGTCGACTGAATACAGACACCGAACGGATACAGACGGATGAAGACGATTATCAATTTCCTGGCAACCCTCTTCCTCCTCGGATGTCATACGGTTACCGGGACCGACGCTGTGACAACCATCGAGAATATCGGCGGTACCGACCAATTCGGTGGGCCTGGATGGGTTCTCCCGAAAGTTGAAGCTCCCAATTTGGAGTATCACCTCTACCAGAGTTCGGTCGCCCGGAGCGATGTCAGTTACCAGGTGTTCGTACCGGACGAATACGCCGCGCATCCTGGCCAGACCTATCCGGTTCTGTACTGGCTGCACGGTTCCGGAGGAGGAAATAATGCGCTGGCCTGGCAATCGACGTATTTCGGCGACGCCATACGGAGCGGGAAAATTCCCGCGATGCTGATCGTATTTCCCAATGGCCTGAGCAGTGGTATGTGGGTCGACTCCAAAGATGGACGGACACCGATCGAAACCATGGTCATCAAGGAACTGATCCCCGAGATTGATGCACGGTTTCGGACCATCACCTCCAGGAACGGAAGGATGGTGGAGGGATTCAGCATGGGCGGATACGGTGCCGCTCGATTCGGGTTCAAGTATCCCGAACTCTTCCGTGCTATTTCGATCCTGGGCGGCGGACCGCTCCAGAAAGATTTCTCAGTCACCCCGAGAGCGAGTGAACAAACCCGAGACCTCATCCTTGATCGGATTTATGGAGGATCTTACGACTACTTCATTGAACAGAGTCCCTGGAATCTCGCCGGACAACACGACCTGGCACTCCGGTCGAACACCCTCATTCGGCAAGTCGTGGGTGATGCCGATGAGACCCTTCCGGCCAACCAGGAACTGGATGCTCGTCTGACTGACCTGCAGATCCCCCATTCCCTGACTGTTCTACCTGGAGTGGAGCACGCGCCTACGGATGTCCTCACGATTCTGGGTGATTCGAACTCGAACTGGACATTTTACCGCGCTGTCTGGGGTGTGGAAAAAGACTCCCGATTCAAATAATCGCGGTCGCACCCGCGTTTAGAGAATATGGATAGTTGATTGATATCGGTCTTGTTGACCGGATTGCGCCGATCTCAAACCCGGATCTCAGAGGATGTCCGGCTCCATACGCGCGAAACCCAATCCAGGAGACATACGCTTTCCAGTCCAGAAATAAATCACTGGCACATTTGGGCCTGAATCAATCGCGATGATCCTACGACCGGGTGGCCTGGATTTTCATCGATGTTCCGCAATGCAGAGAAATGGCCCTGACGACGGCGGACACGATGGATGCATCGTAGTGGTTACGATATGGATGTTGGTCCCGGTGACTGCAACCTGCGTACGCGATCTGCGTAACGGGGCGTTCCCCGCCCAAATCTGTCATCGCTCTGTTATGTCTTTTCTCCTCCGCCTTCTCAAGACGGTCGCCTGTGTCGCACTCTTTCTGGTCGCCACAGGATGCCGTTCATCCCGCCCTGTTGCCACGTCGCCTTCCGCGGATTCTTCTGATGCGAGATCCACTTCGCACCAGGATTCGGATGCCGCCGGCCTGGAGCGGTCCCGTCGCGCAAATGCCAACCTTGAAGCACTCTACTGGGCGCGCAGAGACAGCGGTCTGACACGTTTCACCCGGGCCGATGCCGATTTTATGACCGGTATGATTTCGCATCACGCCCAGGCCCTCGTCATGTCGGCTCTCGCCCCCACGCACGACGCAGGACCAGCCGTCCTGCGCCTGACGTCTCGAATAATCAATGCCCAGCGTGACGAGATCAAGACCATGCAGACATGGTTGAGAGACCGCGGTCTCGCTGTGCCGACCATCGAAATTGACGGGCTCACGCTGACGGTCCATGGCGTCGACGAGATGATGATGCATATGCCGGGTATGCTTTCGGACGAACAGCTCATCGATCTCGATGCGGCTCGCGGTGATGAATTCGATCGGCTGTTTTTGACGTTTATGATTCAGCATCACAGCGGCGCCGTAACCATGGTCGACAAGCTTTTTTCAACCGATGGAGCCGGCCAGGATGAACTGGCCTTCAAGCTTGCCTCCGATATCAACGTGGACCAGCGAACCGAGATCGCCCGCATGAAGAGAATGCTCGCACGATACGGTTCGTCCGACTGAATGAGACCTCGCTTCTGAGGTTTCTCCCACGCGTATTCGTTCCTGTTCAACACCCTTACCTATTATCATGAATAATCCATCCTTTACTCCCTCGAGGGCCCTTTTCGCTCTCATGCTGACGGTGGTCCTGACCTTGACCTCCTGTGCTCCGAAGCCGGGCGTGGTCGAGAGCACGGCCGTTGCCCCTACCGCGCCGTCGCTTCCGACACTTGCGCAGGCCATGGCCAGCAAGCCGACCCCGGACCCCCGTATTGGGCTGGGCGCCGGACTCTTCGACGCTGAAGAGGCCGTCTGGAATCTGGAAGTTCTCTCGTCGACACCTCCTTCGGAATCCTTCATCGGAGTGACTAATTCGGATCTGGCTTTTTACGATAAATATGCGATTCAGGGCAATTACAACGGAATCCAGGTCTGGGATATATCGAATCCTCGCACCCCTGTTCTGGTGACTGAATACGTCTGCCCGGCGTCTCAGAGCGACGTTTCGGTATACAAGAATCTGCTCTTTGTCTCGGGCGAGGGTCTGGGAGGGCGACTCGACTGTGGCAAAGAAGGCGTCAAGGAGGCAGTCAGCAATGACCGTCTCCGCGGCCTTCGCATATTCGACATCTCGGACATTAAAAATCCTGAGTACGTCTCGAATGTTCAGACATGCCGGGGTTCACACACCCATTCAGTACTCAAAGATCCGGACGATGATGAAAATGTATACGTCTATATCTCCGGCTCTGCCCCTGTCCGACCCGCCGACGAACTTTCAGGATGTTCCGGTGCTGCCCCCAATGAAGATCCGAACACGGCTCTGTTCCGAATCGAAGTCATCAAGGTACCCCTCGCCCATCCGGAGGATGCGGCAATCGTTAGTTCGCCACGCATCTTCGAAGACCTCGTCGCCCCTCCGCAACACGGACAGGCACCCGCCGACGTAGCCGAACTGGAGGCTGCACGTGCCAGAGGCGACTTCATCGTCGAAATATTCGGCCAGGAACGCGTGCTTCCTCCTCAGTTTGCCACGCAGATGCTCGGTGCCTTCGCCAAACAGCGCGGCAGTGACACGCCCACTGCGGCAGATAGTGCTGCTTTTCGCGAGGCGCTTCCGGGCATCATCAAACAGCGTTTTGGCATCAAGGATGAACAGGAAGACGAGGGCCCGAAGCCCGGTCCCACCCAGTGTCATGACATCACGCTCTATCCGGCAATCGGACTTGCGGGGGGCGCCTGTGAAGGATACGGTCTGCTGCTGGATATATCCGATCCGACCAATCCGTTCCGGATGGATGCTGTCGCTGATTCCAATTTTTCGTACTGGCATTCTGCCACTTTCAACAACGACGGCACAAAAGTCCTTTTCACGGATGAATGGGGGGGCGGTGGCCAGCCCAAATGTCGAGATACCGATCCGAAGGAGTGGGGTGCAGATGCCATCTTTTCGCTCAAGGATGGAAAGATGACGTTCCACTCATATTACAAGATGTCCGCCCCACAGACGTCGGTTGAAAACTGTGTCGCACACAACGGCTCACTGATCCCCGTTCCTGGTCGCGACATCATGGTACAGTCCTGGTATCAGGGTGGAATTTCGATCTTCGACTGGACCGACCCGGATAATCCAATGGAAATCGCGTATCAGGATCGTGGCCCGGTCGCGGCCGATCATCAGGCGAGTGGAGGCACCTGGTCGGTGTACTGGTACAACGGAGTGATCGTCAGCTCCGAAATTGCCCGCGGACTCGATATTTTCGCCCTCAATCCGAGCGAATTTCTGACGGAGAATGAGATCGAGGCAGCCCGTTCGGTGAAACTCGACTACCTCAATACGCAGGGACAACCGAAATACGACTGGCCGGCCTCGTTTGCATTGGCGCGCGCCTATGTGGATCAACTCGACCGTGCCGGATCGGTCTCGGCGCAGCAATTGAGCGACGTGCGTGCGACACTGGATCGTGCCGAAAAGGCGTCAGATTCTGATCGAGGCACCGTTCTTCGTGGCGTCGTGAGAAGTCTACGTGCGCAGGCCGCCGGTAACGAGAAGGTGCGGAAACTCCTCTCCGTAGTGCGCGAACTCAGCTGACAGACCGTACACATTATGTATGGCATTGCGGCCCGGCCCCCGAAGGAG
>CAYLHF010000084.1:1907-4593 GCA_964383365.1 uncultured Rhodothermales bacterium | reverse complement strand
GCCCACTGTCCGAAGAGCTGCATGCCGTATTTGGTGTACTGACGTCCCGACCGGTCAATGATGACCGGCGCGCCGTCCAGGCGCGCCCACGATACCTGATCACCGCGACTGTTGGTGCCCAACGCGTGGACATACATGTATCGGTCATACTCTGTCGGTTGCGTCTCCCCGGTATAGGAGATCATCAACGTGCGGTAGAACTGGACGTAGATCGTGGAGTCACGACCCACATATGAAAACCAGTTCTCGGAATCGTTTGCCGATCGCTGCAGTGCATAATTCTTAAAGACCTGACCCGGTTGGTCGACTTCCCACACATTGAACCGGTTTTCCTCCAGGGTTCCTTCGATCATTGAAGCGAGAAAATGTCGGGGCGACCCCATATATGCATGGGTTCGATTCTTCTTCCACCGTCGCGACTCCTTATCATTCTTCGGAGCCATTTCCTTGAATTGCACGGTCCCTTCCCACTTCAACATCAGTTCCGTCCCGGTTAAGCGCGCATTATGGATGGTTACCGTGTACCCCAACTGGCGATTATCGATGATAAGCGCCTCATTGGCGGAGGCCTCCAGTTCCTCGGAACTTCGATCGAAGATGAAATCGAGCACTTCGGGATTTCGAATGACGCATTTCTTGCCGAAGGCCGTCGTGCTGAAAAGACGCTGCTCAAACCGCTTCAAATTATTTTTCCAGTCCGTGTTCGACGAGCTTACCGTCATCGATCCCAACTCGACCACGCGCTGGATCATTGAAAAATCCTGGTTGACCTCGTTGACACCGGCGGCATCTACCGTGGCGGTAACACTCTGGTAGCCGACCATGGATGAGACGATATCAATTTCGAGCATCCACTCCGGGATCGTGAACAAATAGGCCCCATCGACGGCGGATGCGCCACCAAATGTCGTCCCCGACACAAAAATGTTTGCTCCGGAAATAGGAAGCCCCGTTTCGCCGTCCAGAACAATTCCGTGAATGGGAACGACGGGACGTGTTTGCGAAAAGACGGGCGCCACAGATGCGAGCGCCATACAGGCAAGGATTGCAAAAACGACTCTACTCATGATGCTCAGTCGGTACACCGAATCAAATTACCCGGTTAAATCAAAAAAGTTCGTGACCAGGAATGACCTAGAACCCCCATTTTGTACGTTAAAATCGACAGTACCGGAGTACGTCTTTCCGTCGATCGTGGCTCCTGGGCCGTCGTGGTGCTCCTGATGGCATGCCTGTGGCATGTCTGTGGCATCACAATTCCGTCCGCTCATGTAACAGGATACGTGCTGTTGCATCTGATGTCACGTGAACGTGAATCAACAGCATCGATAACCCATAGAGGTAGTCTCATGTCATCGCCCGCTATCACCCGACGTATTCGCCGGTCTCAAGCCGTCCGATTCCTATTTGCCAGCATGTTTGTCGTCCTGGTGTTCGCACCTCAGGCCAGCGCGCAGAAGATGTCGAAAGAGCAGATGGAAATGATGGGCAAGCTCCAGAAAATGGCACCGGCCCACGGATATCTAAACGCCCACAAGAATGTTGATAAGCCGTCCGGATTGCTCGGGGGCCCCATCAAGATCAACATCGCCCAGAACAGTGGAGGCGTTTTCGTGTCGCTACCGGACAAACGCAAACTCGATCCCAGCGTGTTCGGAAATCCAAAAATGCCCCGCGCCGTAGCAGGTACACCCGGAATCAACGGGCTACCCCCGATGGCTCGCGGCGAAGCAAACGGTGCGTACACTTCTATGAAGATGCCGAGCCCGTTTGGTGACAAATACGTAGTAATGGCCGACGGCAAACTCCATCTCGAAGCCGTGGATGCGACCGCGACCGACGCGGCCAAGACGGATGACCGCGTACGGATGATGGCCAGTTGGAAGGACAAGGCCGGGAACACCTATGAAGTCAGATGTTGCAAGATGTTAGCCGCTCACGGAATGGAATTCCCGACCTTCGGTGGCGTCGTGACGAATCATATCCTCCATGGATTTACGCGCATCGGAACGGCACTGATGCCCAGCGAATATGCCTACTTCGCCTTCTGGGGGATGGGTCAGGTGATGAAGAACGGTGAGGTTCTCGACCAACCCCGTCTGATCCATGGTATGTTGACCGAATACGTCCGTAAGGAAGGATACGCCCTCGCGTTCGACCATGAGGTCACCCCGACCCGTCAACAGTTCCACCTGATGGTTGCGCCATTCATGCCCGTCATGGCGGAAGATAAATTTGCTCCGAAACCGGTCAAGACCGGGTTCAATCTGCCGAATGGAATGGAATTGCCCTTCTGGCACGTGATGTTTGAATCGCTCGAAATAAATGGTGAACGGGAATAGATTAATCAGTCCCTCAAAGAGAATATGCTTACAACAACGCGCAGACTTAGAGGTCTGATCGTACCGGGAATGATAGTCGGGCTCATTATTGGATGCACTGCTGCCGTTCCGGATGCAACCGGAAATTTGACGGATGAGTCATCGGTGATCACGACCGCGACTACCGGTCCCACCGCGGTGGTGGAGATGACCAACACGCTGGTCTTCGAGCCTGATACATTACGTATCGCTGTGGGTACCAATGTGACGTTCAAGAATACATCGCTCCTTGTCCATACCGTTACGGCAGATCTGGAGAAGGCGACGATGAAAGAGAGCGCTCGGTTACCCGAGGGCGCCGAGCC
>CAYLHF010000084.1:0-1807 GCA_964383365.1 uncultured Rhodothermales bacterium | reverse complement strand
CGTTTTCTGATCTATGGCGCGAATGGCTATTCAGGTGAGTTGATGGCTCGCTTCGCCGCCGACATGGATCTTCAACCCATTCTTGCAGCGCGTAATGCCGTGGCTGTGAAAGCGGTAGCAGATCGATACGGTCTGGAACACCGGAGCTTTGGTTTGGACGACGCGGCCGCCCTCGATCGCGGACTCGACGGCATCTCTGTTGTTGTGCATTGCGCAGGCCCCTTCAGCCACACGTATGCTTCGATGGCGGCCGCGTGTCTGCGCACCGGAACGCACTATATGGATATCACCGGAGAGATCGCGGTATACGCTGCGCTCTCAAAATTGGGGGCAGAAGCGAAGGAAAAAGGCGTGATGCTTTTGCCCGGGATCGGCTTCGATGTAGTGCCTACGGACTGTGTGGCGGCTCATCTGAAGCGACGGCTGCCATCAGCGACGCACCTCACGCTCGCGTTCGCTAGCGTCGGCCCTGCCCCTATATCGACGGGGACCGGCAAGACGTTTGTCGAAGGACTCTCCCACCCTGGGTACATCCGGAAAGACGGCCGAATGACCCCCGTTCCCCATCTCTCGAAGACCCGTTCCATCGACTTCGGGAAGGGTCCCGTCAACGTTCCGAGAATGACCTGGGGAGACATCTTCACGGCATTCCACAGCACCGGCATTCCGAATATCGAGAACTACTTCTTCGCCCCATCTGCCGTCCGGTCTCTGCTGAAAATGTCCCGGTATATTCGCCCCGTGATGGGATGGGCTCCGGTGCAACGTGCGCTTAAAAAGAAGATCGAAAACGCTCCGCCGGGCGCCACCGACGAACAGCGCAAGGCATCGCGAACGGTCATCTGGGGCGAAGTCCGGGACGACGAGGGCAATACGGCCGTTTCCAGACTCAATGGACCGGACGGATACACCTTCACAGCCAGGGCCGCGCTGAAGGCCGTAGAGCGGGTCCTCGCGGGCGACGCACCGACCGGATACCAGACACCGTCCTCCGCATTCGGACCCGATTTCGTGCTGGAAATCGAAGGAATTTCGAGAGAAGACGTGACACGCTGACGTCAGTCTGTTACTCCCATTCGTTAATCGATCGGAATATCGAAGTAGGTATCCGGGTATGGCTCGTCGATGAGCGTGTAATGCCACCACTCGTTGGCGTAGTTCTTGAAACCGGCTCCGTTCATGATCGACTTCAGGATCATCCGATTTTCGTGTGCCGACGCAGAGATATCCGGATTCTCGGTATGAGATAGCTCGCTGAAATAATCGAAAGGTGTCCCCATATCAATCGGTACCCCTTCCCTCGTAATCGTCAGATCGACCGTGCTCCCCCGGCTGTGCCCGGATCGTTCGGCTATATACCCTCGATCAAATAACTCCGCTTTAGGTACATCCGGGTAAAACGAAGCTTTATTAAGCGTATCAGCAAGATCGGCGCCCCACGTCACAAAATGGTCGACCGCGCGCTGAGGACGATATCCGTCGTAAACCAGAATCGAATATCCCCGTGAGACGGCATCCGTCTGCGCTTTCGAAAGCGCTGTTGCTGCTTCCGGAGTCAACATTACGAGCGCGCCACGATAACCGGTAACCGGCCGACCCAGGAAATTATTGGTCCCGAAGTAGCGCACATCCTGACCGATACTGTTGTTGACATCAGACAGACGGACGAGCGAAGAATCTGTCTTACATCCAGACATGACCAGGACGAGTATTAGTGCTAGACGATTCATTCGCGTTATAGGGTGCTGAAAGTACCGGGAGCGGGGCTCGAACCCGCACGGGGCTTACGCCCCAACGGATTTTAAGT
>CAYLHF010000083.1:0-4617 GCA_964383365.1 uncultured Rhodothermales bacterium | reverse complement strand
TTGGCGCCACTACCGCTACGTCCGTGATGCGTCCACTCGTGTTGGTGGGGCCCAGAAACTGCCATTTCAAATGCTTGAACAGGGAAATATCCTTCATCGCTACATGCTTGTCGTACATGGCGATTCGGTCTTCAGGCGGTGTCTGTTGGGCTCTGCCTGGCGCTGCGGTTGCAGACACTATCACAACGATGATCAGAAGCGTCTGGGTGAGGAGACGATTGCTAAAACGAGCGGTCGGGACCATCTGTCTGTACACGGTTGTTGTGAGTATCAGGCAGAAAGTACGTGTGGAATCGCAAACGTGCGCACGTCATTTGAACAAGATCGCCAGTCCCGCCGGATTCAACCGCTCCGGCGGTTGCAGTAACAACCCATACCGCAGCGACCTGAGCCTTACCGACCCTCGAGGAAGAGTCGGTACGCAGCGTTTTCACTTTCGCTCCGGAAGCGATAACCGATGCGAGCAAGAAACGCCTCCAGTTCCGTCAGATTATCTGTGGCGTCCTGAATACCTACGAGTACGTCTCCATAATCTGCGCCGATACTCCGGTAGTGAAACAGACTGATGTTCCACTTCGAGGGTATGGTCGAGAGAAATCGCATGAGGGCCCCGGGTCGCTCCGGAAATTCGAATCGGTACAGTCGTTCGTCTGCTGCCAGCGGCGACCGTCCGCCCACCATATGTCGGAGATGGGTCTTGGCGAGTTCGTCGTGTGAAAGGTCGATCGCCTCCAGACCGGCATCGATAAAGGCTGTCTGAAGGTGCCTGCCGTCGTCCTCGTCATTCGTTTCAATTCCTACCAGAATATGTGCCCGATTTTTTTCAGCGATGCGGTAGTTGAATTCTGTCACACTGTGGTCTCCGACGAGAGCACAGAGCCTCCGGAACGCCCCTCGCTCCTCGGGAATGGTTACAGCAAACAGGGCCTCTCTTTCCCTTCCCACGTCGGCGCGTTGAGACACGAAACGAAGTCGACTGAAGTTCATGTTTGCGCCGGACGCGATGGCCACCAACGTCTTACCGGTACACCCCCCTTGCCGGACGTACTTTTTCAGTCCCGCGACTGCCAGGGCTCCGGCCGGTTCGAGAATAGTCCTCGTATCCATGTAAACATGATTGATCGCGCCGCAAATGGCGTCCGTGTCGACCGTGATAATTTCGTCGACGACTTGTTGGCAGATCCGAAATGGTTCCTCACCGACTTTCTTGACGGCTGTTCCGTCCGAGAAGAGACCTACGTCGTCCAGATCTACACGATGCCCGGCGTCCAGTGACCGTTTCATGGCGTCTGAATCCGCTGCCTGTACCCCGATGATCCTGATCTCGGGACGAACCGACTTGATGTATGCACCCATGCCAGAAATCATTCCTCCTCCACCGATGGGGATGAAGATGGAGTCGATCGGCTGGTCGTACTGGTCGAGGAGTTCCTTTCCAATGGTCCCCTGGCCGGCAATGACAAGCGGATCATCGAAGGGGTGGATGAAGGTCATTCCGGACTCTCGCTGAAGGTCGAGAGCGTGTTGCTGGCTGTCGCTGTATGAATCGCCGAAGAGGACGACATCTACCCAGTTTCCACCGTGATTGATAACGGCATCGACTTTGACCTGCGGCGTAGTGGTCGGCATGACGATGACGGCCCGGCATTCGAGTTTCGCCGCCGAGAGGGCAACCCCCTGAGCATGATTACCGGCAGATGAGGTAATCACGCCGTGCTCGCGTTCTTCGGCGCTCATGTGCGCCATGCGATTGTAGGCTCCCCTGACTTTGAATGAGAAGCTCGTCTGCCGGTCTTCACGTTTCAGCAGGACGGTATTCGAAAGGCGGGCACTCAGTTTCGGGCACGGATCCAGGCGGGTTCGCTGTGCGATTTCATAGACTCGGGCCTCACAAATGCGGTATACGTAAGATGCTGGCATGGTGACGGGATTCCAGGTTCCATCCGGGACAGTGCCGGGTGGATTCGATTGCAAAAAGGAGACGGAAAGTACGGCTCTTAGCGGATGGAATGCGCTAACGCGGATTAGAATGGTTCTCGACGGGTCCCAGGGTCCTCAATAGTTTTTCCACCCGATGCTCAGCGGTCTTTCCGGTCGCCGGGTCCAGAACACCGGAGTAGGCATGCACGGATACCCGACTGGTTTCCTTGAACACCGTCTGTAGCAGGGTCCCGTCCTCCGGTTTGACGCTTCCTGCGACGATGATCTCGATCCGGTTCTCAGCCGCGTTGACGAGTCGAAGCAATTCTGAGCGCCCATCTTTCCACGTCCCATGGTCTTCCCACGCTGTTCCTGACGTCAGAATCCGATCCAAACCCAGCTCAATAAGGAGTTCGAGCCCTCCGATTCGCTTGGAAAGGACGTCGAAGGCGCGGTGAAACGTAATCGAGAGTGAGAGACTCCTGGCTTTTCGAATGAGGTAGGACATGGCGTCACTATGGATGCGAGCCCCGCCCGGTGTTCGTTTAAGGACGCCAAGGACGACTCCGTCCGCTCCCGAAATAGCGGCCCGTTCGATTTCGTCACCCATTTCCCGGATCTCCCATGGGGTGTAGTAGAAATCGCCGGGCCGCGGCCGAATCATGGCCATGACACCCGTTGTATCGCCGAAGATCTGTCGGGCCGTGAGAATGGATCGCGTATCCGTACTCAGTCCGCCGACCTCCATTTCCGAGCAGAGTTCAATCCGCGCCGCACCACCGTCGTGTGCCGCCCGGACCGATGCCAGCGTCGCCGCGGTAGACGAGCAGTCAATACAGATTTCGACATCCATGCCTGGCCTTGCTCACTGGTTCCTTTTGTGTGGTGACTTTTCACCGTCACTCGATACGTTTCTATCAGTCAAGATAGGCCCCCCGTCGAATTGTGGCAGGCGACATCCGTTGGGCGTACTTTTGATCGGCTTTTCTCCCGCGCATCTCACTGTCAACTCTCACTGTACAATCTAACCCACGGAACCGGAATGGAAGCGCTCAGTGTTTTCGATATGCTCAAGATCGGGATCGGTCCGTCGAGTTCGCATACCCTCGGTCCGTGGAGGGCCGTTCAGCGGTTTGTGGAGGTGTTGCGTGGTGAGGCGGGAGGGCTGGAGGCTGTCGACTCCATCACCGCGACGCTCTTCGGATCGCTGGCACTTACGGGCATCGGTCATTGCACCGACAAAGCAATCTGCCTGGCATTGATGGGATACGACCCCGAAACGGTACCGGTCGCGGCTATCGATACGTTACTGGACGAAGCATCCTCGAGCGGGTCCGTCCGTCTGGCGAGCCGGTATCCTGTCACGTTCTCTCGTGAGAAGGATGTCAATTTTCGGCAGGATAAGACGCTCCCGGGTCACGCCAATGCTCTGCAACTGAGAGCGTCGGTCTCGGGCCAGACCGTAGAGAGGGTGTATTATTCGGTGGGAGGTGGTTTCGTCGTGGCGGAAGGAGAGACGGAAGTCCAGGCGGAACACGCTCCATTACCCTATCCGACTTCCGTTCCGGAGGACCTGCTCAGACATTGCGAATCCGGTGGATTCAGGATCGCAGATATGGTCCTGCAGAACGAACAGGCGTGGAGAACCGAGGCGGGTACGCGCACCGATCTCCTTCGAATCTGGTCGGTCATGCGGGACTGCATAGTACGCGGCTGCCACACTCGGGGGACGTTGCCCGGAGGCCTTCACGTGAAGAGGCGGGCTGCTGATCTGTCTGCGAGGTTGTTGGGTTTGGACGCAGTCGCTGAAGGCAGGTCTTCACAGAAGCCAAAGGCGGATATCCACCCGAGCGCGATCCAGGCAGACGCGTGGATCAAAGCCATCCAGCGCGGCTCACACGCGTTCCCAGACGTTCTCAAATGGGTGAGTTGTTTTGCGCTTGCCGTCAACGAAGAGAACGCGAATCTGGGCCGCGTAGTAACCGCGCCAACGAACGGTGCAGCGGGGGTGATCCCGGCCGTTCTGATGTACCATATCTGTTTTTCTCTCCGGGAAGTCGGGGAGGAGGAGATCGTCAATTTTCTTCTGGTGGCCGGGGAGATCGGGACATTTTTCAAGAAGGAAGCCACGATTTCGGCGGCCATGGGCGGCTGCCAGGCAGAGATCGGCGTCTCATCGGCGATGGCGGCCGCAGCTCTCTGCGAGGCGCTCGGTGGGACCGTGGGGCAGTCGCTTATGGCCGCCGAAATCGCCATGGAACACCACCTGGGAATGACGTGCGATCCGATCGCCGGCCTCGTTCAAATCCCGTGCATAGAGCGTAACTCGATGGGGGCCATCAAAGCGATCAATGCCGCGGAACTGGCGCTCGAAAGCGACCCAGGAGAGGCAAAAGTCAGCCTCGACGAAGTCATCTGTACGATGTGGGAGACGGCTCGTGACATGAATACCAAGTACAAGGAAACCTCCCTGGGAGGCCTCGCCGCCAATATCTCAGTCCGTGTGCCGGAATGCTGAGTACAAGCAACGATTGGATAGCACTGCGTTTTTTCGAGACCCTATGACTCAGATCTCCCGGTATCGCAGCTTTTTTGTTGCGGGAATCTTCCGGGTGTCTCTACAAGTCCCGCACGAATCCTGAGATTGGTCGCCTCTGGTTGTTTGAATCCGAGGTCTGTAAAGACGTTCCGGCTCCA
>CAYLHF010000082.1:2745-4658 GCA_964383365.1 uncultured Rhodothermales bacterium | reverse complement strand
TCTTGAGGGGGCGGTGTCCGCAAGGACGTGCTGGTTCGATTCCAGTCCTGGGCACAGACAAGCCTCTGTAAGTCATTGATTTACAGAGGCTTATTCGTTTATGCTGTTTTTGCCAGCAGTGCACGTGAGGGCTCAATTGACGAGCGGTAGTGGATCAGGGAGCATGAACACCTTAGCTTCTTATCCGTGTTCTGGAGCTGCCGCCTAAGTCACCATCGAGACTCGAAGTCCTATGCGTAAATCTGCCTTTCTGTGTATTCCCGAAAGGAATCACGTTGTCCGTTTCGTCCACGCCATCCTGGTTCTGGTTCTTTTGATACCTGTTCAGTTATTGGCGCAGAACCTGGAGCATTTTCGGTTTGAAATTTCCTTCCCCTCCTCCGCCTCATCAGAGCCCATCACCGGTCGAGTCTTTCTTGCTTTCGCCCCGGATAACGAGCGCGAGCCGCGCCTTCAGGTAGGTCGTTACGGTGTACCGTTCTTCGGCGTCGACGTAAAAAGTCTGCAACCGGGTGAGCCTGCCGTCATCGACGAAACAACACTCGGATATCCTCCGGAGCATCTCTCTTCACTACCCGTGGGTACGTATTACGTTCAGGCCGTTATCTCGATTTACACCCGCTTTGAACGAAGCGACGGCCATGTCGTGTGGCTGCACATGGACCAGTGGGAAGGCCAGAACTGGCGTCGTTCTCCGGGAAATCTGGTCAGTGATGTGATTCGGGTTACCATCGGCCCTGAACCTGAAACTGTCACACAGATCTCCGCCGACCACGTTATCCCTCCTATCGAGCCCATTCCAGATACTCGTTGGGTAAAACGGATTAAGATTCAGAGCCAGAAACTGACCGAGTTCTGGGGACATCCCATCTATATCGGGGCGACAGTTTTGCTGCCGAAGGATTATGAATCTCATCCCGACGTTCGGTACCCGACCGTCTATCAGCAGGGTCACTATTCATCGCGTCCACCGCTTCGATTTCTGGAAGGTAATTCATTTTATGAAGCCTGGGTATCGTCCGATTTTCCCCGTTTCATCGCCGTGACCATACAGCATCCGACCCCTTATTTTGACGATTCATATGCTGTCAATTCGGCCAATAACGGGCCCTATGGAGATGCCATCCACGAGGAGTTGATACCTGAGTTGGAACGTCAGTTCCGAATGATTCCCGAATCCTGGGCACGTGTTCTTACGGGTGGATCCACGGGAGGATGGGAGTCTTTTGCACTCCAGGTTTTATATCCGGATTTCTACGGTGGAACGTGGTCGTATGCGCCAGACCCTCTCGACTTCAGGAATGTGGAAGGAATCGATATTTATACCGACAAGAACGCATTCTATAAAGAATATGACTGGCACAAAACCCCGACTACAAATACACGCGACCATGTAACCGGTGCCGTCCGGCTAACCTCGGCTCAACGTAATCGCATGGAACTCGTCAATGGAACCAGAGGGAGATCAGGACAGCAACTTGACGTCTGGAGCTCGGTATTCGGCCCTGTTGGTGAAGACGGGTACTTCAAACCGTTGTTCGATAAAGCCACGGGAGTAATTGACCCCGATGTCGCCAGCTACTGGAAAGAAAACTTCGATATGCGCTACATCCTCCAGCGAGACTGGAAGACCCTTGGGCCGAAGCTCAAGGGGAAACTCAATATCGTAGTCGGACACATGGATAATTTTTCCCTGAACTTCGGGGTCTACTACCTGGAAGAATTTCTGGAATCCACGACCGATCCCTACTACGGAGGATCGATTTTATACGGGAAAAGGGGCGGGCACGGGTACAGGCCCTATGGTTCTGATGAGCTGTTGCGCGTAATGGCAGCTCATATCTCTCGCATGGCACCGGATGGAAGCGATATTTCCTCGTGGAGATACTGATCTGGTGGTCTGGTGGTCTGGT
>CAYLHF010000082.1:0-2645 GCA_964383365.1 uncultured Rhodothermales bacterium | reverse complement strand
TCTGGTGGTCTGGTGGTCTGGTCAATACGCAGAATTTCTTTCCGTGGATCTTCCGCGCGCGCCAGGAGCATTCCCTATAACACCTCATCATATCTTCACATCTGACATCGCCTTGGGCGCTAGATTTATTCGGTCCCT
Source organism: uncultured Rhodothermales bacterium (assembly GCA_964383365.1). Taxonomy (GTDB): domain Bacteria; phylum Bacteroidota; class Rhodothermia; order Rhodothermales; family UBA10348; genus CAYLHF01. The sequence continues at coordinate 2,507 of CAYLHF010000082.1, read as the reverse complement.
GGAGACGCGCTGATCAACCCCTTTCACTTATTGGAGTCGAATAATGCGACGTATAACCGCAATGTTGTCCGTTTTCGCTGTTGTTGTCCTATTCTCGCCTGCCGTACAGTCTCAGGCACTGCACGATCTTACAGCCGATGATTACGGTCGGGCCGAAGATATGCTCAGGGCCCGTACGTCCAAGTTGATCTTTCGCGCCTCGGTCAGGCCTACCTGGATAGACGGCAGCCGACTCTGGTATCGAAATACCGTACCCGGAGGGACGGAATTTATTCTGGTAGATGGCACGGCGGGCACCCGGGAGAGAGCCTTCGATCATGCTCGACTTGCTCAAACCCTGTCGACCGGTGAGGCTTCCTACGACGCGCTCTCTCTTCCCTTCTCTCAGTTTTCCTATACCGATGATGGGAACGGGATAACGTTTCAGGTACAATCGGACGTATATACGTGTACGCTCTCCGCTTACGAATGTACGTCCGTCCAGACGGACCGCCGGCCGCCGGGTAGCTTCAATCCGTTCGCACGTTCTGCCACAGTCGACTCTCCAGATGGTACCAAAACGGTATTCATCAGGGATTACAATCTGTGGGTCCGCGACCTGAAGACAAGGAATGAAACCCAGTTGACGACGGATGGCGTGCAGGATTTTGGGTACGCAACCAATAACGCAGGGTGGACAAAGAGCGATGGGCCGGTAGTGCTCTGGTCGCCGGACTCCAGGAAAGTCGCCACGTTTCAACACGACGGTAGAGGCGTCGGCGAAATGTATATGGTCTCGACGGCCTCGGGACATCCCGAACTTCAACAGTGGAAATATCCCCTTCCGGGAGACAGCCTGATCTTTAGAATCAGTCGGGTCATCATCGATGTGAACGACGCTACGATGGTTCGTCTCAATATGCCACCGGACCCCCACCGGAGTACAACCAGCGATCATATTGCCGGTCGAGGAGGCCTGTTTCTGGACGTAGAGTGGAGCGACGATGCCACACAACTCGCGTTCGTGTCCAGTTCACGCGACCACAAGGTGGCACAGCTACGCGTGGCGAATGTGGCAACTGGTGAGGTTCGGGACGTTCTGAAGGAAGTCTCCAAGACCTATTTCGAATCAGGTGTCCGGCTCTCCAATTGGCACTTTCTACCTGAGTCCAATGAAGTCATCTGGTTCTCTGAGAGGGACAACTGGGGCCATCTATATCTGTATGACCTAGCGAGCGGTGCTCTTAAGCACCAGATTACTAAAGGAGATTGGGCGGTCCTGCAACTCAGGTGGATCGACAAGGAGAATCGAAAGCTGTACTTCATGGCGGGAGGAAAAGAACCGGGTGATCCGTATTTCCAGCATTTTTACAGTATCCGTTTTGACGGTTCCGATCTGCAGTTGCTCACAAGAGAAGATGCCAACCATTCCGTCTCGATGTCTCCGTCGCATCGGTTTTTTATTGACAGTTACTCGACTCCCGTCGATCCTCCGGTTACTGTTCTGAGGGACCTGACTGGACGCGTGGTGGTCGAATTGGAAACGGCTGATATTTCAGAGCTGGTGGCATCCGGGTGGCAGCCTCCTACTCCTGTAAAAGTAAAAGCCCGAGATGGGGAGACCGATATCTACGGACTGATGTATAAGCCCGCCAATTTCGATTCGTCGAGAAAATATCCGGTACTCAACTATCTCTATCCGGGACCGCAGACAGGCAGCGTCGGAAGCCGCAGTTTCGCTGCATCCAGAAGCGACAAACAGGCTGCTGCTGAACTGGGCTTCATCGTGGTCGAAGTGGATGCGATGGGTACACCGGGCCGATCCAAGTCCTTCCATGATGCCTACTACGGAAATATGGGAGACAACGGGTTACCAGATCAGGTGGCCGCCATCAAGCAGCTCGGCGCAGAGAATCCTTGGATGGACCTGGACAAGGTGGGCATCTGGGGACATTCCGGAGGTGGATTCGCCTCGACAGCCGGTATTCTGCGCTATCCAGACTTTTACAAGGTAGCCGTATCCGGTGCCGGAAATCACGACAATGCCACCTATGAAGATGATTGGGGAGAGAAATGGCAGGGTCTGTTGCTTCGCAACGAAGACGGGACGACCTCCTATGACAATCAGGCCAATTACCTCCTTGCCGGAAACCTGAAAGGAAAATTGATGATTGCACACGGCACCCTGGACGGAAACGTCCCACAGAATAACACGCTCTTGATGGTCGATGCCCTGGTCAAAGCCAATAAGGATTTCGACCTGCTCATGTTTCCGAACCAGAGCCACGGTTTCGGGACGGGCCGGACGTATTGGATGCGCAGACGCTGGGATTATTTCGTAAAGAACCTGCTCGGTGTGAATCCTCCCAGGGAGTATGAGTTCGGAAAACGGGAAGAACGCGTTCAGATTAAGGCCCCTACGGGCTGACCTCCATGTGTGTGCAGCCCACGATCGGTCATCGTGCCGTCAGAGATGCGCACGAAGAATGATTCTGACACTACATGATGAGGGGGGCGTGCCTGCGGCA
>CAYLHF010000081.1:0-4944 GCA_964383365.1 uncultured Rhodothermales bacterium | reverse complement strand
ACCCACACCCGTCGAGAAAAGACCGAACGCTCCCGATGTACACGTGTGGCTGTCTCACTAGAAAAGCGGCCACGCCACGGGTGCTGATCACACCGAAAGGATAGGGTATGGACTGAACAATTGCATCTACGTAGACCTCGCTGGCGAATTAATCGAGGCTCACCATGTCAGGAGGGTTCCGGTTAACTCGGCGAGGCTCACCATGTCAGGAACGTCATGAATTTCGTCCTCCAGGAACGTTCGCTTTCCAGACAATACGCGTATAGCTCCGATACTCGCCCTCGATTCCACTACGTACTCGGGATAGGCATCTTTTCGCAGGTTTTAGCGCTCTGATGTCCCTGAGTTTTCGTCCTGATGATCTTCGGGTGCTACGTGATGGGCGCGGCGGTATCGACGGAATGTCATCCGGGCGTTCATGGCGCCGCGCCCAAAACCTGGATTCACCCTCGCAAAACGCCGGGAACGGGGGCCGTAGAATCCGAAGCGGCCCATACCTGACCGGTTTAACCCCAATCGCCCTACGCCCCGGACCGACATCTTTTTCATCGCGATCGCACGGCGCTGTTTCAGTTTCTTGATCGCTTTCGGTCCCATAGACACGGCCAGATAGCGCTCCTTCTTCTTGTTGAATGCATAGAAATGTCCCTGCGTGTAATAGAACGTCTTTCCATCTTTGAATGTGATCTTTTCTGCATTTTCAGAAAGACGGGAAACAGCGGTTCCGATGGGCGGGGCGATAACCTTGAATCCCTTCTTGACACGGACGTAAAACGTGTCTTGGAACCGAAAAAAAGTCCTGCCATGAAGTCGGACTCTCTTGAATCCCTTCGGAGCCTTCTGCAGGACGGTGCCGTACTTAACCGCTACAATGCTTTTTTTCTGCGCATTGGCTGTTTTGGAAGTAATTGGAGTCGCGACCAGAAGAACGAGCGCCAGTATTGCACTGAGTTGGATGGAGTGTTTCATTTGGATACCTCAATCAGTTGATATAGTCATATGCCGAGAATCATTTCGGTGTTCACATCCTCATAACGGGAGTATCGGAGCGAAGATGTCACGGATGTGTGGAGAGGTTGTGGGAATGATGTCGCAATGTTGGTGACGAGTAACCATTATTTCCACCACGCGTACGAACCGATCCGATCCAGGCACCCGCTCAGAACACACTCAATTTCTTCACCGCTCTTCGATGATGTTACTCAACTACCTGAAGCTCACATTCCGGGTATTCAAGAAGCATACCCTGTTCAGTGCGATCAATCTGTTCGGACTCTCCATCGGCATAGCCGTCTCATTTCTCTTACTGCTTTTTATACAGAATGAGTTGACATTCGACCATACGCACGAGCATGCCGATCGGATTTACAGGGCCTGGGTAAAGGAAAATTATGGTCCGGATCAGGTCTTTTTCAATACGACGACTCCGGTTCCTCTCGGACCGAAGTTAGCAGAAGCCCTCCCCGAAATTGAGGCAGTCACCCGTTACGACCTCGTACAGGCGGTCGTCCAACGTGGGAATGCTGCTTTTAACGAGAGCCTGTACATGGTCGATGATGCCTTTCTGGACGTATTCGATTTTCCGGTCATAGAGGGTAGAAAAGAAGATCTTCTGGCTTCGCAGGATAATATCGTGTTGACTCGTTCAGCGGTCGAAAGATACTTCGGCACACATAATCCGATAGGTCAGACGCTGACGGTCCAGGTAAACGACGAGTCGCATTCGTTCGTCGTCTCCGGGATTATGGAAAATACACCCGCCAATTCCAGTCTCTCGTTCGACATACTCATTCCGTACTCGGTGTCCGAGTGGTTGTATCCATCACGTATGTTGACTGCATGGTTCAACGTTCATCCGGAGACGTACGTTCTGTTTCGGAATGGGGCGGATGTAGAAGCTGCCGAAGCGAAAATGACGCCGGTCTTCAACCGCCTGTTGGCCAATCGCATCGAGCCAGGACAGTTTGTGGCGGGATTTCAACCCCTGACAGATATTCGGCTGAATCCTGAATTTCCCCAGGGATATTCCACCGTCGTCAATCCATTCTACCTGCAGATACTTTTTGGCATAGCCGTTCTGGTTCTTGCGATCGCATGCATCAATTTTCTCACGCTGTCGGTAGGACGCGCATATGGTCGCAGCAGGGAAATCGGTGTTCGTAAGGTCGTAGGTGCGAGGCGGTCTCAGGTGATGGGGCAGTACTGGGCGGAAGCGGTCCTGTTAACCCTGGTATCCGTCGTGCTTGGACTGGTGATCGCGTTTGCAGCACTTCCAGGATTTAACAGCATAGCCAATCGGTCGTTGGCAATCGATTTCGCGCCATCCACTTTCATACTGTTGGGTATACTGTTCCTCACGGTAAGTCTCCTTGCGGGGCTCTACCCAGCGGTGGTGATGTCGGGTTTTCGTCCCGTTCATGCACTCCAGGGACGGGTCGGGGGGCGTGGGGAGCGTAGTTTTTTTCGTCGCGGGCTTGTAGTGGTTCAATTCACGCTCTCGATCTTGCTTGTCGTGGGGACTCTGGTGATGGGTGATCAACTTCGATACCTGAAGAACAAGGATCTGGGATTCAAAAAGGAATCGATATTGGTCATTCCGACCGATCTCCGTCAGGAGGACGCGCTGCCTCTGGTGGATAGACTGAAAGCAGCGGTTTCGGGTCGTGACGATATAACGTCCGTTTCGTCGGCAATGACTCTATTTGACGAGAACGGGTGGGCGAGAATCGGATTTACGGCCACGGACGGGCAGTATAAGAGACTATTCGTCGACGTGGTGGACTGGGATTTTGTCAAGACATTGGGTATGCAGATCGTTCAAGGGCGTGATTTCGATCGAAATCGCCCTTCGGATTTTGAGCGTGGTATTCTGGTCAATCAGGCGATGGTGGATTATTACGGATGGGATAAACCGCTGGAAGGACAACTGGATGGGGAATTCGCCGACCACCAGATTGTCGGTGTCGTTAAAGATTTTCACTATACCTCGCTACATAACCTGGTCATGCCGGCGATGATGGCCGTAAATGCCAGGATTCCCTTCTCGGGTGCCCAGGATTTCGATTATGGGGGATCGACGGGTTCTAAATTCATCATTCGGGTGGACGCTTCACATATAGAAACTACGATCGCGAGTCTCCAGACAATATGGTCGGAGGTCATTCCGGATGTGCCGTTTTCCTATTCGTTCGTAGATGAGCAGATCGCTGCTCAGTACCGGGAAGAAGAGCGACTCTCGTCAATTATTTCCATCGGATCCATTCTCGCGCTTTTCATCGCCGGTCTCGGTTTGTTCGGGCTAGCGGCGCTGTCAGTCAGCCGCCGGACCAGAGAAATAGGACTTCGGAAAGTTCTTGGAGCTTCTGCCGTGACCATTGTTCGACTTTTCGTTGGAGAATTCAGCCTGCTGGTCGGTGTGGCATTTATCGTCGCCGTTCCACTCGCATGGATCGGCATCGCTCGATGGTTGAGTGGTTTTGCCTATCAAACTTCCGTCGGCGTCTTGCCCTACGTCCTGGCAGGAATGGGGGCGCTCGTCGTCATGATCCTTGCCGTTGGCCTCCAGTCATTGCCAGCCGCTTTGGCCAATCCGGTGGATGCGATTCGAGTCGAAGGAAATTGACAGGCGGGTTCATCCGGACACGTTCTGACCGGGTACTCCGTCAAAAAACTCTACTTCGCCGGAAGCGAGCGAATACTCCGCACCGACAATGAGAAGTCCATCCGAGGCAATCAGCCTGCGAAGTACCTCCGATTGAGTGCGAAGTTTATCGGCCGATGCGACGATGTTGGCGCGTACGGCCCGGTCTATGAGCGCATCTCTTCCGGCGTTGCGCTCACTCTGCGGGTTCGTTGTAGCCTCGTTCGCGACGAGGTCAAGCGATGGCCGAACTTGATCAATGATTGCCGCAAGGTTCGGTGAGACAGACATACCCGGGTTTTCGAAGAGTTCAAGCGTAGCCTGGATGGCCCCACACCGGGTATGGCCCATGACGACGACAAGCCTCGTCCCGAATCGCTCGGCAGCCATTTCGATACTCCCGACCTGGGACGGGCAGACAATATTCCCAGCTACCCTGATTACAAACAGATCTCCGAGACCCTGATCGAAAATGATTTCCGCCGGTACCCGCGAGTCAGAACATCCAAGAAGGATAGCGAAGGGGTTCTGGGTGGATTCTACTTCGGCCCGTTGTACCCGGAAATCGTGCACTCCATGATCTCTGACATCCGAGACGAATCGCTGGTTTCCACTTTGCAGCTTTAGGAGTGCATCTTGTGCTGGAATCATGTGGGCGTTTTGCTGGATTATTCCACGATGACGTCTCTGGTCCACGAACTCGTACCCGATTCAACGGTGACCTTATAGGTTCCAGCCTCCACGCGAAGCGGTCCCCGTTGGTCTGCATTGGTTGCATCGCGGGCCTCGGTCGTAAGGTCCCAGACAGCTGTGTTCATCCCGGCATCCCCGGTCGCCGTCACCAACTTGATAACCTGATCGTTCCCATCGGAGACCGTTACCGTTGCCGGACCGGACTGCTTCAGGAAGTAGAAGATGTAGGCCGGTCGGGCAGGCGAGCGAAAGCCATGTGGGACCCGAGCGCTTTCAACCGGAAAGACGTGCAGGTTTTCCGACAATACGTTTGGTGTGAGAAGCTGGAGGTTTCGGACGTCGAGCGCATACATGCCCCGGCCGTGTGTCGAGGCGACCAGAATATCCTCCGTCGGATGAATCGTGATGTCGCTCACGAACGTAGTCGGTAATCCATCTGCCAGTGTATTCCACGTCGTTCCATCATCTATCGATACATACGCGCCCAGGTCGGTTCCTACGTAGAGTACATGCTCGTTATGTGGATCTTCCGCCACCACGTTGATCGGCCCTGACGGAATTCCATCGGCAATTGAGGTCCAGTGATCCCCGTCGTCGGTTGATTTGTAGAG
>CAYLHF010000080.1:0-5142 GCA_964383365.1 uncultured Rhodothermales bacterium | reverse complement strand
CGATAGGAAACCGCCGATTTCGGGTCGGTGTGTTCAAGTACTGCAATCAGGTCGTGCAATACATCCTGGGTGGATGCATCCGCGTTTCCGCGTTCGGCCTGATACACCTGATATGCTCTCGCCAGAAGAGTGTCGGCTTCGGCCCAACGCTCCTGGTGAAGGAGGCAGCGTCCAAGGGCTGCTCCTGTTTCGTGGATGAGAATACTCTGAGGACTGAGTCCATTTGCGCGGAGGGCCAGGGCGGCCCGGAGATGTTTTTCGGCCTCAGAAAATCGTCCAAGGCGATCGAGTGACAAACCCAGCCCCGTCATAGGAAACGCGGCGCGCGGATTCTCGTCACCAAAAGCCTTCCGGTACCGCGTGAGAGCTTGACTGTACATCCGGGCAGCCTGATCGAATCGCAACAGAGCGACAGCGAGGTCTGCCCGATTATTCAGAAGCACGGCAAAAATCCAGTGATCCACCGGAAGAGTGGCCATAAATATCTGCTCGGCCTGGTCGAACGATCGGCCTGCCTCCGGATATCGTCCTGCCGACTGAAGTACGATTCCCATATTAATAAGCACCTGCCCGACCATGGGGTGCGTCGCCCCAAGTTGACGCGACTTGACCGCTCGAACGTGTTCAAACCGACGGATGGCCTCGTCGTTGAGACCTCTCGACATCGCGATAATGCCCAGATTGTTGTCTATGTCTGCGACCCGGGTATCGTCCTCACCGAGTAGTTGCACAAAAATGGCCCTGGCCTGTCCGAGCCTCGTAGCAGCACGGTCAAGACGTCCCTGCTTCCGGAGTATCTCGCCCAGATTGTTCAGGCCCGAAGCCACTTCGAGATGAACATCGCCAAAGAGTGATTTTCTGATATCCAGGGCCTTGCCAATGGCTAATTCAGCATCTTCAAAACGACCAAGGAGAGCAAGACTGGTCGACAGGTTTTGGTACGAGTCGGCCAGCGCCGGCGATCGCGACTCCATACTGTTTTCGAACGTTTCGATGGCCGTCGAGTAAAGATCGACCGACTGTTCCAGGTGCCCGAGCTGCTTGGCAATCATCCCCCTGCTCGCTTCGATGGAAGCCATCATCGTTCCATCCCGATCATCTGCCTGACGCGCCTCGTTCTGGGCCCGAATAAGGATCGAATCAGCTTCTGCGTATTTCCCTTCGAGTTCTCGAATCTGCCCGAGCGCATGAAACACGTCTGAACGGCGGGCATGATCTTCGTTCAGCTCCGAACCTTCAATCTGTGTTGCATCCATCAAGATCGAATCAGCGCGCTCGTAATATCCAAGATTCTTGTAGATCCTGGAGACCGACAGGATCAGATCCACCCTGAGATCCGCGGCGAGTGTGCCACTCGAATCCAGTCTGGCGGCTCCGCGGTCAAGTACTTCCCGAACGGTGAGCGTATCTCCCAGCGCTTGGTTCGGATCATTTGCTTCAAAGAGTCCAAGTATGAACGCATTCATCTCGCGAACATGAGTCCGTTCTCTGTCGGCTTTTTGTGCCTGCCACGCAGTCCCGGCCAGTCCGGCGGCAAGAGAGACCAGAATCAACAGTGCCGCAGCCACAGCACTGCGATTACGCGAGATAAATTTTCTGATCAGATAGAATGTCGATTCCGCGTGTGCCCGCACCGGTCGTCCCTCGAGGTGGTACGCGATATCTGTCACAAACTGATCCACCGTGGCATATCTGCGAGCGGGGTCCTTGCGGACGGCCATCATCACGATGTTGTCCAGATCTCCGGAGAGCTTCCTCCGCAGTTGGACCAGAGTCGTCGACCGCGCTTCGGCAAGGGTAGGAATGGTTGACGCCAGGGAATGTATTCGAGTGCTCGGTTTCAGCGGTTCCGTCTCCAGTATGATCCGTTCCAGCTCCACCCGAACCCGGGTGCCGAGATCGAATGGTCGCATACCCGTCAGTAGTTCATACAGGAGGATCCCGAGTTGATAAACATCGGTAGCTGTCGTGATAGAATCTCCTCGAACCTGCTCTGGAGCGGCGTACTCCCTCGTCATCAGGCGAAGTCCCGGCCCGGTCATGCCCGTACCGGGAAGCGTATCGTCACTGGACACAATTTTGGCGATCCCGAAGTCGAGAAGCTTGACCACTCCGTCCTTCGTTACAAGTATGTTGTCCGGTTTCAGATCCCGGTGGACGATCAGGTTCTGATGCGCAAATCGTACCGCCGAACAAACGGTCTGAAACAGGATGAGGCGATCCTTGACTCCTTTCTTATGTCGATCACAGTAGTCAGTCAGCGTGAGTCCGTCAACGTACTCCATGACGAAATACGGTCTCTCATCCGGCGTGACACCTCCGTCCTGGAGGGCTGCAATGTTCGGATGATTGAGCCGTGCGAGAATCTGTCGCTCGTGATCAAAACGCGCAAGAATATCCCCGGTATCCAGACCGGGCCGAATGACCTTGATCGCCACGGTCTGCTCAAACTGGCCGTCCGCGCGTTGGGCTCGATAGACGCTCCCCATTCCGCCGCGATTCAACAGACGCTCAATGCGATACACGCCGATCATGTCCCCGGGACTTAACGCACCAACGGAATCGATGAGATTCAAGGCGGTGACCGGAGGCTTTTCGAGAAAGGATGCTGCCTGAGAATGGGCTTCGAGTAGAGACTCTACTTCCCTGATGAGGGTCTCATCAGAAGTTTGACTCCGCAGCCACTGAGACCGGTTTTCGGTCTCCTCATCGAGAGCCAGATTAAAAAGCCTTTTTATGTCCTGCCAGTCCGTGGTATCCATTACCCTGTTCTCCGTATGAGCTTATCGCGTACGAATTTATTCCGTTGGCTCATCTGGATCTAATTCCCGCCGTAACCATGCGCGGGCCATCGTCCATTCCCGCTTGACCGTGGCAGGCGATATATTCATAATAGAGGCCGTTTCCTCTATCGTGTATCCGGCGAAAAACCGGCACTCAACAATTCGAGCCTGTCTGGGATCCAATGTTTCCAGTCTATCCAGCGCATCGCTGACCTCCAGGACCTCTCCCGGATCCTCAAAAACGAGAGGGTCGGCTTCGTCTAACGATTGATCCTGAACACCACCGCCCCTGCGAAGAGCGCGCCTGCGACGAGCAGCATCTACCAGAATCCGCCGCATCGCCTGAGCCGCGAGAGCGAAGAAGTGATTGCGACTCTTGAGATTCTGAAATCGTTGATCGACCAGCTTGAGATACGCTTCGTGGACCAACGATGTTGTGGCAAGAGTCCGTGGAGAGGATTCACGGACAATAAAGTTGTGCGCAATGGCCCGCAGGGCATCGTATACCACGGGAATCAACTCATCTGCCGCCTTCTCTTCCCCGTCTCCAAACGCGATCAGCAAACGGGTGACATCTCCATGTTCACTCATACCGGTCTAAAAAGAATAAGTCGTCAGCCAGGAATCTCAGAGCGTCTCATTTCAGATTGACAGGTCTCTAATATAATCGCCTTCCCATCTATCATTCTCGAGCGGTGAGCCAATTCGCGTTCGTTTTGCGCGAAAAGGGTAAATCGTCATTCATCGCCGACCACCATGCGCACGTCTTTCTTCCTTTCGCTGCTGATTTCAACAGTATTCGGAGCCTTTGCACCGACTGCCCTCGCTCAGATACCAACGACGGACCTCGCAGTCAGTATCACAATCAACGGGGGCACATCTCCGATCACCCTTCATCCAGGAGACACGGTAACGGCCCAGGCCCTCATGGATAACACCTCGACCGCAGGCGGAGGACCGGCAACCGTTCTGAATCCAATACTGGTGTTGACGTATCCGACGAACATGTTCAGCGTTCAGTCGACGACCTGTCCGACCGGTTGGGATCATACGAACGGCACGTTTTCGTCGAGCCTTTCAGAGGAAGACTGCATCAACCCCACGACTCTCATTGGCGGAGCAACTGCAACTATGAGTGTCACACTGGTGGCGTCGTCTACGATCTCCTCCGGTGATATTGCTATCGGATACCGCTCAGAGAACGCCTTCAACGACCCCGTCTCGTCCAACAATACGGGAACGGTAACCATAACGACAGAAAACGCCGCGGGCTCAATCTCCGGTGCGCTTTATGAAGACGCCGACGGCGACGGTCAGAAAGAATCCTCTTCGTCTGAAGTCACGGGAGCGCGCTTTTTCCTCGACACCAACAACAACGGGACGCTTGATTCCGGTGAAACGTCAGTTACATCCAATAACGGGTACACATTCACGAATCTGACTACCGGCACCTATCACGTCGTTCGCGACACCAGTGTCAAACCGAGCTGGATCGCGTCTGGTCCGACGAGTAAGACCGAGACACTCGCCGCTGGAGAAAACAAGACGGGTGTTGATTTCCTGGCATACCGCTATTCTACTATCTCCGGGGCAGTATTTCATGATCGAAACGGAAACCTGACTGCCGACACTGGAGACGAGGGCCTGTCGGGCTGGATCATTTCAGCTGAGGCCAATGGCCAGACGAGTACCGCGACGACCGATGCGAACGGAAATTATACATTTCAGAACATGCCACCCGGGCCATATACCCTCTCCGAAACGCTTCAGACCGGTTGGACACAGAGCACTCCGGAAAATTTGACCTATGTATTCGCGGTCACCAGCGGTCAGACCTGGCAAAACAGAGATTTTGCAAACTTTCAAAAAGGATCCATATCCGGCACCAAATACAACGATCTCAATGCCAACGGGACGATGGACCCCGGCGAACACGGTATTGCAGGTTGGACCATCGAACTCCTCACCGGTTCTCCCCTGTTGCCGGTCTCGTCAACGACGACCGATGTCCAGGGGATCTATACCTTCGATTCACTGGACCCCGGCACATACCAGATTCGAGAAGTCCAACAGACGGGCTGGAATCAGAGTGAACCGGTCGGAAATACCTACGATGAGACGATCCTGAGTGGCGTAAATGCAACTGGAGACAACTTCGGAAATTACCAGAACGGCTCCATCTCAGGTAAGAAGTTCAGCGACGACAATGCGAACGGCATTCAAGATAACGGAGAAGCAGTTCTCCCCGGTTGGGTCATTCAACTGGCCGGACCGACGGGATCGGAAATTACCCCCACAACGACAGACACAACCGATGCCCTGGGACAATACTCATTCGGTGATCTGAAGCCCGGCAATT
>CAYLHF010000079.1:0-5223 GCA_964383365.1 uncultured Rhodothermales bacterium | reverse complement strand
CCATCACCCTTTGTTGTCACGCCCTGCCGAGTGGCCGGGTCGTTCCGAGTGGCCGTGTCTTTCCGAGTGGCCAGGTCGAGCGGCCGGGCCAGATCCGAATCATACCGAAGAGCGCCCGGATGAGAATCCACCCCGCCGTGATCACCCAGATCCAAAGAAGGCCATTTTCTGTATCCGGATGGACGAAAAGAAGGGCCGCACCTGCGACGAGGGTAGCCGTTGACGTCGCGTTGCGTAGATACCTGAAATCTCCTGTCCCCCAATGAATTCCATCGGTCGCAAACGCCAGCGCGTTGACGGGAAGAGCCACGAGTGCTGCGATCCAGGGCCCGCGAAAGAGGGCGAGTGCTGCCGGCGGAACCAGCATCGAAGCAACTTCATCCGATCCCGCCCAGAAGAGAATGCCGAGAACGGATCCTGTCACGATGCTCCACAGACAAACGGTCCATGCGACCCGCCGGGCGAGGTATCGATCCGACATCCCGAGGAAAAAGGCTACGAGGCTCTGACCCGTCACGGCAAAGGCATCCAGAAAAAGAGCCGCGAGCATCCATATCTGCCGGATCGCCTGATGCACCGCCCCGGCTTCTGCCCCGATCCGCGTTGCCTGGCGCGTGCCGATGAGCAGAAAGAGCGTCAGCATCCCCGTCCGAATGAAGAGATCGAATCCAGATCTGAAAAGACGCCGCGCTCCCCGGAAATGAAAGTGAGGCCTCGCCCCGAGTTTTATATACACCACCACCAGGATGGCGATAGCCCCAATCCACTGCGCGATCACGCTCGCGAGCGCCGCCCCCTCGATGCCCATCGCTGGAAAGGGCCCCCGGCCGAATATCAGGAGCCAGTCCAGAACTACGTTGATCAGATTGACTCCCGCCGCGATCCAGAGGGGCGATTTCATGTCTTGAATGCCCCGCAAGGCACCAAATCCGGCAACAACGAGAATAACGGCGGGTGCGCCCAACCAACGGATTTGAATGTAGCTGACCGCTGCGCCCTCGATCGCTCCCGACGCGCCGAGCATCGACGCAATCACGGGCGTCGCCGGAAGCAGAAGAAGGGCAACCAAAAAGCCGAGAACCAGGGCGAGTGTCATGGCCAGACCTGCGTGGCGCGCCCTCTCATCGAGGTCCGAGCGTCCTTCGGCCGATGCCACTTCCGTCTGGGTGGCGATCCCGAGGAAATTGAACACCCAGAAGATGGCCGATAGAGCAATCGTTCCCACCCCGAGCGCGGCCAGTGGGACGGCCCCGAGCCGCGCGATAAATGCGGTATCTACGAGACCTGTCACCGGCTCCGCAATCAGGGAGAACAGGACCGGGATCGACAGCGCGACGAGCGTCCTGTGGGGACGATCCACGAAGGGATGAGGTTCGATTCCTGAAGCCGTTGGCGTCACCATGTTCGATATCCGCCGGTATCGATATGAAATCTCAGATGGTCGTAGAGTCCGAGCCCGATTTCATCGTCAGGGCCTTTTTCCTTCCACATCGCCTTGAGTTTCGCATGCAGGTCTGCACGGTTCGTCTCACGCAGTGGCAGGAGATCCACGGCCGAAAACTCGAGATGTTTGCTGCGTTTCGCACCCCCCGCTACCGAATTGTACGCCACCGTCCGGTATCCGGAGACGACTTCCACCGGACCGACCAACGGAATAACGAAGTCTCTCAGGACGAGTAACGTCTGAACCGCGTTGTTCCACAGCTCCCTCGGTGGTATCGCAAAGGGCGTTCGGTGCACCTTCTCCCAGTCCGTCCCCTGGCGAAGTAAATGCTCAACGGGAACGACATCTCCGACACCCTCTTTCCTCAAAAATGCGACCAGGCCCCGGTACTCGCTGTCGTTTCCCGGAACACTCAAAAACGAACGAAACTGCTCGTCCGTCGGCGTCGCATACCGGGTACCGGCGCAGGAAGAAATAACCATCAGAACCAGACCCAACCATGCACGGGTCAACCACGTGCTACTCCGTAAACTGTCCATCAATCTCTACGTCTAATATTCAATCGAGGGGCAAAATAGGTATCAGACCGAAATGGGTCATAAAAAGATCTCGGGGGCTGTATCCCAAGAAGATTACCGTGAACAAAAGCGAGCGGAGAAGCGGCTGATATTCCCGGTCGAACGGGCCGTTGATGAACGCGTTGTTCTAAAAAAACCCACCGGAGGCGTACGTTCTCATTTCCGGGCACGAGGCGGACATGGCGCACGAAAACGGGAGACTTTCCACTGAACCGAACCGTCTCTACTGTGGACATAGGACTGAGATCGTTGATTCTTTGCGTACCTTTGTCGATTATCAGGTGCCGGCAATCACGCCGGCTCCTGAGAGACCGATCGCCTCATCGACCGGAATGACTGCACTACGATTTCGTTTTCTGTTTAGACGCGGGTCCAGATGGCTCGTGCTGATGCTCCTGGGGGCCGGGATTGCGACGCTGCATTCGACCGTAACTGCAGCGCCATGCTCGTATACGTTTGAGGCCGTGGCGCCGTACACGCGGGCGGTCCAGGTCTCGGGCCGTATCCTCGACTCCAACGACCGGTCTCCCCTTCCGGGCGCGCATGTGAGAGCCATGCGTACCGATCTTAGCGAGTCATCCACCGGACAAAACAGGATGTATCGAACCGTGTCTGACGCAGAGGGCCGGTTCCGGTTTGATCTGGCACCCGGAACCTATCGCCTGTCGGTTACCTATGTTGGGTACGTTTCGTACGTCTCAGAGAAGACGTTCGTCGACGATACGCCGGCCGTACTGATCATACGGATGATGGCACGACCCATCGAAATCAATCCGATCACGGTGACCGCCTCGCGACGTCCCGAGAAGATCCTCGATGCGCCGGCTGCGGTTACCGTTCTGAGGGCCGAGGATATCGAATCCCGCACGGCGCTCACCGCCGCTTCCCACCTGACATCCGTCCCCGGTGTGGATCTGATCAGGACCGGATTGGTCTCGTCGCGCATCGTTATCCGCGGGTTCAACGACAATCTGGCCAGTTCTCTTCTTACGCTCGTCGACAACCGGATCGCACAGGCACCATCAGTCCGCCTCACCGCACTCCAACTCATCCCCATTTCGAGTGGAGATATCGACCAGATAGAAGTGGTTTCGGGTCCAGCGTCGGCCCTCTACGGACCCAATGCCGCGAACGGGGTGGTCCACATCATCACCCGGTCGCCCTTCGACTCGCGGGGGACCGAAGTCTCCGTGGCGCGCGGGGAGCAGGACGTCCTGCTCGGCTCTATTCGACACGCCGGCACGTACGGCCGGAAGATCGGATACAAATTTTCGCTCCAGTATTACACGGGGTCAGATTTTCCATTCAACGATCCTGTCGAACTCGATGAGCGTCGTCTCGCCCTGCAAACCGGGGCATCGGCTGATACGCTCCGGATCGGACAGCGAAATTTCGATGTTCGAAATCTGGGGTTCAACGGCCGTGTCGACTTCCGTCTGCGCTCCGATCTTCAGATCATCCTGAATGGCGGGATTACGCGTGGAGATAACATCGAAGTAACCCCCACAGGCGCGGCTCAGGTGGACGGAGCAAGCGTCAGCTACATACAGGCCCGCCTCCTTTACAAAGATCTCTTCGTCCAGGGATATGGCAATTTTCTCAACTCCGGCGATTCCTATTTCCTCAGAACCGGTCAGGTATTCAAGGACAAGTCGAAATTGATCGTCATCCAGGCCCAGCATCATCACGCATTCGGACCGAGGCAACGATTCACGTACGGCGCCGACCTTTTCTATACCATTCCGGATGGGGAAGGGACCGTTACGGGTAGAAATGAGAACAGCGACCAGATTACCGAATTTGGCGCCTATGTCCAGTCTGAAACCACGCTCAGCTCCCGCCTGACGGCCATCGGTGCCGGAAGGGTCGATTATCACGACCGGCTCGACGCGTGGACCATCTCTCCCCGGGCCGCGCTCGTATTCAAACCAGCCCCCACACACAATTTCCGGCTGACCTACAATCTGGCATTCAAGACTCCCACGGCCAACGACCTGTTTTCAGATGTGCTGGGCCTGCGCGATGTGTTTCAACTCGGCCAAATGCAGCCGCTCATTGGTTTCGCCCCGACCACCGATCTTCGTGTGCAGGGTATGATCAAGGGATTTCATTTTAACGAGGGAGCGAACGGCCGGGCCCGGTTCCGCTCCCCTTTTGCTCCTCTGGCCGGCCTCACCCGCGAGACGCAGATCGAACTGGGCGACACCGACTTCACCGACGTCA
Organism: uncultured Rhodothermales bacterium; assembly: GCA_964383365.1. Classification (GTDB taxonomy): domain Bacteria; phylum Bacteroidota; class Rhodothermia; order Rhodothermales; family UBA10348; genus CAYLHF01. The sequence continues at coordinate 978 of CAYLHF010000079.1, read as the reverse complement.
TGTGGGACGTAGCCCGTCAGAGCAGTATCGCTGGTCTAGCGGACACCTTCGTTCCCGGCGGTTTATTGACACAGGACCAGGCCGACGCCGTCAGTCAGGCGCTGGGTACGGTGCTTCCGCACCACGTTCAAGGCGTCGAAAACGCGCTCAAGATCTTCGATCTGGACCGGCAGGAGTTCGTCCCCGTATCCGGGCCAACGGACTTCAAGAAACTCAAGGTAACGAGTTCGCGCTCGTTCGAGCTCGGCTACAAGGGAGTGATCGCACGGGCCTTTATTCTGGGCGTCGACATCTATCATACCCGTATCAAGAACTTCCTGGGACCGTTTCAGGTGGGGACTCCCAACGTGTTTCTGGAGTCATCGACGCTCTTCGCGGCCCTCAATTCCTCGCTCACCACGGCCCTCGATGATCCGGCAAACGCTGCCTCGCGAGCGGCTCTCGAACCCCTCGACACCATTCCCCTCCTCGGCAATGGAGACGGCAACGCGGGACGTGAGATAGCCACCATTATCAGCACGGGACTTGCTGCCGCCATACCCTTCGGTACGGTGAGCCCGGAAGAGGCCTTCGATCCGACCGCGCTCATCCTGATGCGCCGTAGCTTCGGCGATATATCGGTTTCCGGTCTTGACATGCACTTCGCCATGTATTTCAGTCGCCGTCTCCGGCTGACCGGGATGTATTCGTACGTCTCTGATAACTTCTTCCGGAATGTCGACGGAGTGGATGACCTGGCCCTCAACGCACCACGCCACAAGGTCGGTGGAGGAGTCAACTACGAGACCAGGGACGCCCGGCTTCGCCTGAGCTTCCGTGCGCGCTACGTTGAAGGTTACCCCGTCAAATCGGATGTGTATGTGGGGACGGTTGATGGCTTCGGCGTCTTCGACGCGACACTCGACTACCGCACCCCGTTCTCACGCAACACCCGGCTGAATCTGACGATTCAGAACCTGACCAACAACAAGCACCGGG
>CAYLHF010000078.1:0-5511 GCA_964383365.1 uncultured Rhodothermales bacterium | reverse complement strand
GGGCCAGGTGATAGCAGGCTCAGCCGACTCCCTTCAGACTCGTGCCAGTTTCGTGGTCGGAGCACGGGATACGCTGAGATGGGAGGTTGAAGTTACTGATACGATCGTCGGGCGCCTGACCTATGACATTATCGTAGACGCGGATGAAATCGACCCGCGCAGAATCGAGAAGAGCATCACCATTCCCAGCCGGCCCCTTCCCCCTCCTCCGGCCCTGGGAAAGATCTACTGGATCGAGCAGGCCGACAACAACGGAACCTCCGGTGTCATCTGGCGAAGCAATCCTGACGGAACAAACAAACAGAAGATTGTAGTTCGCGACCCGGACGGAAACGTTCTTCCCGACCTGGCACGGTTCGGCCTCACCATAGACTCGAACGCTGAACGCATGTACTGGGGCGACCGACAGTACAACGGAGGCGACCCCGAGTCCACAATGGATGTGTTAGTGTACTCAGCGGCTCTCGACGGCAGCGACGCGCGTGCCATTTTCGATAACACAAGGTGCACTTCTGATCTCCCTTTCATCACCGAAGGCCATGGCGAACCGCCACGTTATTGCCGGATTTCAAACATTTCTGTTTCAACCAACTACATCTTCTGGACGTTCGAATGGAATTATGTAAACCCTGATCCATGGTGGAAGTATGGGGCGGAAATCTGGCGGCAGAATCTATCCGGCGGCGATCCCGAAATTGTTCTTGAAAAATTTGACTATTGGGGAACGAGCACGGCGGCTCTTGAGGGAACCGGCGAACCGTTTTACGCGGTCAGGGATCTATCAGAAATCTTTCGCGCAGGCTCAAATACGTCGTCAGAACTTGCTGATCAATCCTCCCTACTGGGTGCTGGAGATGTCGCGCGACCCAAAAGCATACAGTTGGATGAGGACGCCGGAAAGATGTACTTCATCGATGAACTTAGTGGTCCGGCGATCAACCGATCCAACCTGGACGGATCTGACCTTGAAGCCATTTATCGTTGCTCATTCGCTGACTGCCGCCCGACGGATCTGACTCTGGATCTCGAAGCTGGACACATCTACTGGGCGGACGACAAACTGGACCAGATCCTTCGCGCCGACCTGGATGGAAACAATCAGACACTGATTGCGCGTCTCGACAACAGCCCGAACCTCGCTGGCCCATCTGCAATAGCGCTCTTCCATGGTTCTGTTCCAGACGATCCAATTGATCCAACTCCCGATCTCACCGGGGCGAAGCGTTACAGTAGCGAAGACGATGACTTTCGGTCCGATGAAGCGGCCATTGCCTACAACCCTACCGACGACGAGTACCTCGTTGTTTGGGACGGCCGCGATCCTGAAACGGGTGAAGATGAGATCTTCGGTCAGCACATCAGCGGACAGACGGGAGAGAAACTTGGGGAGTTGTTCCGGATCAGCCATCAGGGTGAGGAAGGCGATATGGGTATCCAGGTAAGCAGGCCGGCGGTGGTACACAACCTCGGAAGAAACGAATTCCTGGTCGTATGGCAGGGTGAGAGAACCAATGGCGAGTGGGAGATTTACGGACAACTCATTCGTGGTGCCTATCTCCCCAACGGCGAAGACGAAATCGGAGAAGATTTCCAAATCAGTTTCTCCGGTCCGGACGACGATCCACATTTTGATGCACATAATCCGGCGATCGCCTTCAACGGCGAGCGCTATCTGGTTGTCTGGGACCAGGCAGATAATTATTCAGACATCGAACGCGAGATATTCGGAGTTCGGCTCGATCAATCTGCAGTGGCGGAGGGAACGCCCTTTAAAATCGGCGCTCATCCAGATATGATAATTTTGGAGACCAAGTATCCGACCGTCGCCGCGAATGAGTGGACGGGAGAATTTCTGGTCGCCTTTGAATTGACCACGACGATGGCGGGAGATGAGTCTACCGAAATCTATGGCCAATACGTTCGAGATAGGAGTGACCCGGTCGCGGGAGAGAACATCGGGGAGAATTTTCAGATCAGTTGTATGGGTCCATTTTGTGCCGCGGAATGGAAGGCTGAGAAGCCCGCCGTCGTATGGCGAACTTCGTTAGCTGATCCGGATGCAAGCGAATATCTGGTGGTCTGGTCTGGAATGGATACGCGGAATCCGGCGACGACAAACTTTGTATTCGGCAAGTACGAAATTTGGGGGCAGCGAATTCGAGGTATCTACGATGAGAACCTGAGCGATGAGATAGGAGAGGACGATTTTCAGATAAGCGAAATGGGTCCTCTGGTAAATCCCTCTTATGGCACCGCCGAAGTAAGCGTGGCGTTTGATTATAACCGCCAGGAATACCTCGTGGTATGGGAAGGGGATGATTCTACCGATGACGAGTTTGACATCTATGGTCAATGGCTCGATGTCAGTGGCGCGGATATTGGGAATGATTTCCGGATCAGTTCTATGGGTCCCGCGGACAATCCCGAGTATGACGGTCTCCGTCCGGCCCTGGCATCCAACAGCGCCGACTTCTCGAACGTCGGAAACAACGAGTTTCTGGTCGTCTGGCACGGAAATGAGTCGCTCGATCAGGAACGAGCCGTTTACGGCCGATTCGTTTCACAGACAGAGGATACGCGCTCATCTCAGATCTCCAACATTGATACGAACGGCACACCGGCGACCGAACTCGTGGATAATGCGGGGGTTGACGTGGCAGGGAGCGTAACCGGAATCAACAATCAAGGTGATACGGCCAAATCAACCGCCCTTGTCCCTCCACCATCGAAGAGTGGTCACACATATCTGAGCGAAGTTTCCGTCTGGTTTTCATACAAAAGCGCGGATGTGACCGATCAGGCGTATTCGCTGGAAGTCTTCGCAGGGGACTTGACCGGTGGGCCTTCCGGCGATCCAATTTTCAGCCGTACCTACTCGATGGCGGACATCCCGGCCGACGACGACCTTTCAACCGTAGATGAACCAAGGATGCATACGATCGATCCGATGGTCTCGATAGACGGGCCATTCTTCATCTCTGTTGACTTCGGTAGCTACGCATTTGAACAATCGAGCATCGTGAGCATCGGTTCTTCTGAACGTGTGGGACAACGGGTTGACGAGGTCTGGCAGAAGAACTCTGATGGCATATGGGAAAACGTGTCCGATGCCTGGTTTGGAGGCTCAGAAGGTGTCCAGCTGTGGATCACCGCCGAGTTGATTGATGCAACAGGCGTCGACATTGAATCGGTGCCGGAGGAACTTCCGTCCGAAGTGATTTTGAGTCAAAACTACCCGAATCCCTTCAATCCAACAACTACGATTCAGTATGCGGTCGCGCGGGCGGGCGAGGTTCGTTTGACGGTATACGATCTTCTGGGTAGACGAGTCGCTGTGCTGGCCGATGGGTTTCAAATGGCCGGTACATATACCATTCGCTTCGACGCCGGTAACCTGTCAAGTGGCATGTATTTGTGTACGCTGGAGACGAGTGAGTTAGTTTACATCCGGAAGATGGTACTCGTGAGGTAGGATCCTCTGTATGATAATGCCAGTATTTATTTTTCAGTAGCCAGGTCGTTGATTGAGTAGATCTGCTTAGTTCCCTGCCGGCGATGGCTAGTTATCTCTCAAACGTCCCGCGCATATTTACTGTGCTGCCCTCTTGAAGTCATCTTTATCCCACGGAGTCCATCACGGACCACTTCACTGGCGGAATTGTATCGACCGGATTCGACAAGGTTCTTGACCATTCCCTCTAGCCTGGGAGTAAGCGATGCGTTCATAGAATATCAGTCATTGTTATATAATGATAATGTGCTTCATGAATACTCTCATGTTTCAGAGTTAGCAATCAGTTAGGTAGAGTTACCGAACGTCTCGGAAGGATCGGCGTCTAAGCGCCACCCTGAATATATGCGGGTCCTCAGGGCCAGCATCCATTTATCCGGTCATCACTGTGACAGATCTGCCTGAGAAAAAGAAGAAGAGCCCTCTCTTCAAGTCTACAACGTGGAAAGACGCTCGGAGCCTGATGTGGGTTCACCGGAAGAAACTGGCGATCGGCCTCGTGCTCATGGTGATCAACAGACTGAGCGGTTTCGTCCTGCCCGCGGGGTCCAAGTATCTCATCGACACCATCCTGGGTGATAATCATCCAGAGATGCTCGTTCCTCTGGCGCTTGCCATTGGCGCGGCCACGCTTATCGGAGGCGTGACCACCTTTATGCTCTCGCAGGTCGTGAGCGTAACGGCGCAGGCGGCGATTATGGATATGCGGCGGCGGGTGCAGGCGCATGTTACCCGTCTGCCAATCAGGTATTTCGACGGAACGAAGACAGGGGTCCTGATCTCCCGGATCATGACCGATGCGGAAGGAATCAGAAATCTGGTGGGGACCGGGATTCTCCAGTTGGTGGGGGGAGTATTTACTGCCGTGATTGCCCTCGGGGCGCTGTTTTACGTCAACTGGATGCTTACGTCGATAACCCTGGCGCTGCTGACGTTGTTCGGCGGAGGCATGGGGTTGGCCTTCAAACGGCTGCGACCCATATTTCGTGAGCGGGGCGAAATCAATGCCGTGGTGACGGGTCGGTTGAGCGAGACCCTGAGCGGTATTCGGATTGTCAAGGCGTATGGGGTTGAAGACAGAGAGCAGGCGGTTTTCTCCGAAGGTGTATCGGAACTGTTTGCAAACGTCCGAAAATCCATTACCGGTGTATCTGCCATCTCCACATTTGCAGGACTCATTATCGGAGCGGTGGGCATGGTGATGATCATCGTGGGCGGGAATTCGATCCTCTCCGGTGCCATGACGATGGGCGATTTTGTCCTGTATATCTTTCTGATCGGTCTTCTGGCGGCCCCGATCGTACAGATGGCCTCGATCGGGACACAGATATCCGAAGCATTCGCAGGGTTGGATCGGATCCGGGAGTTGCTCTCGAATGAAACCGAAGACGAAGAGCATGAAGCCAGAGATGCCCTGGGGCGTGTCGAAGGGGAGATTGAGTTCAGAGACGTTCATTTTTCGTATGATGAGGACGTTCCCGTGTTGAAAGGAATTTCTCTTCGTACCGGGGCAGGATCGACCACGGCCCTCGTGGGATCAAGTGGATCGGGGAAAAGCACCCTCGTCAGCCTGGTGATGGCATTCAATCGGCCTGACGCAGGTCAGATTCTAGTCGATGGGAAGGACCTCAATAGCGTTCGGCTGAACGATTACCGGAAGAATCTGGGGGTCGTCCTGCAGGAAAACTTCCTGTTCGACGGCACCGTGAAAGAGAATATCCGGTTCGCGCGTCCCGAGGCATCAGATGAGGATGTGGAGCGGGTCAGTCGTCTGGCCCACTGCCACGAGTTCATTTCCGGTTTTCCTGAAGGATATGATACGGTGGTTGGCGAACGGGGCGTGAAGCTCTCGGGGGGTCAGCGGCAGCGCATCGCCATTGCCAGGGCCATTCTCGCTGACCCCCGTATACTCATCCTGGACGAAGCGACATCGAGTCTTGACAGCGAGAGCGAAGCACTCATTCAGGCCGGACTGTCGAGTCTGCGAAAGGGGCGAACGA
>CAYLHF010000077.1:0-5838 GCA_964383365.1 uncultured Rhodothermales bacterium | reverse complement strand
GCATGATAAATATCTGGTGAGGATAGGATTCCGGGAGCCTTTCTCGGGTATTACTGTGGGGGAGAGTGGTATATTCCGCCGAACGTGTCGATGCCTTCGACATGATTTCGGGACGTGGCGCAGTCCGGTAGCGCACTTGCATGGGGTGCAAGGGGTCGTGGGTTCAAATCCCGCCGTCCCGACGAGAAACAAAAAGAGCAAGCCCGGGGCTTGCTCTTTTTGGTTGGAGGAGGGACAAGAGGATTATCCGTAGGAAAATCCCGCCGTCCCGGCTGAAGGCTGCTACGTTGAGGATCTACCAGAGCGAGTGCACGATCGGTGAGCGGTGTACGGTAGTGACCTTGCATTTGCCGGCCCACGCGACGAGTGCCGGTAGATCGCTCCAAGATCCGCCTGCCTGTTCCCAATGATCCTGGACGCCAGCACCGGATTCGTACACCTCCATGATGGTAAACAGCGTGTTGCCTGTGGGCTCCGATCCCGGATCGAGTGGATTGGCGAGCTCCGGTCCTTTCGAAACATTGTACGTGAGCAGTGCTTTGTCTCCATCGCGATGATGGGTTCTGGCCATAAAATCGGCGTGGCTGACGAAGATTCGATCTCCCTCTGCTACATCTTCAGGAGCGGCAGAAAAATTGATAATTAACTGGATGTTTCCTTGTTGTGACATTGCCTGGATAAAGTATGATTGATTGATTTACTGAGATAATAACATACAAGGCGGGTACTCTCAAACAAGCAAGTTTATAAATAAGTCAAAATAGTCGAATTTTGAGGTTTTGTTCTGGAATGTTTCAGGGTACCCCTCTTTTGTTGGGCGCGCTGTGTATCATAATCCATCACTCCCTCTGAACGAGACGCGGGTGTCTCTGGGACCTTCAGATCAAAACTAATTGTCGTAATGATTCGAATGACTGTGTGCCGAGCGTGGATCCTGTTTGCATTGGTCGTATGTGTCGATTGGATGACGGTATCAGATGCGGTTTCTCAAGATCGTATTCTGCCGGATTGGGAAGACACGCAGATAATATCGCGCGGCCGAATTGATCCGCACGCACATTTCTTTCCGTACCGGTCTTCTGAAGAAGCGCTTGTGGGGACTATTCAGGAGTCGGATACGTATTTGGGTCTTGACGGACTATGGAAGTTTCATTGGGTTCGAAAGCCGTCTGACCGACCCCTGGAGTTCTACAAGGAGTCGTACGATGTCGAAAAATGGGATGACATCTCGGTTCCATCCAACTGGCAACGACAGGGGTATGGAACGCCCATCTATACGGACGTGGCGTATAAGTTTTTGCCTCATGGTGTAGAGCCAACGCCTCCCTTGATATCGCACGAATACAATCCGGTAGGATCGTATCGGAGGGTGTTTCAGTTACCAGAAGGGTGGGATCAGCGACGAATAATCGTCCATTTCGGAGCCGTTAGTTCGGCATTTTACGTCTGGATCAACGGGGAGAAAGTTGGTTACAGCGAGGGTAGCAAGACTCCTGCGGAATTTGATATTACGTCCCTCGTCCGAGCGGGATCAAACACCATCGCCGTGGAGGTATACCGGTGGAGTGACGGGAGCTATCTGGAGGCCCAGGATTTCTGGGACCTGAGTGGTATTCAGCGTTCGGTTTACCTCGTGGCGAGCCCCCTGGTTCATATCCGGGATATCTTCACCAGGCCGTCTCTCGACCAAAAATATACCGACGGTCGGCTCGAAGTCGACGTGGAAATCGAGAACACGACGGGTCATGCCCGTTCGGGTGCGGTGTCATTCCGATTGATGGATGGTTCCAGGGCCATTGCTTCCGCTGAAACGGCATCTGATTTACCGCCAGGAAGAACAAAAACAACACTGAAAGCTACTGTGCCGGCTCCTCGACTCTGGTCTGCGGAAAAACCGAATCTGTACCGCCTGTTGATTTCATTGTACGATGCGGAGGGAAAGGAATCCGAAGCGACTGCGATCCAGGTGGGATTCCGGTCAGTCGAAATAAGCAATGGACGTCTGCTTGTCAACGGCAAACGGATCACCATCAAAGGAACAGACATGCATGAGCATGACGAATATGCCGGGCATGTGGTGACTGAAGCCTTGATGAGAAAGGATATTCAGACGATGAAGGCATTCAATCTAAACGCGGTCAGGATGTCTCACTATCCTCAACCCGTTCGTTGGTACGAACTTGCTGATGAATACGGGCTGTATCTGGTAGACGAGGCCAACATTGAATCCCACGGAATGGGTTTTTCTCCAGAGCGGACTCTCGCCAATAAACCCGCGTGGCTCGGCCATCATCTGGATCGAACACGTCGGATGGTCGAGCGAGATAAAAACCACCCAGCGATTATCATCTGGTCTCTGGGAAATGAAGCAGGGGATGGCTCCAATATGATTGCCACCTATCGATGGATAAAGGGGCGGGATTCCTCTCGTCCAGTTCAGTATGAAGGGGAAGACAGACAGACGAGCATCGAGGAGCGGCATTCGGATTTGTACGTACCGATGTATGCGCGACTCTGGGATCTCGAACGCTATGCGGAGAACTTCAACGATCGTCCCCTGATTATGTGCGAATATGCCCATTCGATGGGTAACAGTACCGGAAATCTGGCCGACTACTGGAAGGTCATCGACCGCTATGACATTCTGCAGGGGGGATTCATCTGGGACTGGGTCGATCAGGGTCTGGCCGAGACGACACCGGATGGAGAAAAGTACTGGGCATACGGTGGCGATTACGGCCCGAAAGGCGTACCGAGCGATGGCAATTTCCTCCTGAATGGACTCGTATTTCCGGACCGAACGCCGCATCCCGCACTGTGGGAAGTCAAGAAAGTGTACCAGTACATAGATTTTACGCCCGTCGATCTGTCCCGAGGTATCATCGAGATAGCGAATGAATATGATTTCACCGATTTGGACGAATTCACGCTGAAGTGGACCGTGACCCGGGACGGTATGGCCCGCTCAACGGGGTCATTATCTCTCCCCGGCATCGCACCGCAGGAACGGTTTCTACAAACGATTGACTACGGGTTCACTCCGTATGCAGACGGGTCAGAGTACTTCCTCAACCTGTCTGTGGAGCGTACATCGAGGACGGCTCTTCTGGAGGAAGGCCACGTGGTGGCTACGGAACAATTCCAATTGCCCGCAGCCGGCCCCATGCCTGCAGCCGGTTCCGTGCCCGCTGCCGGCCTCGTGCCTGCCGCCCACACGAGTCGCGAATCAATGGAGCGTCCGGGACATCAAATCAGAGATGAACGAGCGGTTATAGCAGCGGGTGACGCAGTGGTTGAATTCGATATGGAGCACGGTATTCTGGATCGACTGGCTTTTCGTGGATCTGAATTGATCACCGAAGGATTGCGTCCGGCATTCTGGCGCGCACTTACCGACAACGACTATGGAAACGGGATGGATCGGTGGGCAGCGGTCTGGCAGGAGGCCTCTCGGCATCAGATTTTGGAGTCTGCAACCGTTGATTCCTCGGCTCAGGATCGCATTCTCATTCAGTTCTCCCATAGATTTGAGTCCGACAACGGGCAGGCGGTTGCGCGAATTCGTTCGGTCTATTCCATCTTCGGGGACGGAAGGATACAGACCGACGTCGATTTCGAGCGAGAGGACGGTCTTCCAAATATGCCTCGTCTCGGATATGCATTCGAGATGCCGGGCTCGTTCGAGCACTTCGAGTGGTTCGGGCGCGGTCCCTACGAGAATTACAGGGATCGCAAGACGGCCTCGTTTGTCGGAAGGTATAAGGGAACGGTTTCCGAACAGTATGTACCGTATATCCGGCCCCAGGAAAACGGTAACAAGACTGACGTCCGATGGATGGTCTTGTCGGACGCGAAAGGGACGGGCCTTCTGGCCGTGTCAGACGATAAACTGCTGGAGGTCACCGTACATCACAACATCATGGAAGATTTTATTCCTCCGGTTCGACTTTCGACCTTTCAGCCGAATGCCAGGGACGTCAATACGCACACGACTGACATTCGTCCGCGCCCGATTGTGGCCGTCAATCTCGATCACATGCAGATGGGTGTCGGCGGTGATACTTCCTGGGGAGCGAGAGTTCACAATTCCTATTCGCTCATCGATGACCACTACCATTTCAACTTTACGTTGATTCCTTTTGATATGAACGCCAATGATCCGGGCGAACTGGCCCGGCGTGAATGATGCCTCATCCGCACTGACGATCGGGAAATCATAGATTCTGGCGATGACGACCCATCTCACCGGAATGTTATCGTTGAACTACGAGTGTTCCTGTATAGGACGATCGGCCGAGTGTGGAACGGTAAAGATACAGGCCGGACGGCAGGGTGCTGATATCAATCTGAAGTCTTCCGGAATCAGACAGGATGGTGCCGAAAACGAGGCGCTCTCTTCCGAGAAGGTCGTACACCTTTATCTCCGGACGAGAGCGGGAGGGGTTGTCGACGATATCGATCGTAACCCTGTCAGAAGCCGGATTTGGATAGGGGGTGGAAAGAGTGGCCGAGGCCGGAACCGGTTCCGGGTCCGAGACCGACGTAGCGCGGGCAACGGCGGCTCCCGCGTCGATGATACCCCATCCGTATCGATTGTTGGGGAAAGCGAGGTTGAGCGAATCAGGGAGCGCTGGAACGCGCGCAGTCTGTCGCAAAATATCTCGAACATCGATCGGGCTGAGGGTTGGATTGACCTGCAGCATCTGGGCAACGACTCCGGCAACCATCGGACTCGAAAACGACGTTCCGTTTCCGGAACTGTAGCCATTGGAAGCATTTCCGAAGACGACCAGAACGCCCATGGCTGCGACGTCAGGCTTTATCCGTCCGTCGGAGGTAGGACCGAATGAGGAGAATGCGGCCTTAATGCCGGATGAATTCGTAGCGCCGACGGTGATATTGGAGAATGCATCTGCCGGGGAGGTGATATAATACCAGCACGTCTGAGGAGTACATTCACTGCCGCCCAACGCACCTTCGTTTCCGGCACTCGAGACGACGACCACGCCGAGCTGAATGGCCGTCTCCACGGCCCGAGTCGAAATCGTGCTTTCTCCGTTCATGTCATCATACGTGTAGTTCGTCGAAGCGTCGTCGAACGTGCTGTATCCCAGAGAGATATTGATGACATCGACCCCCTGACTCTCCATCCATTCAAGTGCCGCGACCATGTTGTCTTCTTCCTGTCTGGATTCCGTAGGGACATATTCCGTTCGGGCATGAAGAACTTCTACGCCGTAGCCTGGGCCAATGAGTGTTCCCTGCGTGAAACCCGTCGCAATAGTCAGGACAGCCAATCCGTGTCTGCTTCCGTCGTCTGCGAAGCCTGTAAAATCCCGTGACTCAATAAAACGGCCTTCGGAAATCATTTTTGCAAGAGCGGGGTGAGTCAGGTCTCCGATTCCGGTATCGATGAGTCCGAATCGAACGCCCGTTCCGTTGATTCCGGATTCGAGATTTCCGACAGCATTGACGATGGAAAGCTGTGTAAACGATGCACCGTACTCGAAACTGCCCGGGAAAAACGCGTTGGGCGAGAACGAGTTCATCGTTGTAGATCCAATCTGCTCTCTGGTCTCCTCGTACGTACTGAATCCAACGGGTTGAATCGAGGAGACGAATGGGAGGTGGACTACACGTTCTACCTGATCCGGGCTGAGGACCGCGCTGACGGCGTTAAGCCACCGGCTCGTGTGAACCGTTTCGATACCCAGGGCAGAAAGTCGTGACACGTAAGCGGGTGATACCGGAAGATCGATAGCAGTGGACAGGTCATGGCCGCGGCGGGCGCCGCTGCGGCGCGGCCGGTGCGCGAGCGACAGCGTACACACGACCGGA
>CAYLHF010000076.1:0-6111 GCA_964383365.1 uncultured Rhodothermales bacterium | reverse complement strand
GTGGTAGGTGGATCAAACGCCGAACTGTTCAAGATGATGATTCAGGTGTTTGTACGACGCTGCTCCTCTCTCCTCAGGAGTCAGGATGCCCAGAAGCGGATGGGTCGTCGGCCGGTCCTTGTCGGTGAGGCTCCGCTTGAGTACACGCACCAGGCGCTCCTTTTCATCATCAAAATCGAGACGGGATGACCTTATATACTGGGGGTGGGTTTTCATGTCCCTGCGATAGGGTTTGTCGCTGAGAACCATCCTTCGTATTAATTTTTTAAGCATTTTGACCATAAAAGGTGTGTTTTTAAGGTCTTTGCCGCTTGAAACCTCAATTATTTCGGCGCAATGGGCCATCATCTGGGCTGAATCCATTTTTCCCCACAGCGGTAAAGACTCGGGAGTAAGCGCTTCGATCCTGTCGAGGCATCCACCGAAAACGTTCTCGTCGTAGAGGTTCAGTTTATTCACTGTCATGTGGCTGTATGATCGGGTTGTAGAGTAGGGCAGCGCGCTCGGCAGAAACCGTAATGCCCTTGATCATCGCCGAACTGAAGCCTTCGTGTTCCATCCGATTGAGTCCGGCAATCGTGCATCCATTGGGCGTGGTCACGCGGTCGATTTCAAATTCAGGATGATTCTCGGATTCGAGTAGAAGCGTCGCCGAACCCCGGGCCACCTGTGCGGCGATGGATAGCGCCGTGTCGGAGTGGAAGCCGATTTCGATACCTCCCTGAGAGGCGGCCCTGATAGCCCGAAGAAAGAAGGCCACGCCGCAGGCCGCCAGCGCCGTCGCTGCCGTCATTTTCTCCTCCTCGATGACTGCCGTCGAACCCACGGAGTCAAAAATGTCCCGGGTCAACTCGATCTCTTCCGTCGTTGCGTGGCCGGAAGAGAGGCACGTCATGGACTCTCCAACAGCGATCGCCGTATTCGGCATGGCCCGCACCACGGAAATATCGGGCCCTATTCTGCTTATAATCTGTGCAGATGTCGCACCGGTCACGACGGACACCAGGACGTGATGACCCTTCCGCAGGGTGGGTCCGATCTCAGTCAGCACAGGGTCCAATTGCTGCGGCTCTACAGCAATGATGATTACGCGTGCCTTCTCGACCGCGGCTACATTATCATTTCCAACATCCACGCCCAACTCTTTGAATGAGGAGAGGTGATGTGTTTTTCTTCTTGTAAGCGTCAGACTCGGCGCTGGATAACGACCAGAGGCCAGGAGTCCTCTCGCGATAGCCGTTCCGATATTTCCAACGCCGATGATGGCGATGCGCGTGGTTTCCAAACCGGGATTCCTCAAAGATTCTGTGATGGCGGCACTACTGGATTTTACCAACCTGATAATTTGATATCAGCGTATCGGGAAAGATACGAGTACGCGGCGCATTCGCCCAGACGGTACGGAATAAACGGATGGTGTCTTTCGTTTCCTATTACGTACCGCATGGTCAACAAGGTTGGTAACCAGATGGTCTATAAAAATAAATGGTTTTTGATCGGAGCGTGCGTGACATATTTGACCATCTGGTAAACAATACGTATTATTCTGTATCTGATTGACACTCCCCCGGTTGGATTATGGGTCGTCCTCGCCAATTTGATGAAACGGATGCGCTGAACGCTGCCATGCACGTATTCTGGTTGAAGGGATACGAAGCGACCTCCATGACCGATCTGATGGAGGCGATGAATCTGCACAAAGGAAGCATCTACAAGGCGTTCGGTGACAAACATACGCTCTTCATGACCGCGCTCAAACACTATCTGGCGCAGGGCGATGCAGGACTTCAACGCTCGATCGTTATGGCTCCAACCCCGATTGAGGCGATCCGAGGGTTCTTGAGGTTATCTCTCCGCCAGTGTACCACCGGAACAGTGATCAGAGGGTGCTTCATGATGAACTCCCTGGTGGAATTGGCTCCCCATGACGACGACGTGAGGGAGTTGATTGCCGACTATATGAGCAAATTGGAAGCCCACCTGTCGTCGCTCGTAGAAAAGGGACAGCGATCGGGGCAGTTCCGTACCGACAGGACGGCTAAAGAACTGGTCAGTTATCTGATGTTTGTAAAAGCCGGTTTTCTTACTGGCAGTAAGGCCGGACTCACTTCCCAGGACCCCTTCACGGTGATAGACGTCGCCCTGGGCGTCCTGTTCTGAACGATATAATCTATTAGTTACCGTTCGGACAATAACGACATCCGGAAAGAAGCACCTCTGAATAGTACACCGGTAAGGCGGATATTAGACCGTACAGTCTAAATAAACTATCTGGTACCGATCACCCCTCTGCCTGAATCTCGGCGGCGATGCGTTGGACATCGTCGAGAACCCGAAGCAGATTGCCGCCCCAGAGCTTCGCGATCTGCTCTTCGGTGTAGCCGCGCCGGACGAGTTCGAGCGTTACGTTGAACGTTTCGGACGCATCATTCCACCCATCTATTCCTCCACCTCCGTCAAAGTCAGAGCTAATGCCGACGTGATCGATCCCAATCTTTCCAACGAGATAATCGATGTGATCGACAAAATCAGCGACATTTACGCCGGGGGCGGTTTGTGCGGCCTCGGCTCTCATTTCCGGGGTAATCTTGTCTTCAACCGCAGACATACTCTCGAAGTACGCCTCCATTTCGTTTCGCGGCAGGGCGCGGATCCCTTCACGGTCCAGCAGGGTGAACCCGATTTCGTCAGCGACCTGCTGTCTGTACGCGTTGAGCGCCTCGCGGCTCGCCGTGTTCTTTTCCGAGTTGATGTATCCCCGGAACGCGACTGTCTGGATAACTCCACCGTTTTCTTTGAGGGCCATGAGTTGTTCATCGTCCAGATTGCGACTGACATCGTTCAGTGCCCGGGCGGCAGAGTGAGACGCAAGGATAGGCGCGCGCGAGAGCGCAAACATCTGCATACTGGCTTCTTTGGACGGATGGGAGATATCGATCATGATTCCCCACTTATTCATTTCGGCAACGGCTTCCTTGCCCAGATCACTGAGTCCGTGATAAAGCCACACGTCATCTCGTTCGCCGGTATTGGAATCCGACATCTGGCTGTGACCGTTGTGCGAGAGAGACATATAGCGTCCACCCAGCTCCTGAAACCGTTTGATATTTCCAAGATCGAGGCCAACCTGGTAGGCGTTTTCGATGGCGATCATGGCCACTTTCTTGCCTGATGCAACAATCCTGCGTACATCGTCTGATGTGTAGGCGATCTCAATCTGATCCGGGGCTTTTTCTTCTGCCAACCAGTGAATGGCGTCAAACTTGGCCATGGCCGTATCAAAAGCGTCGGCATATCCTTCGTCGGTCAAGGGTCCCTGGCCTACGTATACCACCATCCAGGAGACATCGAGACCGCCTGCGTTCATTTTTGGAATATTGACCTGGGTGTCCAGGTTCATGCTGTAATTCTTCTCTTCAGTAAAATTGGTCGGATTGATGTCGTTGTGAGTATCGATCGTGATGACCCGTTCGTGAATGCCACGGGCACGGGCGACGAGATCGGCCTCCGATTCGGGGGTATCACCGCTACAGGACGTGAGCGAGAGTGACAGGATGAGAAGGGGTAGGAGAGCCGAGCCGAGCGATGGTTTCATAACACACCTGAAGAAAAATTCGAATCCAACGAGGACCAGAAGGTAGTGCTCGCCTGGTTCTTCAGGGAAGAGAAAAGACTTCGATGAGCTATTTTTTTCGCCGGGTGCCCGTCTTTTTTATCCCCTGTTTTTTCTTCCTCGCACGATCCGGACGGGAGATATTCAGTCTCTGACCATTGATCCATGCTTTCTGGAGATCCTGAAAGACCTCGTCTGGCATCCCTTTCGGAAGGTCGACATAACTGTACTCATCCTGAATATCTATCTGTCCGATATGACGGGAGTCGAGTCCGGACTCGCTCGCAATGCACCCGACAATATTACCAGGTTTGACGTCATGAATTGATCCGACTTCGAATCGAAAGCGCTCCATACCCCTGGATGGCCGATTCTGTACGCGCCGCTGTTCCGGGCCATGGAGAGATCCTGTCGGCGTGTCTTCGCGTCGATTTGATTCTCTCTTCTCCGATTTCCCTGGTCGATCGCGGTGGGACCGGTCTCGATTATCTTGGTCCCTTCGAGGCCTATCCCTTCGCGTTCGATCTCGATCAGATGTCGTCTTAGGATCGATTCGCTTCCTCGGAGTCTCCTCCTCCGGATTGAGAAGCGGTTTCCCCTTGAGCGCCATGAGTGCCAGTGCCGAAGCAATTTCGAGGGGAGAGCTTTGATGTTCGTGCTCATACTGTTCGAGTATGCCGTGCAAAAATTCGAGTTCTCCTGCGGCGAGCGTATCTGTAATCTGCTGCTTGAAGTCAGCGATTCGCTTATTACTGACCATTTCGATCGACGGCAACTCCAGCCGTTCAATCTTCTGCCGTGTTGCCCGTTCTATGAAGTGCAGCATGCGCCTCTCCCGTGGCGCAACGAAGAGGATAGCCTGTCCTTCCCGGCCGGCCCGGCCGGTTCGACCAATCCGGTGTATATAGGCCTCCGTTCCGTTCGGGATATCGTAGTTGATGACGTGGCTGATTCTCTCGACGTCGAGCCCTCGGGCGGCAACATCCGTGGCGACCAGAATATCGAGTTTACCCTTCTTGAGACGGTTGACCATCTGTTCGCGCTGTGCCTGTGCCATGTCCCCGTTCAGCGCTGCCGCATTGTACCCTCGGGCCTCCAGCCGCTGAGCCAGCTGGGTCGTTGCCACTTTCGTTCGAACGAACATCAGGATGGCATCAAAGGGCTCGACTTCCAGTATCCGGGTCAGCGCGTCGAGTTTATGCAGTCCGCTGACGAGCCAGTAGCGCTGACGGATCGTTTCCGCGGTGGCCGTTCGGGCCTTGATCGAAATTTCCCGGGGTTCGTTCAGATGGCGCTGGGCAATACGCTTGATCTCACGGGGCATCGTGGCTGAAAAAAGGGCCATCTGATGCTTCTCGGGAGTTTGTTCGAGTATCCACTCGACGTCATCGATAAAGCCCATTCTGAGCATCTCGTCAGCTTCGTCAAGGACGAGTGCCTGCAGATTGTCCAGCCGAAGAGTCCCTTTTCGCATATGGTCCATGATTCGGCCGGGCGTTCCTACGACCGCGTGAACTCCGCGTTTGAGCTGCTTTATCTGGGACCCGTACGCCTGTCCTCCATAGACCGGAAGGACATGGAAGCCTTTTAGATGGGATGCGTATCGCTGAAACGCTTCCGCTACCTGGATGGCGAGTTCCCTCGTGGGAGTCAGGACCATGATCTGAATCTGCGGACGGGAGAGGTCGATGCGCGCCAGAAGCGGAAGTGCAAATGCAGCCGTCTTTCCGGTTCCCGTGGGAGCGCGGCCCAGCAAGTCCAGGCCTTCGATCAGATGGGGGATTGCCTGTGCCTGAATGGCAGATGGTGTTTCGTAGCCGACATCATTGACCGCATCCATGAGGGGTGCGGGGAGATTGAGCTCGGAAAAATGGGTGACGGATGTGGCAGTATCAGCCATGGAGGACTCCGGTGGGATAAAATGGGCGCGGCCAGGAATCTGGCCGCGCCCACAACATAACGTCCCTAATGTGAACTCAAACTACGTATGCCGAGAATAATGAGTTGATTTACCGGCCGGTTCAGGCAAGTACGCCGCGATCTCGCATGGCTCGGGAATACATGTACAGGACGATAGAGATTACGAAGATTATGAAACTGAAAATCAGAGAGAACGCATCCCCCATGACATCCAATCCATTGGACAGAACAAAGTTATGAATAGTGGTCAGGATCATGGCCACCAGCGAAACAAGGAATACGATGACCGCGTGCTGGCTGCGTAGAAGAAGCAACACCGAGCCGAGGACACTTCCCCAAACGGCGGTGGCCCAGGCTGCCGTCACCCACATCGGAAAGCCGTAGAAAAACTCGAGCTGTTCCGGCGTGAAATTGGCCATGTAGGCCTCGTTGTGCGTTTGCGTCATGAAGTAGTCGTACGCTCCCATGGCGTTCCAGAGGACTGCGACGACCCCGACGATCCACAGGTGAAGGGGCGTAGTTGTCCGCGATTCGTTTAAGTCTGACATGGTGTTCCTCCGAGTATGATTCTGGTCCTC
>CAYLHF010000075.1:0-6236 GCA_964383365.1 uncultured Rhodothermales bacterium | reverse complement strand
AAGAGGGCGTCTTGGATTCAGACCACCGTCAACGAGGCATCCTTGATGCGCTTACTTCAGCAGCACCATCTGTTTCGTACTCACATACTCATTCGCGATCATGCGGTAGAAGTAGACCCCGCTCGCGAGACGCGATCCGTTGAATACGTAGCTATGATGTCCGGCCGATGTCATGTCGTTGACCAGGACATCTATCCGCCTTCCGAGGATGTCGAAAACCTCGAGCCTGACTATACTCGCTACCGGGAGATCAAATTCGACGCGAGTAACCGGATTGAACGGATTCGGGTAGTTCTGATAGAGCGTAAACTGCTCAGGAAGTTCAACCGGCTCGTCTTCGACATCGACGTTCTGCGGGGGATCACCAACGAGCACACAGTTCGAAAACTCCGACGTACTGCCGTCAGCTGACGTTGCCGTTGCAGAGGCATAGCCGTCTATCGGTGTGTCCGTATCGAAGGTGACCGTATACCCGGCCCCGCCGCTGAGGTCGGTCGTGACGTCGACAGATCCCACGAACGTCGTCGCCTCCGGTACGAGGAGCGGACGACACGTGTCGGATGCGAAGAAGTCAATCGATATCGCCGTCATCGGAGTGCTTCGGATCGAACCCGTCAGAGACAGACTCCCGGGCCAGGCATTCGTGAGCACAGGCGCATTTTGAAGACCATTGACCCCCGTATCGGCATCGGTAAAGTCATTCGGTGTCTGCCCGTCGCCTCCAAGATCGATCGGAAGGGCAGCATTGCCGAAAATCCTGTTCGCGCGGATCGAGTGTCCCTTCCCGGCGAGTACCCGCACACCGTCCCCTCCGTTATCCGAAATCGTGTTGTTCGATAAGACAACCGAGTCTCCACTCTTGATGAGAATCCCGTGTCCGGAGAAGTTCGTGAAGCTGAGTCCGGATATGAACGTCTTCCCGGCACTGATCGTGAGTCCGTTGGCTCCAAAACCAGCATCCGTCCCGTCGAGGACGATAGAACCGTCTCCGATAATATTAATAGGACTCGTGATCTCGGGTAGTGGGCTCTTGAGCGACACGATAGTCTGCCTCTTGCCCGTTCCCGTACCCGTACCCAGTTGAAGCGTACCCTGGCCACCCGTGGCGATAATTTGCTCGAGCGCCGCGCGAAGCGGACACTGCCCGGTGCCGTCGTCGCATACGCCGTCACTCGGATTGGCGTCACCGCCGTCGGCGCCGGAGGTGACTTCGAATACGGCGCCGAGGAACTGATTACCGTAGGTCAGTCCCGTGTCCTCGACCGTCAGGGGTGCCCCGTTCAGCATCGATATGATTGGAAGGCGGACCTTCACTGTATTCGTATCCGGACCGGCCACAACGAACCACGATCCTCCGCTCGGTGAGCCGCCGTCGGTCTTGACCCAGTCCGTTACGGGTAACTCACTGATCTCATACGACCCCGCAGGTAGACGGAACTCGTACCGCCCCGTACTATCGGTTGTAGCCTCTACAGTCGTACCCACCGCATACTCCGAGAGCAAACCCGAAGCCACAGCCACCGCCTGAAACGTCCAACCCGCGATGGTGGCCTCGCCCGGATCCCGGGCGCCGTTCCCGTTGAAATCCAGGTACTTTTGGCCCAGGACACGCGCGCGCGGAACCGCGCTGAATAAACCAAAGTCGACGTGTTGCCTCTCTTCTCCTTCCGCGAGCGTCACCGTGTAGTTGATAGCCGTGTGACTTCCCGAGACGGGCCAGGTCTGGGTCTGCCCGGAAGAAACGGCTTGCTTGATTATATGAACTCCTGCCACCAGGTTGTCAAACCGATAAAACCCGTTGGGATCCGTGACCGTGCGTCTTTGCTGACCCGATGGGGACGCAATGGCTATCTCTGCGCCTGCGAGACCCGGCTCGCCCACATCCCACGATCCGTTTCCGTCGAAGTCAAACCACCGCGTGCCGCTGATGGACGCCGTATTGGGCTCAAACAGAATCGTGGTACCGTCCGTCCTGACGCCGACAACGCGAAGGTCAGGCTGCTCGCCCGTTGGTTGTTGATACCCGGAGAGGAGGATAGCGGTGAATGCAGGGTCGTTCTGTGAGCGCGTGTACACGGCAGAAACGCTTCCATCGCCGATCGAGACCAATATGCGTCTCGGCGGATTTACTCCGCCCCAATCCAGGAATCCGCTCGCCTCACTGAACGAAAGATTGGAATCGGATACCGTCTGACCGTCAGACAACTCGGTCGTGACCTCTACAGCCACCGGACCCGTGCTGTCCAGAATATCCTGGATGATGGCCGGACTCGGAGGGCTATCTGTACCGTTCCCTAGATAGCCAACCAACACCGGGTTCGTCGTAGAACCCCTTTCAAAGGATACGATGACCTCTTCATCGAGCTCAGGTATTAGCCAGCTTCCCGTGATTGTATCCTCGGCAGTAGCGATCCTGTAACTGATCGTAGTAGGGCCAGAACTTACCGGAAGGAGTAAACTGGCCTGTCGGAAGCTCAGTCCGGATACGATGGTTTCGCTACCACTGAGTATATCCAGGGAGAGAATATCAGGGGAGTCGTTCACAAACTGAACCTTTCGCCCGTCCTGGCCCGTGGACTCCAAACCGACCGAGAATCGGATCGTTGAGTCCGGTGCCACGGTCATGGGTGGTGACGCGCCGGAAGACGGATCAACGCCCAGTCCGGATGCGATCGAATAGCCAAGGCCTGCTGCCTGCGATGGATTGACCACCACGTGGTACGTGCCCGGTGATACCGGGCCAAAGGACGTAGTACCATCGTTGCCAGGCACGAGCGTGGTAATCAGGGTACTACCCTCAAATACGTCCACAGGCACACTTACACCCGGATCACCACTACTGCGTACCCCGTCACCGTTTGCATCCTCCCACACCTGAACCTCGACAAAGCTCGGGGCCTGAAGACCGGCATCGATACCCGACACGGCGGCAACCGGGACGCCAATTGATATCGTATCGGATTCTCCCGAAGCAGGATTCATGTCCGAATCCAACGACGTGTCACTGCCCTGACGTGGCTCAGAAAACGCCGCGTACGCGCTCGGCAGCACGACCTGGATGCGATAGTCACCCGGCGTTAGATCTTCAAAGAGGTAGGTTCCGCTGACATCCGTAGTCTCAGAACCGGCCAGATTGAATGATGTCCCGTCAAACTGCTTCAGGATAACAGTCACGTTTTCGATTCCAGGTTCTCCGGCGTCCTGTATCCCGTCCCCGTTCGAATCCTCCCAGACAAAATCGCCGATGGAACCCCTCGGTATCATACCAGCATCGATATCCAAGCTTGTCTCTCCTCGTGAGGTCCACCCGACAATTGATCCCGTCACTGGATCCGGATCCGAATCGGTATCGCTCAACGTCTGATTGGCAGGCGAGAGCGCATAGCCAGATGGAAGAGAGAATGTCAACTGGAAGGCATCGTGTTGTACCGGTCCGGCGATATTCCGGGTCGTTCCTCCTGAGGTGGGTAGTTCGAATTCGAACCAACCGTTGGCATCCGTTGTGGTCATCGCATAGGGGCTTCCCAGGCCCACGACGCCGTTGACCGGGTGAATCTGCTCGATGGAAGCAATCGAAACCACAACGTCGGCCAGTCCCGGTTCACTCGGATCCTGAACCCCGTCGCCGTTCTGATCGGCCCAGACATAATCTCCAACAACAGCGCGAACCACCCCTATATCCACCGTGTCGAGGTGGTCTCCCGGGGCCAAGGTCACGCAGATCGAACTGTCGTATCCACCCCCTTCCGAGACATCCGGATGATCCGAATCGTTCGATCCATCTCCCCGGTCCCGCAGGGTCGGCCCGAACTCGGTCGAGATGTGCCCTCCGGCGTCTACCAGGCCGGGATCTTGATCCTGCCACGACGGGACGAACAGGCGATAGGCTCCCGGCGCCAACGACGCAAAGGAATAATTACCCGATGGGTCGGTTGTGGTCGAATACGTCGCCTGCGCAAGACCCGTAGCAGGACAAGACGATACAGGTTCCAGAGCAACTTCGAACCCCTCGACTCCCGATTCCGCCGCGTCCTGAATGCCGTCTCGATTCACATCGTGCCAGACCAGGTTGCCCAGTGAGGCCGTGGCAACGACAGCAATACCAAGACCTGATACGCTCGCACTCATTCCAACCACGATCGGATCTCGTGTTGATACAACCAGATCATCCGACGTCAGTATCGAAATATCGTAGGCTCCGGGAGGGACACCGTGAATCTCGAACTGGCCATTACCATCAGAAACACCGGACAAAACAGGACCACTGCTTCGCTCCGTTAACTGGATCGGTAAGCCGGAAAGACGTGTATCGCTTCCGTTTTCGACCCCGTCATTGTCGAAATCCTGGAACACGGAGCCGGACACACTGCTCTCGAGTATCAGCCCGGCGTCATAACTTGGATACGACCGGCCGGCTACGAAATTCAGATTTATTGAGACGCGCCCCGTACCCGGATCAAAGTCGGAATCGCGGTCATCAGTCACCTGGTCGGGTATCGTGAACGCAGATCCGGAGGGCAGGACGATTTCGATAGCATAGCCACCGGAAGGAGCGTTCGATGTGTTCCACGCGTACGGAAGGGCGTGGTTGTAGTGCCCGGCAACATCCGTCACCACCGTTTCGATCAGATCGCTGCAGGAACCAGAAGACGAACACCCGAACAGGCGTGATTCAACGTTTTCGACTCCCGGCTCGCCTGTATCCTGAACCCCATCCCCGTCCACGTCCTGCCAGACCAGATCTCCAAGAATCGTATGAACCAGCCCCACGTCGACATCAGATTTATTCTGAGCCGCACTGACATTGATACACGATGTCTGGCTCTCGACGAGAGCAGACAGAGCGACATCTGAATCAGACGCATTTGATCCCACATTCGAAAGGGTAGCTCCATATTGCTCCGGATAAAGAACGTGGATGATGTAAGATCCTGGGGGCAACTGATCGAAAGAATACGCACCGTCGGATGAACTCATAATCGTCCGAACAATCGGGTCGTTGATGGTACATCCCCATCGTAACTGCAACTGAACATTGTCGAGACCCGGTTCACCACTATCCTGAATGCCGTCTCTGTTCAGGTCGTGCCATACAAAATCGCCTATGGAGGACATCCCATGGAGTCCCGCATCAACTGTAGCGACCGTACTCGTAGCATCAATAACGATGGCCTCACTCGTCCCTGTACCGGGATCGATATCCGAGTCGATTGTATCGTCCGTCCCTTGACCTTGCGCTACATACGTAAAACCGTCAGGAAGAGAGGAAGACACCGTATAGCTTCCGGACGGTACGGGAGAAAAAGCATACCTCCCGGTCACTGTTGTCATCATCGTTCCGATCGTGGCCCCCGTATCAACTCGATCAAGTTGAACCGTCACTCCCGGAAGTCCGGGTTCTGACGTACCCCGAATAGAATTACCGTCGAAATCAATCCAGTACTGACCGGATATACTTGTCTGCGTTATCAGGCCAATATCAATATTAGAGATTGCATCCGGATTTGTGCCAATCACTATCAGCCCTGACTCGCCCGAATTCTGATCCACATCCGAATCGATATCATTGTCTGAAGATGCGTGATCCAGCGTATATCCAAACCCTAGGGGGTTTGATACTCCTATGTGATATGTCCCTGGCATGACTCCTGAGAAGCGGTATAAACCATCGCTGTCGCTAATATCTACTCCCGCAGAAATTGTTGTTGACGGGTAATGTCGGAACAGATGCACGATCACTCCCTGCATTCCCGGTTCGCCCGCTTCCTGAATTCCATCCTGATTGAGATCATGCCAGATCAAATCGCCAATAGAGGCCTGTATCAGTCCTGCGTCAAATGATGTGTTGCTCCCACCAGGCAGAACTACTGGCACAGAGAAGAAGCCTGAGGAGGGATTGACATCAGAATCCAACGCATCATCAGAGCCAACGTCTCTGATGGTAATGCCGTATCCAGTAGGAGCATGAACGCGAATACGATAGAAATCACTCTTCAGACCTTCAAATCTGAAGACGCCGAGCAAATTGGTCGTTTCCGTTTCCAGAAGATCAAAATTGAGTGCCAGGCGATCAACCAAGACATTTCCCATTCCAGGCTCTCCGGTATCTTGAATCCCATTACTGTTCAGGTCCCTCCAAACCCGACCTCCGAATCAAATCTCTTGTTCGAGCCCGACGTCGATATCATTTCTGGACTCTCCACCAGCCAACGAAATCGTTGTCGTCTTCCCTGTTG
>CAYLHF010000074.1:0-7019 GCA_964383365.1 uncultured Rhodothermales bacterium | reverse complement strand
CATGTAGATCTTCGGTCGTTCACAATGCTTTCGCTAAGAAGCAAATATAGGAGAATATTTGGTTCAAAAAATCAGGGCGGGTGCACCGGTGGTGCACCCGCCCTCACACGTTAAAACCTGAAAGACAGGAATCAGCTGCCGGCCGCTGTTTCGTCTATCTCAATACCGAGTCTTTTTGCTATATCGATATTGATGTTTACGACAAGATCCTCGTTAACGTAGAGTAGCGTGGGACTACGAATAACGATATCCAGTGCTTTTTCTTTGGCAACTGCGTCGATGACATCCTGAACCTGCGCGAGAAGCGGAGCCATCAAATCGTCCTGCTTTTTAGACAGTTCCTGATCCTTCTTGGACGCAGAATCCTGAATTTCCTGCTGGTACTGAGCCAGTTCCTGTTCACGCTGTGCCTGACGTTCAGGGGTGAGCAGGGGCTGCTGCTTCTGATATTTGGCGACCCGCTCCTGGAAGTCGTCGGCAAGCGCCTTCAGCGCATCCTGACTGGTCTTATACTCATTGGCCATCTGCTGCTGGATGGTCTTGTATTCCGGCATATACGTAATAATGACCTCAGGGTCAGCATATCCGATCTTGAGTGCCTGTCCGTCAGCTACTCCTGTCAAAACCGGTACGATCATCAGGAGTGCGACGACCAGGTATTTCAAACGATTCATTTGTCTTTCTCGATGTTGTAAAATGTCCACACAGTGGCAGATTTTGGCAGTCTACTGCCGTGAATTTGTCCCACCGGTGTTCTTGTTGATATCTATTCCTAGCTCCTGGAGTACTCGTTCACTCATATCCCATTGATCGCGGGCATAGAGGAAGAGAAAATCTCCGGACTTGTCGAAAATGTAATCAAAGCCTTCTGCTGTTGCCACCTCTTCGATGGCTTCAAGTATCTGTTCCTGAATGGGACGCATCATCTTCTCCTGCTGAGCGAAGATCTCTCCTTCGGGCCCAAAATATTGTGCTCGTTGCTTTTCGAGTGCTTCTTCATCCTGCATAATCTCCGATCTGCGACGCTGTCTCTCCTCACTGGTATAAAGCAATTCGCGTGCCTGATAATCCTTAAAGCGTTGATCCAGTGCCGAACGCATTTCGTCCAACTCCTTATTCCAGTCTTGAGCCATTCGGTCCAGCTGTTGTTGTACCGTCGCATATTCAGGCGTCCGATTCAGGATGAACTCAGAATCAACGTATCCGATCTTCTGCTGGGCACGTGCATTGTCCACCGTTAGCACGAAAAGCAAAAGTGTCGCGACTCCACAGGCTATGCTCCGATTCATGGTATGGGTGCTTTTATAATGCATCATTTGATTGTGATCCTCGGTAGATCTGACTCTAGATACGATCCGGAGCCGGTTCACACTAATTTCCGAATCCCTGGCCCAGACTGAATTGAAATGACCACTTCTTGATTCCGCTGTGTTTGCTGTTGATCGGGGAAAATGTATCAAAATTATAGCCATAGGCTAATTCAACCATTCCCAGAATCGGAAGAAATAATCTTGCGCCAAATCCGGCAGAACGGAAGAGATCATTCGGATTATAACTTTTGAATCCGTCCCATGAATTCGCCGCATCCATAAACATATACGGTGCCGCACTCAGCTGTTGCGACTGAATCGCCATCCACTTCAGTTCAGACGTAAACTTGTTCAGGATTCGGCCACCGAACGGGTCGTTTCCTTTCCTGGGACCGATAGACCCGAGCGGATATCCCCGCATATAAACGATCTCTTTCCCGAAGAAGCTGAAAAAACCCTGTGTCTCGAACGGCGAACCACCCACGATAAACCGCTCAAATTGAACATCCTTTCCGGTGAGTGATCCGATAACGCCAATATCTGAAGAGAGACTGATTGAAAATTTTCTCGATAACGGGACGTTCCAACTGGTATTGAATCGCCACTTATGGTATTGAATCAGCCCTCCGAGCGGTGGAGCCACTTCGAGCGATAGCGTCATTTTTGAACCGGACGTAGGAAAAATCGGATGATCGGTCGAGTTTCTTGACAGTGACTGCCGGATGGTTATCTCGGAGCTGATGCCCTGCGGCAGTGTGCTGATCCAGTTGTCGTTGTCAAAATATTGATAGCCCAGACGGGTAGACGTGCTGAAAAAACTATCTGGCCATTTCAGTCGCTGCTCATAGAAAACATTTCCTGAAAATGTCAGGAGACTACCTCCATTGTTCGTCAGAAATGTAGACCCCGAGATCTTGGAATACGACAGGCTGAATCCGAGTGGTGTTGGTCGGCCATGATACCATGGCTCCGTAAACGACAACGAATATTGCTGAAATTGCCTTCCGTTGGTCTGGATTCCCACTGACAATCGTTGGCCATCACCAGAGGGAAGAGGCTTCCATGCATCCTTCTTCAGAAAACGTTGAGCCGAGAAATTATTGAATCCGAAACGAAGCATCAGTACCAGTCCGAAGCGTCCCCACGTTCCCGATAATTCGAGTTGATCGGATCCCTGTTCCTCCAGATTGTACCGCAGATCGACGGCTTTTTTCTCTTCGTTAATATCGATGTTGGGACCCGGAGCAAGCGATTCCTGCGTGAAATAATTCAGCTGCATCAGGCGCCGGATAGATTCCTGAATATCGCTACGTGAGAATTTGGCGCCGGGAATTGTATACAGTTCCCGTCGAATGACGTGCTCTCGTGTTTTCCGGTTTCCTGCAATCGTCACATCTCCGTAACTGTATACATCGCCCTCGAACACATCGAAGCGGATATCCAGAGAGTCTCCATGGACGACCGTCAATCCAGGTTGGACGTTGAAACGCATGTACCCGCTGTTGTAATAGAGGCTGGATACATCATTATTTTTTCCAACGCCGTAGAGTCTTTCCTCCAGTCGCTTCGAATTATAGGTCTCACCCGGAAGCACACCCAGTTGCTGATTCAACTGTTCATCCGTAAACAGCGCATTTCCTTCCCATTCCATATTGCGGATATGGTACAGCGGCCCTTCGTGTACCTTGATCTCAACGACCATGGACGGCTTACCGGAACTCGTATCCAGATAGACCGAATCGGATACTACCTTGGCGTCGAAGAATCCCCTTTCGTTGTACTTCACAACTATGGTTTCCAGATCCTTTCGATATTCATCCCGCTTGTAGGTAGGTCGACTCCAGAATTTCCACCATGTTTGTGTGTTGGTCTTCATCCCCTTTCGGACACCAGAATCCGAAACCAGTTCATTTCCGTCAATAATAATCCTGGAGACGGCGACCTTGGGACCCTGGTCTATCTTGAATTCCAACGAAACGGTATTGTCATCATGATCTACCCGAGCGACGTCTACTTTGGCAAGTGGTCGCCCTTTCTCGGCATAAAACTCCTTGACGATTTGTACCGTGCGGGCAATCGCCGACTCGCGGACCGGCCCCCGTGTAATGAGTGGTGCCTTTTTCTTCAGATCCTTCTTGTGTCCTCCCTTTATTCCGGAGAATGAATATTCGCGAAGCTTTGCCGCCCCGCGGACACGGATTGCCAGGAAGATTCCCTTTCCAACCTTTCGATCCTGGATGATCTGAACGTCGTCATAATTGCCAAGGCGATAGATGGCGCGAACGGCGTCTCCGAAGGCCTGGTCGCCAGGAATGACTACCGTCTGTCCGATCGTCAACTTCGACGTCTGCTGAATAAATCCTTTGGTGTACTCGTCATCTACGCCCTCGACGGTCAGCCCGAGTATTTCGAGAGTCTGGGGTTGAGACGACGCTAAACCGGAACCGCCGGAAAGGGACGGTGAGGTGACCTGTCCCTTCACAGGGTTCACAAAGAGAAGGAATACGGTCAAGACCGCTGGCAGATACCTGATCATTCGATAATTTTATTCTCGGTCCGCGACACGCCGGATGGGGGACACAAATTTTTGGACGTGCGGACTAACGGACTATGTGTGTCGTTGGTTTCGCGAAATTAGTGCGATAATCCTTACCAGAACTAACGGGCAGGACCTCAGTCTTATTGCCATTCTTCGAGAACTCGACCGAAACGACGCTCCCGATTTTGATAGTCTTCGATGGCGGCGATCAACTCATCTCTTCTGAATGAAGGCCAGAACGTATCCGTGAAGTACAGTTCGGTGTATGCAATCTGCCACAACAGGTAATTGGAAACGCGTAGTTCCCCGCCGGTCCGAATCAATAAATCGGGATCCGGCATATCAGCCGTGTCCAGGACAGACTCCAGGAGTTCTGACGAGATTTCACCCGGCTCCAGATCACCATTCGAAACAGAACCGGCAATCTTCCGGACAGCTGAAACGATCTCACGTCGTCCACTGTACGAGAGCGCCAGAACCAGCGTCATTCGATCGTTATTCCGACTCTTATGGATTGCATCGTTGAGTTCCTTCTGAGCCGCTTCGGGTAATCGGTCCAGTTCTCCTATGGCTCTGAGACGAATACCGTTTTTCATAAATGTCTGCAATTCCTTCTTCAGCGTTCGAATCAGCAGATGCATGAGGGCCGAGACTTCCTGATCCGAGCGATTCCAATTTTCCGTACTGAACGTGTACAGCGTCAGATATTCAACACCGAGTTCCGCGGCTGTCTCAACAATTTCACGAACCGAGTTCACCCCTTCGTGATGGCCTTTGACCCGCGGTAGACCCCGCTCTGCCGCCCAGCGGCCGTTCCCATCCATAATGACGGCGATATGCTTCGGAATCGAACACATCTCTTGACTAGAGTTTCAAGATATCATTGAAGATTACGAATGCCATGAACGCGAGGAGAATCGCCATCCCGATCTGCTGGGATATCATCCGGAAGCGAAGCGATGGTTCCTTCCTGACAATTCCCTCGTAAATGAGAAATACGAGATGGCCGCCATCCAACGCCGGGATGGGAAGAATATTGATGATAGCGAGCGTAATCGACAGAAGTGCTACGATTTGCCAGAAAAATGCGGCTCCCTGGTCGGCTGCCTCCTTGGTCGCTTTGGCAATAGCGATCGGCCCGCCGATGTTGGCCCTGAAGTTTTCCTGTCCCGTGAATATGCGAGCCAGACCTACTGCGACCAATCGCGTTTGTCTCCAGGTATCCGAGATTCCTCCTGTGACGGCTTCGGCAAAAGAAAAAGATCGGATCCGAACCAGTGGGTAAACTCCGAGGACGAATCGATCGCCGTCAGCGCGGGGTGTCAATGTGGTTTCGTAGACTATACCTGCAGTAGAGTCAGGAACACGGATGGCCCCTACTGGCACGTACGCAGCCAGCGAATCCGGGCGCCTCCATCTGAAACGAATCGACTCTCCCCGGGATGAGAGAATTTGCTCGGTCATGTCGCTCCAGAAAGTAACGATGGACGAATCTGTCGAGAGCACCCAGTCCCCCGCCCTCAATCCGACTTCTTCGGCCACGGACCCCGGGACGAGTTGTCCGATAATCGGGGGTTCAAACCGAATTCCCAGATCTCCTCCAGACTGGTTTAATTGAGTCATTATCTCCGCCGGGCCCTGGAACGTCAGCATCTCGCCGCCGCGATCGACCTGGACAGTGAAATGATTGTCAAGCAAGATTTCCTCGACCCATGACACGAGTCGCTCTTCGGTCACGGCAGTTCCGTTGACCGTTCGGATACGATCCCCCGTCTGAAGACCCATCTCTGCAGCCAGTGACTCTTCCTGCACCTTAATCGGTCCGAGCCGAGGCGTGAACCCCTGACCGAAGATCGCCTTCAGTCCGATGAACACCATCGCGGCAAGAACGATGTTGAACATGACACCGCCTGTTATGACCAGGATTCGTTGCCAGACCGGTTTTGATCGGAATTCCCACGGTTCAGGATCCTTCTCCAGTTGCTCGGAATCCATGCTTTCATCGACCATACCAGAAATTTTCACGTATCCGCCGAGCGGTGTCAAACCGATTACGTATTCAGTTTCTCCTATTTTCTTTCCTACAATTTTCGGAGGAAATCCAATGGAGAACTTCTCAACTCTCATCTTGAAGAGCTTGGCAAACAGAAAATGACCCAGTTCGTGTATGAACACGAGAATCATGATCGCCAGAAGAACCCAGCCTATGTACGAGATAATATTGGTCAGAAATGCCATGGTGCCCGACAGGAGACGATAATTTCGAACCGGACTCGCCGGTTTGAGCGGAGCGCTCTAATGTATACGACCAACGATGAGTTCCTGCGTTCGCGATCGCGCCCACGCATCACCGGAGATCAGGTCTTCGACTGACGGAGAAGCGATCCGGTCGCACTCGTCCAGAACACGTTCAACGACCGTTGGGATATCCTTGAATCCGATGGAATCAGCCAGGAAAAATGCTACAGCCTGCTCATTTGCCGCGTTGAGAGCCGCCGACGCGATTCCTCCTTTCTCCAGAGCCGCGTAGGCAAGATTCAGACTGGGAAATCGTTCGATGTCTGGCGCCTCCAGGTCCAGACTGCCCAGATCTGACCAGCGGGGCCGTGCATGCGGAGCCTCCCATCGATCAGGCGCCGATAAAGCATACTGAATGGGAATACGCATATCAGGGGTGCCAAGCTGAGCCTTTGTCGAACCATCTGAAAACGTAACCATCGAGTGGATAATGGATTGAGGATGGATCACAACCTTGATCTTCTCCGGTTCTATATCGAAAAGCCACCGAGCTTCGATCACCTCCAGTCCTTTGTTCATCATAGTGGCCGAATCGATGGTGATCTTCTCTCCCATGTCCCAGTTGGGATGGTTCAGTGCCTGCTCTCGCGTTATGTCATCGAATGTATCAATTGGTCTTTCCCTGAAAGGACCACCGGATGCCGTGAGGATTAACTCGTCCACCCGGGTCACGTCTTCGCCTACCAGGCATTGATACAGGGCAGAGTGTTCGCTGTCGACAGGTACAATCTGTACGTCCGATCTGCGGGCGAGTTCAGAAAAGAACTCGCCCCCCATAACCATCACCTCTTTTTTTGCCAGCGCTCTTTTTTTTCTCATTTTCTCTTTTGCCTGCTGATCGGGCGGCTGGTTCACATCAACAGCTCGTTGTC
>CAYLHF010000073.1:0-7039 GCA_964383365.1 uncultured Rhodothermales bacterium | reverse complement strand
GTCGCATCGTCCGGAGACGGCGGGGATTCCAACCCCGGCGATGGCGTGTGTGACGATGGAACCGGGACCTGTTCGCTACGTGCAGCCATTGAGGAGGCAATCGCGTCGGGATTGCCGGCCTTCTTCAGTTTCCCCAGTGGAAAACGGGCCGTCACGCTGACTCCTTCGAGCCCGTATCCGGCGTTCACCGTTCCGATTATCATCCAGGGCAACAATCAGGTCGAGATCGACGGATCGAATGCCGGAGCAGATGCCAATGGTTTCACCATCAACGCCGGTGGAAGCTCAGTAACGGGGGTTAGTCTGCACGGGTTTTCGGCAGACGGTATTCGGATCTCAGCTCCTTCGAACCTGATCACCGGAAACCAGATCTCGGGTAATGGAGGTTCGGGAGTCACTGTGATGAGTGGAATAGGAAACCGTATTACCACCAACAGTCTATTTGGCAATACGGGACCGGGCATCGACCTGGCCGGGGACGGAATCTCGGCCAATGATATCGATGATTCAGACACCGGAGCCAACGATCTCCAGAATTTCCCGGTGCTAACGAACGTGACCGCAGAAAATGGTCATCTGGAAGGGTCTCTGACGTCGGTATCGAATGCATCATACTCGGTGGACTTTTATGCCAACGATGGATGCGACGCATCCGGAAACGGTGAGGGACAGCGCCACCTCGGGACGACGACTGTTCAGACGGACGCTTCGGGAACAGCATCATTCACAGCAGACGTTACGGA
Source organism: uncultured Rhodothermales bacterium (assembly GCA_964383365.1). Lineage (GTDB taxonomy): Bacteria > Bacteroidota > Rhodothermia > Rhodothermales > UBA10348 > CAYLHF01. Next base: position 6,296 of record CAYLHF010000073.1, on the reverse strand, counting down.
GGCCATCGGACTCGGCAATGCCATTACATCGACGGCGACGGACTCGACGGGGAGTACGTCCGAATTCTCGGCGTGCTTCAACGCGGTCACGACAGCGGTAGAAAGGATTGAAAATGCAGAGATCCCGACCAAGTTCAGGCTTGAGCAAAACTATCCTAATCCGTTCAATCCGGTGTCTACCATTCCGTTCGCCATATCGACCCGCTCATTTGTAACACTGGAGGTATATGACACCTTGGGCAAACGAGTACGTCGTCTCGTAAACGGATGGATGGAGCCGGGCTCGTTCACCGTCTCGTTCGATGCCTCGACGCTCCCGAGCGGGATCTATCTCTACCGGATGACGGCCGGATCCTACACCAAAACAAGGAGCCTCACATTGTTGAAATAACGACGCGTTTTCGGCAAATGAGTCGTTTTGCACAGAACGTGGAAAATCGAAACAATTTGCATTAATTGATTAATTCTATTAGGATTGCGTCTCCACCCGGAACCAGATGCCTCCTGTCATGCAACGAACCGCCCGCCGCCTTGCCGTACTCTGTCTTCTCGTAGCGTTTAATTCCATGACGGCTGTGGGGCAGTCCACACTTCCCACAGGACAATCGGCCTTCGAGTCTGCTACGCCGGCGAGGTCGGTCGCGCCGGAATCTGCATACGTTTCTTTTTCGACGCCGCACATATTGTCATCCACGGTTCGGCTCGAATCGGACGCCGAAAGGACGCCTGGACGAACAATTTTAAGGAGATCAGATTCTCAGGTACACGTCGCATTCAATACGAGCGCACCCGTCGCCGGTACCCCGTTCAGGGTGTTATCCACATTTGATAACACGGCTACCACGAATGGTGGTCCATTCGATGTGTTTAACGTCCAACTGATCCTGACATTACCAAACGGAACGGCAGTAGGAAGTGTATTCGGAAATCAATTTTTCGAGACGTGTCAATTTACTGAGCCAAATCTAACCTGTACCGCTCAGTCCTTCCCGAATGGATCAACGGAGATCGTCGAACTGGAGGTAACGGTGGATCAGCCGGGTACGTTTCAGGTCAGTCTTACCTCGACACAGAACGAAGTCGATCCAAACACGAGCAATAACACGGCTACGGCATCAGTTGACGTTGGTGGCGGAGCTACAATCACGGGAACAGTCTGGGAGGACACAAACGGTGACGGAAATATCGATGCCGGCGAAATGGTACTCCCGGGGATCATCGTGTATATCGATACCAATAATAACGGCAAAAAAGACGTGGGCGAACCGGAGCAGACGACTACCTCCGACGGGAAGTATACGTTTTCCCCTGTACTTACCAGTTCAAATGTAGTCCGTGTTGAAGCTGGGGAACGGTTTGCACTCAGTCCGAGCGGGAGTGCCTGGACGATCATCAATCCCGGCACGTCGACAGTGACGGCAAATTTTGGACTGATTACCCCAATAACGGTGACAATCGGAAAATGGCAGGATTTTCTCGGAAACGGCACGCGCGATGTCGGGGACTCTTTCCTTGAAAACTGGAATTACAGCCTGACAGGCGCTAATCCCATTTTTGCAGCGAACAACACGTCAACCACCGTCTCCGGGCTCACTAATTCAACGGGCTTTCTGTCATTTACCAACCTCCGACCCGGTTCCGTCACCCTGTCTGAAACGCAGTCATCGACCTCCCATCAGAGTTTCCCCTCGGGTGGTGGCACGCTGTCCTTTACCCTTACCAGTGGCAATAATGTATTTTCTAACGGCTACGGCAACTGGTTCAATCCGGGAAGGGTGACATTCCAAAATATCTTGGATGCGAACGGAAATGGAGTTCAGGACTCCGGTGAACTTCCGTGGGGAAATTTTGACTTTTTTATAGATCAGGACGGAGACCAGGTCAGGGATACCGGCGAACTCTCGACAACACTCTCAAATGGTGTCGGGTTCTTTGATCCGACATTTTTAGGAGACGTGTCCATCTGTCCTGAGTCTCCTAATCTTTTCGTCCAGATACTACCCACGCCGACTGATCGGTGCCAGTTGGTACAGCTTAGAAGTAGCAACGCCCCACAAACCGTTTTATTCTTTACACAACAACCACTAACGGTACGTGGAGTCGTATTTGTAGACGCTGACGGCAACCGGCTCTTCGGAACTTCCGAAACGCCCTTGGCCGGACGAACTGTCACGCTCTCAGGTAATGGGCAACCGAATCAGACCACCACGACGGACTCCAACGGTTCGTATTCGTTTTCACCTCCGACCGTGGGTATTTACCGTGTCGACCTGCAAATCGACGATGTCGAATTTATCCATGCGCCGAGTGACGGGTTCCACACATTTACATTCGGCGGATCGGCAATAGAAAACCTCGATTTCGGACTCGTCGTGCCTGTCACGTTAACCGTACCAAAATTCGAGGACATTCTGGGAAATGGTATACGAGATTCAGATGATGTTCCAATTGAACTGTGGCAATTGACCCTGACAGGGAACGGCCCACTGTTGGCCGATCGGAGCAACACGTCAACAACCCTCGTGAACCCGACCAATTCTAGCGGATTTGGAACGTTTACAAACCTCTTGCCCGGACTCGTCACCCTTACTGAAGCCCAGACCAATACGTCTCATCAGAGCTTTCCGGCGAACGGCCCTTCTATCCAATTCAATCTCACCAGCGGCAACAACGTACTCTCCACCGGATTCGGCAACTGGTTCAACCCGGGGCCTCTCCTTGTGACGCTCGTCAATGACGCAAACGGAAATGGAGCACAGGACACAGGAGAGTCGTTTATTGACGATTTCGAGTTCTTCCTGGACCTGAACAGTAACGGTGCAAAGGATTCTGGGGAGCCGTCCGGTCTTACGGGCACTGAATCGCCCGGTACCGTTCAGTTTGTTTCTACATCCCTGTTGACCACCCAGGCCTGCGCTTTTACGACCAGCACTATCGAGGTCATCGCACCGACAGTAACGACCATCTGGTGTCAGCCGGTCACGTTCGTGAGTCGCAGCGCGCAGCAGCAACTCGTCTTCTACGCTCGAACATTTTCATCACGAGCAGTGGTATTTGTCTATGAAGATGAAGACGGCGACGGATCTCCCGGTTCAACTGAGAAAGGCGTGCCCGGTGTGACCGTCACAGGCGAGCGCATTCTGGCTACCGGGACCGAATCACTCGGAAGCAAAACGACAGATTCGGATGGAAATGCTACCTTCACCGGTCTCGCTCCGGGAACGGTCCGTCTGAGAACGGTTGTTCGTGAAGGATGGTCGCCATCGGTACCAGCCAATCGGGAACGGATCGTGAGTATTCCATCGGGTGGTGGTACGACCACGACAACGTTTGGCAGCTACCGACCGGCCACAATATCGGGATACAAGTGGCAGGACGATGACGGCGACGGGATATGGGATCTCATTAATGGCCTCGAGGCCCCATTGTCCGGATGGAAAATATTCCTCGGCAGAATCGAAACAGGGACGCTCGGAGCATTCGTACCCCTTTCCAGTACCCGGACGACGACCCAGGGATCGGTGGACCCCCTGGGCTTTCCGATGTACATATTCGCCGAGTTGCCACCGGGAACGTATTCCGTGTCGGAAGAATCCCGCTCAGGGTGGAATCAGACGTCTCCAAACGATCAGAATAACGCGCAGCCGCCTGTGAGTTCGGTGGGCAGCGACACCTATGTCATCGAACTCAAGAGCGGCGATGACGTCACGGATAGGAATTTCGGTAACAAGCCGCCCACGCCAGGGTCTTTTCATGGACACAAGTATGTCGACCTGAATGGCAACGGTGCGGACGATGCTGAGCCTCGTCTGAATGGTATCGTGATTGAACTCGTGGACAGTACCGGTGTCGTCGCCATGCGCGACACCACCATGACGATGGACACGAACGCCGACGGACGCATCGACCCCGCCTCCGAACAAGGTCTGTTCTGGTTCAGGAATGTCTCCGATGGAGCGTATACCATTCGTGAACAGGTCCCGCCGGGTTCGCAGATCACCCAACCGAGTGGCAACGCATACCCGGTGACAGCGACCGCTGGCGAGACGAATGCGACCCGGTATGCGTTCGGTAATTCCGCCCAGCTTGACTGGGGTGATCTTCCCGCACCACGAACTGATCTCGCGACTGCGTGTCCGAGACCTGCCACAGGAGATTGTTATCGTACGCTAGCCGCAGCCGGGGGTGCAGCACACGTGATCATTCCGAATGGAATCATCCTCGGAACGCGCATTGACGCCGAAGGAGATGGACAACCTTCTATTCTTGCGGATGGAGATGACGGAAATATTTCCGGGACAGGCGGACCCGATGACGAAGACGGTTTGGGGGGAATCTCTATTCTCGCTGACGGGTCAATCGAGGTCATAGTTGATGTCACTGATTCGAGTGGAGGAGGGGGGTTCCTGGATGTCTTTGTTGATTTGAATGATGACGGGGTCCTGAATGACGGGATTCTTCCGGGACTTCCGTCCGAAAAGGTGATTGCGTCTGCGGCCGTTTCAGCTGGCACCAACACGGTCAAGTCTGCCCCTGGAACGGCAGACCCCGGATCTTCGCTCGGCTACGTCCGACTCCGTATCAGTCGTGCAGGCGGTCTCGGCGCTGGCGGTGTGGCACCAGACGGTGAAGTGGAAGATTACGTCTTTTTCTCCTACGATTACGGCGATGCACCAGAAGCCGAGGATCCCGACAGACCGACCGTCCCCTTTGGCTATCCGACGACCGTTTCGAGGGGAGGAGCATTTCATAGAGTGGCTGCCGCAATGCGAATCGGCGACCTCGTAGATTCTGAGTCAAACGGCATTCCGAGTGTCTTCGCCGTAGGAGATGACGAGGACGGCCGAGATGATGAAGATGGCGTCTCCTTTACGGACGGATTCGTGACCATTTCGGCAGCGCGAAGCGGTGGAGGCCGGTTTGCCGTTTCAGGTGCTGTGCTCGGAACAGATGGCCGAGTCATTTTCACACCCCATACGGCCGGTTTCATAGACATGTGGATCGACTGGAATCGGGACGGTGATTGGGGCGACACGGGTGAACGCGTCGCAACCGCCCTGGGGGTTTCTCCCTTGAGAGACTCTCTGACGATATCGGTTCCGACAGATGCATCGAAAGGGCCAACGTTCGCGCGCGTTCGCTTCTCTGGATGGGGCGTCGATCGGTTCGATGGCTTTGGAGGAGTTGGGGAGGTGGAAGACTACCTGCTCCGGATTGTCGCCGTCCGGCCGGTTACGACGGTGGGCGATGGCGGCGATTCCAATCCGGGTGATGGCATCTGTGGCGATGGGGCTGGTAGCTGCTCCCTTCGGGCTGCCATCGAAGAGGCCAACGCGAGCGGCACTCCCATCGTACTCAATTTTTCCGCCCTGGGAAAGAGAGGAAGCAACGTCGTAATTACTCCTCAGAGTCCACTTCCAGCCTTCACGGCTCCCATCATATTGGAGGGTGCAGGAGTGCTTGAAATCGATGGATCCCAGGCCGGAACGGGTGCTGTAGGACTCCGAATCGAAGGAGACGGAAGTACGGTCAGCGGCGTGTTCATCCACGGATTCGATGGTGACGGAATTCGGATCACCAATGCGAGTGGAACTATTGTCTCGGATAACGAACTCGCGACGAATGGCGGAGCCGGAATTGTAATACTCTCCGGCGCCGGGAATCGACTCGAACGAAATCGTGTTCATTCGAACGGTGGAGTCGGTATTGATCTCGGCGGTGATGGACGCACGACGAACGATACAGGTGACGCAGATTCCGGAGCAAACAACATTCAGAATTATCCTGATCTGACCGTAGTAACCTCCGAAAACGGACACGTCGAGGGGTCTCTTTCATCTACCGCGAACACATCATTCACGATCGATCTGTTCGCAAGTGATGGATGCGACGCGAGTGGGAACGGAGAGGGACAGCGCTATATTGGCAGCACCTCGACCGAGACTGGCGGAGGAGGAGTTGGATCGTTCTCAGCAGACGTCAGCGCAGTCATCAACCTGGGTGACGCTGTCACAGCGACGGCTACCGATTCGGGGGGTAATACCTCTGAGTTCTCGGAATGCTTCTCGGCCGTAACGACGTCCATAGAGCGGTTACCCGGGGAAGAATTACCCTCCGGGTTTACGCTCTTTCAAAACTATCCAAATCCGTTCAACCCGGTGACCAACATTCGTTTCGCGGTTGCCGAGAGGGCGTTTGTAAACCTGGAAGTCTACGATGTACTCGGAAAACAGGTCGCCCGGTTGGTCAACAAGTGGGTCGACGCCGGGGAGTTCACCGTCTCGTTCGATGCCTCG
>CAYLHF010000072.1:0-7325 GCA_964383365.1 uncultured Rhodothermales bacterium | reverse complement strand
ACCTTGTACCTGGCCAGAGACTTGTGAATCTCCCCTGTCAATTCCACCTGGATCCCGGCGTCACTTGCCTCGATGCCGTGGGTGGTGCCGTTGTTCAGGGCAATCCAGTCGGGAAAGATGTCGTGGGCGTTTAGCCCCTGCATGAGGAAAACCGCTTCCTGGACCGTGGAGAGCCCTGCCTTTCCGGATTTATTCGACCCCAATGCGAGAGCAGCGGTAGAGAGCGCGTCGGCGGCGGTCCCCGTCTTGGCGGCGACCGCCGCCAGTTGCACGTCTTTGGCGGGACGTCCGGTTCTTGGGTTGAGTACATGACCATAGGCTATGTCGTTGGCCACGAATGATTTGCCCGATTGAGCGGATACGGAGAAGGCATGATCACAACACGATACACTGCCCAACAGGTTGTTCGTAGCATCCACGATGCCGATACGCCAGGGTTGCCCTTGAGTATCCTCTCCCACGCCCACAGCGGTACTTGTTCCGCCATGAATCAGAGCCGATTGGATTCCTCCATCTCGAATAATTTGCGCTGCTTCATCGAGGGCGTATCCTTTGGCAATGCCACCCAGATCGAGCTCGATACCTGGCAATTCGAATTTGATGGTTCGGTCCTCCGGGTTCAACCGGACTCCGGAATAACCGGTTCGGGCCATGGCCTGTTTCCATGCATCCTGTTCGGGAATCGATCCGGTGCCCCCGACGAAACCCCAGGATCTCATGAGCGGACCGACGGTCGGATCGAACGCACCGCCCGTCATCCGGGCGATATCAAGGGAACACGAGATCAAATCAAACAGATCCGGTGCCAGAAATACCGGCCGAGACCCCGCCGTTCGATTGATTTGGACGAGTTCACTACCCGGATCATAGAAGCTGAACCGGCGCGCAATCAAGTCGATTTCAGCAATAGCTTCCTCGCCGACAGCCCGGGCGTGTGCGGTGTCCTCACATCTGAGAACACATTCGAATCGTGTCGCCATTGCGAGACAGGCCAGCCGTACCGTATGCACTAATGCCATTGAGAGAGGTCGAACCGGGTGCTACGGAGCGTTAGCTACGTCACGACAATTCCAGTGTGCCGTAGGTCAGAGTCTCCAGCGGCCGTCCGCTTCCTGTATGCATGGAGCGCTTGTTTTCGTCGAAATACACCATTTCCCCGAGTCGCTCAGACATTTCTGCCATCGATATGACCGTCTGGGCGCGTATGGCCACCTCGATATTTCCGTTCGGCTCTGTATCGGCGCGAATAGATTCGAACAGGTTATTTGCATGAGCCGGGATGCTTACTCCGGGTTCGATATTCTCGTGCGTCTCCTGGTCGACAAGATCCGCGAATGGTCGTTCCGGTCTCAGTTCAACGGTGCCACCACCGAAATAGAGCGTGGCCTCCTGACCGCGAAATACCTGCGGAAGTCCCTGCTCATTGACCGATGATCCCGTGACGATGATGGAATAACCACTGGGGAATTCTGCTACCACCTGGGTATTGTCCGTGACTGTCCGATCTTCCGGGCCCAACTGATCGGTCGTGATCTTGTGATTACCCAGACACGCCACCCGTTTGGGAAACTCCGGATTTCCGGTCGCTATGATCAGCGGATGAACACGGTGTGCCAGAAGGTCTCCAAGAATGCCCGCACAGTAGCGGAGGTACTTTCTCCACCGATGGTAATGCTCTCTGTTGAACGCTGACCGATTATGGACGTTGCCGAGCCAGTGATCCCAGTCCATCGTCTCGGGAGTGACACCCTCCTCGAGTTGATAGTAGTTCCATTCACCGTCCGGGGAATTTCTCATATACGAATTCTGCCCGAGGACGAGTGGACCGATCTTGCCTGCGCGGATCAGGTCGGCAGCTACATGCCATTTCCCTTCCGTACAGAATTGGGAGCCAATCTGGAACTTCTTTCCCGTCTTCTGGACGGTATCGTATACCTGAAATGCTTCTCCCAGGTAGCGTGTCATCGGTTTCTCGCAATACACATGTTTCCCTGCTTCAAGGGCGTCCATGGCCACCTGAGCGTGCCAGTGATCCACGGTACCGATAAAGACAACATCGATGTCCTTCCGGTCCAGAAGTTCTCGGTGATCCTGGTGTCTCGTGACCGTATAGTCTCCCAGACCTCGGGTCGTTCGGGTCAACTCCATGAGATCGGCTGCCCGGTCTCGTCGCCCGGAATACAGATCGCATGCCGCTACCGAGACTGCGTTAAAGTTGTAATCGTGGAATGCTTCATTATCTCCGTTCATGTTCGTAACCGTGCGAACATGGGCGTTGAATCCCTGTCCACCGACTCCGATGTGCCCGACGCGTAGTCGATCGTTGGCTCCAAGGACGGATCCTGGCGCCGTCGCCCCGTATCTAAATACTTTCCCCGGTTTGGCCGTACTCGAACCCACTCCAGCGACGACAGCCGAAGCCGCCAGAGCACCTTTTTTAAGAAAATCGCGTCGTGTGGATTGGGCTTTCGAATCAGACGGCTTCATGTGCGAGTCGGGAATAGTCTGTTTTTAAGAATTGCGGGTAGCATCAAAGTAGGGAACGACCGGGACAAGATCGAATCGTATCTTCGCAATACACTACCATCTCATCCGGTCATTCATGAAGTATTTCGTTATCCATCAGCACCCGGATCACCCGGGTTATGTCGCTCGGCTACGGAGACGAGCCTTCACCGGGGCCATGTGCATTGCCGTACTCGCATTTGCGAGATATTCGGACCCGGCACTCGGCCAGACCGTGCGGGAATTTACTCCGGCGAGCACATTGCACGTAGCCGGTGAGTCCAACAAGAGTGACTGGACGGTTTATGCCACCGAGTTTTCAGGGAACGTCGTCGACGGTGGTCCACGTTCAAACGGACGGATATGGGAATCGGTCGTCTTTCACGTATCGTCTGCGAAAATGGTAAGTCGGAAAAGCCGGATTATGGATCGCCTGATGCACAATGCGCTCAAGGTATCAGAGTATCCGGTTATTTCGTTCGAGTCCACTCTCATCACGCAGAACGCAAAAACCGATTCATCAGGGACCGTCGGGTCGGCGTTGACAGTGACTGGTAATCTGACCCTGGCCGGTGTCCGGAAGCCAATAGAACTGGAGGTATTTGCTATACCTGCAGGAGAACAGGTGGTTCGTTTCACCGGAGGGCATAGTCTCTCCATGAAGGAATACGGAATGAAACCGCCAACTGCTGCCTTCGGGGCACTTCATACGAAAGACCGAGTCACCGTATCATTCGATCTACTGGTCGACCTCACCGACCGGAATCCGTAGGCCGGTCTGACGTCGATCCACGGTTCCTTTCTGCTGCCGGATTACAGACAGGAGCGGACGTCGAAACATGTTGGTGCAATTCGCGAGGACCCTAATACACAGCCCGACTCTGAAACCAGCGGTCGCGAATCTTCTTCTGGAGATCGGTGACCTCCGCTTTTCCGCTGATTCGATAGAATATATTGCCTCCGGCACCGAGCGTGACAGGTAGGTTCAGCGTTCGTGAGCCCCGTTTTACTTCGACGGTTACCTCGACACCCGGCAGGTGGGAATGAAGCAAGTGATTTAAATCTCCAGCAACCTGAACTCCGTCTACCGATACGACGACATCGTTGATATCGAAGCCTGCACGATCGGACGGTGAATCGGGAATGATACCGGTTACCACGATTTCTTCTCCGTTTTTGCGGGTCTGGAGACCGATTTGTACGGGCGATTGATCCAGATCGACGGCACGTTCGAGTCGAAAACCGGCGTGAGACAGAAACGCATCGTAGTCGATATCCTGAGTCCCGTTTACATACCTGTCGAAAAAGTCCTGAAAACTCCCTCCGGCGACCGATTCAAGTGCTGTCTGGAAGCCCGTTTCCGGCACTCCCTTATCGTTGGCTGCGTACGTTTCATACAGATACCTGAACACATCGTCCAGAGACTTCTCCCCAGCGGATCTGCCCATGACTTCCAGGTCGAGGAGGGCTCCTAGAACATTTCCGGCGGTATAGAATGAATAGAATGTATTCGGCGGAGAATCAGATGATTTGGTCCACGAATCCCAACTGGACATGGCAACGCTTGTGATATGTCTTCCATATGATCGGTCGTACCCCTGCATGGTACTGGCCAGTCTCGAGAGAAAGACGTCCAGCGTGGCAAGACCTGCCCGGAGGTTGGTCGTCATCGTGTAATAGGAGGTGATTCCCTCGTAGATCCACATCGTAGTGGTGTAATTTTCTACCGAATAATCCGGATAATAGATCGCTTCCGGTCTGATGCGCTCGACGTTCCAGACGTGGAAAAATTCGTGGGCCGTGACACCCAGGAATAATCCCTGGTAGAAGCGGGAATTCGAAAAGTCTGCCGGTCCAACGACTATCGAAGTAGAATTGCGGTGTTCGACTCCGTGACCCATGAACGTTGGCACAAGATGGTAGAGGAAGACATATCTCTCGAACGGGATCACACCCATCGAGGCGGCCTGCTCCCGGACAATCTTGTGTAGCGCATCCACTATTTGATCCGGATCGTAATTGCTTTTTCCCTTCAGTACGATCTGAAAAGTCGCGCCACCTTCCTCGAATGTCAGCGTTTTGAAATGAGGACTGATAATGAACGGCGAGTCGACCATTTCGTGGTAACTCGTTGCCGGGAACGATCCGTCGATATCCGGATCCAGGGCCGTTGCGACAGGCCATTTATTCGGATTGACGAGGTGAAGACGAACGGGTTCGAGTTCACGTCCGGGGACATACATCAGGACAGTGATGGGATTGATGTAGGCTTCGGTATCGTCCAGATAGCTATTTCCGGCATCGAGTTCATAAGCGTACACGCGGTAGTGAACGGTCACCGCATTGCTGCCTGCTGCATCTATTCTCCACGTTCCCTTATCCAGCTTTCGGAATGAGAGGGGGGATCCGTCGGTTCGGGTTGCCGAAAATCCGACGACGTTTCGAGCGAAGTCCTGAAGCACATAGCGGCCCGGCCGCCACGCGGGGATTCGAACATCAACGTGATTGCCGTCGCGGACCTCGATGTTCATTTCGACCGTAAAATAGTGCCTTACCGGCCGCTCCCAGGAGACGGTATACGTTATTTCCGACGCGTCAGTCGCAGACGCGACTTCGGTGGGTTGCAGGAAGCTGACGAGAAGAAGGACGACTGCCAGGCAGATGGATCGTAGGAAAGTATACAAGGGTATAAGGGGTTCGATGGATGTTACAGGCTCGACCAGTCGATGTCTCCATTGTGGTCCAGAATCGGAATCGAATCGTCGTACAGTTCTATGTTTTTTTGAAGCGCACCGCAGTTGAATATGACCACTCGTTCTTCCCGGCTGATCCAGCCGGACCGCGAGAGGGATTCTACGGCACCAACACATGCGGCCGTTTCAGGGCCGGTCGATATACCCTCCGAACGCGCGGAAAGATGCATCCATTCCTGAATGCCTTCTTCCGGGACGGCCAGAGCGGTTCCGTTGCTTTCTCGGAGGGCATCCAGGATCATGAAGTCTCCTACGGCGGCCGGTACGCGAAGTCCTTTTGCAACCGTCCTGGCATGTCGAAAAAACGTGCAGAAACGCTCTCCCGCTTCGAATGCCCGGACGACCGGGCAGCATCCGTCTGATTGGACCGCTACCATTCGGGGCATCGTGTCCGACTTCAGCCATCCCAACTTTCGTAACTCGTTGAATGCCTTCCACATACCGATGAGGCCAGTACCCCCTCCTGTTGGGTAGACGATGACATCAGGGAGGTTCCAGTCGAATTGTTCGGCGATTTCGAGGCCCATCGTTTTCTTGCCTTCGATCCGGTACGGCTCCTTCAGGGTGGAGACATCAAACCAGTTCATGGCGTCTTTTCCGAGGCCCACTATTTTTCCACAATCAGAGATCAGTCCGTCCACGCGAAAGACCTTTGCTCCGAATTGTACGGTCTCGAACTGATTAACGCGGGGGGTATCAGCCGGCATGAAGACGTACGCATCCATACCCGCGCGAGCCGCGTAAGCGGCGAGCGCTCCACCGGCATTGCCAGCGGTAGGCATGGCGATTCTATCGATCCCGAATGTTGCAGCCATGGTTACCGCCATGGCCAGTCCCCTGGCCTTGAAGGACCCGGTTGGAAGCTGAGATTCGTCCTTGATCCAGAGATTCTTGTGGCCCAGTTGGGTGCCTAGTCTCTCGGATCGAAGAAGAGGGGTCATACCTTCCCCGAGAGAGACTATATCTCGCTCTTCTTCGACCGGAAGTAATTCCCGATACCGCCACATATCGTTTCTTCGGTGTGCGAAATCTGCCGGTTTGATGGCTGCTCGGATTTCTTCCAGATTATATCGGACCCAGATGGGGCGCTCATCGTGAAGCGTATGAATCTGTCCTTTTGCCAGGACCGTGCCGTCTATGGCACCTTCCAGGTGGCTGACGTGAGAAGACATGCGAGGCTATTTTGTTGAAAAAAAAGACTGAATATAAATCAACGTTCGAAACAATAGGAAGGATGAGGCAACAAACGGTCGCGGAGATGGCGATGTGGTACATTGCCCGACGTGCCTTTGTTCAATCTTACCCAATCCAATGCCCCATCTTACTTCCCTTCACTTAGCCGACGGAATTGCTGTGCTCATTTTCATGGCGACCGGACTCATCGGGTGCCAGTCCGGCCCAGCGGATTCGTACGCACCGAAAAATGCGGTACCGCTCCAACCGGAACTGGTTCGACCACTTCTCCCCGGAATGAACGCGCAACCGTTCGAGCTTGTATCGGCCGACGGTTCCATGTTTTCATTCGATCCGGATCACCTCGAAAAGCCTGTAATTTTATCCTTTTACAGAGGCGGTTGGTGTCCCTATTGCAATCGTCAACTGGCAGGATTCCGCACAATAGAGCCGGAGCTCCTGGCCCTCGGATACGACCTGATATTTATCTCGGCAGACAAGTCAGAACTGCTGCGTGAGAGTCTGAAGATGGGGGATGTAGATTTCTTGCTGCTGTCTGATAACGACCTGAAGGCGGCAAGAGCCTACGGGATCGCTTTTCACGTGAACGACGAGATGGTCACCCGGTACCAGAAGGCGGGGATCGATCTGGAGGTTGCTTCCGGCAGGACACACCACTGGCTTCCGGTCCCCGCTTCATTCATTATCGATACAGCAGGCGTAATTCAATTTCAGTACGTTAATCCCAACTACCGGGTCCGGGTAAACGGAGACGTACTATTGACGGCAGCGCGGGTGGCAGTGTCTGACGAATGAGAGGCTACCGACAGGTATTACGGTAGCTACGGGCAGTATACAAGTTGGGCGCGGCGTTCCGTGGAACGCCGCGCCCAA
>CAYLHF010000071.1:0-7593 GCA_964383365.1 uncultured Rhodothermales bacterium | reverse complement strand
TACGCCGCCTTCCCGAGTTGTGCTTCCAAGTCTGCTACTCGCGCCGATAGCTTCTGTGCCTCTGCTTTCCAATCGAGCGTGGTCTTCATAATCGCCCCTTCACAGTCTTCGATACGCTCCTGTGCGCGTTGCAGCACCCTGCCGCCGATGGTGTTGACCACGGAGGTGCGCACCGCCAATCCTTCGTCGGTGTCGTAGGTCGCACCGGGGAACACCTCTGCCAGATCCTGAGCGACAATACCGAACAGTTTCTTCGCTTCGTCACCTTCTGTTTCGTATTCACTCGTCCACTGCCACTTGCTGTATTTCAGCTTCTTCCAATCATCCCAGTAGTCTCGTGCTGGCGTGATGTTGGTCTTGAGGGCAACGTCCGAGATGCCGCCGTAACTGTTGGCGCGACCCTGCACCGATCCGTCAGAGTAGACGATGAAATCAATATCGGTTGAATCATCGCACCGGATGTAATATTGCGTCGTGTTGTTGGGAGATGCAGCAGAAAAATCGATATACATTCCATACGGCGTTGACGCATTACTGTTCGTCGTAATTAGCGTATTATTACCCGCTGTGGTAGTCGTGTTGATAAGTCCGACGTTGCTAATCGTCAGCTTCGCCGTTCCCCACGATGAAATTGTACCCGTAGACGCACCCACAGAGTAAAATTGAAACGTCCCATCAACCATCAATAACCGTGAAACTTCGTCGTTTGCTATATACTTCCAGTTTCCGTCAGTATCGAGGTTGGAATTATTCAGGATGTCAAGCGTATTACCCGCTGCGGCAGTTGTGTTTGCCGCAATATAACCCATCCCTCCAATAGATTGTGAGGTGTATGTTGAGTACGTCCCATGCGGCGTCACGCCCAGTCCCAGGTTGCCGCTGGAGTCGAGGCGCAGTGATTCGCTGCCGCCTGTCTTAAAAACTAAATCGCTGTTGCCACCAGTAGACAGAAAGGTTGTCTCTATAATGCCAGTAGTGCCATCATGCCCCATTCGCAACCATCTGTCATTGGCACTCGCCTCAATGACAATCCCATACGCATCTGCCGCAGCTTGTTTTGCACCTAAGTTGGCAGAGCCAGCAGTGTAGGCTCCAATCGTCAGTGGTGACGACGGGCTGCTCGTGCCGATGCCGACGTTGCCGCTGGAGTCGAGGCGCATACGCTCCGTGGGCGTGAATGTACTACCATCTGTCAGTGACGCATCTGTCGTAAAGAGTATGTAGCCGCTCTCAGAGCGAATAAGTGCCGCTTCTGTGGCGCGGGCAGTCCACGCATTACTGACAAATTCTGCACCACCAGAAATACCGAATTGACTATCAGCAGTAGAGAGAAGATACATACCTTCGTCAATAGCTTCTCCGATGTGGACGGTACTATTTTGCGTTGCGCCTGAAACGATGTCGAGGAGATTTCCAGGTGACGCCGTGCCGATGCCTACGTTGCCGGTTGCGCCGTCTATCGTCATACGCTGATTACCATTAGCTGTCCAAAACGATATGTCAGCAGTAGCATGGTTAGTGCCAAACGATAAGCCACCCGAGAGGTTGCTATCAGTAAAAAGCAATCCCGTGTCAGCAGTATAAAAACCAGACGTAGTATAACTGCCAGATAGCGTCATTAAATACGCAATTCCAGCATCAGCCGCTAATACAAGACGCGCACCCGCACCCGTGCCAGCCGTCCCGTTATCGACAGTAATTTCAGTTATATTGTTTTGATCGTTTGTCAGGGTTATAGCTGACGTTGCATCCAGCGTTGTCACCGTCGTCGCCCCCGCGCCGAGCGTCCCGCTACAAACGACCGCCGCATCCGAAAAGGTGATCGTGTCCGGCGTCGGCGTCGAGTCAAACACAATCCGACCCGCACCGGCCCCTAAGCCGATCCACGTGTCGTCAGCCATTGTGATGTTGCCGGTCAGGGTAATAGACGAAGGCGTCAGCACGCCGTCTGCCGCGTCTGAATCCATTATAGTATTGAGAGCTTCGTACAGGTGATCCGCATTCTCGCGGGAGACATTGAGATAATCTTCGGCGGTGGGGTCGTCTTCTGCCCACCGTTCGCCGGGGCCAGTATACGAATAAGAATTCATTTGATTTTACTCCATTGTTTTCGCTTGACAATATTCATTATCTGCACACCAGAAACGCCGAAGATTTTCCCTAAGCGATACCCGGAAACACCACTGGCATATCGTTCCCTGATTTCCCGCACATTCCCCAAGGTTAATTTCGAATTCCCGTTCAATGTTCCGCCCTTCGGCGCGGCCCTTCCTTTTCGCGCTTTATCTTCCCCGTTATCTTTGTGCGTTCCGGCCCACAAATGGCGGGGATTCACACATCCAGGGTTATCACATGAATGGCAAATACAAAGACCTTTTTGAATCGGGTCGTTGAATATTTCAAAAGCGGTTCGATGTGCAAGAAAGCTATAGCCTGGATTTCTAAACATTCCATAACCAAACCGATTCCGAAACGCGGTCCATTCCCAACACGCATCGACCCCGCCGCTACAGTCTACCTTTTTCCAAAATCTCTTTTGAACTTCTAAGGAAATCACTTTAACCCTCCTCCTAATTGGCCTGCTCTTTTTCAAAAAGGCGGATCGCTTTAATGCACATGCGCTGGAGGTCGATCTCTTCCCGCATCTTCGCCCGGTTCCGATCGGGAAGCACTTCCTCATGATCGGGGTCGGCATCGTTTTTCAGATGCTCACTTTTCCGGGTGATATACCGCTCCATCGGTTCGACCTTGCACACCCGGCGGCGATTATACCGGACCCACGCCACTATCCCTATCGTCTGCCCATCGGGTCTTTTCTCTTCGCGCATTATTTGCTCTGGCTTCCACTCTACCTTGTAGGCATCGCCCCCGTTAGGCGTGACCCGCACTTCCGGGAAGTCTTCGGGCTTTAATTCTTGCGTTTCCGGGTCGGTGACTTCGATGGGAATATCCCGCCCGACCATTTGCTCAAGTATGCTTTCTTCAGCCATGATAAGACCTTTCAGTAAGTATTCGTGTTCGCTGAGACATGAGATACGCCCGACAGAAAATCCCTTTCGACCAGCAACCCATTGCTCGGGGAAGACCAGCCGTCTTGAAGCTGCTGATCTGCTGTGGCCGCATGGTAGGTCGTGGCGTAATTCGACACCTTCCCCCGGATCTTATAGTCGGTTGGGAGGGACCGTATTCGCATACGGACCTGTGCTTTATTCGTATCAAACTTATAGTCTAAGATCATCCAGCGCATGTGATTCCAACGCGCAAACGTGGTGCCGCTTGAGTGGGCTGCAGGGGCCGTGTTCGCCTGACCCCGGTAGACCCGGAATCTGGCTCCGGGTATATCCCTGCTCTGCACCTTCCAGATCTCCCGATCGCACAGCAGATAATCACCGACCTCCACCAAATTTGTTTGATTGCAAGTCACCCACGTAAGGATAGAGGAGTTCGCCACATTGGCGTCGATAGCGGTCACATCAATAGGGCGGTACACATCGGGCAGAAGAGGGTGATCGAAGAAGCAAATATCGCCCAGTTCCACATCGCACGGCACCAGACTATGAGAGGCGAAATCAGCCACCATGGACCGCTCAGCACGGAAGTCCCTCACCCACTCGACCATATTATCTGCATCGATCAGAAAATCGCTCCTGAAGCCACCCTCCGTCCGCATGGTCACGGCCTCACCCAGGGAGTTGACCGTCTTATATCGCTCCTGGGATCGGATGCACGCACCATCGACAGATGGCCCCTCCCAGTACTCGACATTCGTCTTATCGAATACGGGCCCGCCATCAGGGTCGGTGACGTCCAGCGTGGTTGCCCCTACGGTGTCAATATCAAAGTCCTTATATCCTGCGATGTAGAGGGTGTCCCCGGCCAGAGCGCCATCGTTCACAAAGTCAGCCCCCGCGTCCGTCAGACGTCCCGTGGCCGCTCCTGTGGACACAAAGGAGGCACCTGTCCCTGTCAGCCTATAGTGGGCGCTCTTGGACGAGACAGCCCCGGTGCGGTCCGTGGAGTAATCCACCCCATGCCGCACGACGATATCGTTGATAATCTGCGTAGTGGGGGTGCGCCCGAGTTTACAGTCGATATTAAACTCACTCACCTTGGCGGTGGGGTTGACCACGGCGATGTCATGCTGCCAGAGGAAGGTATGCGTCGGGGTTGGATCTTTGGTTATAGCAATGACCCGAAAATTCTCTTCCACCGAGTAGTAGAGATGTATCCCGAACTCTCTGCAATACCTATCCAGCCAGTCGATCCCCTTCCGCTCTGTGATCTGAAAAGCGCAAGGCCAATTCCGAATAGTGCGGGCCGTATCGAAGCTGGCAAAATCGAGATCGAGAAGAGGTTTGTTCATCAGAATTTTACCTCTGAAGAACGCCTCCAGCATATCCACCGGAGTGCGAAGGTAAATATCTGAAGAGATCGAAGAGCCATTATTGTACTGGCTGGCATCATCCTTCCAGCCCTGCACTGCCGCCGCCACTTCGAACGGTCGAAACTCCGCGCTTAGTTGATCGTCGTATTTCATCCAGATGCGGACGTACTCGATGGTCGTGGTCCCGGTGGCCGGTCCATCGACTTCGAGGGTGATCGTCTCAAAATTCCAGTCATTAGAATAATCGCCATCGAGCAGCATATTGATCGTGGTGCTGGACGAATACCCGTTCAGTGTCGAGTGGGCGACGCCGTTCTCTTTGAGGGTAAAGGTCGAGGCAGTAGACCCGGCTGTAATCTCAATCTGGATCCGAGGGTAAAGGACGCCGGGATTTTTTACCGTCCCTAACTTCGGGATACCTCCGAACTGCACATCGAGATTATTGCCATTGACCAGCTCCACCGATTCGGTCAGCTTCGCCACCTTACCCCAGGTCGACACGTCATTAGTCAGCATGGGCAGGCCGGGGAAGAGGTATATCTCGCGCTCGGAGTCGTCGATCTGAAACTCTCCTGTGTCGGTATCCACCGTCACAAAGGCGTTATCGATATAGGCCGCGCGGTTAGCTGCATCATAGATCTGGACGTAGTACTCGGGCGTCTGGATCATATGATTACCGATCAGAAACTTTTGCTGGATCTGCTCGATCGCAAAGGCTTTCGCCAGCCGCTGCACCGTGACGGTATCGTCCCATGTCGGCCAGTCGCTCAGATCCCCCCATACGGTCGGCACGACCCGGCCCCAGAGGTCGGTATCAGCATCGGGGTAGTCGACGGGCGTCATGGTCTTTTGGGGGAAGTCCACGAACTGTTTATCGACGTTATCCTTACACAGGAGGGTGAAGGCTCGCAGGTCGTATGGGTAGTCCTCCACCACGCCGCGCCAGATCCAGACGATATCGGAGGAAGTCTCCGTCCCATCAAGGAAGACCACGCCGATGCGCACCGCGTCGTTATCCAGGGCGTACGTTTCGAGAATATCGCTGAACGCCCCTTCATTCCGGAACTTAATCTTGGCACGGGTCTGCGCCGGGATTCCACCCCACGGCCTGAGCTTGTGCCAGGGAAGATCGATCCCCTTATCGGCAAGGTAGTCCTGATAGACATTGCCCGAAATAGTGATCTTACGGTTGGCATAGTACTGGGTAGTCACCCCGTTATAGGGATCGTCGGCGTCCAGCTCTACGACCCAAACGATCTGATACGAGCTATTGAAACGCTCCTCGTCTGCCGTCTTACCGGATAGATTCTGCGCCATGGTCCGTTCCCGCCTGTAGGGTATGATATTCCATCGTCCAGAGATACACGAAAGCGTCAAGTAGCCAGCTCGGCCCCTCACCGAATCGCGGCCAGAGGTCGGCCAGCCGGAACACGGCCCCCAGGACCGTTCCCTCTTCGCGGTAGAGGGTATCGAGGAGGCATACGAGGGACATTCCATCATCCCACCAGTCAAAGCCATCTGAGGCGATCTGGAGAGCCATCTCTTCCGGGTCCAGCCCCGCCATTTGCTCCACTCCCTCGCGGTAATGGGCGGCGACGCCTGGCTCACCGGCTCGCACATCGAAATCAGCCCAGGCGAGCACGGGGCAGAGTAGGAGTCCGATCAGTAGAGTTTTCATGCGCTCATATCCTTTGAGATCTTGAGGGTGCCAGCCCACACCTCGAAGGCCACCTCCCGGAATGACTCCAAGCCACCCATATAGTGCATATTGGTATGATCGACGCCATCGTGGTCCGTGTAGGTGAAAGAGGTCTCGCTCCAATTCACGGTAGAGGTGATGAACGTCTTCAGATCATCGTACTCGGTCTGGGGTAAGAAATCCCAATATAGTTCCTGTTCATCCCAGTCCGTTCCGGCGCTTATATCCGTGACCTGTATGCCCCCTCCGTAATTCCGTCCGACCAACTGCGGCCGGCGGGCCGGTTCCTTACCCGGATAGGCGGGTGCCTCGATCGTTATATCACCGCCAGCGCCATCGTCAAAAGTAACTGTCGTTGCCATTTATTCACCTATCCAGCAAGGGACCGACTATTGAAAGCCCGATCATCAAGTGCGCTTTGAACAGCGGTAGTAATAATTTCCCCGAATTCGCTTGAATCAATCTCAATGATAGCACTCAGAGGGACGGTGGCCGGAATAATATTGAGGAAACCCAAGTATTTTAGATCATCGAAATTGACCACATAGGCACTGTCCAGCCGGGGCGTCAGCATCTCCCGCAGTGAAATCGTGGCCGGGATATAGTCAATCGCCTGAGTCGACTTGAGGTAGGCGAAATCTACCGTGAACTGATGGCCGATCGCCTCAATATGGACCGCCTCATTGAGCGGGATAGTGGCCGGGGTGACTTCGACCTCTTCCTCCGAAAAGTCGATGGGTAGCCCTCCCTGTATGCTGAGCACCTGATCCCAGGTAACGGGTATCTTATTGGCGCTGGCCGTCCTGGGGCCGACAGGCGTCATCACCTCGCTGGACAGGGCGACGATCTGATCCCAGTTCGTTATGCCCAAAGCCTCGAACGAGGTGGGCGAAAAGGTCAAGACCGAACCCCAGTCAACGCCGATCTGCTCCGGGCCAGTGGAGAGTGTCATAGCCCCGCGTTGTTCCGTGGTGTTAATCTGGACGACATCACCCCAACTCGTCACCCCCAGCGCATTGAGCGAGGTAGAGGAGAAAGAGAGGACTGATCCCCAGTTAACGGGTATCTGCTCCGGACCCGTGGAGCTGATAGAGACAATATCCTCCCATTTATCGATGGCGATATCACCGTCGATCTCCACCACATCTTGCCACCGGCGCTTGATTCTATCATCGGCACCGGGCGGGACAACGACCTCGATCCATTTCTCCAGCTTACGCTTTGCGCCAAAGGTAAAAACGGCGTCCCAGTTTTTCGCTATCCGATCATCGGCACCCGGAGGATTGACTACCTCGATCCACTTTTCCGGCTTGCGCTTTGCCCCGAAGGCAAAGACGGCATCCCAATCTTTTTTAATCCGATCATCGGCCCCCGGAGAAACGACTACGTTGCTCCACTTCTCAGGCCTTCGCTTCGCACCGAAAGCAAAGACGGCATCCCAATCTTTTTTAATCCGATCATCAGCGCCGGGATGGATTACAACTTCGCTCCACTTTTCAAGCCGCCTCTT
>CAYLHF010000070.1:3463-7829 GCA_964383365.1 uncultured Rhodothermales bacterium | reverse complement strand
ATGGACATTTAAGTGTAATCACTTTAAGTGTGTTTAGTTATACATAATTATACCAGATAATCGAACCCTTGTCAAGCACTTTATTTATCTAACATGTAACCCCCCGTAGGGGTAGGGTATATATGCCTAATAAATAGGCAGTTGCACAATACTTGTGCATGTATATATTGACAGTTGCTCCTGTGGTTAACAGTTGAAATACCTAATCTGTGGGTTTGTATGTATACGTATACGTATGGCGGCGGGGTGGCCCCTGCCCCGAGGTCAGGTTGAATGGAGAGAGGGGGGCGGCCGGGCGGGCCGCCCCCTTCGTATTTTTCCGTCAGCGTAGTCTGGTGGGCGTGCCTGAAGCCAGTACGGATGCCGGGGGAGGTCCGTCGCCGGCAACACGGAATCGCATCGGATCTACTGCATCGTGTACGCCAGAGTCACGAACACATGCCTCGTCGCGAGCGGGAAGAACTGAGGGGTACCGAATCCTGCATTTCCGAAGGCCAGTATCTTGTCGTCGAACACATTATTCACGTCGAGACCCAGACGCAGACCGGAGAGGCTCGACGGACCTCGGAAAACGTAGCGTACGGACAGGTCCGTCAATTCGTATGCGTCGATGACGAGTGAGTCGTCGTGGGTACCGGCGGCACTGACTCCCCCACTGTTGTCCACGTACTGGCGCCCCACGAAAGTAGTGTGGAGCGTTGCCTGGAGGCCTCCGCTGTCCAGATTCAAGCCGATATTTCCCGATCGATCCGGAAATCCCGCGATCGGATTATTGTCCCGGGATACAGCCACTGTAGAGAAGTCCGGAAGCGTCGCGAATTCAACGAACGACTGGAACCGATTTCTTGTCAGGGTCAGGTTGGCATCCATGCTTATCCCCCGTCCCAAACTCAAAACACCCTCGGCCTCCAACCCGAGATGCCGCGTATGATCCGCATTTCCGGTCCGGGGTACGCCGAACTGATCCAGCGTCCCGGATGGAACAATCTCATTGCGGAAATCCATCAGAAAAACGTCCACACTCAGCCTGTACTCGGGCCTCCGAAGCCCGGTGCCCAGTTCGATATCAACCAGGCGCTCAGACCGGACATCCGGCCGGTCAAAATCGAAGGATCCATCCGGAGAACGAGCAAAAGCCGGCAGAAAACCGGCTCCGGCTTCTTCCCCGTCATAGAGTGATTTCATCCTGGGCTCCCTGTGGGCGAGAGCGATACTGACGTAACCGGACCAGTCACTCTCCGGTCTGTACGTCAGACCAATTCGGGGGTTCAGGAATGTGTAGGGCGCGTTGAACCGGTTGCCGAAGAATTGCTCCTCGTAGACCCGATATCGTCTGTACGTCAATTGCACGTCCGACTGCAGCGCCCACTGATCGCCAAGACGGGTGAGCAGGGAACCAAAGACCGAAGCGATCTTTTTTTCTCCGCGAAACGAATACACCCGAACGTCCGCATCACTTCCCACAATGGATCGCGAAAGACTGCTTGCCTCCTGGATTCTACCCCATCGAAGCGATCGATGAAGCCGTAATTCCGCTCCGATCGACAGAGTCGAACGTCCTATTTCCGTCGTCAATCTGGGTAGCCAACCGATCTGCCATTGGTCCAGGAATGCCCTGAATAAAACCGATTCTTCAGGTTTCGAGATGTAAAGCGGCTCGTCTCGCAATAACTCCGGCACCACGCCGACCGGGAGTCGCAGGTAGTTCGCGCTCCGAAATGTCCCTCCGAAGTCAAAGAATCCTTTCCCCTGAATCCAGAAAAGAGCCTGATTGAACCGGACGGCATCGGAAACCTTCCATTCGTGGTGGATCTCAACGTGGGGTTGATGAAAATCCTCCACGTCTCGTGTAGAAGCACTGAAATTATACGTACGCGATAGCTCAGACCCGAACCCGTCCGGGATCGCCTTTCTGTTGGCGGCTTTCGGGATACCCGAGAACGCCAGTCCGTCGCGTTGCGGGCCTCCGAAGGCCTGGAGCGTGAGCGTACTGTTCTTTCCGTAGCGCGTAACCCCTGCAAAAAATCTCCAGAAACGAGTCCAGGACCAGTCCCTGTATCCGTCCGATACCAGACGAGAAAACCTTCCAAATACTACGTATCGATCGCCAAGAAGGCCGGAATTGACTTCGGCGGAATACCGCCGGGTTCCGAACGCTCCACCACCCACCTCGATACTGGCATACCGATATGGGCGGTATGGCATGGCCCTGATATTGATCGCACCACCAATGGCCGACGGACCGTAGACCGACGATCCGGCACCTCGTTGGATCTGGATATCGTCAATCGCACCTTGCAGATCGAAAAAATTGACCCAGAAAACATTGAATTCTTCTGGATCGTTCTGAGGAATATCGTTAATGGCTATAGCCAGTCGACGCTGACCAAATCCGCGCATACGGAGGGTCGAGTATCCAATGCCGTTTCCGTTTTCGGAGTACTGCGTGATGGACGGGTGGCGGGAAAGAATCACCGGAAGGTCCTTCATGTCGGGACTTCTAGCCAGTTCCTCGGCACTGATGTTACTCACCGTCATGGGCTGAAGGTGGGGCTCAGCCCTGCTCGCGCTGACTACGATTTCAGATTGTGGAAGCGCCTGCACGTTCAATTCAACCCGAAGCCCGCCAAGATCCGTCTCTCTAAGATCTACTTCGCGAGTAAACCGGGCAAAACCGACGAAGGAGACGGCCATCGTGTACATACCGGGAGCAATACCCGTGATGTGAAAGTCACCGTGACGATCCGAAATGCGGCCGTATTGATGCATCCCCAGTGACGTTGAACTCAGCACGACCGTCGCACCCGACAGAGTCGCACCCTGCTGTGACACGATGGTCCCCGAGACCGATCGCTGTCCGTAAGCGAGAGAGACGGTAGACAGTAAGCCGATGAGGAGGGTAATAAGTCTATATCGCATTGCGTCCCAGGAGGATAGGTAAACAGAGAACGAACAATCAGGTCCGTCGAGATTCGATCTGATGGGATATCACTGCGACCGTTCGGCAACCAACAGCCGGGGCTACATCGCTGTTTTCCTTCGCCGGTATCAACCGGATCAGGTTCGAAGGGTTTGATCTCAGTCCACTCACAGGACACCCCTAACAGATCACACGCAGCGACACGCACCGCGTGGTCGGGAATATAGAGCACGCCGACTCGCCGTGCATTCGGAATGTGATGTCGGCTCCCATGGGCAGGGCACTTCAAACTGCCCTGGTTGCCAGAACCATCTCAACATCCCTTGCGTTGTTTACGCACCCGGACACCTCAGCAGGAACACACCGAGAGCATTCATGGCTTCCATCATTATTCCTCCCGACTGGCAACAGCGGCAACGCGACGTCACCGATCAGCATGCATATCTGGCGCGACGGTCCTTCGTTAAAAAATTAGGACTTGGCACGATCGGCGCATCGATGATAGGGGGTACGGCGGCGTTCTCTCTCCGACGGGGGAATGATGGTCCCGAAATGGCCGGACCACTCGACACCATCCCTTCCAATGCGCCCCGTGACGGATATCCTGCCGTAGTGAATGAAGCATTCAAGGTTCCCGAAAGGCCCCTTACCGACCGACTGGCGAGTGCCTCTTACAACAATTACTATGAGTTCATCAGTCAGGGAGACCTGAAGCGGGTCTGGCCTCTTACGGACGAGTATAAACCTTTTCCGATGACCATCAAGGTCAAAGGAAAAGTGGAAAAAAAATTCAAGATCGACGTCGCCGATTTGATTAAGAAAATGGATCTGGAGGAACGAGTCTATCGATTTCGATGCGTCGAGGCATGGTCGATGACTGTCCCGTGGACGGGATTTCCGCTTCGAAAGCTCATCGAGCTCTGCAAGCCGACATCCAGGGCAACGCATGTTCGATTCGTGAGCGCCAAACGGGACAAGCAAATGCCGGGCATTGGTGCGGCCCCATGGCTGGATTTCCCTTATTACGAAGCCCTCCGGATGGACGAGGCCATGAATGACCTCGCTTTTGTCGCGACCGGCTTGTATGGAGAACCTCTCCCGAAACAGAGCGGATCTCCCCTTCGACTCGCCCTTCCCTGGAAATACGGGTACAAGGGGCCAAAGGCGATTGTCGAGATAGAGTTTACCGATAAACAGCCGCCGACATTCTGGAATGATCTGTATGCGAATGAGTACGGATTTCTTTCGAACGTCAACCCGTTCATCCCGCATCCGCGATGGTCACAGGCACACGAACGGTTTATTTCCCGTATTGATCACGAGCAGGATCGTCCAACGCAGCTGTTCAACGGGTATGCACAGTGGGTCGGGGACCTGTATCCCGACGAGCCAACGACGATGACGCGGACGGTGCGATGACGCGCGGAGCGAACGTTGGAGCTCCCC
>CAYLHF010000070.1:0-3363 GCA_964383365.1 uncultured Rhodothermales bacterium | reverse complement strand
TGCGATGACGCGCGGAGCGAACGTTGGAGCTCCCCCCGGTTCAGTCCGGATGTGATTGCAGATGTCGACCCCAGTAGAAGACCCCAACTCCTGCGATAATCGTCATAATAAACGCCATTACCGAGTTGCTCAGTGCAATTCGCCGCTGTGTTCCACCGATCGATGCAATGACTACCTCCTGTCGGCTATCCGGCAATACGAAGACTTCCAGAGAATCTTTCTCGACCCGATGGGCGATCGTATAGGGCAGCGACATCCGGTGTTTTTCGAGTATGCTGCCGTCAGAAAGTCTCACCCTCAGATCGATATCAGCCTCGGTGATATCTTTTCGGTCGACACGGTTATACCGCGTCACTTCTGCCTTCGTCTCTGTTCCATCGCGCATGGTGATCCCGAGATCCATCCACACGACAAATTGATGTACGGTTAAAAAGAAGAGGAAGGCTGGAATAAGCCAGGCGACTTTGGACAGCGTAGTAGACAAAACGACCAGAAGATTAACTCAGGAAAGAAAGAGATACGGTTTCCACGTATCATCTAGGGACCCCACAAAGTCCCGAATGTACATCACGTAGCTCGGCCGAAACGGACTTCTGGAAAGGTTCATTTTAGCTTCTTCCGGAGTTCGATTTCCCTTTCCGTTGTTGCACGGTACGCAGGCGGCCACGAGATTGTCCCAGGCGTCCCTCCCCCCTCTGGATTTCGGCTGGACATGGTCGATGGTCAGTCGGTCCGGGCTTCCGCAATACTGACACCGATGTCCATCTCTGCGCATAATATTCTTGCGCGTCAGCATGATCTTCTTGTACGGTACGCGCACGTACACCTTGAGCCGGACAATACTCGGCCACGGTAAACGCCGGGACGGAGAACGCACGAATCGATCGTCGTCGGCGGCAACGAGATCTGCTTTCTGGAGGAGTACGAGGATGGTTGCCCGCTGTACACTGGTAATGGAAAGCGCACAATAATCCTGATTCAGAACAAGTACGTGGCCGGTCATGATGACCACCTCTCACGATCGGGGTGGTCGGTTCGACTACTCAAGCACTGGATTCGAACGATCGATCCGAAGACGCTACCTCTTTTTTAAGGTGCAATAACGGCTAATGAAGATAGCCAGTCCCGTAGGCACGCAAATAAACGCTTATATATTCGACATGCAATGACAAAATAACGGACTTATCCACCGATTCCTTCAAAATGTTCAAAAACAGACTGTCCAACACCGATCTCTGCCAGGGTATCGGGGATAAGATTGATCCCGAAATAGACCTTGGAATCCTTTTTTCGGAATGCAGCCAGTGCCCTCAGCGGTTCTTTCTGGCGTAGACCCGATGTCTGGTCCACCGTTATGACACCACATCGGGCAGACGGCTTGGCACATCGGTAGGTGACACCGTCTATAGTGATCGCCTTCCAGTTATCCTCCTCCCATGCCTTCCCTCCCGAGATGACCAGATTGGGTCGAAATCTATTCATCGGAATGGACTCATCGAGTCTCTCATTGAGATTTTCCAGTGACGCGGTCGTCGTCATGAGGATCGGATATCCATCGGCAAAACTGACGTGGTCACCGGCACGTGAGTACACCGGATCCACCTCCCGAATCGAGTCATCCGGCATATAGACGAGTCGGGACGTCGCGCCCAGGTAAGAACTAATGAAGTCTGAAGCTGTGTGGTCAGCCTCAATGGCCGAAACCGTGTCCTTCCAGACGACGACACGTACCCCACGCCCGGTCTCCGGTACGTTTGGAATGGACACCCGTTCACCTTCAGGATTAGCTATTGTAAGAATGTCACCGGTCAGGTCTACCTTCAAACGAGTAAGTGCTGGCTGGACCCTCTGGGAAATGAATCGCCCCTCTGCATCTACGATCATCCATCTTCGATCGTTTATAAATCCTCGCCGCGAAACGTCAACGGATTCGCATGGTATCCCACCAAGAGACTTTACCGGATAGACGATCAACGCTTGCACGGTTAGAGATGTCGCTCCTGACACATTCATATCTGCTGCTGAATCAGGGTGTATACACTACCGGGCATTGATCTCGTGAATTCCGTTCAGGTTTTCATCGAGCAGCCTGACGGCATCCAGAATCGTATCGACTGCATCGATATAGAAGGCCGGTGTAATATTCTCGAAATCATCGGTGGGATTATGATACCCCGGATGATCCTCCACGCCGAAATAAATGAACGGGATTCCTTTTCGGTGGAACGGTCCGTGGTCCGAGGCAAACGTCCAGTCATCATGCCCGCTTCCCGGTACATCATGTCCGAAAAGTAGGTTTAGCGGACGATCTGCACCGATGTCGGCGAGAAGTGGCTCGAGTTCAGGGTAGTGGTAGGTTCCGGACACATACAGTTCACGCGAATCACTTCGACTGACCATATCCAGATTAACATTCATCCAGATGGCCGATTCGGGTACGCAAGGGGCTTTGAGGAAGGCGTTCGCGCCCCGACTCCCTTCTTCTTCTCCATCGAAGAGTGCTATGACCACGGAATGCTCAGGTGCCGACGTGGTGAGTACGCTGGCAAGCACGAGTACGGCCGATGTGCCGGAGGCATTGTCATCCGCACCATTGTAAATCTTCCCTCCCCGAACTCCCAGATGATCATAATGCGCCGATAGAACCAGATAATGATCTGGATCGGTCGTCCCTCTGATGACTCCGATTACATTGGTGCCCTCCAGATGGGTTCCGCCCCGTGCATCGAAGGAAAAAGAGTGTTCGAACGTGGAACCACACATGCCGACGCCTGAATCTTCCAGTCTGGAGATGATATATTCCCGCGCCGTAGCCCCGCCCGCAGATCCTGTCATCCGACCCTCCAGGTCGTCCGAGGACAGGTAGGCTACACCCTGTAGCAACGAAATGGGATTGACCCGGGAGGACCGTCCGGACGGTTCGGTATGGGCGGTCCCTGCCGCCTTTTCCTGGGTGGTTGTCTGCGCGATGGCAGAGAGCGACGATCCCGACAGTACGACGAGAAACAAGCCCGTCAGTGTCCACGAGGCAACGGTGAATCGCTTTTTGAGAATCATTAACGGGTGGCCATTCCAGGCGGTGCATGCCAGACGACGGGCCGCCGCTGGTGGTAATTTATCGATCATTCGCTGTAATCCAGTGCGTCATACATGGGTCTCGACTCGGGAGTTGCCAACTGATCGCCGTTTCAACTGTTTCTTTCAGATCGGATTCAGACCGCCATCGAAGCATGCGGCGGGAGATGGTACCGGTAGCCCTTTCCGATACCCTTGGCCTGTATTCGTTCTCGCGGCACCCGGCACTGCAGGCGACGTCGCGGCGCCCGGCCACTGCAGGCGACCTCCGGCACCCGGCCACTGCAG
>CAYLHF010000069.1:0-8045 GCA_964383365.1 uncultured Rhodothermales bacterium | reverse complement strand
GGAGGAAGTTGCGTCAATTATGGATGCACGCCAACGAAGACACTGGTGGCGAGCGCACGCGCGGCTCAGATGGCCAGACGCGGTGGGTTCTACGGGGTGGAAACGGGTCCGGTGAACATTAACTATGACCGGGTGCGCGAGCGCATGAACGAGATCCGCTCTGGATCGAGTGACGGACTGACGAATTGGATGGAAGCAACGCCGAATGTGACGTTGTTCAGAGGGTGGGGCCATTTCACAGGTCCGAAATCGATCCGGGTGGGAGATGACTCTCTCCAGGGTGGAAACATCTACATCAACGTCGGGACGCGTCCATTCGTCCCGCCGATAGAAGGGTTGGATGATGTAACGTGGCTTGACACCGAGCGGATGCTCGACCTGGAGACACTACCGGATCACTTGATCATCATCGGCGGTGGGTACATCGGGCTGGAATTCTCTCAGATCTACCGGCGGTTTGGCTCACAGGTGACTATCGTTCAGCGGTCCGGTCACGTGATGCCACGTGAAGATGAAGATGTATCGGCCGCTATTGAAACGATCCTCGAGGCGGAGGGCGTTCGAATTCTGTGCAATGCGACTACCGATAGAATAGCCACGAACAACGGTAGGGTGGAGTTGACGCTCACGAGAGGGACGGAAACAGAGGTCCTCGAAGGATCCCATGTACTCGTAGCGGTAGGTCGCAGACCAAACAGTAACACGCTCCACCTCGAAAAGGCCGGGATCGACGTAAACAAGAAAGGATTCATCGTGGTCGATGACTTTTGCCGGACGAATGTGGACGGTGTCTATGCCGTAGGAGATGTCAACGGTCACGGTGCCTTTACCCACACGAGTGTGAATGATGCAGAAATCGTTATCGACCATCTGTTTGGTGGAAAACGACGCATTTCGTCGCGGATTCCAGTCTATGCGTTATTCACTGATCCTCCACTCGGACGAGTGGGAATGAGTGAGAAAGACGCGCTGGCCG
Source organism: uncultured Rhodothermales bacterium (assembly GCA_964383365.1). GTDB lineage: Bacteria > Bacteroidota > Rhodothermia > Rhodothermales > UBA10348 > CAYLHF01. The sequence goes on along the minus strand of CAYLHF010000069.1, from coordinate 7,069 downwards.
CCGGTCATAAACTCCTCAAAGCGATCCGGCCCATGAGCCGTATCAGTCGGGCAAAAGAGATGGGGGAGACGCAGGGGTTTGCCAAGCTGCTGGTCGACGCCGACACAGATCTTATACTGGGTGCATCCATCCTCGGGCCCGGTGGCGACGAGATTATTAACATGTTTGCCGCCATCATGCATAGCGGAACGCCGTGCCGACACTATAGAGAAGTCGTGCTCGTCCATCCGACCGTTTCGGAGTTAATGCCCTGGGCTCTGGATGACCTGGAGGAAGTAGCATGATCGTACGTCCTGAGCGGACATCCGACCGGGACGCCATCTTCGGCGTGCATTCGGCTGCATTTCCGACGCCGGCAGAGGCAAATCTCGTGAACGTACTCAGGGAAGCTGTTGAACCCATCGTTTCGCTGGTGGCGGACGCTGAAGGCGATCTGGTCGGACATATTCTTTTTACTCCCGTAAAGCTTTCCGGGCAAGATCGATTGCGGCTCATGGGACTGGCACCGATGGCGGTAACGCCGACTCGTCAGGGTTGTGGAACGGGGTCTGCGCTGGTAACCGCAGGAATTGCGGCCTGTAGAGAGTCAGGGGTTAATGGCCTTGTAGTGCTTGGACACCCGGGGTATTACCCCCGGTTCGGGTTTACCGCAGCATCCCGATTCGGAATCGACTCCGAATATGATGTTCCGGACGACGTATTCATGGCCATGGAGTTAATCGCGGGAGTATTCAAGAATAGAACAGGTCGGATTTCGTATCACCGGGCATTCTCCGATCTTTAGCCGGACTCTGCCTCCAATCCTGCCGCTTGACTCTGCCGCCGGGCCTGACGGCCCGGCGGCAACCTTGAAAAAATGGTCGGTGCCAAATTTTCTTTACGAGGCGGTGCATGGACGAGGCGGTGCATGGACGAGGCGGTGCATGGACAAGGCGGTTTTTTATATGAAACAATAATGTTTCTAATAGAGTAGTATATTACTCATAATATAACTATTACTACTCTATAAATCCCATGGATACGCCCTCGAACTACGGAAACGCGGCAATGGACTCCGCCGGTCCTCCGGAAAAACGCCCAGGCTCGGACGACGCAAATAGGCGATTCGATGTTGATCGTGCCGAATCCCGTGCTGATTCCAACCAACGACTGATAATGTATGGAGCCGTGGTAGGATCGGTCGCCCTTGCGCTTCAACACATTGTCGTGGAGGCGCATTTACACGGATGGCCGATTATTGCTGTTACGCTGACGTCGCTGGTGGGGTGGGCCGTTTTCGCGATCGGTATTTTCAGAAACAAGAGGCTGGACAAGACACCAGGGGGACGGGAATTTTTCCGGCAGGTTCGCACCGACGAGCGGTTGATTGCTATCCAATCGCAGGCCTTTTCGTTTGGTTTCTGGTCAATGCTGGCCGTACAGGTAATTTTACTCCTGCTGTGGGTGTTTTTTGGACACCTGGATACCGGTCTCCTGTCCATTCCAGTAGCTGCGTCCTCGACCATTGCCGCGGGTACTACCGGGGCTGTCATCAGGTATCAAATCCTCATAAACCGATGACAGATCCTGTAGCACCTCGGCTCACGAACAAGCTCAAAATCTTCCGGGCGATGAAGGATTTAACGCAGGGTGAGTTGGCTGAGCGGATCGGGGTCACTCGAAAGAGTGTAAACAGCATCGAAAAAGGACACTTCGTTCCTTCAACTGAACTGGCTTTGAGAATGGCACGAGAGCTGGAGTGTACGGTTGAAGACCTGTTTCAATTACCAGCAAAGCTGTCACGGGCTGACTTGGACGCAGATTCGGTTAAGTCTTCCTGAACTGATTCAGCAACAACGAGGCGGCCTGGCTGATGCTGTTCCCGTAGGCGATTATTCCTTCTTCGTGTCCTCCCATGATGCAGATTTGATGACGCGAGGCATTCTTTTCACGCAGAAGGTGTCGAATTTCTATAGCCATCTCCGGAGTACCGTAGGGCACGTTTCGTGACGTAGACGGAAGTTTGTCCAGATGAGCCCGCCAGAATTCCAGTTGATGAACATGAATCACTGCCTGAATGGAACGGGACGCATCGTAAAACGCGGCGTGGGTTAGCGACTCCGACGACGGTTTCAATATCCCCCGGCAGTCGACATAGTTGCGGGAGAGGTCGTATCCCACCACGCGTGTAAACTGGTCTCTACGGAGACTTCTGATCCCTCCGACACCGGATGCCGTAACGATAAACTGCGTAGGATTCGCACAACGCAGGCTGACATTTCCGAATCCGATCCCGTCAGGATAGGCACCGATGAGTCCGAGATCGAAGAGTCGTTCGCGCCACGCGTTGAGAGTACTGACTTCATGCCAGCTCGGTGGTTGATCCGCTTCGCAGTCGCACGCAAACTTGATGTAGCCTTCGTCTCTCATTCGGCGCATCTTCCGTCGTCCGGTGTGTCGTATTCCGGAAATAATTTGAGGAGGGAGGGCTCGTTTGCCGTTGCTACACCGCGCTCCGTTATCAGGCCCGTGATGAGGCGGGGAGGAGTGACGTCGAATCCGTAATTCAAGGCGGTGCTTTCCTCCGGGGCGATCAGCACCGACGTGATGTCACCTCCTGCCAGACCCTGAGCGTATTTTACTTCCTCCGCACCCCGCTCCTCAATTGGAATTTCTTCCAACCCATCGCGGATGTTCCAATCGATACTCGAAGAAGGAAGGGCGGCGTAAAAAGGGATCTCGTTATCGGCCGCCGCCAACGCTTTGAGATAGGTGCCGATCTTGTTGGCTACATATCCCGTTCGAGTCGTTCGATCGCTTCCGACAATCACCATATCGACCCGTCCATGCTGCATCAGGTGACCACCCGTGTTGTCGGATATGACGGTATGCGCCACTCCCTGCTGTCCAAGTTCCCATGCAGTGAGACGGGCACCTTGATTTCGGGGTCTCGTCTCGTCTACCCATACGTGAATGTCTATTCCCGCCTCTTGTGCAGCATAAATGGGGGCGGTCGCCGTTCCAAAGTCGACGAATGCCAGCCATCCGGCATTACAATGAGTCAGGATATTCACCGGTTCACCGGTATTTTTGGTCCTGGAAAGTTCCTGAATGAGAGGCAATCCATGCTCTCCTATCGACTCACAGAACTTGGCATCGCCGTCAGTTATGGCGTCTGCACCGTTCTTGAGAATCTGAATGGCCTCCGTTTTAGACTCCGCATTTCGAACCCGATCCAGCTGTTGTCTTAGCGCCCACTCCAGATTTACTGCCGTCGGCCTACTGCCTTTCAGTTGCTGGCAGGATTCATAAATAGATGAGAGAAAATCGTCCTCAGGAGATTCGACCGCTGCCAGGAATACACCATACGCTGCTGCGGCGCCAATCAGGCCGGCGCCCCTGACGTGCATCTCTCGTATGGCAGTTACCATCTCGGTGACTGTTCTGATTGTTTCTACGACAAACTTGTGAGGAAGCCATCGCTGGTCGATCACTTCCACAGCGGCCTCATCTCTGGCAGGCCAGATGGTTCGGAAATGTTGTCCGTTTACATTCATCCCGTTCAAACCATGGGTGGAAACAGCGCAAGATACCCATATCGAAACAGAGTGTACGATCGATTCCTATGTCAGAGTGGCACCAGCTTCGAAGCGGTAGAATTCTGACATAAGAGTCCAGATTCATTGCCAGAGAAGAGTCTGCAAAATCGGTGTGCCGTGACTGATATTACCGCCCTGAACCGTATTATTAGGGGATTTATTAAATGCGCGATTCCAACTCTAATTCTGTATCCTTGACCTGACTATGGAGTTACCTCAGATCATACAGGGCGGCATGGGCGTGGCCGTTTCATGTTGGCAGCTTGCCCGCTCTGTTTCGATGCACGGACAGATCGGGGTCGTTTCAGGAACGGCAGTAGATGTTGTCCTCGCCAGGAGACTCCAACTTGGTGATCCGGGAGGCCACATGCGTCGAGCGATGGCCCAGTTTCCTGATCAGTCAATGTCTGAGCGAATACTGGAGCGGTATTTTGTTGAGGGGGGGAAAGCGGCCGATAAACCCTTTGTGTCGAGGCCCATGGTTGGGCACAAACGGAGCCCGAAAATCGAGGAGCTCCTGATCGTCTCCAATTTTGTCGAGGTCTATCTCGCGAAGGAGGGGCATGATGGTCTGGTTGGTACGAATTTTCTGAACAAGATTCAGACGACCATGCTTCCATCGCTCTACGGAGCCATGCTCGCGGGTGTGGATATTGTGATCGTCGGAGCCGGGATTCCGTTTGAGGTTCCGGCTATGATGGATGCCTATTGCGCGGGTCGTGAGGCGGAACTGAAATATTCAGTCGTTGACGCAGAAAAAGGATCGACCCACCTGCTTAAACTCGATCCTTCACAACTATTCGACGGTCCGACTCCAGCCGTTGATCGCCCCCTGTTTTTTCCTATTGTATCGTCCGTGACACTTGCGACGATGCTGGTCAGAAGGTGCGAGGGGAAAATTGACGGCTTTGTTATAGAGGGTAAGACAGCCGGCGGACACAATGCTCCTCCGCGTGGGGCCAAAAAGTTCACACCGGAGGGAGAACCTTTGTACGGCCCCCGAGACGAGATTGATCTGGAAGCCATTCACGCGATCGGGCTTCCTTTCTGGCTTGCGGGATCATTCGGGAATCCAGAGAAATTGCTGGAGGCCAGAGATGTTGGTGCCGCTGGAATCCAGGTAGGTACGCTGTTTGCCTTCTGTGAGGAATCTGGAATTCGTCCTGACCTCAAGAGTCAGATAATTGAGAGTTGTCGGACGGAATCTCCACGGGTATTTACCGATCCGGTTGCGTCACCCACCGGCTTCCCCTTCAAGGTGTTGTCTGTCGATGGAACGGTTTCGGAGAAAGACGTCTATGAAGAGCGGCCCAGGATATGTGACCTGGGATATCTTAGAGAGGCCTACACGACTCCGAATGGAAGTATAGACTGGCGGTGCTCGTCTGAGCCTATTGACGATTTTCTTCGAAAGGGAGGAAAGATTGAAGAGACGGTGGGGCGAAAGTGTGTATGTAACGGCCTCATGGCGAATATTGGCATGGCTCAGGTCAGAAAAGACAAGTCAGAGGAACTTCCGCTGGTAACGTGTGGGGACGAAGTCGCGAGTATCTGCCAGATACTGGGGTCTGATAAGTTGTCGTATACGGCTGTTGATGTACTCGACTATCTCCTCTCGGCGCAGCGTGTCTCCGGAAACGGTGTGTCGACCGGGGCAAATAAAGCGGCTCACCTGACCTAAGCGGTAATTTCACTGGCCGATTTCTCAGGGCGCACGGTAGACCGCTCGTTACCGAGGGATCTGAAGGACATAAAAAAAGGCTCCGACGCACACGCACCGGAGCCTTTTTTATAGAGCAGATCGGCCTAGTAGCGATCACGGCCTCCGCCGCCGCCGTAACCACCTCTGCCGCCACCACCACCTTCGCGGCGCGGTGGACGATCGTTGGCTTCGTTGACGCGAACGTTACGGCCCCCGATTTCTGTTTCGTTCAGTCCAGAGATTGCGTCAGTTGCAGCATCGTCATCCATCTCGACGAAACCAAAACCACGCGAACGGCCGGTGTCCCGATCCGAAATCACTTTTGCAGAATGAACTTCTCCGTACTCGGAAAACATGTTTTCGAGTTTCTCGTCATCAACGCTCCACGGCAGATTGCCGATAAAAATCTTCTTCATTTCCTTGTCGGAATTTTTACGTCCCGATCTTCTTAGTAAAACAATCCAGAATCAGCGGTACTCACCTACCGATTTGCTATAGAAGTCAAGGAAAAAACCGCAAAAACAGGGCCGAAAACAAGTTCTCGGATGAGAGGCGAGGATCCAGACGACAAAGAAGCCAGAGGCGGATGTGCTGAGTTAAGCCGCATAATACGCAACTTGACAAAAAGATTCCTAGTCAAAAAAGAAAGTACCGTATTCATGGGTCCTTCTCCTTCAAATATTCGGTTTCCTCTGCGCGTCCTCAACCGTGTACGATTTCGTATAATCGGAACACTAAAAAGCATTCACCCGAATCCAGACCAACCACGCATTTCACTATGTCGGTAAGAAAGACCATTCAAATCGGAATCATATTTTTTCTGATCACGTGTTCAGCCGAGGCCCAGGACTGGCGATGGCCGGACGGGGGAGAGAACCTGCAGGTGCTCGATAAAGCCATTTCCAGTCGGGATCTATCCCGCACGATGCGTGGGTTCAGCCGGGCGCTCGGAGTAAGGTGTTCCTACTGTCACGCTGGAGTGGAAGGCGAGCCGCTCTCGACATTCGATTTCGCGTCAGACGAGAACACCGTAAAGCTGACCGCCCGTGATATGATGCGGATGGTGAAGGCGATCAACGGCACGTATCTGAAAGAGATGGAAATCACGGAAGCGTCCGTGACGTGCATAACGTGCCACAACGGTAAACATTCTCCGCGCCGTCTATTCGATCTGGTCGGTGAACGCCTGGAAACAGACGGAGTGGATGCTTCCATTGAACTGTTCCAATCGCTCCGAAAACGGTACTACGGTGGATCTGCCTTCGATTTTAGTGAGCGGTCAATCATAGGATACGCTCGAGGTCTGGACCGTGCGGGCAACGAGGCGGCCGCAAAGGCATTCTATCGCCTCAATCTCGACTATGCTCCGGAGTCCGGGACCGCTAACTTTTGGATGGGCAACTTCTATGCAGCCCACGGAGATTCCGTCCTTGCGCGCCTGTATTTGGGGGAGGCTCTCAAATACGACCCGGAGAACGAAGATGCCCTGCAACGTCTGGGGGAACTGGAGTAAACAGGCACCCGAATCTGCTGTTCACATAGATTCCTGGCCTGGGAATTAAGATCATGCCATCCTACGGCCACTCCATGAAACGACCGACTTTGAGCCTTCTTTTCGGGCTCACATTACTGCTTTTTTCGTCGTGCTCCACATCGGTTTCCTCCGATGGCCAGCCTGGTGTCCCAACCGTGGGTGGGACCAAATTCCATCCGGGACATTACGGACTCATTCCCGGGTGGTCAACGGTGGAGAGGGAGTTACCCAAGATTGTGGGCACCCATTTCAAGG
>CAYLHF010000068.1:0-8597 GCA_964383365.1 uncultured Rhodothermales bacterium | reverse complement strand
CGTCAGAGGTGCGCACGAAGAATGATTCTGACACTACATGATGAGGGGGGCGTGCCTGCGGCACGCCCCCCTCATCGTTCGTAGCAATGAATCTTGACAGGTTTACTTCAGGAGAACAAACGTTCCGGTTTGAACCGATGTCCTATCCTGCATTTCCGCAATCACGCGATAGATATACGTACCGGATGTGAGTCTACTCGCATCCAGACGGATCGAGCGTCCATTTCCAGCCGACAGCGACTGAACTGGCACACTCAAGACGGAACGACCGAGCATATCGGACACCTGAACGCGCACAGCCGCTGTTGCTGGAAGATCGAACTGGAGCGTCGTCGTCGGATTGAATGGATTGGGATATGCACCGTGGAGTTTGAACTCCGTAGGAAGCTCTCCCTCCTCTTCACGTGCAACACCAGACACATTATTCCAGAAGGCTGATCCCAGATCCTGATCGCCTCCAAACGTAAACGTCCGGTTTCCCAGATTTCCATTTCCGACGTTGTCCTCGAAGTTCGTCGTTCCTCCCACTTCCGAGACGAACTTGTATTCGATTGCTGTCTGATCAGCCTGAGTAAACGAAACGGTTCCTGTATAGACTCCGTCACCGTCGGAATCGGACAGGGCAATCGATGTATTCCAGGACAACGGGTCTGTGTCTCCCCGGACTCCGACCAGATCAGAAGCAGTTATTGCTCCGAGTCGTAATTCCCGATTCATATCGACCGTGAAGGACACTGCACCCGTAATCGTCTGAACCGTTTCCACGAGTTCAATGGTAAACGAGGCAGCCGCAGAAGCGTCTGCTCCTCCCCCCGCCGTACCACCGTCATCACTCAGGGTCGCGGATACTGTTGCTGTACCCACCGCATCCGTTGCCGGTGTATACGTCAGAGTCCCGTCACTAGACACGGACGGGCCCGCGGAAAAGAGCGCAGACTCTGCCGTTGTCAAAGTGAACGTAAGCACCTGACCTGATTCATTCGCCGGACCGGCACTGATCGCCGTCGCCCACCCTGATACGCTCTGGGCCCCCGCATTTTTCCCGACCGACTGATTTCCACCGGCCGTGAAGGAAGGTGCATCGTTTACCGATGTAACGGCCAGCGTCACCGTTGCCGTATTGGAATCTACCGTACCGTCATTAGCCTTGTACGTAAACGAGTCCGCACCATTGTAATTGGCATTCGGAGTATACGTTACATCCGTCCCGCTCAACGCGACTGATCCGTACGTCGGGTTGGTCACAATAGAAACCGTGACATTATCATTGTCGGCATCTGTAATAGTCAGCGTCGTGCTGCCCGCCGTGTCTTCATTCGTCGTGATGGTCACGTCGGATGCAACCGGGGCAGAATTGACGGCTCCGGCTGACGGAGTCCCGACAAAAATTCCCCTACCGTGAGTGGCGATAGCCACGCGACCATCGGATGGACGAGAGTCGATCCACGCCGTCGCCGTATTACCCATAACGCTCGATGCCATCTGCGTCCAGACCGTGGACGATCCACTCATCGCGGGAGAAGAAAACACGCCGACGCTCGTAGCGACAAGAAATGTTTTTTCTCCTCCAAATGGTAGAATCGTCGCTGCTCTTACAGAAGGTCCATCGTCACTACTTCCGGCCAGATTCCCCTCGACATCGGTATACGTTTGTCCTCCATCCGTCGAGTGAAAGAGACTTACGACACTGAAATTCGAAATGACAACCATGATTTCATCGGCATCGGAAGGATTAACCCCGATGGACAAAATGTATGAATTGGCCGCCGCCGCGGACGGAGAGCGATCCAGCGCACCGGTAGTCGCCGTATCCGCGTTATCGAGGCGAAAAACCTTCGGAGCTCCTGCCTGGGAGTACCCTGCATAGTACAGTACGTTCGCAGGAGACGTCGACATCGATAGAGCGCTGAATCCGTATCCGGCTGGAAGATCCAGACTGGACAGCTGAGTCCAATTTCCATCTGAATCGCTTCGATACAGCTTGTCGCCAGCCGGATAAAATACAATGTCCTCGTTATTCGGATTCACCGCCGCCGGGTTGACGAACGTCGCACCACACTTCGAGCATGGAGCAATACCCGGGGCGTCTCCAAATACCGGAGTAGCACCCGGAGCGATCGAATACGCCATCAAAAAGCCATTCTGGGACGATGCATACAGACCGGCGGAGCCGATATAAGCAAATCCGCCATCACCTGTGGTAACGTCCGTCGACGCAGAGGCCGAAGTTCCGTCCCATCGGAAAAACGGACTACCGTTATCTTGCGTACCACCGGCAATCCGATTGTCACCGGCTGCTCGGGCGATAGATACATGAAAGAACTGGGTAACATTATACCCATTATTCAGTGATCTCCACGTAACAGGTCCATTGGGCGTCACGTCGTCTGCCACGCTGATCCCCCCGTCGTGCCCATTGTAGAGGCGGAAAGGAGCGGTGGTTTCAAACGTCAACTCATGATTATCAGGGTGACTATTGGCATAAGACGAGTTGTTGTCAACGGTCGCATATCCACCAATCCAGTTGTCACTTGCATCCGACGGTACGGTGGCAAACCCGTCTCGGGACCGGAAGAGCGTGGTTCCACCCATTATCACATGGTTCTCATCTGTCGGGTGGACGGCCATGGTCATATTGTAGGCCTGCTGGGTATCAAACGTACCGTTATTAATTACACCCTGCCCGTCGAGAAACACTGGAATATTGGCCGAACGATCCTCATATGTTGCCGTCGATATGGTCAATTTGAGAAAGCGTAAGTCATCGATATTTCCACCCGTGACTGCCTTCTTGGCCCCCATATATACCAGTATATACGCTACATCCGGGTTGCTCGGCGCGAGAGCAATCAGAGGCCGACTGATTTCCTGGTCGAATGGACTCGGAAACGTGGTCCCACCATTGGCATGGATTGGCGACCACGATACACCATCGTCCGTCGATCGAAATACGCCTACAGTCGATGCGTTGGCGGGGTTACCGTCGAGGACGAGTAAGAGATTTCCATTGGAATCGGATGCGATATCCCCCCAGTTGTGTTCGAACGCCGTCCCCTGAGAGAGACTGAATGTTGCGCCTCCATCGGTAGACCGAAATAGACCATCTGAGTTTTCTACATAAAACACCGTTCCCGTGGTCGGACTTACGATGATCCTGGACATGAAGTCAAACGACGTATCCCATTTGGTCGGATTTCCTCCCGACTGAATCCGAGTCCACGATTCCGCTCCATCTGTAGATTTGTAGATCCCGGTTCCGAAGAGATTCGCCGTTTGCGAACCACCATTGTCGTTAAACGAATTTCGGCTTTCGCCCGTTATGGCATACCACGTATCCGTCTGACCGGAGCGGGTATCCTGTGCGATGTCGGTAATGGAAAGATGGTTCTCACTCACCAATTTCCAACTGGCGCCCGAGTCGATTGACTTCCAGATCCCACCGGACGCGCCACCAGCCACAAGGGTGGATGAACTGGTTACGTCGATGACAATGGCTCTGGTCCGGCCACCTACGTCCGTGGGACCGGCTTCCTTCCAGTCAAAGGATTGAGCATCTGTTTTACCAAGAAAATCCTCTTCTTTCGGAAGAGTTCTGGCGAAGGCGAGTTCGCGAGAGCGGATACCGGCCGGAATCTGGCCGGTGGCCGGATCCTGATAGATTTTGTTGAAATACGCATCACGCTCCATCTTGCGTTTCACCTCGGCAACATGTCCGCCCTTTCGACTTTCTGTGACAACTTGGAGGGAGTCTGGTTCGACCCGCGATATGGGCGAATAAAAAAGGGTAAGCGTGAAGATCGTACCACCCAGAAGGGCAGATGCGATGAGGGTCTTCCTTAATTGGAAATTAAAAATTCTCATGTGACGTCGTTCTGATGGTTAAAGATGTACACCGGTGGTGGAATTCGGGCACCACGCCTACTCGGTGCTACTGGGTGTGGATTTGAACCGCTCGCCACGGTGGTCTGGCGGGCGCACCTTCCTTCGTAAATTGTCGCAATAGCGTGAGATCGAGTTGACGCCCCTCTGTAAGGAGTGTGTCTCTGTTCACGCCCAGATTCTCAAAAATTCTACCTCCGAAAGCCGTTCTCAGCTCTGTCGACGCGGGCAAATTTCCCGCACCCGATCCATATTCCACCACGTGAAGGACAGAAATGATGCAGTGAACATCTCCAACTTCAACCTTCTCACAAGATTTGACGGCAGCTTCAAGATGAACCGTTCCCGGTGCGATCGCCGGTTCCTTTTCGGCACGTGGCTCCTGGGCGGACTGGCCCTGACACGCCGCGAATAGGACCATTCCGGAAATGATGAGAACGGATCTGATGGTTCTCAGGAAAAGATGGAGTTCCGACGTAACGACCTGGTGGTCGAGACGGTGGGGGTACTGACTGGTCATGTCTTCTACGATGATTGCGAAACACGTAGCAACGCCTAATTGGCGAGCGCACCGTGGCCGCTGGATGCTGGGATATCAATCCCCGTCCCTTTCCTTCTGCACTGTCTACGTCGGGAAGCGATCAGTTCAATCCAACCAACGTCCTCCATCAAGCGAGGATAATTGTGAAATACGACCGGGTCCTGGGTTTTCGGAGATCGACGTATGAATTTAATGGAGGAAGCGGTGCAGAGTCAACTACAAAAAGCGGACGTCGGAACGTCCTTAAAACGCAGAGACCGTAACTACGACCTTACTAATTTCCAATCCCGCGACCATACGAGGGTTGCTCTACGGATGGTCGTACCGATCGTGGCTTTCTGTCCGGGAGTGCTCAGCGCTCCGGATGGGTCTGGTACGAATCCCATGGCGATTGCACTAAAGACCAAAGCGGAAAAAGTACCCGGCAAAAATAGCCGGACCTGCAGGTAGATTTTTACCGGACACAGGGATTCGGGTACCAATTTCCAGTCCACCGGGACCCAGATTTCGCCCAACACTCGGCATGAGCTGCAGAATCTGTCGTTTCGAGGAAGAGACAGCGATATCGAAAAAACGAGATGACCGCCCGAAGAGACCTTCGAGTCCCAGCTTCCAATTCCATTCGTTGCTGCTCCCGCCCAGGTTCGCAAGAAAAAAGAATTCGTTCCCCGGATCTTTAAGGATCCTGTCATTTCGTTCGCGCCACCTATACCCCAACCATAGCATGGCGTACGTACTTTTCGGCCAGAACGATCGACCGATCTCGAGGATGGCTTCCCAGTCTCTCTGTCCTTCCGTAAGGGGAATGATTTCTGAGTCTACAGGAAAAGATCCGGCCGAAAACTTGGTCCCGAATCGAACGGCGATGGGAATCGTGAGCGGTCTTCCCAGGAACAGTTCCGGGCCAATTCGGATGTGGAACTTTGGATCTCCGATTCCGGTCGTCTTCCGTTTCTCGGCAACGTCGTTGAATTCCAACCGGTGGAATGGTACCTGCGCCCAAATGTCAACTCCCTGCACCAGTCCGATGACACCTGTGACAATAGTCGATGTGGTGATAGATTCCCCACCCTCGTTGAAGAGCGACACCTCGTTGCTTCGTTCGTCGAACCTTCGGGTTGTATCGTGGTGGAAGACAGACACCTGCACCCAACCTTTTCCCGGTTGTTCGATCCACTGACCGGATGCATCCGAGAAGGCGAATAAAACGAACAGGACGAAAACGACAAATAATCGTCTCATCAGCTTTCTGTCCAGACGCGGGTATCCGGTTCAAATGCTGCCCAGGCAAACCAGAATGCCACGAAAGCCTCTGCTACCGGTTCCAGGCGTTGTCCGGAGAGCGGTCCCAACACGGCCGTCCCGTCCGTTTGCCACACACTCGACGTTTCGTCGTCCATGATCACTCCATTTCGAACGGCGAACGAGAGTTCCTGGCCTCCGTTTCTTCTGCGAAACGCCATCGCCCCGCGCTGGTCCCGGTTCCAGAAAACGACCACATTACTTCCGTCGACCGACTCATGAACCACACGTACGGGCTCTTTATTGAGCTCATTAAACGGAAATGCAATTCCTCCGTCCGTGCCTGGAATGCCCAGAAGACGTTCCTTCGGTGGGCGACGGCTGTCTATTGACTGGGAGAACAGCACCCGCGAATTATTCTCTCGCTCGTAGTCTCCATACGGGTACCCGAACTGGGTATAGTCTCTCCGGAAACCCGTATTGCTACTGATCACTTTCGTATCCGGATGGAGCTCTTGCCATCCCGACCAGTTCATTTCTACTACGGGCATCATCTCAAGCGCTGTCCCCACGGCCGGACCGCAACCCGCCCGTCTGAACATCTGAGGCCACAGGGACTCTCCCGAGTTTCGATCGTACATCGTCAGATTGTTCTGAAAGAGAAGACCCGACACACCGAATTCGGCTCCTCCAACACTCGCCCTGTCAAACGCCATGCTCGATCCGGTCAGCGGGCAATAGGTCACGGCATATTTTCCAGAAGCGAAGTTGAAATTTGTGATTTCATGCGACCAGAGAATGTTATGCGGCACAGCAACCGCCTGTCCGTCCACCTCCAAACCGATGATCCTGCTCGAATCGACGAGATACGTCGCTTCTGAAGCCGAAACAAGTGTCGGATCCGTAAGTGCCGGAATCCCGTCCTTCCCGACACCTCCGTCCGCGAGGTCTCCGGTAGGAATGATGCATTCGTTTCCAGCAACAGAATCATTCGTTCCATTACTGCTCCCGCACCCTGCGAGAAGGCTGGCAAAAATGAAAATGCCCGGAACAACATGTCTGGTTTTACTGAGCATATCGTGTTGACTATTGGGTTCTGGTTTGGAGTAACTGTACTACCTGTACAACTTGGTATCCGGTTTGACGACGAACCAGGCAAAGGAGAAAACATCTCCGTGAGGAATTGGATCAAGTTGTCTTCCTTCCAACGTTCCATCGATGGCCCGGCCCGTTACGTCCCACGTGCTCCCCGTCTCTCTATCAAAGAACCGATCGTCGTTATACTCGAAGTGGAGTAGAGTCCCATCGTCTAGAACACTGTTGAATACCCCTGTAGATCCGATTACTCTCGAAGCCGAGATGCTTGCTTTGTCGAGCGCAGAGGTTGCACCGTTTTTCGTATGAAAGATGACGATCGAAACTCCTTCAATCTGGTCTTCGATCACATGATGCTTTCTGGTGATTGAGTGGGGATACGCTTTGTCGGTCTCGCCTATTGAAACGGCGACGACCTTCTCCATCGGTCGAAGCCGATCGTCTGTTTTTCCCTTGTACAGCCAGGGTCTGTCATCGATGTCATCATATCCGGGATATGGGTTTCGACCGTACTGACGATTAAACCCGGTATCCGTCGACAGTACCGTGCCGAATGGATGAGCCTCCTCAAACTGTTTGAACGAAATAATCTGAGCCGCGATTGCGTTTAGCCTCTTTCCTGAAAATTTTCCGACAATTCCCTCTCCGGATAGCTGCTGCCAGAGCGAATGGGTCTCCCGATCGAACATGACGAGATCTGAATGTCTGAGCATTCCGGAGACACCAAAATGATATGCTTCCCCGTCCACTCGTCTATCGAACGCGAGAGCGCTGTAACAGAGCGGACAAAATGTAACCGCGACGGGAGTCTCCCCCAGAACGTCGTTTACAATTTCGTGCTGCGTCAGGATTTGAAGAGGGTAGGCGCGCGCGTCCTGCCCGATCACCACAGAAACAACGGGTTCTCTGTCTCTTACCCAGCTACCGGCTTCGGCAAGAGACACAAACCTGGGTCGGTCAATGGCCGGAATCTGATCCCGCATCAGATTGACTTCGATCTCCGAAAGAGGTACGGCATGCGCATTCCAGTCGGTTCGCCATCCCCTCCCTTCAGTTCCTCTCGGGGCCTGGGCATGAAGAGATGCAGGAACCGACAAACCGGACACGCCGATAATGAGGAAAAGAACTAACCGTTTCAAATGGTGAGATCGGGTGAGCATGAGAACCGTCGTGTAACTCTTGAATCGAATCCAGCACGAAATGTGATGGATGAATATTTTTCGGCTGCGAATTTTAGATCGTCAGCATCTCCCGATGTTACACGGTGCACGAAATCGTGCACCGAATTAAATTTTGGGCCGACAATTGATTATTCAACCTCACTTCACTATTTCTAAGCATCCCGAACACTGGGAGTGCTCACCCGTCACGTTCGGATTTTCTACACTATCGGAGGTAGCTATGCAATATGCACCAGTAGTAGGCCGCGTTTTATTCTCGGCCATTTTCATCATGTTTGGTTTTGGTCATCTGTTCGATGCCGGATCGATGACGGCCATCGTCCCGGATTTCCTACCGATGAAAACGGTCGTCGTTATGTTGACCGGCGTCGTCATCGTAGCCGGAGGCCTGATGGTTCTTCTGGGATATCGGGCAAAACTTGCAGGAAAAATCCTGTTCGTATTCATGTTTGTCACCGCAATCTCGGTATGGAGTGGTGGATTCATGGATGGGGACCAAGTGTCCACCGCAATGTTCATGAAAGATCTGGCGCTGTCCGGTGCCTCTCTGATGATCGCCCATTTCGGCGCCGGACCAATGAGTATGGATGCCAAGGCAGAAGCGTAAACGGACCGAAACGTCGGAACAGACAATTCCTCGAAATGGAAGTGCGTGAGAG
>CAYLHF010000067.1:6177-8842 GCA_964383365.1 uncultured Rhodothermales bacterium | reverse complement strand
GAGGGAGCCTGGGAAATCGTTCCGGGTATCTATGACCTGCCGCTGCGCGAGGCCCGGGCAGGTCTCCGGCCCGGTACGCGTGACAATGACCCGATTGTCGGCTGGTCCGACACGCCGGGTGTGTATTATGCGACGGGACATTTTCGCCACGGGATCATTCAGTCGGTCATTACCGCACAGGAGGCCGCCCTCGAGATCACATCCGACTACCGGTCGGATTGGTTTTCGCACTTCCGGCCCGGACGTTTTGTCCCGACGAGAATGGAGGCATAATGGCGTTCGAAATACGAATAAACGGGAAGGATTCTGATATTTCTGACGGTACGACCGTCGAAGAGATGCTCAGGAGCATGGAACTGGATCCGGAAACGTCGCGTGGGATTGCCGTCGCCGTCAACGAGCGCATCGTTCGGCGGCAGGACTGGAAAGTGGTCCGGCTCTCCGGCGGAGATGAAGTGGACATTGTGACCGCGCTTCAGGGCGGCTGAAACGGAAAGAACTATGAGCAAAACGAACGGGAGTGCAAATCCCTCCGACGAGACGGCAGTGGACGGAGCGTGTGGAGATTTCTGGAGCATCGGATCGCTTCGACTGAAGTCCCGCCTTCTCCTCGGGACGAGTGGATTTCCGAACCCGAGTATCATGATGGAGGCGTATGCCGCGGCTGCGACGCAACTCGTGACCGTGGCCATCAGGCGGATCAACCTCGAGGATCGGTCGGAAGAGGGTTTTCTCTCCATCCTGTCCGGTCTTCCGGTCGATATTCTGCCCAATACGGCGGGTTGTTACACGGCAAAGGAGGCTGTATTGGTCGCCGAACTGGCCCGCGAGGCACTCGAGACCGATCTTATCAAGCTGGAAGTGATCGGAGACGATGAGACGCTCTTGCCGGACTCGGAACAGCTCCTGAAAGCAGCATCCGAGCTTATTCGATCCGGTTTTACGGTGTGTGCGTATGCCAATGACGACCCCATCACCTGCCGGAAGCTCTCCGATCTGGGGTGCGCCGCAGTGATGCCGCTGGCGTCTCCGATCGGGAGCGGGATGGGGCTCGTTAATCCGTACAATTTGCAGCTTATCCGGGAGCTACTGCCGGATACTACGCTGGTCGTTGATGCTGGAATCGGAACGGCGAGCGATGCGGCGCGGGCGATGGAACTGGGCTATGATGCGGTTCTCATCAATACGGCGGTCACCAAAGCCCAACACCCGGTCCAGATGGCTGCAGCCATGAAAAACGCGGTCCTGGCTGGCCGCCTGGCGTTTCAGGCGGGTCGAATTCCGAGGCGTTTCTACGCCCAGGCGTCATCCCCGATGGAGGGGCGGGTTGGCTCATGAGCGTTCTTCCCCGGCTTCTTCTGATCGGCGACGGGTTCACGGATCCGTATGTAGCAGACGCAATTACCGCGGCCGTCGGGGCGGGCGTTCCCTGGGTCCAACTTCGCGATCATGGTCCCCGTGAAGAAAGATTTCTGGCTCAGGCCCGGAAGTTAATCGAGCGCCTGCGTATCCTGAACCCCGACGTCATCTTGAGCATCAATTCCAGGCAGGCCGCCGCGCGTGCGTTGTCGACTGGTCTGCATCTGCGATCGATGGAGGAATCGCCCGAGGATTTTTCGGGTCTTCCCATCGGGAAATCGGTTCATTCACGATCGGAGATCGATACCTTCGGCGGGGATTATCTCCTCTTCAGTCCGATTTTTCCGACGCAGAGCAAACCAGGGCATCGGGGAGCGGGGCTTGCCGCGTTGAATGCGGTCTGTCGAGCCGTCTTTATGCCCGTTATTGCAATGGGCGGTATGACCCCGGAACGGATTCGGCCGTGCAGGGAAGCAGGAGCCTACGGTGTGGCGGTTTTGTCCGGCATCCTGGAGGCAGGAAATATCGAAAAACGAGTCAGTGAGTATCTGACAGCTCTCGAGAGGATCACATGAAGGTCGGTTTGACCATAGCAGGATCTGACTCAGGCGGTGGGGCCGGGGTCCAGGCGGACATCAAGGCGATGCAGGCCAACGGCGTTTTCGCAACCTCGGTGCTTACGGCCGTAACGGCGCAGAACACGACGGCTGTGACGGCGTCTTTCGATTTACCGACCGATTTGATCGAGGCCCAGATAGATGCCGTTTTCGACGATTTTGAAATAGCGGCGACGAAGACCGGCATGCTCTCGTCGGCCGCGATCATCGAAGTGGTGTCGATGAAGGTACGTGAGCACGCGATCGCTCCGTTGGTCGTCGACCCCGTCATGATATCCAAGTCCGGATTCGCTCTCCTGAAGCCGGATGCGATCGAGGCGCTTCGGCTCTACCTCCTACCACTCGCGACGTTGGTGACCCCGAACGCTCACGAGGCGGGTCTGCTTGTCGGGGAAGATGTGACGTGCGAGGACGATGCGCGTCGTGCGGCCGAGGTGATCCACGGTATGGGGGCGGGTGCTGTTCTTGTCAAAGGAGGGCATCTCGATGAGGAGTCGGACGCGGTGGACGTGTTATTTGATGGTTCCACCTTCCACGTCTTTCGATCGCCCCGCATTGATACGCCCCACACGCACGGGACCGGGTGCACGTACGCTGCCTCGATCGCTGCGAATCTGGCGAAAGGATTCGCCCTTGATGACGCCGTTGAACGAGCGAAGCAATACGTGTCGCTCGCCATCGAGCATGGT
>CAYLHF010000067.1:0-6077 GCA_964383365.1 uncultured Rhodothermales bacterium | reverse complement strand
CGAAACCGCGTGCCCTGGCGAAAATCGAGGTCTTCCCGGCACCCGTATTGCCCCGGAGAACGACACCATCCCGAACCACGGCGCTGTCCCGGGCAATTTTCGAAGGGGCCCGCTCGTTTCGCGCCGCCGGCCCCAGGAACCGCATCCCGTTGTGACTCGTTGGCGGCTGCCTGCGGCTCACTGTGTACCCCCAACCCGGAATCCACGAATCCATGCCCCGGTCTCGTTCACGCCACCGTACGTGCAGTGTAATTATGGTATTGGCAGCGAGTCTCGCCCTTGACGCGGGATCCGTCGCCGCGCAGTCAGCAGGCACATTCGCGCCGGTCTCCGACACGCTCGAAGTCGTCCACGATCAGGTATTCGCATCAACCACTGCCGTTCTCCTGGCGAACGACATGCTCCGGTCGCCCGGATCCGAAGACGATTCGCTTCAGGCCGTCGTGGTGACGCCACCGTCGCACGGAGTGGTAACCGTGTCCCCGTCAGGCGCCCTCAGTTACACCCCTGAGCCCGGTTTCGTGGGTACGGATTCATTCACCTACGTCTTGCAGTCGCTCCCGATACAGGTGCTTCAATTTGCCCCTGCATCGTCCAATCTGGAGTTTGAATCAACCCTGAGAATATCGCTCGGAAGCGATTCGGCGAGAAAAACCATCCCGATCAACGGCAGCGTCAGACTCGATGTCGGCGACGGTACCGCTCCCATCGATTCGGTCCATGTCCTGAGCATCTCCGTACGTAACGATGCACAGATTGCCCTCCAATTCAAATATGGGTCCCCCATTACCGTTGGGAAGATCAATCTGTCCGCCGCGAAAGATTCGCTCAAGCTCGATATTAATCGGGTCGGACCTCGTGCCGATGCGTCCGGTGCGTTTAACTCATTTACCCAGACCGGAAACAAACTCAACGTCGAAACCAGCGTCGACATGTCGGGTACCGGTGTCCTGAGTAACGCGGTACCCAATGATCCACAACACCTGGTGACCGAGACTGATTTCGATGTTGTCGGGAGTGTACTGACGCAGCCGGGTACGCTCGCGTTCGTTTTCAATGTCGATTCGCACAACCAGTTTCAGATCAGCGGTAATGATGTAGATCTGAATATTACGGGGACAGCGGTCGCGACGGGGCCGTACGTGCAGCGGGTCACCAGCGATCCCGCAACCGTGACCCTGCATGTCATTTCGCCGACGGAGATAGAAAACAGGACCCTCCCTGAGCGAAACCGCCTCCTGTCTCTCTATCCGAATCCGGCTGCAGGAGAGACCACCATTTCCTACGAAATTGCTCGCCCGGGACCGGTTCGATTTGCCGTCTTCGACCTGCTGGGGAGGCGGCGTCTCGTCGTGTTTGCCTCGTCAAACGTCACCGGTGAACAGGTACAGCGGCTGGATCTTTCACACGTCTCACCAGGTCTCTATTTCGTCCGGGTATCTCAGTCAGCATGGTCGGCGACCCGGAGCCTGATCGTTCGCTAGATCCTCAGCGTACCTTCCGTTTGGGGATTCCCCCATCGTTACTCTGTGCTAACCTCCAGACTCGCACGACCTTGTATTAACCTCGAAACGAGTCGATCTACCATGGCAAAATATGGGAGCGATTTCGTCGAGGCTAACTGACGAGAATTACTTCTTTTCCAGCCCGTCGGGAAGATTCAATATGAAATGCAAATCGATGCTGGCAAGCGTCGAGTCGCTGCCCGCCGACCCATTTGCAATCTGACTTGGAAATGCCATCAAAAAACGGTCTTTATCTGGAAAGGCATCAAAAAAACCAACTACGTGAGCGTACCAGTATGGCGTATAATCAATTGGTTCACCAATCGTAGAAAAAACAGGGTCCGTCT
This sequence comes from uncultured Rhodothermales bacterium, assembly GCA_964383365.1. Classification (GTDB taxonomy): domain Bacteria; phylum Bacteroidota; class Rhodothermia; order Rhodothermales; family UBA10348; genus CAYLHF01. The sequence continues at coordinate 4,225 of CAYLHF010000067.1, read as the reverse complement.
GTACGTCATAAACCATACCTCCTCCCGTCACGGAACGGGCGTAGAGTCGGCTCCCATCCGGTGCCCATTTTGGGAGTGTCATGGAGTTTTCCCATACCTGAAACGGTGTGCTGTCCATATCATCTACTGACTGGACAAAAATGGCACCCTGGTCTTCGTATGCCAGATATTTCCCATCAGGAGAAAAGTCGTAATAGCGTGGATTGCCCCCGGACGTTGTGATACTGTTGTCTCTGACAAAGCCGTTCGAATTAGTCATCAGTGAGGTAGAACTGTTCAAATCCCACACTAATATGCTGGACGACTGGTCAATGATTGGTGGGAGTGACATGCCCATGACGGCCATCTTCCCGTCTGGAGAAATAGCCAGATCGATCAGAGCGGGAAAGGCAGTCTGCAATACTTGCCTCACCCCTCCGCGTCCAGAGGTAGCCATGACCATTAGACGATCATTGCCCTCGGTAGCAATGAAATACAGAGAGTCGCCTGAAGGACTCCAGGCAGGATAATCGCTCCACCCATCATTTGTCAGAGCCCTCCGTGTACCGTTTTCAAAATCGAGAATCCAGATATCGGTATCCGGGTCACCGTTATCGTGGCGATCTCCCTCAATTACTACAGCGGCTTTTTGACCGGACGGGTGTACTGCTGCCGTTCGATACCTGGCCGAAGGAAAGAGATTCAGCGGTGAATCGATGAACATCGACCCATCTTTCATTCGCGTAATCATAGGATTGATGGGAGCCGCGTTTGCCACAATTCCGACGTCCAAACCCACATGTACGAGCGTTCCCTCAGCCGATACACTTAGTCCTTCAGCTTCTATATCCTCATCCAGGACGACGAGCGGACCCGTTTGTTCGAGGCGGTCGGTATCAAATGGCATCGCCATGACGTCACCTTTCATGACGAATACCAGGTAGCCGGGGTAGATCCACCGGGGTCGACCCGCAGGTATATTCAAATACCCCATATTCCGACCCGTTTTGAGATTCCAGAAACCAATTCTATCAGGTTCACCCGTGAACTGCGCCACGCCCATGATGGTCTCGCCGTCGGGAAGAAGGGTCGGATAATCCAGGTCGTACTGACTGGCAAGTGAATCCAACTCAATCAAACGGTGACTCTCGGATGTAGTCAGTGAATAGCTGAAGAAACTGCTCTTCTCCTCATAGATGATCGTTTCGGAATCAATCCATTCGGCTCTTGGCCCCCCCTCTCCCGGATGCAGAAGGTCCACGACTGAGCCTGATTCCACAGACATTATTTCGATACTTCCGGCTGTAGTAATTAGCAGATCGGAACCATCAGCGGAGAACGATAGATGGATGTAAACACCCGAAGCATCGTAGGTTCGTAGCTCACCGGTCTTCAGATCCAGCAGATGAATGTGATCCGTGGCGATGGCGACTTTATCGCCGTGCGGAGAAATGTCCAGAGCTGCGATGAGTTTTCCGATCTGAAGAGGTTGTTCCAGCCGCTTCATGCTGGAAACAGGAATGTCTGGTCCAATCAAAAGGAGGCTGGTAAGCACGGCGATCATAGACACCAGCAGGATCAGGCCTACCCACCCGGCTGGATGCATGAATGTAAACAGGCCGCGTGTTTCGGATCTCGGTGGGGTGGATGCCCCGGACGTCCCGGGTGCGCTCGATGCCCCGGGCGCTGATACGGTCGATACGGTTCGACTCATTCCAGTAGCATTCAGATCGACCGTTCTCAGATCCACCATCAGATCCCCCGCGCTCTGATAGCGGTTCTCCGCTTTCTTGGCCAGCAGTTTGGTGACGATCCATTCCAGACCCATCGGTACCCCGGTTCTGAGCGAGGTCAGGGGCTCCGGGTCTTCGTTCAGGATGGAGTAGGTAACGGCCTGTTCGTACTCGCCTCCGAACGGCAGTCGGCCTGCGATGAGTTCATACATCACGACACCGAGCGCCCAGAGGTCGGTGCGTTGGTCGACAGGCTCGCCCCTCGTCTGCTCCGGGCTCATGTAGGAAACGGTTCCGAGCGTCGAACCCAACCGGGTCAGTTTTGTCGATGCTGACGTTTGAGCGAGACCAAAATCGAGCACTTTGACCTCACCCTTTTTCGTCAACATGACGTTCTGGGTCTTGATATCCCGATGTACGATCTGTTTTTCGTGTGCAGCCTGCAGGGCGTCTGCAACCTGGGTCGTGAGCCGGACGGCTTCGTCCAGTTTCAGGGGGCCCTGTTTGATGCGATCTTCGAGGGTTTCGCCCTCGATATACTCCATAGCGATGAAGGGGCGGGGTTCCTCTGTGGACCCGCCTTCAGGAACGGCCTCCGCAATCTGATACACCTGCGCAATATGCGGGTGATTCAGGGCTGCCGCAGCCTTGGCCTCGCGATAGAATCGTGCCCGGTCATCCTCGCTCGACAGGGCGGATGCGGGTAGAATCTTCAGCGCAACGACTCGGTCAAGCGTCGTGTCCGTCGCGCGATACACGACGCCCATGCCGCCGCGCCCGAGTTCGGCTTCGATTAAATAGTGCGAGAGGTTCGTTCCGATCATGATGAATCCTGGGTGAGGAGAAGGAAAGAAACGGGTATTTTACGTAACTACAAAATGCCGGTCTTGGTACGGTGATACGTATCAGGAAGGGACTCAGATCACCTTCCACCACGGTACTGCCAGGACATCAGGTGCCAGCCAGTATGTGTCGTCTCCGTTGTAGAGAAGAAGTCCTTTTCGCGCCGACTTGCCGTACTCGTCTCGAAACGTAATAATGGGTCGGGCGGAACTTAGCTTCAGTTTCGAAGAGGATTTGATTTCAATGGGCAACGTTCTTCCACCGCTTTCGATCACAAAGTCGATTTCCTGTCCAGTGACAGTACGCCAGAAAAACAGTTCGGTCTGATGAGGCCGTGATGTCCTCCAACTCATCAGATCCTGCAATACGAGGTTTTCCAGGTGCGACCCGGCTGGTTCCGTGATCCCGGACATATGAACGGCGAGGCCCGTGTCTCCCCAGAACAACTTGGGAGCTTTGATCAAACGTTTCGTGCGATTGACCGAATAGGCTGGCAACCGGATCAAGAGATGAGCGACTTCCAGAAGATTCAGATATCTGTGAACCGTCGGCTGTGGTAGGCCTACATCGCGGCCAAGCTCGGTTTGATTGAGTAGTTGCCCGACTCGCAGGCATGCGGCTCTCATGAGCCTGCGGAAGTCCGGAAGATTGGAAATTGTTGACAACTGTTGAAGATCACGTTCCAGATAGGTTCTGACATATCCGTCAAACCACACTGAACGATCCTGGTCACTATCCATGTGAATGGAAGGCGTAGGGAAACCACCTCGTAACGCGAGTTTTCTCCAGTCTTCCTTCTCTGTTTTACTCGACTCAACAATGTCCATCCAGTGCGTCGAGTCTTCGCTCAGAAGTTCTTCCCAGATACCGCAAGTCCCCAGCCCAAGTTGCTCCCGGCGCGTCATGGGGTGAACCGTGAGATAAGCAGCGCGCCCGGCAAGCGACTCAGAGACATTCTGCATCATGAGTAGATCCGCGGATCCCGTCAACAGAAATTGACCGGGTATTCGGTTATTGTCGATTTCTTGCTTTATCGAAATCAGTAACTGCGGTTCTCGCTGGACTTCTTCTATGGTGACCGGAGTGTCACCACCGAGGAGCAGTTCAGGATGGCGTCGCGCCTGATCGAGAGTGTCGAAATCGTCTAGCGTGAACCAGCGCCTCTCAGACTTGAGTAGCTCTCGAACGAGCGTAGATTTTCCGGCCTGTCGGGCGCCCGTCATCACGACCGCCGGCATGGCTCGAAGGCTACGTTCGAGCGTGGGTGTGATCAACCGTGGGAGTGTTATTCTATTCATGATGTGAATGATAATCATTCATATCGTGAATAACAATCAAGTATTACCGTCCCAAAAGCTAATTTATAGCTCGTCGTTTCTGTCCCGAGCCTTATGGCAGACCCGGGCCGAGTGCTCCGATTGGAATTACGAATATCGTCGAATCTATTCTGCTACCCCAATGGCAATGCCTCCGCATAATGGAATATTCACTTTGACCCACCTTACCCGACTCCGTATCTTTGCGGCTCTTCAAGAACCAGCCGGACCGGACACGAAAGCGTCCGCCGCGTTGATTCGAAGACCACATATACGTGCCCGTGGCTCAGCTGGATAGAGCGCCTGGCTACGGACCAGGAGGTCGGGGGTTCGAATCCTCCCGGGCACGCATAG
>CAYLHF010000066.1:0-9325 GCA_964383365.1 uncultured Rhodothermales bacterium | reverse complement strand
TCCTATGCTTCGAGGGCGTCGGCACCGCTCGTGATTTCGATCAACTCTTTGGTGATCGCATCCTGGCGCGCGCGGTTGTATTTGAGTTGGAGGTCCTTGAGTAGCTCATCGGCGTTGGACGTCGCACTCTCCATGGCCACCATGCGCGCGCCCTGTTCGGCGGCGTTGGACTCGAGAAGGACTCGCCACATCTTGTATTTCAGGTAACTTGGAACCAGGTGGTAAAGAATCCGCTCCGCACCGGGTTCGAATAGATAGTCAACCGCGAGGCCTTCCCTGATCGCAGCTTCCTCCTCGACCGACTGTGTCATGACCGGTGTCTTGAACTGCTCGGCTGGAATCGGCAATACCGGCTCCACGATTCGATTCTGGGATATGGTATTCTTGAATTCATTGTAGAGAACGAACACTTCGTCCCATTTCTCTGACAGATACCCTTCACGGGCTATGTCCATGACTTCCGACGCCGTATCGAACGATACATGGTCGAACGCTCCCCGGAAATCACCCAACAACTGATACCCGCGTTTGGCGAAATGCTCGTGAGACTTACGACCGACACAGATCAGATACAGATCCCCAGACGCACGCTGAGACTCGTATTTATCGGCGATCTCGTTCTCAGCGGCCTTGATGATATTCGTATTGAACGCACCGGCAAGTCCCCGGTCGGCTGTTACGATGATGAGGAGTACTTTCGAAGCGTCCTCGCGAACGTGAAAAAGCGGGTGCGCCGCAGGGTCAAGCTGCTTCTTCAAATGCGAGATGATCTGTCCGATCTTATACGCGTACGGCCGTGTCTTGAAAATATTCTCCTGCGCTTTACGAAGCTTGGCTGCAGCGACCATTTTCATGGCGCGGGTAACCTGCTGGGTATTCTTGACCGATCCGATTCGGTCCCTGATGTCTCTGAGACTTGCCATAGCTTCGTAAACGCTTTACCGTCTATTTATCCGCGAACAGACTGACGAGTTCTTCCGCCTCCTTTCGAAGAACGTCAATTACTTCGTCACTCGTCACACCGCTCGTCCGAATCGAGGCCATTGCCTCGGCATGCCGGCGATTCATGCGCTCCAGGAAGTCTTTCTCGAATTCCTGTATACGCTCTGTCGGAACGGTGTCGAGAAGACCCTGTGTCGTTACGTAAATGATTGCTACCTGCTCCTCGATCGGCATCGGGACGTATTGACCCTGCTTCAGGATCTGTACCAGACGAGAGCCCCGGTTGAGCTGGCGCTGCGTCGCGGGATCCAGATCCGAGCCAAACTTGGAAAAAGCTTCCAACTCGCGGAACTGGGCAAGATCGAGCCGAAGGGTACCGGCTACCTTCTTCATCGCCTTGATCTGTGCGTTACCACCCACACGGGATACGGAAATACCCACGTTAACAGCGGGTCGGATACCGGCGTTGAACAGGCCGGGTTCCAGATAAATCTGACCATCGGTGATCGAAATCACGTTGGTTGGAATGTAGGCCGAAACGTCTCCAGCCTGGGTCTCAATAACGGGTAGCGCGGTCAAGGATCCGCCTCCCTTCACGTGGCCCTTCAATGAATCCGGAATGTCGTTCATGTTCTGGGCGATTCGGTCATCGCCCGTAATCTTGGCCGCACGCTCCAGGAGCCGGGAATGCAAGTAGAACACATCACCGGGATAGGCTTCGCGACCCGGTGGCCGACGAAGGAGAAGGGAGACCTGCCGGTACGAAACAGCTTGTTTCGATAGATCATCATAAATGATCAGCGCGTGGCGACCCGTATCCCGGAAATATTCTCCGATACATGCACCGGCATAGGGAGCGATGTACTGGAGCGGAGCCGGTGACGATGCAGACGCATTCACGATCACCGTGTATTCCATCGCACCATGGGCCTCGAGCGTACGCATGACCTGCGCCACCGTAGAATTCTTCTGGCCGATGGCCACATAAATACAGAAGACCGGCTTGTCGGTCTCGTGGGTGGACTTCTGATTGATGATCGTGTCCACGAGAACGGCCGTCTTACCCGTCTGACGATCCCCGATGACGAGTTCACGCTGACCCCGCCCGATCGGGATCATCGAATCGATGGCCTTAATTCCCGTCTGAAGTGGTTCGGTGACCGGCTCACGATAGATCACCGACGGCGCCTTCCGTTCGAGCGGCATCTCGAACATCTCACCCGGGATCGGCCCCTTACCGTCAATCGGGCGACCCAGACCGTCGACCACGCGTCCGAGCACGTTCTCATTGACATCAACCGAGGCGATGCTGTTGGTCCGTCGAACCTCGTCGCCCTCCTTGACTTCGTCGACCTCACCGAAGAGCACCGCACCTACGTTGTCCTCCTCGAGATTGAGAACCATGCCTGTGACTCCACTCGAGGGAAACTCGAGAAGCTCACCTGCCTGTACTTTGGACAGTCCGTAAATACGCGCGATTCCGTCTCCGACCTGGAGTACGGTCCCGACTTCGTAGACATTGGTTCCGGTTTCAAATCCGCCCAGTTCCCTGTTCAGGACTGCCGTGACTTCATCCGGTCTGATTGCCGTTGCCATCTTGTTTATTTCCTTCTGAGAATGTCTCTGTCTGAAGAGGCCGGGCCTCTTTAATCAATTCGATTCGTAGGATCCGTTTTCCAGTCGCTCTCTGAGCGCGTTCAGCTGGTTCAGAACGCTTCCGTCATAGACCGTGTCACCGACACGAACGACGATGCCGCCCATGAGATCGGGCTGAATCTCCGTTTTCAATCGGACGCGTTTTCCCGAGATGCGCTCAAGGGAGGCGATCAGATTCATCTTGGCCGATTCTTCCAGCGGATGTGTCACCCTGGCCGACGCCTCCACGACGCCGAGTTCCGTATCTCGCAGATCATTATACGAGGATACCACACTCAGCATGAGTTGCTCACGCCGTTTCCGGATGAGCAAGTGTACAAACTTCAGCGTCACCGGATGAACCCGCTCGGCAAAGAGCGCCGTCACGGCGCTGTACTTTTGCTTCCGCGAAATCACCGGGCTTCCGAAGAAGAGAACTAGATCCCGCGACGCCTCCAGACTCTCGCCCAGAATCGCGATATCTGCGTCAACCTGATCGGTCACGCCTTCCCGCCGAGCCTCTTCGATGAGTGCTCCGGCATAACGCCGGGCAATCGTGCTGTCGCTCATAATTTCAGAATCCAAGGAGTACCTACACGATTGCGCGTCCAGGCAAACTCCTCGATTGTGTCAGTTACTGGAAATCTCGCCCAGAAAATCGTCCACGATTTTCTTCTGCCGATCTGCATCGAGGTTTTCGCGGAGAATCTTCTCTGCAGCCCGGATCGCCAGATCCGCGACTTCCTGCCTCAATGAGTCCAGCGCAGAATCTTTCTCCCGTTCGATATCGATACGCGCCTGATCCTGCATCTGCTGGATCTGAGTACGTGTCTTATCGGCTTCGTCGCTTCGCAGACGTTCCACCTCTTCACGAGCCTCCCGGAGGAGTTTCTGTGCGTCGGCTTCCGCATCACGACGGGCGCGGGTGTTATCTGCCTGGACCTCCTTTGCTTCTGCAAGAGCGCGTTCCGCCCTCTCCATCGACTCACGGATCTGATCTTCGCGCGACTGAATCGCGGTCGTGATCGGCCCCCATGCATATTTTCTCAGGATCAGGAGGAGAGCCAGAAACGAGAGAGCCATCCAGAAGATGAGCCCCGCGTTGGGCGCCAGTAAGTTTGCTGCTAATACCATGGTTTACGAATCCTGCTGTTCACGTCAGTCGGACTGGTTTTCTTCCGCGAAAGTCCATTTCGAAACAGGTGAGTCCCGAAATCAGACCGGCGAAATCGAATCATTTCCGTCCTATTTGATCGCAAGGATGATGCAGATGACCAGACCGAAGAGGGATACACCTTCGATAAGTGCTGCTGCGATAATCATGGATGTCCGGATGTCGCCGGCAGCCTCAGGCTGACGGGCAGAGCCTTCCATTGCTGGTCCTGCGAGACGACCGATGCCGAGGCCGCAGCCGAGAGCAACGAGACCTGCACCAAGACCTGCACCGAGATATGCCAATGCTGATGGTTCCATAGGATTGTCTGTAATCGTTTTGTGATTGCGTGTAGGGATGAAAAAAAATCAGGCGACGACCGGCTCCGCTTCGACAGGTGTGTCGACTCCGTCTCCAATCGCCACGATAGCGGCATCAGCCGGAACCGGTGCGGCTTCGTGCCGGACGTCATGATTATGATGTTCGTGCTCGACGACAGCCATTCCGATAAAGAGAGCTGAGAGCATCGTAAAAACGTACGCCTGGATAAATGCTACCAGGAGTTCGAGAACGTAAATAAACAGGGCGAAGGCGACGCTCACAGGGGCAACCCCGTAGCCGGCGCCCGGACCGAACAGATTCGTAAACGCGAATATGAGTCCGATCAGACTCAGGATGACCAGGTGCCCCGCTGTCATGTTGGCGAAAAGCCGAATGGCCAGCGCAAATGGTTTGGTAAAGAGGCCCAGGACTTCGACCGGCATCAGAATGGGTTTGACCATGGTGGGGATGCCGGGAGGCCAGAAAATGTGTTTCCAGTAATCCTTCGTTCCGCCCATCTGCGTGATGAAAAACGTGAACATGGCCAGCACTCCCGTGACCATCAGATTGGATGTGGCTGTCGCGGCAAAGGGAATGAGGCCCAACAGGTTACTGGTAAGGATGAAAAAGAATGCCGTTAACAGGTACGGTACGTACCGATCCGCCCTGGGTCCGATATTGGGTCGCGCAATTTCATCCCGGACGAAGAGCACCAGCGTCTCCATCATATTCTGGAATAGCCCACGGGGCTCTGTGTCCCGACCGATTCCCCGGCGGTACATTCCGGCCAACCTCAGAAAAACAAATAGGACAATGAGCATGGTCAACCACGCAAACGCCAGATGCCGCGTAATGGAAAAATCGACCAGAACATGAGCGCCTTCCGTAGCCTCGATCTCCGCGTCGAGGTACGTCCCATGTTCTCCTTCGGCCGCTACGGCTTCAAATAGCCCACTGTCAAGCGCGGATTTCGTCGATGAGAAGATCTTCAAACCGAAGGTACCTTCAGCGTCCCTGACCAGAAACAGGCGGGGAAGTTCAGCTTTTCCGAACGGTTCGAAGTCGAGATAGTACGCATCCGAATTGTGATGCACCGGATCGAGTTTTTCGACTTCTTCGCCGTGTTCTTCACCGGATGCGTCCCGATGAGCATTCCCAACTTCCTGCTCATCTCCGACCACAGCCTCAGGTGCATGGTCCTGAAACACCACGCGTGCATGTGCCGGGGAGAAGAACCACGGCAGCGCGAGCACTGTCATTATGACGAGAAGACGCAGTTTGCGTATCACCATCTTGTCTTTTCTTGCTTCGGAGTCGGATTAGATCCGTCCATCGCGGAAAATCTTTATCCTGATCTAATCGGTTTTTCGGGCCGCTGTCTGCTGTCGACGATGTAAAAAGACGACTTCAATCACCAGACCCAGTGCAAATACCGCCATGAATGAGATCAGGAAAACCCCCTGGTTTACCCTTCCAAGGATCAGTATCAGCACGAGGACCAGCACGGTTACAAAAAGACGAAGAGCCATCCCGCCAAGGACGACCAGCATGAACAGACGATTCTCCCGGTCGAGGGCGAAGCGATACGATGCATAGGCTGACAGGCCGTATACAGCACCGATGGCGACTCCCGACACAAGACTGAGTAGAAATACGTCCGACATGCGATTATACGCACTAAAAGGGCGCTTTTTCTCCGCTTTTCGAAGGGCAGTAAACTACTGCGAAATGAGTGTTTGCCCTACCAATACGGGTGAATTATGAATGAACGGATCGGACTCTGGAGTGAAAAGTAGATGAATGACCTACGACTGGTTCTTGAGGTCGTCGGTTCCTTCGTCGGACGGGACCGTTTCCTCCGTCGGCGGGGTGGACAATCTGCGAGTAACGCGGACGATCTGGAACAGGAATGCGATCATGCCCACGACTGACCCGGTGAGGAGAAGCCATGGGTCTGTATCCAGCCAACGATCCAGAAAATACCCGGCAAGGACGTAGATCAACATGCTTCCAGCCAGTTGAATGCCCAGTCCCAAAAGGGATGAGGACTCTCTGACGCCTTTCTGCCAGGAGTCCGTTTCAGAAGCAGGCTCAGGTACCGACACGATGCTGGGACGATCCGAGAGGCTTTGCCTGTGAAGATGCACTCGATTGCGACCCTGCCCCGGCCTGAGACATCGTACTCTTCGGCGAAGAAGTACCGGGCGCCTGCGCAACGGACGATATCGAACTGCCATTGCCGAGTGCCTGCGCTCTCGACTTGTCCAACTGACCCATCTCACATTTTCCGTCGAAGGTAGCGCCCTCTTCCATGACCAGTCGGGACGTGCGAATGGTACCCTGGACCCGGGCAGACGACTTGAGCAGCAATCGCCCCTTCACCGACACTTCCCCCTCAATTCGACCGGCAATGTCTGCGTCTGCGGCGCGCACATCGCCCTCAATTACGCCTTCGGGGGCGATGATGGCTTTCCCTTCGACGTGAAGCGAACCTTTCACCCGGCCGTTGACCCGGATATCATCCTTGGCTCGGAGCGTCCCTTCGACTTCCGTGCCTTTTCCAATCATGTTGATTTGTACCGGATCTGCCGGCATCATCTGCTTTGCCATAAGAAAGTCCCGTTTTACGTTCGCCGTGGCCGTGGCCGTGGCCGTAGCCGTAGCCGTAGCCGTAGCCGTAGCCGTAGCCGTAGCCGTAGCCGTAGCCGTGTGTCCAATATACTGCAACCACTATAAACCGATCATGTAATAGGCCGGATCCTGCGCCAGTCCATTGTGCCAGAGTTCAAAATGCAGATGTGGTCCCGTTGTGATCTCTCCTGAATTCCCGCTCAGTGCGACGGCCTCCCGATCGCGGACGCGATCTCCGACCCGTTTAAGGAGACTCGAATTATGTTTGTAGACAGACACGAATCCATCCGCGTGCTGGATAGCGATGATCTGGCCCCCATCATGTGTCCAGTCAGACATGATCACGTATCCGTCGGCGATGGCTCGAACCGCACTCCCCTGGTCGGCCGCTATATCGATAGCATAATGCCCGGTACTGGCGTCGAACTGGCGGGTAACCAGGCCCGTGACCGGAGGCAGAAACGGGAACCGAACGCCGGTGAGATATCGGGCTTCAATCGTCGCCTGGACCGGAAGCGTCAGATCCGGAGGGGTCAGTCTAGTCAGGGATAGCGCTGGCTGTTTATGGTCTTCCCAGTTTCGGGAAACCTCTGCCTCGGGCAGATCGACGGGCTCCCCTGCATCGGTCAGGACGGGATCCGGGGGACGAAGCTCTTTGGTTCGTGACGTATCTACCGTCCCCAACATGAGATCTCGAAGCTGCTCGACATACAGCCGCTGCACATGGAGGGAATCTGACATCGTTTTCATCCGAAGCTGATTCAGACGAGCATCACGACGCATTTGAATCGTGCCGTAGCCGGGCAACATGCCGCGAATGGGCGTAAACAGGAAGACCGTGAGGACGATGGTCGTAGCAACCACTACGCTTCCAATCAGTACACCCAGCAGATGAGACGGACGGACGGTGAATCGTCTTGGCTGTTCAAATCCCTGCTCATCCATCACGATCAGATGGATGGATTTGCCAATATTACGTGTGAATTCGACTAGAAGCGAGATCATACAAGTGCGTCCCCGATGCATTCAGAGGGTTTGTGCCAACGATCTGGCTTTCTCGTCGGTTCCTACGGGTTCCCTGGATTGACAAGACCTTAAAACAAGCTGTATATTTCCCGGCTTGAATTTTCAAGCGATAAGAAGGATCCAGACATCAGATTCAACATATGCCTCAGCATCAATCAGCCAAAAAGAGAGTTCGTCAGAACGAAACGCGACGCATCCAGAACCGGGTACACCGTAGCCGGATGAAGACGATCGTAAAGAATCTCAAGCAAACAGAGAATCCTGAAGACGCCGCGACCCTCCTGAAGGAGGCCAAATCCACGCTCGACCGCATGGTCAACAAGGGCATTCTCAAGAAAAACACGGCTGCGAACTACAAGAGTTCTCTCGAAAAATCTGTCAACGCAATGGGCTGATCCCGTTCTGCGGCGGTTTTGAGGCCCGTCTTCGGTTTGAGGACGGGCTTTTCTGTTGTTATAACGGTTTATTCGATCAAAAATCAGAAAATGCCGTTATATTGCCCCGTCCCGTGTACCTCAGGGTACACACTTTGAACAACTTCTGAATTACTCCGACCAAGACCGGTATTCATCATGGCCAGAAATTACTTTTCGACCCTCTTCGTTTTAGCAGCCCTCGTCACAGGTGTGACGCTCACCGGTTGCAAGAGCGTCCCGGTTGATATTCTCTCTATGTCCTCACCGGACAGTCTGCTCACAAACGAATCGGGCACGTTCTCCGTGGCCACGAATCCGGATGCAAAACTTCCTGTCGCCGTCGCGTGGAGTTTTGGAGACAGTAACTCGTCGAACGGGAGTTCCTCCACCCATTCGTTCGGTACCGCAGGTACGTACACGGTTACCGCAACCGCTACGAATCGTAAAGGCAAATCATCTGATCTGGAGACAACGACAGTCGTCGTTTCCAACCCTCCGGTGCCCGCCTCGGTTGTCAGCGTCAAGGCCAGCAATATGAGTCCTGATACGCAGACCGACGTGAACTTCAGCGCCTCGGTTGATGGAGACGCTCCTCTTTCTTATGCATGGACATTCGGGGATGGCGGATCGAGTTCGAGCGCCTCTCCATCGCATACGTTCGACGCGCCGGGAACCTACTCGGTCAACCTGAAAGCATCGAACAAGTACGGATCCGACTCGCGTTCCCTGTCTCTATCCGTATCGTGGTATGAAGCCGCGATTTGCCGTGAAGTTACCGAACTGGGGACGGTCCTTTTCGGTCGCAATTCGAGCACACTGAGCGACGAAGCACAGGGTGCGATGGACGAGAATCTTGAGATTTTGAACGAATGTCCGAATATGAATGTCCGTGTCGAAGGACTCTCCGCTCCGGGCGAGCGTAAGGCACAGGACCTGTCCGCAGATCGGGCCCGCGCCGTTGAGCAGTACTATGCGGATCACGGTGTTGCTGCCAGTCGCATCGTGTCGGTAGGAAACGGACGCGCGGAAGGCCTCACCAGTAAGAAAGAAGGATTGAGCCAGTATCGTAGAGTCGACACGATCATTCTTCGATAACGGGTTCGGTCTCGTCGCCGGATCAGCCATTTCGGATTGAACGCCTCCGGCACCTCGAGCACACCTCGATTCAGACGATTTCTCGTTCCAGGCGGGCCCGCGCAGC
>CAYLHF010000065.1:0-9341 GCA_964383365.1 uncultured Rhodothermales bacterium | reverse complement strand
GTTCGAGTCCCACCTCGGGTACCCAACAGAGGTCAGTCGTTTCTGCGGCTGGCCTCTGTTGTATTTTGGTGAGGACGAGAACCCATCAAAGGTTCGACACGAGAGCCACGAAGTGGATCGACTGTTGAGCCACGAAGTGGCGAAAAATCCCACCTCGGGTACCCAACAGAGGTCAGTCGTTTCTGCGGCTGGCCTTCGTTGTTCTGGTAAAAATGAGGATGCATCGAGAGGCCGTGGAGAGCAACATATTCACATTAAAAGGATGTCTGAATTCCCGACGAGACTCGATTAAATAAAATTTTGCTATACTATTCGTCCCATTGTCTGCTCGGATGGTATCCGATTAAGTACCGCATTCGTGATGATCGAGCAGCAGACCCAGTCGAACACTCGTTCTTCCACATCACTGATTTAGAGAATGCCAATGATCACCCAGCAGACAGCATTTTTGTACGCTTTTTTATACAAGGCCTCACGAACCACTATATCGTTCCTTAGCCTTGGTGCAGTATTAATACTATGGGGAAACGTTCATGTTGCCCATTCGAGGCAACTCTATGTCTCGCCGACCGGTAGTGCATCGGGAAATGGCAGCGAGAGCTCGCCATGGGATCTTCAAACGGCACTCGATCAGCCGACCCAACTTTCGGCCGGTGACACACTCTGGATTGCTGCTGGGACGTATGTAGCACCGCTGGAAGGATTTGTCTCTGTCCTCAGTGGAACCGAAGCTGCACCGATCATAGTCCGAAATCAGAGCGGTGGGCGCGCAACCATCGATGGTGCCCTACATGTTCGGGGCTCGGATACGTGGTATTGGGGGCTTGAATTTACAACGACGTCGGCGCCTCCTTCTTCACTCTTGACTACTCAGGAGCAGAATACACTGATCGGATCCGGTACGTTTCGGCGCTCAAATATACAGGCCGATCGTGGAGGGCGAGGAAATCGTTTTATCAATAACATCATTCAATCCAACTACGAATCTGTCCTGTTTTCCGGGACAAAAGATGATGACTGGCTATACGGAAATATAATTGTTCAGAATGGCAGAATTGCCAGTAACGGAGTCGCCGGAGATGCGGTCCTGGTTCAGTTCGACCAGGCTAATGGTGCTAAAATGATCGCCGAAAATGTCATTTCAAATAACCTTGCAAATGGCCTATTGACAAGTGGAGGTGGATTTGAGGTTAAAGGTAATGTGTTCATTGCCAACGGGAGAGACGCGCTGAACAGAGGTACGGGTGGAGGGCAGATCTTGGCTTTGGAACTCCAGAGTGTCACGTTTAGGGATAATTTCTTTTACGTCGATCCTCAGACAGCCAGAGAAGAAATCACTCATGGATCTCTACGGGAATCCACTGGTGGATCGAATGTCCGTTTTGAGAACAATATCCTCGCCAACGGTGGTTTCTCGTTCATTCGCCTTCTGGGGCTTTCCTTCACCGGTAATACAGTGGGACCGAATGCCGTCCTGGACACCGTATGGCCAACGGACGCGAGTCTCGGTTTTACGTATTCCTTCGACAATAATCATTACTCCAATACGAGGTTCTCCTATAGTTTCCTCTCTTCAGGTGGAGTTGAGTCAGTCTCGGCCGACACGTCAGATGCAGGGTTTCAGATGTGGCGAGATTCCTTGCAGACAGGACTTGCATCAGGCGGCGATTTACAGAGTGATTATACCACGGAAACTCCGACGCAGACTCTGGTACTGGTGCGTCCAAATCAGTTTGAAACGGGTCGCGCCAACGTGGTCATCATGAATTGGAGTCAGCAATCATCCATTGAAATACCGGTTGTTGGTCTCCTCCAGCAGGGTGCCCAATTCTCGCTTCGGAGAGTCGACGACTTTTTTGGCTCTCCGCTCATTTCCGGGACCTACAATGGAACATCACCGGTCATCTCTTCGGACCTTCTCGGAAGCCTGGACAATACGAATTCCGTTCTGGGTGTCTTCATTTTGATAAATGAAACAGTAAACGGCGGCAATGCCATCACTCCGCCGGTACTCAACAGGTCGCTTCCCGGAGTTACGATCAACGACGGAGGCAGTTTGTCCATCGAACTCGAAGGCACATCGCCGGTTTTTGGCGATCAAGATCCTCTGACGTACTCGGCTGTAAGTTCCAAGCCAGGTGTGGCCACGGCGGGAGTTAACGGTTCGAATCTGATTGTCCAGTCCGTGTCGGCTGGAGTAACCCACATCGCCGTATCCGCGAACGACGGAACGGGAGGCATCTCGTCCGTTGGATTCACGGTATCCGTAGTCGGTGCGACCGAGTATCATGTCACGACATCTGGTTCCCCATCCGGGGACGGAAGTTTGAGCGACCCCTGGGACCTGCAGACTGCCCTTGACCAGCCACTCGTCGTCGGTCCTGGTGATATCATCTCGCTCCACCGGGGCGTGTATGCCGGCTCTTTTTGGGGGCGTCTCGTCGGAACGAAAGATGCACCCATTATTGTTCGATCTTTTCCAGGAGAATGGGCCGTCATCGATATTCCTGCCCAACCGTCTTTCGACGCTTTTGTGTTCGGAGGCCAGCACACACACTACCGTGATTTCGAGATCCGTTCCTCAGATACCGATAAGATTCGTTTTGGGACCGGTACGTCTACCAGAGGTGAATTTCTAAAACTAATCAATCTGGTTATTCATGACGTTGCCACCAATACCTTCGGAGGAAGAAACGAAGTATATGGAAGTCTGATCTATAACGTAGGGGACAACTCGGCAGACGGACAGGGGCACGATTTCTATGTGCAGAATGACCATATCGACAATCCAACGCTGATCACGGACAATATTATTTTCAATCCCTATGGATTCGGAATTCACATCTTCGCCGGCGGCACCGGTCGTATGGAAGGCATCCACATGACGGGTAACGTCGTATTCGGAAGTGGCGTGCCCCATATTCAGAATTATAGATTCGACAATATTATCGTGGGAGGCGGTATCATTAATCCTCCGGACAACATTCTTCTGAGGGAGAACATGGGCTGGATAGATAATTTGAACGCTCGGAGTATCAGCTTAGGTCGATTCAATTTGGGCGCCAATAAAGGTGTCACCCTCATCGATAATTACCTGAAGGGAGAAACGAACTTTTCGACAGCGTGGGAATCCATTTCGATGACGGGAAATATGTTTATCGGTCCGGTCACTGGTGAAGTAGATCTATCGCAGTATTCGAACAATACGTATCTGGATCAACTTCCCGTCGGATCCAAAGTGTTTATTCGACCCAACGCCTATGAACCGGGTCGAGCAAATCTGGTGATCTACAACTGGGAACTCGGTCCGTCCGTAGACGTCGACTTGGCCGGACTTTTTGACGTCGGAACCCCGTTCGAAATTCGGAATGCCCAAAACGTATTCGGTTCCCCCCTGGTCGCGGGTATGTACGACGGGAATTTGGTTAGCGTACCCATGCAGGGGTATGAACCGGTTCAGCCGATAGGCCCAGGGTTGATTTCACCGGATGAATTCACCGCGCCCGAATTCGCTGTTTTCCTGGTACGGCGATCCGATTCCGGAACGTTTGTCAGCAACGAAACACTCGATCCTGACGAATCGATTCCGTCCCAATTCGCTATCGAAAATGTATTTCCAAATCCGGCTTCTACGTCTCTATCCGTACAGTACCAACTCGGGGAACCAGGAGACGTCAGCATGGAAGTCGTCGACATTCTGGGGCGCAGACTTCTTATCGCAGAATTGGGGCGTATGTCACCAGGACAACATTCAGATACGATCGAACTCGGGAGTTTCCCCAGCGGCGTTCTCTTTCTTCGCATCACTTCAGGAAGACGGTCTGTAGTGAAAGCGTTTATTAAAGTCGAAATGTAGCGTCATCCCTGAAGGATATTCCAGCCGCACTATCCGGCGGGAGTCTGGACTCCGCCGGATAATGCGGGGCTTCATTCAACCCTTAGAACGTTTGTCCACATCCTCTCCCCCCACCGGCAGGCCTTCCAGCGCCATGATCTTGAGAGCGTTGGTGGTCGGGGAGGCGCCTTCTCTCAGGCGGTAGTCGAATTCCATTCGGCCGCCCATGACCGTTTCCCGGAAATGATAGTTTTTCACCCGGTCGGTTTCTTCTTCGAGATGAACCAGCTCCAGATCATGCGTACTCACAACGCCCGTGGCGTATTCATTGATCAGACTGTGTAACAACGCCCTGCTCCCCTCAAAACGCTCCCTGTTATTGGTTCCGCGGAAAATCTCGTCAATCAGGTAGAATAACGGGGTGTCAGATTGCTCCCTGGCCTCATCGAGCAAAGCCTTGAGGCGCTTCACTTCCGCATAGAAATAGGATATTCCGTCGTTGACAGAATCCGACACATTGATACAGGTGTATAGCCGGAAACCGGATGTTTCAAACTCCGTCGCATCAACGGGTCCGCCGGCAAAAGCGAGGCTCAGATTCATTCCAAGGGTCCTCAGAAACGTGCTCTTACCGGACATATTCGATCCCGTTATGAGCGCCATGCACCCGGTATCTCGAATCTGAAAATCATTCCGGATTTTGACGGTCTCAGCCAGCAGTGGATGTCCCAGGCCTTTGGAAACCAGATGTGAACCACCTGCCTCATCCAATAGCGGAAACGTCATTCTGTCGTTCAGATAAGCCAACGTGGAGAGCGATCCGGCCGCCTCCAATTCCTTGAGCGCCTCCAGCCACCCCGGAAGCGTACCGCTGAGCCGATGCTTGTACCTGCTGAGTAAATAGGTAAACAGGAGATCCCAGGGCATGACAACATTGAGTAAGAGCGTCAGAATGTCGCTTTTCTGCGTGCTCGCTGCCGCCGCCAGCCTGGTAACCCGGCGCACGTACGTCGAAGGGCGACGACCCGGTCGTTGAAATACTTCGCAGAGCGTGGACAGTGATTCGCGGCCGACGAAATGAAACCGTTCCAGAAACAGAAGGATGGGGCGCAATCGCATGAGCCGATCGTAGAGATGTTCTGCTTCTTCAAAGAGATGGGCGTACAGCCGGTAATTCAGCAGGTAAATCGTTACATAGGCCATAAACGGCGCAAGCCACCATGAGGGTATATCGAAGAGAAACAGAGAAGTCAAAAGAGAAACCGTCAGGATGTTTAACGTGAACAGCAGGACCAGAAGTGGGAGCATTCGGGCCGTATCTGTGTGTTGTTCGAGCCACTTGATGAGCACATCTCCCGACCAGCGGTCTGGTGCGACAGCTGCAACACCCCTGTTCAGAAGCACCAATCGATCGCGAAAAGCTGCCAGAGGAGTCAGCTCTTTCACCAGCCGCTGTCTATTGAGCGTTCTGTTGATGTCTGGTACGGTGTCAGTCAACCAATCAAGAAGAAGCTCACTTCCCTCGCGGGTGACAGCCGTATCGGTTAGATGATGTAATGATCTGGGTCCTGCAAGATCCAGATCTGACGCAAACGGATGACCCGCATCGATCACCGTGTCTGTTGGAGCCGGTATTGACGCCCAATCCCTGTGAATCCTTGCGATGTGGTCTCTCTTGATGGTCGCATAAGTGCGATGCCTTTTGATACTCTTGATCACGCGATCGTGTAGATACGCGATGATTGTAAAGATGACGGTGAATGTGCCGGCCACCACCCAGGCGAGTGACGCATGATCAGACCAATGTGCTCCCAGAGTGAACGCCGAGCCGGTGATGAAAATCAGCAGGCGGATGCGCGAAAAGCGAAGACTCCTTCGCTCGAGAACGGCTCGCCGGGTATCCAATCGATCTGCGAAACGCTCCAGCCAGGAGACGTTACCACTGGGCTGATTCAGATGACTGGTCATGGATTCATTCGTTTAAGCTACGCTCTCTGGACTCACCCGTACGCTCCAGAATTGATCAGGATGCCTGAATATCCCATGGAAGAATCAGGATTCCTCTGCCCTGCGACTTTTAATTGGACAGAACCGGCCGATAATCAAGGAAAGACCCTGAATCGACCGGAAACGACGATGAAAGACAGAAAGTGGTCCAAGTCAAGAGAATCTGCATCTGAAGCGACTTCCTGGAGCCAGATGACGCACGAAAAGCGTCGAAAAGCTATCTGGAAGAAAAAAATCAACTCTCGCTGGCCGAGCGCAGACCGTTCGGTGGAGACGGCCGACATCCATTCTGAAAACACTGTCTCCTATCAGTCGAGAGAGACAATCTGGTAGTCATTCCCCGCGACCGTCTGGAACAGGATATGGTCTCTATCGGGGTATTCCAGACCGACACCATTACCATCACTCGTCACCTGAACCCTCCTGTCCGTACGAAGAAGGAAGTCACTACCCAGATCGGACCGTACGGACGCCCTCTCCAACTGACCCTCATTCCATCGGATTCCGATCTCGAATCCTCCTCTCGCTCGCAGACCTGAGACTTCTCCCTGAGTCCACTCTCGCGGAAGTGCAGGAAGAAACTGAATTTCACCATCCTGCGACTGAAGAAGCATTTCGGCAATACCAGCGGTTGCGCCCAGATTTCCATCGATCTGGAGCGCTCTTCCACAAAGTGAGAACAGATTGGGCAGGGACGAATCAGTAACCAGCGCCCGGAACTGATCGAGGGCTTCATTTCCCTCACGAAGCCGAGCTCTCAGGTTCATCTTCCAGCTATAGGACCAACCGCACCCTCCGGTACCGCGCCTTCGAATACTCTCCTCGGCAGCGCGAGCCAGGTCAGGTGTACGTTCGAGAGATATTTCCGTCCCGGGATAGAGCCCCCACAGAGGGGACAGATGCCGATGCTTCGGCTCAATCTCATCCCAGTCGACTATCCACTCCTGCAGTTGCCCGTGCTTGCCAATCTGGTCAGGTGCCAATCGTGCAATCTTCCCAGAGAGTGAGTCCGAGAGCACTGCGTCACGTCCCAGATGTGCTGCAGCCTTGATGAAGTTCGAGAACACACCTCGAATGATCTGCATGTCCATCGTCGGTCCATATGTAATCGTCCGTGCCTTCAAATAGAGACCGCTGACTTCGTCAAAAAAACGTCCGTTTCCCGGCCACGCGGGAAAATTTTCGGGGGAGTTCGAAGGTGCCGTGACAAGCCATCCGGAATCAGGATCCCGTACAAGGATGTCGGACAGGAAGATGGTGGCGTTCTTCATGACGGGGTAGACGTCGCGTAGAAACTCCTCATCACCTGTGTACAGGTAGTGATCCCATAGGTGCGTGGTGAGCCATGCGCCTCCGACGGGCCATGCCCCCCAGGAAGGCCCATCCATGGGCGCAGAGGCGCGCCAGATATCTGTATTCTGGTGCAGGACCCATCCGCGCGCCCCCCAGTGCTCCCGAGCTACACGGACGCCGGTTTCAGATACGTCACGGATGAGATCCGTCAGCGGCTCCACCAATTCGGATAGATTCCCGGATTCTGCCGGCCAGTAATTCATCGGAAGATTGATGTTGACCGTATACTTACTGTCCCACCACGGATTCGACATGTCGTTCCAGATACCCTGCAGATCGGCCGGCTCCGTCCCGGGCCGCGAACTTGAAATCAAAAGGTACCGACCGAATTGATAGTAAAGAGCGGCAAGCCCGGGATCAGGATGCGTCGCGAAACGTGCGATCCGTTCGTCCGTCGGAAGGGCGCCTGCCACCGCTCCGGCATCCGTTCCGGCCGCCGTACCTTCCGGCCCGATACGCAGTCGTACGCGATCGAAAAAACTCCGATACTCGGCAATATGATCGGCCCGAATGTCGCGGTACCCTCGAGAGTCTACCCTTTTCAGGACACGTGCGACTCGTTCGTTCGCACTACCCGACACATCGTGATAATTGACAAAATTGGTCGCAGCCGCTAGTACCAGAGTGGCCTCTGTGGCATCATCAACGTGAAGTGTTTTATAGTCGACCCATATTTTCCCGTCCGAACGGGCCTGCACCCTGGCCTCATATCTGATCTTCCCTTCGATTCCCAGATACTCTGAACTTTTTCCTGTAATGCGTAGACCATCGGGAGGAAGACCATCCCACTGAAAATAATCTGTTCCGTAATTGGAGTGATCAGGATTCCGAACACCGTGTAATTCGGTACTGAAAGAGAGTGCCCCCGGCCGATCCGCAGTCATATGAACCACCAGGATCTGATCTACAGCGCTCGAGAAAACCTCTCGAACAAATGTTACCCCGTCTACTACATACGATACCCGAACAATGGCATCATCCAAATCCAGCTCTCGGCGATAGTCTGTTGCGGAATCATGTCCGGGAAAGGAGAGCCACAGGTCTCCGAGTGGCTGGTATTTCATCTGCTCATACGGGACGCCCATCATCGTTCGACCGAAGAGATCGTGGGCTCGTTCGAAATCTCCAGCGAATAGTAGCCTCTGGATTTCCGGAAGTGCCTCGGCTCCCCCTTCGCGTGTCGGATCGTAAGGACCTCCCGACCACAGGGTCTCCTCGTTGAGTTGAATGTGTTCGACCTCCGTTCCCCCGAACACCATCGCACCCAGTCTGCCATTCCCTACGGGTAGCGAATGATTCCACTCTGACGCAGGCTTATCATACCACATTTTGAGTGGTGGGACCTCGGTACTACGAGAGCTTTCATTCTGGGCAGAGACCGAACTCAGTGATGATATCCCAATTCCGATGCCGATAACAATGGCCAGTCCCGATACCCGGAGCCGTTGATGAAAAACGTCCCAGAGCGTTGTTGAGCCCCGTACAGGGTCCATTACGGAGGCCGAAGCACAGAGTCTTCGACCTCCGTTGTAACGACCCTTTGTTATGATCTTCGTCGGTGCAAACACCTGTTTGACCGGGTAGCCAGAAGCTCTGTTTTTCAAAACAACCTCCTCCTGAGTATTATGTAGACGGTACAGTATAGCCAAGGGCCTCTGAACCATCCATTCGGACCGTCAAGTCGTCCGGATGTTATTCCTTACTCAACTCCAATACCTCTCTCCCACCAGTATGTCCATTCAATCCTACGCTGCCCCCGAGGCAGGTGCTCCTTTCGAGAAATTTTCGTACGCTCCCGGACCACTTGGACCCCACGAATCAGAAATCCAGGTTGAATACTGTGGTATCTGCCACAGTGACCTGAGTATGGTCGACAACGACTGGGGAATGACGAGTTACCCGTTCGTGGGTGGACACGAGATCATCGGTAGGGTGGCGGCAGTTGGCGATCACGTCTCTCATCTTAGAGTCGGCGACCGGGTGGGGATCGGGTGGAATGCGAATTCTTGCATGACCTGCGAGTGGTGTACGGGAGGAGATCATAATCTCTGCCGGTCCGGTCAGGGTGTCATTGTCGGGCACCATGGCGGGTTTGCCGATCGGGTCAGAGCCGACGCCGCATGGGTCTTCCCCGTACCGTCAGAAA
>CAYLHF010000064.1:0-10691 GCA_964383365.1 uncultured Rhodothermales bacterium | reverse complement strand
CTCATCGGAGAACAGTCATCTGTCTCGACTGGACCTCCGTACCAGAGCGTATCTGATACAGGTAATTTCCGCTCGACAGATTACCGGCATCGAAGGTGACTGCATGTGTCCCGGCCGCTAATATCCGATCCATCAAGACGCGAATCCGCCTACCCGTCATGTCGAACAGTTCAAGTTGGACTGCTCCTGCCTGATGTAGCGTGAATGTCAGGGTGGTCCTGGGATTGAACGGATTCGGATAATTCTGATGGAGGACAAACCGATCGGGCACCGGGGAAGACTCGGTTCCCGTTACTATCGGGCTTTCGACGAATCCGATTGTATTGAAATGTTGACCAAAGAGGGCATCCGAATCTCCCGGAAGCAGGCCGAACCAATCCTGTAAGATCGTACTGTAAACGGCCCGGAAATCGGTCTGGAAAATCATGTTGTCTGCCGTGTCAAGCATTTCGAGAGACGGTTGTTGCCCGTATATACCTCCGTTCAGACCTGCCCCAAAAAGCAGGAGAGGCGCAGCCGTTCCATGATCGCAGCCTCCAGATCCATTTTCTTCGACCCGTCGGCCGAATTCCGAAAACGTCATTGTCAGGACTTCATCTTGCCGCCCGGCAGCTTCGATGTCCGACATAAATGATGAAACGGCAGACGACAGCTTGTCCATTAGCGTAGCGTGCGTTGCCAACTGATTGGCGTGCGTATCGAATCCGCCGATAGAAACATGGTAAATCTTGGCCCCGAGCCCACCCTTAATCAGGCTGGCGACGATGGCTAGATGCGCTGCCAGCGAGTTGTTGGAAGGATACGTAACCTCATTTACGCCGCTGTTGGCAGCATCTTGAATGGCGCCAGCATATTGAAAAGATTCATTCGCAACGGATCGGACGAACGCGATCTCATTTCCCTGAATACCCGGATTAACTGATTCAGTATCGTACACCACACCGGTTCCGGCGATTCGCTCAAACAGATCGACGCTCAGGAGTGACATTCCCATGCTCGCGTCAGGGCCCTGGAACAGCGTTGGCGAACCCGATCCGATCTGGACCGCCAGCGGTTTAGACGGAGGGTTCTCCCTGAAATCGGGAACGATCGTATCGAGATACCTTCCCGTCCATCCTGTCTCAGAAATATTGCTGGCTTCATTACCGCTGATCCAGACATCGGTTGATCGAAAATGAGAAAGAACCGGAGACGGATACCCGACGCCATGGATTACCGCCATTTGCCCTTCTCCAAAACGACTCTCGAGGGGAAGAAGTGACGGATGCATTCCGGTGTCGACAGACAACGTGATGGTTTGATTTTGCGGAATCGAGAGCGTCGGGCGCTGATTGTAATAGATGTCGTTCGAAACGGGAATAATGGTGTTGAGTCCATCGTTTCCCCCTGCAAGTTGTATCAGGACAAGAACCCGATCCGATGGACCGGCGCGCAGCCCGGCCAGCAGTGGTGACCGGGCAAACGCCCGGACCGGTGTTCCGGAAACGGCGAGCGCCGTGCTCGCTGCTGCAAGTCCCATTCCAGTCAAAAACTGTCTTCTGGACCATCCCGCGTGATCTTCATCGTGGTCAGATCCGTCCTCTAGACGGGATCCGGGTCGGGGGCTGATCTGGTGTGACGAACACATGGCTGATAGACGATTAATTCGAAGAGGTGCAGTTCCCGGCCCTTACTTCAATTGATATTCTGGATACTGAATGATCTGATGGATAAATCCTTTGAGTCGATCTTCGGAGCCCGGATTAAAAAGGAACCACTCGTACCACGGTGCTCCGGCAAGAAATATTTTTGACAGATTCCGAATGTTTGCCGGACCGTTCAGAATATCATCCGGGACCGGAAAACTCTCCAGATCTCCCCCGAAGTCGTCAGCGATCTCGGGAACGTCCAGAGAATCGACCGGGACAGGCGAAAAATATTCTGTCAATGCGGCCGGAAGGTAGAAAGAGGCCAGAGGGTCATTCGGGTCATGGAGATTCTCGGCTATATTCGTTATGGACGGGGCCGTAGCCCCGCTTCCTCCAAAAAGAAATTCATCTCCGATCGCCCAGCGGAGGGGTAGGGAATTTGTTGAAATCCAGTCATGGTATCCTGGCCAGCCGGCGACATTCGGCGGGCTGAAGAGGACCATGTTGCTGAGCTCTCCCACCTGATACAACAGGTTGAATAGTTCATCTGAAGTGGGCGATCCGAGTTCAATTACCAACCCTAGAGCATGTTCGAGGGGCGATTTGTACGACGAACCGATGAGATCAGCCGCAAAAAAATGCTGACTTTTCAGCAATATCTTCAGCGTTTCGGCGATCGAAAAGTCATTCTGTTCCATGACATCGGCGAGTGCGTTAACAGTCGTCTCATCGGGGTCATCGTGGACGAACGCGACGTACAGTTTTCTGGAGATGAAGTAAGCAATTTCAGACCTGCGCTCCGCAAACAGCAGGTCGACCACTTCGTCGTATCCAAAATTACCGGTCTGTCCGAAAATTGATTTTTCGCCCGTATCGTGTCGTGCTCCTATCAGCGTCGAGGATCCAGTGGTTGGATCGACAATCCATCCGGTTAATGCCCTGGATATATTCTTGACATCGTCCTCGCTGTAGTTGGGAGTTTTAAATTTGTTCAGCGGGCCCATCGTGAAGAGTTCCATCAGCTCCCGGGCATAATTTTCGTTCGCTTTACCGACACGATTCTGATTGCCGTTGAGGTAGATGAGCATACTCGGATCGAGTCCTACTGCTCGCACGAATGGCTCCAGCGATCCAAGAGCGTGTGTTTGTAACATCGTGAGGTATCTGAAACTCAGCACCGTCCAACGATAGACTTCAATGCCCGTCACGAAATGATTGTGCCAGACGAGCGTCATTCTCTCTCGAAACGCAGCGGCCAGGATATCCTGGCCGGAAGTGCCCGGTGTGGCTCGCAGGCTATCAGAAGCCATGCGCGAGATCCAATCGGCTGAATAGTCCCGGAGCCAGCCCCTATTCGATTTGTTGTACGCCATGCGTTCCTCGGCAGTGGCGCCCCTCTGCGGAGGTAAATTGTCCGCCCAGTCGGGAGCCGCAGGAAGCCCGAGTGCTTTGGCTCCATCAATGATCGCATCGATGACATCCGACGGATTCAGTCCGACTAGTTCGTCGATATCTGTCGACTTCGCACCAAAACCCAGGCGTCGTGCAATATGAGCAGAAGTTGACCTGGAAAGCGGTTCTGTGTACGGGTCCAGGCTCATAAATCGGAAACCGGAGTTCATTTACATCTCCAGGAATTGGTCTCAGGAATCTCGTCCCGGGACACAGGTATCAAAGGCTGTGAATACAAACGCAACGGGCTCATACACCAGACGCACCCAATACGAACAAGTATCGTCTATACCATCGGCCAAGATGTCACAAATCAATAGAATTTGGATGTACAATCCTTATTCGGCAGCTGACGGCGCCTTCAGTTCCGAATGTCGGGAGCCCGGCCGATGCGATCGAATCCCGTATACGGAACGAGCACCTCTGGAATAAGGACGCTACCGTCTGCTGTCTGATTGTTCTCGATCAGTGCGGCTACGATTCTGGGGAGTGCCAGTCCGCTTCCGTTTAGCGTATGCACAATGGTCGGTTTTCCACCGGATTCGGGGCGATAACGGATTTTCATTCTCCGCGCCTGGAACGATTCGAAATTCGAGATGGAAGAAACTTCGAGCCACCGCTCCTGTGCAGCACTCCAGACCTCAAGATCATATTTCTTGGCCTGCGTGAATCCCATGTCGCCCGTACACATGAGGAGTCGCCGATAGGGGAGCCCAAGTTTGGTGAGCAGACGCTCCGCATCCTCCCGGAGAGCCTCGAGGGCTTCATAACTTCTGTTTGGATGAACAAATTGCACCAGTTCGACCTTATCAAATTGATGCAGTCGATTGAGTCCCCGGACATCTTTTCCGTATGAACCGGCCTCTCGCCTGAAGCACGGAGAGTAGGTGCAGTAGCGGATCGGGAGGTCTTTTTCCGAAATGATCTCGTCCCGATGGTAATTGGTTGTAGGAATCTCGGCCGTAGGGATCATGAACAGTTCATCCCGAGCCGCCTCGTACATCAAATCTTCCTTATCCGGTAACTGCCCTGTTCCCGTTGCACTGTCCGCATTTACAACAAGGGGAGTCTGCATTTCGGTATACCTACCGTTCTCTGTAGCAGAATCGAGGAAGAAATTGATCAATGCACGTTGCAGGCGGGCACCTTTCCCGATATAAAAAGGGAATCCTGCTCCTGCGACCTTACTGCCCCGGTCGAAATCGACGAGGTTGTGGCGTTCCAGGAGTTCCCAATGTGGGACCGGATTGAAATCAAACGTTGAGATCGACCCGGTTTCAAATACGACTTGATTATCGGATGGAGTCCGACCTTCGGGTACACTCTCGTGAGGAACATTTGGAAGTTCGAGCATCAGCCGATCCAGTTCGGTTTGAACAGTCCGGCCTTCTTCATCGAGATTCTTGATCTCCATTTTCAGGACAGATGAAGAAACCCGCGCCGCATCAGCCTCTTCCCTGCGACCGGTCTTCATGAGTTCACCGATGGTACGGGAAGCTGTCTTGGCATCAGATTGTTTCTCTTGCAGTTCCGTTATTAACTCACGGCGCCTGATATCCAGTTTCAGAACCGAATCGACGATTTCAGGATTCGAAATCCCTTTGGAGGTAAATGCCTTGCGGACAGCGTCCGGATCTTCTCGTATAAACTGGATATCTAACATAAAACCTGAATAATGGGCCGGAGGACCGAATACGAACAATACAGATCAGGAAAAATAACGACTTCGAATATAGGGATAGGTCCTCGTGCGGAATCACGCAAAATATTCAATCGTTGTCGATCGTACTCGACAGTTGGGATAAGAATACCGGGTTGTGACTCAGGTCATTGAGTGCTGAAACGAAGGTATGCGGTTTGTAGCCGATTTCAGACTCAGC
The DNA here is from genome assembly GCA_964383365.1 of uncultured Rhodothermales bacterium. Lineage (GTDB taxonomy): Bacteria > Bacteroidota > Rhodothermia > Rhodothermales > UBA10348 > CAYLHF01. The sequence goes on along the minus strand of CAYLHF010000064.1, from coordinate 5,731 downwards.
CTTCAGTGTGATGAATCCCGTCCTCAGGGGACGTAGCGCCGGTTGTGTAAAACGCGTGCTGTCAGTAGGACGAATAAGGGACGAATCCAGGTCAAATCGTTCAGCAACGAGAACGGCCATCTCATACACGGACATCTGTTCACGTCCAGAAATATTATAGATCCCCGTCTTACCGAATCGAATCACACGCTCGATTCCAGAAGCAAGATCTCTGACGTAGGTAGGGGATCTGAACTGATCAGTTACCACTTCTATCGATTCTTCATTCCGCAATTTTTTGATGACCCAGGTCACAAAATTTGAACGTTGTAAATCGATGCCGGAGCCAAATACCAGCACCGTCCGAACGACTGCCCACTGATGTCGTCCGGCCATACGGGCAGCATTCTCAGATGCCAGTTTTGATTTTCCGTAGTGACTGAGAGGATTCGGACGATCCGTTTCTGTATAGGGACCGCTCAGACCATCGAAGACGAAGTCGGTGGACAACTGCACCAGTCTGGAGCCCAGGCGGAGACATTGTTTTGACAGCGTCTCGACGGCGTCCACGTTCAACTGCCAGCTCCGTTGTTTCTCGTCCTCACATCGGTCGACCGCAGTCATTGCTGCACAGTTGACAACGACATCTGGTGAGAAATCCTCCATTACAGAGCGAACGCGATCGTTCTTCGTGACGTCAAGACTGATGTATCCGCACGATCCACTCTCAAATCGTGGAGACGGGTCACGGGAGGTGGCCAACACATCGTACTGGCCGTCAGCCCCCAGTATTCCCACCAGTTCCTGGCCAAGAAGGCCGTTTGCCCCGGTGATAAGGATACGTTTGTAGTACATGGATGGATGGTCTTCGAGTACAGGTGTGGGCGCGCCTAACGATTGGCCGGCCAGCCGGTTTCACCCGACCGGTCATAGAAAATACCGGAGTCCGACCGCCGAACCAAGGTCCCCTGTCGTGTCTGGAAGAATCAAGATTCGAGGAGTAAGCTGGAGGAATACCTCGAAACGCTTCCGATTAAAAAGCGCACCGATGTTCATGCTCGGCCCCCACAAGAGCTCGGTACTCTCGAAGCCCAGGGCGAATCCCGGACCGACAAAGAAGTGCAGGGGAGAATCCGGAATCGATCGCTCAGTCTGAACATGACCACTTACCAGGAGGAAGTCGTCTAAATTCCACGACAGCGACATGTCGAGGGTTTTGACTCCTTCAATCCGGTCCAGAAAATCATTTGGTGCCAGATACATTTTGAACGTAAAACCATTCGTCCGGCCGACCATACCACCAAAACCGACGTTTTTGGAGAAGGATTGGGCTGACGATGGATGGTGGAGCATGAACAGACCGATGGCTCCGAGAACGAGTATCCGGACGACCGACATTATCCAGCACCGAGGGTATCGAGAAAGTGTGCCAGGCTATGTGCCTCATCGGGGCCGATACGTCCGGCAAGTAGAAGACGCATTTCTCTGCGACGGACGGCACCTTCGAATCGCTCTTCTTCCGAATCTGTCTCTGGACGAATGCAGGGAACGGGTCTCGGATTTCCGTCGGGGCCGATCGCTACGAACGTAAAATAGGCTCTGTTACACTTTCTGCGGGTGTTTTCTCTCGCATTTTCTGCCCAGACATTGATCTCGATTTCCATGGATGTCCGGAAGGCGCGGTTTACCTGACTCTCAAGGACGACAATCTCTCCACCTCGTATCGGACTCTGAAATTCGACGGAGTCGACAGCAGCGGTGACACATACACATCCAGCATGCCGTTGAGATGAAATCGCCGCGCACACGTCCATGAGATGAAGTAGTCGACCTCCCATCATATTTCCGAGACCGTTGGTGTCATTGGGCAGAACGATTTCATTCATGACACATCGAGAGTCCTGGACGGTGGCATTGCGATCTGACATAGCGTATCAGGTTTTCTGTTTTTTCTTCCTGGCGGCGGGGAAAAGAATATTATTGAGAATCAGTCGATAGCCCGGAGAGTGTTTATGCAGACTCAGATCGGTAGGAGGGTCTCCGACATAATGCTGATAATCCTCCGGGTCGTGACCGGCGTAGAAGGTGAATGTACCCTGTCCGAACGTTCCATGTAGATAGCGGACTTCGTCCCGACCCGGGGCCTCGGCGAGAATGATGACACTCGGTTTTACGGCAGATTTTCGAAAGCTGGTCGTCTGCCCGATGAAGCCCTTGATCGTCGATACATGATTCTGTGTGAGCATGGTGGGAACAGGGTCCCATTTTGCACTGAAATCGAACAGGGTAAAATAATCCACTGCCGGGTTTCGGAGCTGCGGAGGGGGAGGCCCAACGTCGATATCCGAGTGTTCGTATTCCTGTGCATTGAAGCTTGGGCGAAAGTTCTGAAAGGCGAACGTACGGGTAAAATCGAGTCTGGAGAGGGCATCCGTGTCAATCGGGTCTCCATCATATTCGGCCGGTACGATATCGGTGGACGCGGCTGAAAGCGCGATATCAAATGTATCTGTCCCGGAACACATCGCGAACAGAAACCCTCCGGAACCAACGTACGACTTGATTTCTTCTACGACTGCTTCCTTTAGTACGCTCACTTTTCTGAACCCGTGGGACCGGGCGATCTGCTCCGCCTGTCTCTGTTGTTCGATATACCAGGGTGTAGCCCTGTAATTGAAAAACTTTCCGTACTGTCCGGTGAAGTCTTCGTGATGGAGGTGCAACCAGTCGTAATCGGCCAGCTTGCCAGAGAGCACTTCTTGATCGTAAATCATTTCGTACGGCACTTCGGCATAAGTAAGAGCCAGTAATACCGCATCGTCCCATGGAAGCGTCTGTTTTGGTGCGTATACGGCTATTTTCGGGACTTTTTCCAATCGAACGACACTCTCGTTCGAATCTTCCTTTTCGATTGTAGAAATAACGGTCGCTGTTTGTGCCCCGGATAACACCTCGAACGAGACACCCCTGATTCTGAGTTCATTTTCCAACGCCGATGAAGTTGCGATCAGAAACGAACCGCCCCTGTAATTCAGTAGCCAGTCGACTTGAGCATTCTGTTCGATGGCCCAGTAGGTCGCTCCATACGCCTTGAGATGATCTGACTGCGATACATCCATGGGTATGAGGATGTCCTGTCCCATCGCAGCGAACGTGCCGACGGAAGAGGAGAATACAATGAGAAGTACCGGTAATCGATGCATAAAAAGTGGTCGGTCGTGCTTTCAGACTCCGTCGCCCCGGAGCATCCGGATCCGTTCGCGAACCTGGGGAATAAGTAGAGATCCTGGATAATCAGTCAGGATGCGGGTCAGGGTTGAAATAGCCACTGCCGGATCATCGAAACGGTATCGTTGAAGATCGGCGGCTTCCAGGAGTGCCTGGTCGTTTAGGAAGCTGTCGGGATGAATGAGTGGAATTTCCAGAAACGCCTGTATGGCATCGGTATCCTGCCCGGAATTTTTCAGAAGTATTGCCCGCATGAAACGCGCATTATCGGCCAACGGGTGAGCTCCATTCACCTGAAGTAGTTGGTGCAGGAGCGAAAATGCCCGGTCAATATCGTGCTGGCGAATACTCAGCTCTGCCTTTGCATACAGGTTTAGTGCCGAGTCCAGGGAATCTGGTCCCCTGTTTTCCATAATCAGAAGCCTCAGTTCTATCGCATCGTTTGCAACGTCAGTGGACGTATTCTCCTGCAGAGCGGTTACTTCTGAAGAGGCGCTTTCGAATTGCCCCCTGTAATACTGGAGACGGGCAAGTTCCAGTCGGGCCTTGTTGGCTGTTTCTCCGGTACGGAGTCTCGTTATCAGACGTGTGAACTCAATCTGGGCTGCAGAGAGGTCGTTCTTCATCACCAGAATACGACCGATATCGAATGAGGCTTCGTTTGCGGTTGTACTGTTGGGATACTGCCTGACCACCCGGGAGAGGATCTGCATTGCATCATCGAGCTGAAAAAAAATATCCTGCTGAAGGCGTCCCATACGCCTGAGAACGTCCGGGAAATAGGGATTCTGCGGGTATAATTTTATGAACCGTCGGTACGTTCCCAATGAAGCCAGATACCGGCTGTCCCGGTCTGCGTCGACGCTGGATGGGCCGATATCGCCAGGTTCACTCTCTGCCCAGGCTTCCTGCATGACCCCGAGCCCTCTGAGCGCTTCGGGCGCCGTCGGTGAGGCAGGGTATCTGTCCAGGACTTCCTGAAAAGCCTCAGCTGCGACCTGAAATGCTTCGGCATTTGCAGCGGTCTGAGCGAAGGAGAAAAGGACAACTCCGTTTTCGTTCTCAAGCCGATCGATCGCCCTGTTTACATTCAGGGCATCGGAATAGCGATCACCTTCCAGGTATAACCACGATAGCAATTCCCGGTACGGTCTGACGAGCGGATTCTCAGCAATGGCTTTCTCAACTTCGAATGTCATCAGCGAACGAGCGTCCGATTCGCTGGCATAGGGCTGAAGACGGCTGCGAACGTATGCGAGTTGTCCACTATTGACGGTCAACAGATTCAGGTACTCATCAATCGCTTTGTCGTGCTGAGAGGTAAGACTGTAGAGTTGAGCCAGATCAGTCTGGAAAAGCATGGTATTCGACAGCTCTTTCCTTCCAGTCTCCAGAATCTCGATCGCAAAATCGAATAGTCTGACTTCCATCACAGAGCGATAAACGAGCAGGTAGATACTCGACGATCCATCCATACTATCGAGAGCATCCCTCCAGATACGACGGGCGTCAACGTCATTTCCTTTCAGGTAGTACAGGCGTGCCTTGTCCGATAAATAGATGGCCGGATTCGCATCGGTCTCAATTTTGTGGTCTACCAGCGAGATTGCGTCGTCGTAGCGTTTAACGTTTTCGTATGCCTGTCTCAGTCGCTCATAAAAGACATACGTTTCAGGTTTTTGGTCGTACAGATCCTCCAGGAGCGGTATTGCACGCGTAAATTGAGCGGCGCGGATAAACGACTCAGCGAGTTGGAATCGGGCAACGACGGTGCTGTCGACCTCCTGCCCACGAACCGCAGAGGGAAGCGAGGCCAGGATGAGCAGAAGGACCGGGACGAGTATACGACCCGTGAATCGTATGGAAGTCACCCGCGATTGTACCCGTGTCGGTCTAGCGCAGATGATGGCCAGTTTCCCAATCCTCATAGTTTCCCCTACAGATAAAAATGACGCTTTAATATCGCTTGGGAACCACGTATGTTTCACTCACTTTTCAGATTGTGCAACCGCGGAATTCCGGCGCATCCCGATCTTATCCATGCAAAATCTCACCGTTCTGGGCTCGACGGGCTCGATAGGCCGTCAGACGATGGACGTCGTGCGGCTGTTTCCGAACCGCTTGCGGATATATGCGCTCTCTGCCAACAATAACCTGTCGCTTCTGGCTGAGCAGATCAGAGAGTTCGATCCGGAGGTCGTAGCCGTGGGTGATGCATCGCGTATCGGAGAATTGCGCCGGATTGTGAATCGGCCGGCTCTCAGGGTGGTTGCCGGATCGGAGGGAATGTGCGAAATCGTGTCGGAAACTGCGGTCGACACGGTGATTACAGCGGTGGTCGGGGCTGTAGGCCTGAGGCCAACCATCGCAGCCATAGAGGCTGGAAAAAAAATAGCGCTGGCAAATAAAGAGACGATGGTTATAGCGGGGGAGGTGCTTTTTTTTATCGCCCCCCCCACACAGGGAGCGCATGTACTCCTCTCGAGAGACAACCACACGCGCTCCGCACACTCTGTGGATGCCG
>CAYLHF010000063.1:0-10741 GCA_964383365.1 uncultured Rhodothermales bacterium | reverse complement strand
TCAGGAACGTCACAATCTCATCCGCCAGCCACTCGGTGTTCTGCGGCGCATGCATGTCGCCAGCAATCACATGGAAATTCGGGGGGGATGCTGTAGTGACCGTCTCGATCTTTACGTCGGTGCCCTTGAATCGCTTCAATACCTTTCGCGTCAGTCCACTGTCGACCACCCGATCCTCATCCGAGAAAGCGACGAAAACTGGGAGGGTGATTTTCCGGAGACGGCTCTTTCGGGCCAGCCGCACGAGCGCCATCATCGGAAGGGCGGCATCGACCGGATAGGACATCGTCGAATACCGATCCTGAATATCGCTTCGGGGTTCCCAGTGAATGGTATCCCCGCCCACGGCCCGGGCCAGTTGCAATCCCCACGGCCACAACAACATCGGCGTCTTCCAGTCGCGGGGACCGAAGTTGGGAGAGAGCATCACAAGAGCGGCGAGATCCGCGGCAAGTTCGGGTTGAGCCGCCGCCCACGTGGCGAGCGTCGCCCCCGTTGACGTTCCGATCACGATCACTTTCTCGCCCAGACGCCGACCGATCGCCAACGCTTCAACGACGTCGTTCAACCAGTCGTTGACGGTTACGTCCCCCATTGCCGGACCGCCCCGCCCGTGTCCCGCCAGCCGGGTGTAGAACAGATTGGCTCCCAGTTCGGCCGCGATGCGATCGCTCAGCGGGGCCGTCTCCTGACGCGACGCCGTGAATCCGTGCAGATACACGAGAGAAAACGGCGTCTTTTTCCGGCGAAGTGAGTCTGCCCAGATAATCGTCTTCTCCGTCCCCGGGGTGATGTCGTCAAACTCCGCCTCCCGGTCCCGTAGCCAGGTATCCACCTCTTCCGGCACAGAAACAGGGGTCAGTTTCGTGTCAACCCGTACGCGGGGGCCGAGCAACGCGAGGCCCGCAATTCCTGCCGCAATAATTCCTGTGATTTTTTTCCCTGTTGTCATGCGCCCAGAATTTCGGTCGGGTCCGGATGTTCCGTTTGTAAACCAGTTCTAACGAATCTAGATTGGCGCGCCATATTTCTTGTGTTCGATCCGTTTTTCATTCTGTTGTAATAGTAAGAAAACTCGATGGCATCAACCGAAGAACCCGGAGTAGTGTCTTTAGATATCGGTGGTATGTTTCTACAGGACGCTGTCAGGCAGTTCAAGACGTATAAGCTGATGGCCGAACGTGCGGTCGCCCAGATCGACGATGATGCCCTCTTCCACGCCCCCGATCCCCGATCAAACAGCATCGCCCTCATCATGAAGCACATGGCGGGTAACATGCGCTCGCGATGGACCGATTTTCTGACAACCGACGGAGAGTCACCGGACCGCCATCGGGACACCGAATTCGAACTGGAAGCCAACGTGATGCGACCGGATGTCATTCGCTGGTGGGAAGAGGGATGGACGCAGCTTTTTTCTGCCCTCTCAGAACTCAAGCCCGAAGACGTGACGCGGATTGTCGTGATACGAGGCGCGAATCATACGGTGATGGCGGCCGTGACCAGACAATTGACGCACTATGCGTACCACGTCGGGCAGATCGTACAACTGGCCAGGAGTCGGGCCGGCTCGGGGTGGTCATCGCTCAGTATTCCGCCGGGAGAATCAGAGCAGTTCAACCGGGACCATTGGGGACGATAACAGGGAAGGAGGGGTTGATGCACCAACGTGTCTTTAAAGGAATCTGGACGGCCGCTCTGACACCGCTGGGCCCGGACCTCTCGATCGATCATTCTGGATTGGCCGAACATTCCAACTGGTTGCTCGCCAATGGCTCTCACGGGGTTGTCATTTTTGGGACCACCGGAGAAGGCAATGGATTCTCGGTCGAAGAGCGGATCGATGCCATGGAACGGCTGGCTGATTCCGGGGTCCCGCCCGGGCGGATGATTATCGGAACCGGGTGTTGCGCCCTGCCGGACACCGTAGCGCTGACCACTCGCGCCAACGAACTCGGATTCTCCGGTATCCTCCTGCTTCCCCCGTTCTACTACAAAACGATATCCGATGCGGGCCTCTTTGATTATGTCCGGCGGGTGATCGAGGGAGTAGGTCATCCCGGACTCCGTATCCTGCTCTATCACTTTCCGAGGATGGCAGGCCTCGGGTGGTCCTTGGATCTGATTCGCCGACTGCTCGATGCGTTCCCGGGTGTCATTGCCGGGATCAAAGACTCGTCGGGTGACGGGCCATTTATTCAGGCCCTGTGTACGACGTTTCCTGAAATGGACGTGTTCGCCGGTTCGGAGACGTACCTGCGCGATGCCCTTCTGTCAGGCGGAGCCGGATGCGTTTCGGCGACAGCGAACGTCACGAGCCGACTCATACGGCGGGTGTACGACGGGATGATGGTCAATGAGGCGGCAAAAGGGGGCAAAACAGCCTTGGGAGATGGATTCCCCGGCAGGTCGTCTGGCCTGGAATCCGAACACGCCCTGATGATCAGCTACCGGAAGGCCCTCGAAAAATACCCGTTTGTTCCGGTGTTAAAACAGTTACTTTTCGGGCTGTTGCCAGATTCGAAGTTTCGCTGGCAGATGGTTCGCCCCCCGCTGCAACCGCTGAACCCGGACGCGGCCGCGCAACTACTCTGCGATCTCGCCGATCTCCCTGTTCTACCCAATTTCGCCCGGTGATGCAGTCAGGATTCAGAACGCAACTCGCCGCTGTGACCGTGCTGGTGTTCCTGCTTTTCGGGCAGGTCGCTACGGCCCAGATCCTTACGAGCGACCTTTCAGCAGCGAAGGGACTCGTCAGCAAGGCGGGCCATCTTCTCCTGGATACACGATACGAGGGCGGCCGGGCTTATTTACTCTATGAGGACCGGGTGAGCACAGACCGCGTACTCGAAGCCATACGCTTGTCCCGGCGCCTGGCAGCGGTGTTATCTGATTCGAGCCGTATTGTGCTTGTTCCTACCTATCTCCAGCAATCCGTCGTCGCGCTTCCTGCAGGTGAGACGAGGCCGTCCGTTCTCCGGTCTCGATCTGGTCTGGTGAACCGGAAGAAACTCCGTCCGAGTTGGACGCACACGACGATCGATTTTGTGATTCACCCGCAGGTTCGGTGGGAGATCGGATTCTTTCAGGACTACCTGCGGACGAACCCCCGTATCGCCCCTGAAATCGTGATTCGCCACGGAGGGTTCGTGGCCTCCGCGCAGTGGGTCCTCCCCATCGATCAGCAGATCCCGGGACCCGGTGAGCTCTATAACCGCGAACACCATCCGGGGATCATCCGCGCGGGGTATCTGGCGCGCGCCGGGGATAACTCGTTTCTCTCTCTCGACGCGGGTCTCTTCACGCGAAACCGGTACGGGTACCAACTCGGGTACCGACGTTACATGGGACGAACCATTGTCGGACTCGAACTGGGTCTGACTGGGTATTTCAGTTATTTCCGGGGAGCGTGGCAGTCGGGCCGACTCGACACCTTCTCCCCCATGCTCGATCTCATTCATCAACTCCCAAAATGGAACATGGTGGGACGCCTCCGGGTGGGCTCGTTTCTGGCCCAGGACAAGACGGTTCTCCGGCTGGGAGAGTATCTCGTCAACGACTGGGGGGCCCGGTTTGACCTCTTCAGGCGATTCGGTGCGACGCGGTTCGGCTTCTTCGTGCGGACCAACGAGGCCGAGTATTCGACCGGTATTACCGCCGTTATTCCTCTCTTCAGGGGCCGCGCGGTCGGGTCCAGAAACGTGGCTTTTTCTGTGCGACCCCAGGCCCATTTCCAGTGGGACTTCGGCCGGACCAAGCGGGGGGACTTCAGCCGTGAGGAGCGGGGCGGACGCTGGTTCCAGACCGGGAGGCGGTGGGAGTTTCTGGATCAGCAGATGTCGCCCGTCTACTGGAAGATGATGCGGGCGCTGGATTAACCGGTACTGAGTGGGGTCGCCATCCCTTCAGGTCAGTCACTGGATGCGGACACTCACATCCCCGTCGGGAGGCGATAGATGGCCGACACATTGAAGGAGAGATACTGCTGATCCATGAGGACGCCGGAGAAACGGACATACGGAATGGGCTGAATCCACCCGGCATAATTGACCCGTCGGGTGTCATACTCCGCCCCCAGACCGAGTCGATCCAGCACAGTAATACCGACCGATCCGAAGGGTTTATCGCTGAGCTCCAGGCGGTTGGCATCAAAGAGATCAAACGCATGACCCGCGGACCAGATCGTCTTCAATCCCTCAAAAAAGGCAATTGTTTTTGTTGCCACCACATACGTAGCATGGAAATTTCTTGTCCCCCCGAAATCTCTGATTCCGACGGCGACTGCCGGGGTATACCGCCCCTCCAGAAGCGCCGTGAACATGAATCCGCTGGATCGATCCGCCCCCTTGAAATCGACCGTGTCAAAATGGCGGGTTAGCCGGATATACCACTCGAGGCGAGGCAGGAACGATATCACGGCTCCGTAGACCAACTCGTCGCAGGCCGTCACCTGCGGGAATCCCTTGCACAGATTGGTTGGCCGTACGAACCGCTTATCGACGCGGGCCATGTAGAGAGAAAACGTACCGTCCGCCTGCGGAACGGCCGTCGGCGTCAACCCCCAACCCGCGGTTCCATAAAGAGATTGGGCGGTTGCGCTCGCAGCGCAACCGCCCAACCCAAATAAGACAACGACAACGAATACCTTCATTCAATCAGCGGCTCGGTCGGATTTAACAATCAACCCGGGCTCGATGCACCCGCAAGAATGATTGGAATACCTGCAGCGAGGCCGGCCAGACCCAGAAAAAGGCCTTCAAACTGGGCTGTTTTCCCGGAGGCAAACCCCTGCTGGAGCAGCGCCTTGACCGTCGTAACACCCGTGCTTGTTGTGATCTGAATATCGTCAATCAACGAATGATCACGGTTCACCTCCTCACTGACGGCCGAGACGGTACCCGATGTCCAGAACCCGCCGCCACTGCCAACCGTGGTACGTGACATACTCTGATACCCACCATCGGCGTTAAATTTGAAGGTGACTTCGTTACCGGAGTCATCACTCTGGACTACTTCACGAGCCGACGTGTTGGGCTGGGAAACGATTGCCTCTCCGGCCCCCTGAAGCGTTGACATCACAGCAGCTTCCTGACCAGCGGCATTGAGCAAGATGGTCGAGACAACCGTCTCGACTGCCTGTCCCTGACTACTCGTCGCCGGAATGATGATGGCCGGTGCGGAAGCAGACGCATCTACGTGCAGGCCGGCATCCGCCAGTTCGTCGCTGAGGTTCGAAACCGCCGTCGAGTTGATCGCCTGCTGAACGGTCGGATTGTCCGCCGTGGTTTCCGTAACCACGACTTCGGCCGGTTTCTGGGGTTCCGTTTTATTACCGTTTCCGGAATCACACGCGGGAAACAGCAGCGAGGCGAATACCAACGCTACTAGCGGACGGAGGCGGAATAACGAATTCATGGCGATCCCCAGACAAAATATTAATTGGTGCAACAGCGACTATACGCCCCAATGGGCTTAAATTCAAGCCTCCTCAACACAAAATATCTCTTTTCCTACGTACAGCTCCGGAATAATATAATGAAACGCATCCCAAATAGGATTATTGCTCCGCTACTTTTTCTATTCATTACAGGATTATCGGGTGCGGAAAAGCCCATTCTGGGTTTTACGGCCGAAAGCAGTGTGCGTCAGCGGGGGATCGAGAAAACATTCGATGCATCGCTCGACCCCGACCATCTCCGCTCGTGGATGAAACGAATCACCTCGAAACCCAATCACGTGGGATCTCCGTGGGGGAAAGCCAATGCGGAATTCGTCGCGGAACTCCTTGAGAGCTGGGGATATGATGTCGAAACCGAGGTCTTCCACGTCCTCTTCCCCACCCCGAAAGAACGATTCGTAGAACTCGTCGCACCGACACCTAACGGGCAAGGGCTCGTCCTCGACCTCGACGAGCCGGAAATCGCGGAAGACGCGACATCGGGCGTGAGGGAAAACATGCTCCCCCCGTACAATGCGTATTCGGCGGACGGCGACGTCGAAGCCGAACTCGTCTACGTCAATCAGGGCATTCCCGGCGATTATGACGACCTGGAACGTATGGGAATCGACGTGAAAGGGAAGATCGTTCTCGCCCGGTATGGCGGCTCGTGGAGAGGCATCAAGCCCAAGGTCGCCTACGAACACGGCGCCATCGGGTGCATCCTCTATTCCGATCCGAGGGACGACGGTTACTTCCAGGGGGATGTCTATCCGGACGGTCCGTTCCGGATGAATCAGGGTGCGCAGCGCGGGTCTGTCGAGGATATGCCCCTCTACCCGGGCGATCCGCTCACGCCGGGCGTCGGCGCAACAGAAGACGCCGAGCGCTATAGCGTGGAAGAATCTCCCACGATCATGAAGATCCCCGTCTTACCGATCACGTATTCGCAGGCTAAACCGCTTCTGGAGGCTCTCAGTGGCCCTGTAGCTCCCGCCAACTGGCGGGGCGCCCTGAGTCTCACGTACCACGTGGGTCCGGGGCCGGCCCGTGTCCACATGCGCCTCTCGTTCAACTGGGACCTGGTTCCTGCCTATGATGTGATCGCGCGCCTGACGGGAGAAACGTATCCTGACGAGTGGGTCATCCGTGGCAACCACCGTGACGGCTGGGTATTCGGGGCCGGCGATCCGACGAGTGGTCAGGTGGCCATGCTCGAAGAAGCCCGGGCTGTCGCCCTCCTGGCCGCCGGTGGACATCGACCCGCACGCACGATTATCTACACAAGCTGGGATGCCGAAGAGCCGGGGCTCCTGGGATCCACCGAATGGGTAGAACTCCACGCCGATGAACTACGCGAGAAAGCCGTCGCCTACATCAATACCGATGGTACCGGACGCGGCTTCCTGAGTATGGGTGGCTCGCACACGTTACAGGCCTTTATGAACGACATCGCGCACGAGGTGGAAGACCCGGAGACCGGAGTCTCTGTGTTTACGCGTGCCGAAGCACGAGCAAAAGTTAGCGGCAGCCTGAAAGCGGATCACGACGGAGACCTTCCCCTCTACCCGCTCGGGTCCGGATCCGACTACACGCCGTTCCTCCAACACCTCGGAATATCCTCGCTGAACCTGGGGTTCGGTGGTGAAAGCAGCGGAGGATCCTATCACTCCATTTTTGATTCTTTCGATTATTACACGCGTTTTGGAGATCCCACATTTGAATACGGAATAACCCTCGCTAAAGTAGCCGGGCGCGCCACGTTACGGCTTGCCAATGCGGATATTTTGCCGTTTCGGTTTGCTGCTTTTTCGGGTAATGTAGATTCGTATTTAAAAGAAATAATGGATCTCACCAACAAAATGAGAAAAGAAACTACCCAACTGAATACGCTTCTGGAAGCTAACGCATACCAACTGAATGCAGACCCAACCAAGACCTATATATCTCCGAAATCCAAAACAAATGTCCCACATATTAATTTTGCTCCGTTACAGAATGCTATAGAAGAATTAACCACAGCGGCTAAAGTGGCCGACGAACGGTTACTACATGCAACGGCCGATTCCAATGATGATGCCGAGAGCCGTAGTACCCTCAATCACCTGCTGGCACATGTAGAAAGGGCGATGACGGCAGATTCGGGGCTTCCCCGCCGGTCGTGGTTTCGGCACATGATCTATGCTCCCGGCTTTTATACCGGGTATGGCGTAAAAACCCTGCCTGGCGTGCGAGAAGCCGTCGAAGAGCGCGATTGGACCGAGGCGGAAGACCAGATTAAACGCGTCGCGAACATACTATCCAATCTTGCAAAAACGCTCTCGCAACTATCTGATTGAGATTAATGGGTATTAATATATGTGGGGTACGTACGCGTACGTATTTTATTTACCACGAATTGTTCTATATTAATATGCACCACCACATGTATGTTTACCACCCAGACCGATGGATTTAAAAACCATGACCGACCGGGAGCTATTATCGCTCCTTCATTCCGTTGAAAAAGAATTATCTCGTCGATCCAGACGGAGAAAAAAGGATGCGGTCAGTGAATTGCGCCGGGTTGCGAAAGAAGCCGGATTTAATCTGGAAGAATTGATTGAAGTGGCTAAGACTGCCAGAGGCAGCACATCAACGAAGAAAGCGGCCCCAAAAGGCACCCGCAAGAAAGCCAAGATCAAGTACCGGGATCCAGACAATAAGGAGAATACGTGGGCCGGTCGCGGACGCAAGCCCTTGTGGCTGGAAGCTGCTCTCAAGGCCGGCAAGAAGATGGAAGATTTCGCGGTCTGACGTTACCCCGCGTACTGCGGCAGGTCTCGCCACGACACATATTGAACGCCTTCCCGAACCAGACTTTCTTCGCCTCCGTACACGATCCTCGGTCCCCCGGCTTCATTCCCGGCGTAGTTTAACCATCGCCTGAGCCCGCGATCGAAATCCGAAGCAATGGTCTGCCCAGACTTTACTTCTACGGGCACCAGTACACCGCCTTGATCGATGAGAACGTCGACCTCACGGCCCGCCCGGTCTCTCCAGAAATAGAGGTTATTGCGTTTGCCCCGATGCAGACGATACTTGAGCATTTCAGATACGACCCACGTTTCAAAAATGGGTCCACGAAGCGCGTGAACACCGAGTTGCTCCGACGAGTCAATTCCAAGTAGGTAACACAGCAGTCCGCAATCGTGAAAATAGAGTTTGGGAGCTTTGATCAGCCTTTTATTAAAATTGCGCTGATGCGGCCGCAGAAGATGTATAATGTGGCTTGCTTCCAAAATGGAGATCCAGGCTCGAATGGTCTCGTGATTGACTCCGATATCACCTGCAAGGTTGGACGAATTCAACAATTGCCCTGAACGACCTGCGCACAATTGGACAAACCGATAAAAAGAGTTCAGATCTCTGACATTGGTTAAGAGACGGACATCGCGTTCGACGTAGGTATTGGTATAGCTCTGAAACCAGAGTTCAAAAGCCGAAACCCTGTCATAGAGAGGTGGATACAGACCCTGAAGAAGCAGTTGATTGACGTTTTCAGGAGCTCGATCAGCTTCTATCAGCTCTTCCAGGCTAAAAGGCAGAAGAGTCAACATGGCAATTCTGCCAGCGAGACTCTGGGTGACTTCTGTCAGGAGACCGAACTGCTGCGATCCCGTGAGGATAAATCGCCCGGTTTCCCGCGAGGCATCCAATACTCCCTGCAGATAGGAGAACAGGTGGGGCACACGTTGAACCTCGTCAAGAATAGCACCGTTGGAAAAGCGGGCCAGAAACCGTTTTGGATCCTCCAAAGCGAACTGGCGGGTTTCCAGATCCTCGAGCGTCACGTATTCCTTATCAGGAAAGGCCATTCGCGCCAGAGTCGTTTTCCCGGATTGCCGGGGGCCCGTTATCGCTACCGCAGGAAACTCAGCGGCTGCCTGAATTAATGTCTTTTGCAGGGTTCTCTCGATCAACGGTTGGTCTTTAAGAGATAGACCCATCCTGTTCGTATCCATAACCCCGTGCACCCCATCATAAAGTGCATTATTCTAATTGTATTCGCAATTAGCACGAACCGATGTATAGATTGTTCCATTATCCGCCTGAAGAGACCGATTGAAAGTGCATTTGTACGCGTAACTCTATGCGTCCCAACGCCAAGTGCGTTATTATAATGGTATTCGCAATTAGCAGGATTTTTAGTACACCATTTGCAGTTGGAACACCGAGCAAATGCTCACAAGCCTTCGCCAGCATGGTTGGCCGATTCTTCTCTCGTCGAGCACCCCTGGCACGAAATGACTACGCGCCAAGCGTCCGCTAATGGGGCCGGCCGATGCTGTGATACTCCCAGCCGAACTGCCGCATCTTTGCTGGTTTGTAAAGATTCCGCCCGTCGAAGAGAATCGGATTCTTGAGTAACTCCTTCATCCGGACAAAATCGGGACGACGGAATTCGTGCCACTCGGTGCACACCGCGAGCGCATCGGCGCCCGAGAGCACGTCGTAGGGATCCGAGCCATAGGTGATCGCATCCCCGAAGACCGTGCGGGTGGTTTCGACCGCCTCCGGATCGAAGGCAGAGACGGAGGCCCCGGCTTTGATAAGACCCCGAATTACCGAGTGCGCGGGAGATTCTCGCACGTCGTCCGTACGGGCCTTGAACGAGAGGCCCCACACGGCAATGCGCTTTCCATCGAGCGTCCCACCGAACCGGTCCGCAATTCGACCCGCAAGCATCTCTCGTTGCCGGTCGTTCACACTCAGGACCGCATCCAGAATCCGGAAGTGATACCCGTTATCGGCGGCTGTTTTCTGGAGGGCCTGCACGTCCTTGGGAAAACAACTCCCCCCGAACCCGATCCCCGGATACAGAAAGAGATTACCTATCCGGCTGTCGAGCCCGATCCCCTTACGGACATGGTCCACACTCGCTCCCGTCGCTTCACAGAGGTTGGCGACCTCGTTGATGAACGAGATCTTCGTCGCCAGAAAGGAATTTGCGGCATACTTGGTCATCTCCGATGATCGCTCATCCATGATCAGGATCGGATTCCCCTGACGCACGAAGGGCTCGTAGATCGAACGCATGATGTCGGCGGCCCGCTCGCTACTCGTCCCCACGACTACGCGCTCGGGCTTCATGAAGTCCGTGACCGCGACTCCCTCACGCAGGAACTCTGGATTCGATACGACATCAAAATCCTCGCCTGCCACCAGCCCGGCCTCTTCAAAAACACTACTGACCGAATCGGCCGTACCGACGGGGACCGTGCTCTTATTCACCACCACGTGGTAGGTGCGCTCCGGCATGGA
>CAYLHF010000062.1:0-10864 GCA_964383365.1 uncultured Rhodothermales bacterium | reverse complement strand
GGAACCTATCGCTTCGATCCCAGAAGCGACAGGTTCTTTCTTGACGATGATCTGTGGCCATTCTCGGGAGGGAAAACCGACAGTCTTCTGACGCTAACGGAGGATCATCTCGGAAATGTTTGGATGGTCTTCCCGGATTCAGTGGTAAAAGCCATTCCCCTGAAGGGAGGACGGTATAGATTTGAATCTCCAGAAGCACTCAAATTCAAGAAAACCAGCACATCAACCATCCTTGCCGAAGACGATGGCGTGGTCTGGTTCAATGACGGTGACGAACTCATCCGTTACGATTCGAAACTCGATATTCCTCGGCCGAATTCGATTCACACGCTGATTACAAAAATAGTAGCGACATCGACCGGCAAAGCAGTCCTGATCGGCGGCTTCAGAACGCAAGATGGGCGACCATTAATCAATCAACCGGGTTGGCAGGTGCCGGAAATTCCGTTCGAACAAAGAGATTTGACCGTCGATCTTGCTGCGACGTCATTCACGTATCCCGAAGCCATTCGATATCAGACCCGCATTGATGGGAAGACCAGGTCCTGGACTCGTTGGCTGAAGGAGCCTTCGGCCCATATCACGGGGTTACGGGAAGGAACGTACGTATTTCGGGCGCGCGCTCGCGATGCGCAGGGTAGAATAAGTGAAGAAACTCGCTATTCGTTTACCATTTTGCCTCCGTGGTACCGTATGTGGTGGGCGTATTTATTGTACGTGACGACACTCCTCCTAGTCATATTCTCAGCACGAAAGTATCTGTTGATGGCCCGTTCACAAAAGTTGGCCGCTGAGCAGGCGAAAGAATTACTTCGTCAGAGAGAGCTAAGTCAACAGCTTCAGATAGCCAATGATCGATTGGAGCGAGCGAATAAATTGAAGGATGAATTCCTGGCTACGACATCGCACGAACTCAGGACTCCGCTAACGGCGATTCTTGGATTTACGGCTGTGCTGAAGGACGAAATTCCTGAAGAGGCCGGGTATCGTGAATTCCTGGACATCATCGAGGACAGCGGGAGTAGGCTCATGGAGACGCTCAATTCCTTGCTCGATCTGGCGAAACTTCGCGCAGGTATGATGGAAATCGTACTCGAACCGGCAAATGTGTATCACCAGTGTAGAGCGGGAGTATCAGGACTTATCGATACTGCAAACAGGAAGGATCTTTCGATCGAAGTGCTCAAACCGGATGAACCACTTTTTGCCAATCTGGATATTCAGGGATTCCTTACCGTCATTGCGAATCTCGTTGGAAACGCGATTAAATTCACCGCCAGCGGTCAGATCACCATCGAAACGGAATCCAACGAAGGCTCGGTGACTATTCATGTCCGAGACACGGGTATTGGAATCGAATCGGAATTTCTTCCTCAGCTCTTCGACGAATTTGTTCAAGAATCTGACGGGCCGACCCGGTCTTACGAGGGAACGGGTCTCGGACTTGCGATCACGGCTCGGCTCGTTCATCTGATGGACGGCCAGATTCAGGTCGAGAGCGAAAAGGGAGTCGGGTCGACATTCAGTCTGAGTTTCCCCAGGGCCGATCCGCCGGTCGGAGAACCGATCCGCATGGGTGGGTTCGGGATACGGAAGAGCGCGAACTGAGTGCCGAATTCCGGTGCGTACCGATCGGTAAAGAGTCGAGATCCGCATCGCGCGAGTCAATACCGGGCAAACTCGAACGGTACGCCCCATCGAAGTTGCAGCAGCAGGGTTGCCGAGCGATCCAATCCGTTCAGATCATCGTTGATCGAGTGGAAGCCGAAACTGGCATCGAGATGGACGTCGGGAAGAACTTCGTAACCGAGGTACGCCTCCAGACGGACCTCATTCTGCCGAATACCCTGGAGAATGAACTGGTTGAAATCCCCTGCCCGCGTGTTATATGAGACGCGGGGATCGCTGCCAAAATTGGTCGTCCCATCGTTGATTCCTCTCTTTGTGAACGACGCGACGGTCGCTGCATTCCACCGAGGTGAGATGAGATAGTCAGCAGACACGGTGAGATCCCAGGCGTTCGGGCCGACCGGATGCCCGAGAAGATCCCCGTGGTGAACGTAGGCCTCCAGTTCCGTGTCGTGCGAATAAATAAATGGCCTGAGGCGAGAAACCTCGAATCGCATGGAGAGATTTTCAGCGAAAATATCCTCTGAATGTGCTCCGAGAATCCACGCCCATTTGTTGGCCCACCACTGTTTCCCGATCTGGGAGACGCTCAGTTCATCAAGGAGAAGTTGACCGTACAATTTCAGTCCGGGATGGTGGATCCAGGAGGCTCCAAGTCCCACCATCGCATTGTCCGGACTTCCCCGATCCCGCTCTGCCGCCCGTAAGAATATGATCGGATTGGCATAGGAGAGATCGAAACTCCGGCGCTGACCGAGCGAATCGGTGGCAAATACGACCGCTTCAAATACACTGGCTTCAATCCGGTGGGGTAGTTTGACCGATAGTCGATGAATGGACGCATATTTTCGAAGTCTCAGATGCTGTCCGGTAGAAGATCGAGGGCCGGCAAACCCTGCCATGAGACTCACGTACTGGACCTTTCCGAGGGTAGCTCGCAATTCGAGCTGGTCGTATGGAGACGCATAATTGGAAAGCGTTGCGCTGTTGAGTCCACTTCCCCAACGATTCGTGTCACGGCCGAATCGAACTTCAAAAAGGCGCGTCCTGAGGCCGATAATTCCAATCGATTCAAACCAGTCGAGCGCACCGTTTCCCGCTACATTCACAAATCCTTTTCGGGGGACCGTACGTTCGGCGTTCACACGGTCGAGTTGCCGTTGATTTTCGCTCAATCTTCCTTCAAAAAACAGATACTTCCCGGCACTTCCCGAAAACCGAAATCCCCGCGTGGTTCTCCATGCCCGAGAAGACTGTCCTCCATTTCGGGCGGCATATCCCAGAGAGTAGTAGAGTAACGGGTTGATCTGAAACGAATAATCTTCATCCTTTGTCGCGTAGAAATCACGACCGTTGGCAAACATCCATCCGGATCGTTTCTGGCCCCAATAGGCACCGGGGTGATCCTGCACGCCTCGATAAATATCGAGTAATTCGCGATCCTGGAACGACAGATACAGGCGCTCGACATCTAGAGAATCCAGATATTGCCGGGCTTCATAAGCCGATAGCGGAAGATGTGTAAGGTGAGCCGACGGGATAAATCCGGCGGTCTGTTGTCTGATCAGAAAATGGTGGATGGGGTCGTTAAGCTGAAGCAGCCCATCAGATTGCGCGCATACCACTCCGGGTAGGGAAGCCGCAACGAGAATGTGCAGTATGAAGCGGTGTATCCACCGGTAATATCTGGAAGGGGAGATCAATCTTTCTGTCAGTCCACATCTAAAAGGCTACAAATCGTTATAATATACGCTGAAACCCGTCCTTTTCGTCGGCGATCGAGCAAACCAATCTCCTGAATACCAATCCGCTTCACTTTCATCGTGCGTATCTGGAAGCTCGTTCGATTCGTCATCATTATGGTCGTGGAGTCTGCCAGGATGCGTATCGGCAGTCGAGGTATGACCGCAGACGACCGGTACCGATACCTGGCATACAGGCAATCGGAGGCGAGCAAGAAACTCTGTCGTGTACTCGGTGTGACCGTAGCAATGTCGCATCCAGTAGCACTTGGAAAGGGGTCGCTCGTCGTATCGAACCACGTCGGAATTCTGGATCCGTGGATTCTGGCGTCTCAGATGAATGTCGCCTTTGCGGCGAAAGCGGAAATGGATCGGTGGCCCGTTTTCGGGTGGATCGGACGGTCTGTGCAATTAATATACGTCTATCGCTCGAGGCGTATGGAGACGGAATCGTTCGTCGATGCCGTGCAGAAACGGATGCGTTGTGGCGTTGGGGTGTTGGTTTTTCCGGAGGGTACGACATCGGACGGATGCGAGCTGCTGCCGTTCAAGACCGGTGGGTTTGAGGCGGTCGCCGGAATGGCGGACGGATACGTACACCCCCTCTACTTTTGGGCGGAGCAGATCAACGGGGTACCCACCGACGCAAATACGCGTAGGCAGATCACCTGGCCGGAGGGACAGCGCATGCTTGCGAACGCGTGGCAGGTCCTGGGTTTGCAGACAATAGTGATTCGCATAGTGGTCTCAGATCCGATCGCTACGCGTGATCGCGACCGCAAAGAGCTCGCCGTGGCATCGCAGCATGCTGTGGAAGCGATGCATCGGGCAAGTCGTTCGACCGGCAAGAACAATCCCGATACCTGATGCCTGCCACCGGTAACCCGATCGAGAGTTATTCGGCGGCACGCGACATGCGACACGAGACACGCGACACAGGGCGCACAACTGACGTCCTACCTACCCCCGACACACACCTGCCGAACAATCGGTACACGCCCGATGCACAACGTCCGGGCAGGACCAAACCAAAAACGGAGACAACCTCACCCTCGTTAGGCTCGTATGGCTTATTTTAGAAAGCAGAATCAATTATGAGTGATGTATGACCCTTTCTCCTGAATCCGCACGCCGAAAAGCGAACGTACCCATCAGCTTCGTCATCGCAGGCCTCCTGGCGGGTGTGCTCCTGACGCTCTGGGCGGGAAATTTGGGGTGGATTCCTTCCTCCGTCCGACCCGTTACCGTCGAACGGGTAGAACTTGGTCCAACGACCGCTGCGACGTCGGTGCCGGCTACCCGCAGCGACACTGATCCGGGTAACGTGGAGCCGCTGGGACTGAACGCGGCGTTCAAACGCGTTGCGGCCAGCGTCACACCGTCGGTCGTATTTATTCAGGTGCTCTCGAACCGCAGTCCACTCTCGATGCTTCGTCGTTTCGGTGGCGGGGAGAGCCGGGTACCGTCCGTGAGTGTGGGGAGCGGCGTAATTATCAGTGAACAGGGCTATGTGGTCACCAACAACCACGTCATCGAAGATGCGGAAGAGATTCTGGTGACACTCGATGATAAGCATCAATTCGAAGCCCGCGTCGTCGGATCCGACTCAGACACAGATATCGCCGTCCTGAAACTGGACTCAGATGCAGCGCTTCCCGCCATAGCGCTCGCCAGAGAGGGCGATCTTGAAGTGGGCGAATGGGTACTCGCCGTCGGCAATCCCTTTCGGCTCACGTCGACGGTTACGGCCGGCATAGTGAGCGCCCTCGGCCGACAGGTCGATGTCATCGATACCGATTTTGGAATTGAGAGTTTTATCCAGACGGACGCGGCGATTAATCCTGGTAATTCGGGTGGAGCGCTTGTGAACCTGAAGGGTGAACTTGTAGGTATTGCGACCGCTATCGCCACTGAGACGGGATCGTATGAGGGGTATGGTTTTGCGGTACCGATCGATATGATGGAACACGTGGTGGGTGATCTGATCAAGTATGGCGAAGTGAGGCGCGGGTATCTGGGGGTCTCGATCGGCCCGGTTGATTCCCGGCTCGCGTTGGATCTGCAAATGCCGACCATCACGGGCGTGCAACTCGTTCAGGTGCAACCGGGACTTGCGGGATACGAGGGAGGCCTCCGATCGGGTGATATTCTTTTGACTATCAACGGTACGGCGGTCGATGAACCCAACGAGCTGCAGAGTTTGATTGCGCTTCACGGTCCCGGTGAGAATCTGGTCGTCAACGTCTGGCGAGGGGGTAACCGGCAGACCTTCACCGTTCGCCTGAAAGGGAAGTCTGATCCGGGATATCGCAACTGGCTGGCCGACCTGGGACGCCGTAATGGCCGCAATGGAACGCCTCAGCAAGTCCCTGAAGCGCCCGATATACAGGGATCGGAAGTGACCAATCTGGACTCCTGGGGGGTCGGGCTCGCGCCGATGGACGGACGGCTCCGACTGCGTTTTTCGACCGCCCACGGCGTATATATAGCTTTTGTAGATGAAGACTCGGCATTCGGGCGCGCAGGCGTTCCTCGCGACGTACTGCTTACGGCCGTCGATGGTACGAGCGTAATTACCCTCGAAAACGCGGTCGACGTCCTCTCCAAGTCGAGAGACAGTGATTCGGCCGTTGTCGTTCGGGTCAAAAGGCTCGACGGCGTATCGCTCTTCTTCGAGGTTGAGGTGCCGGGCTCATGATTCGGTATCTCACGTCCGGGGAGTCCCACGGCGAGGCGCTCGTGGGAATCGTTGAGGGGATGCCCGCCGGTCTTCCCATCGAGGCAGCATACATCAACCGACATCTGGCTCGGCGGTGGCAGGGGTATGGACGCGGGGGACGTGCGAAATTGGAGACGGATCGGGTACACATCTATTCCGGTGTGCGGTTTTCCAAGACGATCGGCAGTCCAATCGCCCTCCGGCTCGAGAATGCGGCATATACCAGGGACCGGTCCAATTGGCCTGACGTGATGTCGATTGAGGGAGATGGGGATGGCATCGAGTCCGTCACGCTACCCAGGCCCGGTCACGCGGATCTGGTCGGCACCCAAAAGTTCGGATTCGATGATATTCGGCCGGTGATCGATCGAGCCAGCGCCCGAGAAACCGCGATGCGGGTTGCCTGCTGCAGTATCGCCCGAAAAATGCTCCTCGAGTTGGGTATCGAAATCGGGAGTCACGTCGTGCGAATCGGAGACGTAGGATGGGAAGATGAACATCAGTGGGCGGATCGTGTCCACGAACTGAGCACGAGTGGCGCGAGAGGGGTGTATGAGGCTGCCGACGAGAGTGAGGTCCGGATGCTCGACCCGACGCTCACCGCCGACGCGATCGAACACATCAAGCAGACGAAGTCAGCGGGCGATTCCCTTGGCGGTGTCTATGAGGTGATCGTGACGGGTGTCCCCCCGGGGCTCGGGTCGTACACGCACTGGGATCGGCGACTCGACGGCCTCCTTGGACAGGCGATTCTCTCGATTCAGGGACAGAAGGCGGTCGAAATCGGTGACGGGGTGTCGGGCTCCAGGGATCCCGGCTCGCGCGTTCACGACCCGATCATACGACGCGAAAACCACGCCTCGGGCGGGGCGTACGGAAGAACGCAGAACCGCGCCGGGGGCATTGAAGGAGGGATGTCAAACGGGATGCCCATCCTGGTCCGCGGGTATATGAAACCCATACCGACCCTCATCAAACCGCTGGGAAGTGTCGATATCGCGACCGGAGAGGAGGGCCCGACGCGCTACGAGCGGAGTGACGTGACGAGTGTTCCGGCGGCTTCGACAGTCGCGGAGGCCACGGTTGCCCATGTGATCGCCAACGAAATTCTGGCCACCTTCGGGGGCGATCAGATCGCGCAGATTCGCGAGCGGATGGGTCGGTAAGCGCCCCTCCCGACTCCGGTCGATTTTCGTCGATATATTTTTCCACACCCAGCGCAAAAATTCGGCTTTGTCCCGTTAAGTAGAGTTAGTCACAGCAGATGAACAGCTGAGCCAGCTCCACTCGACCGATACAGAAGCCGTAATGCCTGAACGTCCCCACCGTAACGACCGCGCTCATCCGCGTTCCACCCGAGGTGATCTTCCGACACACGCGTGGCCGGTCAGTGGCGATGGGCATGCGTCCGGTGACGGCAGGTCCGCTGCCAATATCGGGGGCGACAGCCGGTCTGGTCACAGCGTCAGTGGTGACGGCCGGACTTCCGTTAGACAAAGCGGCGACGGGCGCGCATCGGCGCACTACAGCGGCGACGGCCGGTCGAGCTTTCTACCCGCACATTCGGGTGATGGGAATGGCCGAAAGACATCCAACCCGGCTGATCTCGAGGTGGCCCTGTGGTCGGGCGAGAATTATGCCTACTACGGCGGACCCCACACGAGCGCCGTGCCGGTTCCCTCGCACGGCCACGCAACTGGATCAGGGCGGCCCACCGACTACCCGCGCGTAGGATCAATGACTGGCGACGGCCAGGGAAGAATCAACATGGAGGATCTCGGGAAGATGGAGGATGTGCAGTTGAAGGTGAATGTCCCCAAACCCAATAGCGCCTCGTTCCCTGTAGATCTCAAGACGAAACCGACGCCGGCCTCGGAGACGTGGAAACTCGTCTGTCTCGTCGTGATCTTCCTGGTCTGGATATCTACGGCCAGCACACTTCTCTTCCTCTACATGGATCGCTACCTCTTTCCGTAGGATTCGCTCTCTGGTGCGCAGAAGACGACCCCTTGGTTACTTTTTCGATTCGTTTCCGCACGTCTGTTCTTTTCTCCGAACGCCTCTCCCGGTCAATTTGCCCGGCCGAGTCCTCTTTTGTTGCCGTCCTCCTGGAGGCGCGTCTGTTACATCTTCGCCCTTCATGCAACGAAGGGTACGAGCGAAGGGCTACGTGACGCTACATTCCATGGAAATGGAGACCAGACACCGACCGGGCGGGAGGACGTATGGAAAACGATCATCTGGCGAACGCGGACGAAACGATCCGGAGACACACACCCAATCCTGGGCTCCTCGCGGACCTGGGTACGGTCTTTCTGGGATTGGCTCTCGGAGCCGATGACCAGCTTCATTTTCGGGAGGTCGATGTGCTTGCCGATATCCTGGGGCGTTGGTGCGAAGGCACTTCCAGAAATCAATGCGTTACGTATCTCGATGACGCGGCACGATTATATTCGACAGATAAAACGGCGGCGGCTCATCGCGTGACACACGCCCTCGATGCGCTGAGTAAGACGCTTACGCGGGAGCAGAAACGTCTCGTCCTCGATGACCTCAGAAGAATAGGACTGGCCGATCGACGGTTTCTCTACGAGGAAGCTGCCTACATCCAGCGGGTGGCCATGAAGTGGAACGTACACGTCAGGCGCTCTGACGCCCGAAGCGAGTCGATCGGACAACTCGATGTATTCTCAGAGACGCTCATCGCGCTTGCTACACTCTATCTCGTCTTTGCCTTCGTACCCGACGAACGGATTTCAGAGGAGGAAAGAACGGCCATTCGCGATCGACTCGGCCAGTGGGTACCGGATGCAGCCCCGACGGACGTGGATTATGCGGTGCGTACGGCCCTATCCCGGATGGCAGCGCCACTCACAGAGGGAACAGCGGATATTGCCATGAAGATGGTGAAGGATCGTCTACCCAGACATCAGTATACTTTCGTCTTCGAGGATCTCAAAAAAATCGCCTGCTCTGATCGCGTGATGACAGTAGAAGAGCGATCGCTCCTCGAGCGCCTCGGCGAAGAGTCCCGATAGCCGCTCTCATCGCAGGACGGTCAGGAGTCGCGTTCGTGTGTGCGACACACGGAGGATGTAGGTTCCGGACGTCAGGTAGGGTTCGATCGGCCGGGTGGAGACGACGATACGACCGGGTTCGATGCGCACGAATTCGGGGAGAATCGGGATGCGGCGACCGAGCATGTCAAATAGATCGACCCGCGGGGGGCGGAGCCACGGGCTGGATTGAAGAGAAGACGCTCTTCGTGACGGGACCCGGGCTGATCCGGCCGAACGTATGGGAATCGAGAGAATCGTATCAGTAGAGAGCCGCAGTGGATTGGGATAAGGAGCCCCGAGCGACCAGTTCCGGGCAGGCACCTCCAGACGCTCACGGGTTGTGGCGACGAGAGAAGATCGAACGGGTACGCGGACGCGATGCTCTCCCAACGCCGTCGCATATCTCACCGTCGGCAGGGGGGTGTTTTGGCGGGTCTCTACCCGGCCCAGAACATGTTTTCCAGGGGCGATCACGTCTCCCGATCCGGGCACAAGGAGCAATCGCATCCGGCCGGTATCGGCGTCGAAGAAGGGGGCGCTGGATCCAACAGCGTCATCGCTCAATGCCGGAGGCCCCGGAGAGAATACGTCCTCGAGAATGAGTTCAAATCCCCTCAGGGGAAGATCTGTTTCCAGGGAGATATCGAACGCCCGGCTACCCGCATCCGAAAACTGCAGGAGGGCAATCGCCTGTTTGCCGGGGGTTGGTTGGGCGGGAGCCGCCGGCGCCAACTCGAGCGGGAGCGCAACCAGATCGGGCCACGTCCCGCGCACGACACTCTGCACGAGAACCGTGAGATCGCGGACATCGACACTTCCATCTCCAAGGGGAAAGGGATAGGTATCGAGCGCGAGGGTCTCGTTCGGAGACAGAGCCACTCGACCGATGACCCCGTCGACTCCCGTTATGACGTCGAGGAGTTCGACCATTCCGTCCCCATCGGCGTCGCCCCGGCCTCCGGTCCCCACACCGCTCAGGGTCACGATGGTCGTCGGCCCGGCCGCGCCGTCGTGGGTGAGTGTGAGCTGTGCCGTCTGAATCCCGAAGGCAGTTTCTGTGGGGGAGAAAGAAACGGTTACGACGGCAGAGGAATCGGGCGCGAGTGAAAAGGCGGTGGGTGATACTGAAAAAAGAGTCGTCGACGTCGCAATACCTGTCACCGCGAGTGGCCGTGTGGCATTCAGATTCGACACAGAAACAGAGACAGAGGCCGTCGTTTCGGCGGCCACCGACCCGAGATCAAGCGCCGTAGAGGACACGGAGAGATGGGCTTCACGCGGCGCTATACCATAGGATGCTGACATCGGGTTGATCGAGAGCGCGGCGTCGGTACCGAGCGCGTCGGCGAGGGAACCGACGGCGTTCGAGAGCGAGACATGCACCGTGTCGGGCGCCGATGAAGGAAGCGAAGCGATATCGAACGACAGGTTTACGACTGAAGTGTAGGCCCCCGGCGCGAGGCCCGTCACCAGCCTACTCAAGAGTACGATCTGTACAGACGATGCGGTAGCGTTCCAGTTCAGATCCCATGCGGTCGTGTCTGATACCACGGCTCCGGGGACGATCGCCGAGAGAGAGGCCAGTGCGTTGTCCCACGACAGCGTTATCTGGAGGCCGTGAAGAGAATCGGGCGAAGCCATGGTGAGATCGAGCGGGAGGACGTACCCGGTGCTCGATTCAAGCACAGACGGTAGAACCGATCCGATACCGACGG
>CAYLHF010000061.1:0-10871 GCA_964383365.1 uncultured Rhodothermales bacterium | reverse complement strand
CCTCTGGCAAGAAAGCCCTCTCAAACAAAGCAAAAGATCTCGTAACGGGTATCACCCGGGTTCGCGGAACGGGTCTCCAGTTGACATACGAAGCCGTCGCGACCGTTGACGCCAGGCCGGACAATTACAGCCGCACCGTCACCTACACGATTACCAACAACTAGGACTGGTTGCACGACCGGCGCGTAATACCTCCCACGCGCCGGGGACAAGATGTCGGGGCGCCCCACCGGGGCGCCCCGACATCTCTGTATCTGCTAAAAACCACATCTGATTACCGACGCACGAGCATGACAAGCGCGACCAGTGCCGGAAGCGGAGCGGCTAGCGCCATCACGTACATCATCCATGCTCCTTTCAGCATCGAAGGCAGGACGAACGTCATGGGAAGAAGTGACGCAAGAACCAGTATGACGACACCGACAAATACCGTTCGTACGAGTTTCAAATCCGGATACCACATCTGTTCGGCAACGAGAACAATCCCGATCGAGACAAATCCGAGCAGATGGAGATGCAGATAAAAAATAAGCTCGGCATGGTATTCCGACCACCAGATCATAGGAGTCACGCACACGATCGAGAGGACGAAAACTTTCAGGAAAAGGAAAATGGACGATGTGCGATGCGGACCGGCCACCCGCCAGAAGGATCGGATAAACACAATCAGACCGAGACCCATGAAAAACCCACCCGCACGGGCCAGTATCTGTGCGGGCAACGGTATAAGGGTACGGGGCATTCCGAGTAGTACCGATAGACAGATTCCTGTCACCAGAGCGCCCGTTGCCAGGTTGTACGAAGGACCATCCCACAGGTGGTCAAACAGCCGTCTAAATCGAGACGCATCTCTCGATCGGGGTGGCATATTATCGGCCTTTTTCAGCACGCCCACAAGCAAGCCGAGTACAGCCAGAAGTAACCATCCTTCCGTAAAAAATTCCAGGAAGACGTGAGTCATGATCGACGGCCACAGTTCTCCCTGCAGGCCCAGGGGAGCAATCATCGATATTCCCCACGCTCCTATAGAGGCCAGCACCAGAAAAACCAGCGAAGTGTCGATGAGCCGCACGTCTTTGGTCCTCGTGATTCCTTTGGTTTGTCTACGATACCCCACCACGAAACCATACCAGGCGATCATATTCAATCCGGCGATGACTACCGACGGTGGAATTTGGGCCGATCCCATAGGAACCGGCTGATATCCGAACAACAGGAATGATCCATACGCCGCCAAACCCAGAATCAGACAGGCTATCATAGATCCCGTCGACAGTCGCGGGACGTCCCGATGAAACGTGACGGCAACGTGTGCCGAGATCAAAGCGAAGACCGCGGGAGTAGCCCATGCGAAATACATCAGATGGGTGTGAGCATGCCGTATATTTACGAGACTGAGGCCGGCCATCCCACCCGCCACGGACAGGTACCGGAAGAGTGCTCCCGTAAAGCCTGCCAGAACGAATGCGGCAAGACTGAAACGCCAAATTATTTTCACTGGTCTGGGATAGATCTGGGTCGGTTCATACCATCCGGAACGACGAGGCTATCTGAGCAGAAAGCCTTTCGTGAACGGATCGTCCGGGTCGAGTATGAAGGTACTGCGTCCTGTGATGAATGCCTTGCCTGAAACGTCGGGAATCACTGCCCGCTTATCCCCGAACGTGGTCTCCTTTTCAATCCGTACTGAGAACCTGGACCCGATCAGACTTTCTATCCAGATCGCCTGGTCTACCTCGATCGTCCCCCGCGCGTACTCGATCGCCGCTCTCGCACTTACACCGGTTCCCGTCGGGCTCCTATCCACTTCGCCATCAGCGAAGACACACACATTTCGACTGAAGACGGACGAATCTTCGGCGTCCTCGGTAAATATCGTCCCGTATAAAAATCCCAGATCTGCCTCTGTTGGATGAATGATTGTTCGATCGCGTACTATCGCCTGCTTGATCCTCTTTCCAAGATCGATCTGTCTGGGGACATCGTCCGTCGAGCACGACAGTTCCACATCGTGGGCCCTCACGAAGGCATAGTAGGCTCCTCCGAATGCCAGATCATAGCGTACACTACCCAATCCAGGAACATGAACGTCGGCATCAAGGGTGTCAACGAAGGATGGTACGTTGAGAAAACTCACCCGCTCAACACGTTTTCCATCCATGTGAGCAGTAGCGGTGACACGACCTGCCGGGGTATCGATCCGGAGCCGGATTGTCGCCGGCGGAGACTCGTTCCGGGCCGTTGACGCGCTGTCAACTTCTATCATCCCGGTTTCTATCACGACGGTGACCACCGCAATAATTCCGTGACCACACATACTGCTGTACCCCTCGTTATGCAGAAACAGCACGGAGAAATGAGCACCCGCCGTCGTGGGCGGAAGCACCAGACAGCCGTACATATCTGCATGCCCGCGGGGCTCGTGTATCACCGCCTGTCGGTACGAGTCCAACCGATTCCTGGCATCGGCACGCTTTTTAAGAACCGTCTCGCCACAGGGCTCTGGGTAACCGTCCACAATGACTCGGAGTGGCTCCCCGGCTGCATGTGCGTCGATGACCCGGATCTCATCGCATCCTGACGGGACCTGCCATCCGGAAGCTCGGCGCGGGTCTATAGCGCGGTCCTGACGCGAATCAGTCTCCAAAACGTTCACATTCTTTTTCATCCGATTGTATATTTGTGATATATCAGTAATATATTAGCGAATCATCTCCGGAGCAATGAACCCAATAATCATGACACATCAGCCCTGGCAGGGTGTATTCCCTGCTGTCACTACCAAATTTAAGGACGATTTCTCGCTCGATTTCGACGCGATGGAACGTCATTTTGCTGCCCAGATCGACGCCGGCGTTCACGGAATAGTCGTTACCGGTACCCTTGGAGAGAACGCCTCGCTCTCAGAATCAGAAAAACAAGACGTCCTGAAGACGGCTGTTTCGGTCTCTGCAGGCCGTGTATCCGTTCTGTCAGGAATCGCCGAAAACACGACCGAACGCGCATGCCAGGCGGTCAAAGCCGGTGCAAAAAACGGAGCCGATGGATTTATGTTGCTGCCGGCCATGTTGTATCCGGCAGATCGACGGGAAGCAATGCATCATCTCCGGACCGTTGCAAGAGTGAGCGAGCGACCGATCATGATATACAATAATCCCGTTGCGTACCGCGTAGATGTCACTCCGGACATGTTCGAAGAACTCGCCGAGGAATCGACATTCGTGGCCATGAAGGAATCGTCCGATGACCCCCGTCGGATTACGGACATCATCAACAGAACAGGAAACAGGTATCAGATATTTACCGGAGTAGACGATCTGGCCCTCGAGAGTCTGCTCCTCGGGGCGGTCGGGTGGGTTGCGGGACTCGTCTGCGCCTTCCCGGAAGAAACCGTGGCTATCTATGAGCTCGTTCAGAGCGGCCGAATAGAAGAAGCACGAGCCATTTATAGGTGGTTCATGCCGATGCTCCATCTGGACGTCTCGACTAAACTGGTTCAGAACATCAAACTGGCAGAAGTGTTGTCTGGCATCGGGACCGAACGGGTCCGATCTCCCCGACTTCCTCTTGTCGGTGAAGAACGCACCCGGGTGGAAAAAATCGTTCGGGAGGCGATCGAACATCGTCCCGATCTTGCTTCTCTCGGTCTGCCGACGGCATTTGTTCACGCAACCGATTGAGTGCGATTGATCCATTCTCTGAACACAACGCACCGTACCTTCGCTTTTTTACGAACACCTGACAGTAACCAGCCCACATGCAAGACACTAATCGCTTCGGAAATTACATCGGGGGCTCGTGGTCCGAGAGTCCGGAATTCATCGACAATATCAACCCGTCCGACACATCGGATATCGTGGGTCGATACGCACACTCGGGAACCGACATTCTGAATAATGCCGTCTCGGCCGCCGCAGACGCTGCCTCTGAATGGGCGACCAGTACCCCCCAGGAACGATTCAATGTGCTCGACGCCGTTGGGACCGAGATCCTCGCCCGGAAGGAAGAAATCGGCCGACTCCTCTCGCGCGAGGAAGGGAAACGCCTCGTGGAAGGGATTGGCGAGACCAACCGTGCCGGACAGATTTTCAAGTTCTTCGCCGGTGAGGCTCTTCGTATTCCCGGCGAGAAACTGGCCTCGATCCGGCCTGGTGTGGACGTAGAAATTCTGCGCCAGCCTATTGGTGTCGTGGGAATCATTACTCCGTGGAATTTCCCGATCGCGATTCCGGCGTGGAAAATTGCACCGGCACTGGCCTACGGAAACGCCGTGGTCTTCAAGCCAGCCGAACTCGCTCCCGGGTGCGCGTGGGTACTTGCGGATATTCTGTCTCGATCCGGTCTTCCGGATGGGGTGTTCAACATGGTCTGCGGATCTGGAAAGACGGTCGGTACCGCGTTGGTCAATCACACGGATATCGCCGGGGTCTCCTTCACAGGATCACAACCGGTCGGGCATCAGGTTGCCACCCAATGTGTCGCCAGACACGCCAAAGTTCAGCTGGAAATGGGCGGCAAAAATCCACTCGTCGTCGTGGATGACGCCGATCTGGATACGGCGGTCAACTGCGCCGTGAACGGCGCCTTCTTCTCGACGGGTCAGCGCTGTACGGCGTCGAGCCGACTGATCGTGACAGAGGGAATTCATGATGCGTTTGTCAGTGCAGTCATCGAGCGGATCAGGAATCTGACCGTGGGCGATGCCCTGGACCCGGCTACGGAAATGGGGCCGGTCGTTAGCCGGGATCAACTCGATAAGAATCTTGAATACGTCGAAATCGGAAAGAAAGAGGGAGCTACGTTGGCCTGGGGAGGACATCGTGTCGACTGCGGAAAGAAGGGATTCTATCAGGCTCCGGCACTGTTTACCGACACCTCAGCCGACATGCGGATCAGCCGGGAGGAAGTATTCGGGCCCGTAGCAAATGTAATCCGGGTCAGCGATTACGACGAAGCGCTGCATGTGGCCAACGATACCGAGTTTGGACTTTCAACTGGCATCTGTACGACATCGCTTAAGACAGCGCGAGACTTCCAGCGACGCGCAGACGCCGGAATGGTGATGATCAATCTTCCGACGGCCGGCGTTGACTATCATGTTCCCTTTGGAGGCACGAAAGGATCCAGTTATGGCAGCCGGGAACAGGGTTCCTACGCAGCAGAATTTTACACGACGGTCAAGACCTGTTACGTAACCGGATAATCGGTGGAATCGGACATTCTTATATCACCATCAGGGGGCACCTCTCTCTCCGATCGAGCATACGACATCGTCGAACGCATGATCGTGACGCTGACACTGGCACCAGGAGTCGTTTTTTCAGAGAAAGAATTGAGCACCCGGATTGGAATCGGGCGAACTCCGCTCCGCGAAGCGCTGCAGCGGCTGGCATCTGAAAGACTCGTTGCCGTGCTTCCCCGCAGAGGCATGATGGTGACGGAAATCAATGGTAGCCAATACGTTGCCCTGCTGGCGACGCGTCGGGTTCTGGACGGGCTGATCGCGTCGCGTGCGGCGGTGCGCGTATCGAAAAGTGAGCGAGAGGAGCTTCTGGAACTGGCCGGACAGATTCGACAGTCGGCTTTACGAGATGATTTTCAAACGTTCATGGACCTCGACCGCAGATGCGATGCGATTCTGGATCGGGCAGCAATGAATCCGTTTGCGGTCGAAGCGGTGGCTCCGCTCCATGCCCACTGTCGCCGGTTCTGGTCAATGTACAAGCACGGCGCAGACCTGGGTGCCTCAGCAGCATTGCACGCCGTCATGATGGAAGAGGTGGCCGCCGGACACTCCGATAGAGCGATCGAAGCTTCAGACCGAATAATAGACTATCTCGTCCGGTTCACTCGCAGCGCACTCGAACTGGAATAAGACCTATGGCCGTGCACACGTATACCTGCATCGATGCCCACACGTGCGGAAACCCGGTCCGTGTCGTGCGGGACGGTGGGCCGGCACTCGACGGATCTACCATGATGGAGCGTCGAAACCAGTTTGTTCGTAGCTATGACTGGGTGCGAAGGGGATTGATGTTCGAGCCACGCGGCCACGACATCATGTCGGGGAGTATCCTCTATGAATCGACCCGGGAGGATTGTGACGTGGGGATTCTCTTCATCGAGACCAGTGGATGCCTACCGATGTGCGGGCATGGAACGATCGGAACGGTCACCGTCGTGTTACAGGAACACCTGGTCGAGCCGTCCGAACCCGGCGTCCTCCGTCTGGACACTCCGGCCGGCCGGGTCGACGCATTCTACGAACGGGACGGAGATCGTATCGCTTCCGTACGACTGGTCAATATTCCTTCATTTCTGGCCGTCGCGGATTGCGAGGTGGAATGCCCGGATATTGGAACGATCACGTTGGATGTTGCCTACGGAGGGAATTTCTATGCTATCGTAGACGAGCAGAAAAATTTTCGGGATCTCGCAGACTACAGTGCGGCGGACCTGGTCCGTTGGAGCCCCATCGTGCGAGACCAACTTAACGAGCGCTACACGTTTCTTCATCCGGAAAAACCCGAGATAAACCGGTGTACGCATCTGCTCTGGACCGGAAGGCCGACGCAGGACGGAGCCGACGGAAGAAATGCTGTGTTCTACGGAGACAAGGCCATCGATCGGTCGCCCTGTGGAACGGGGACCTCATCACGGATGGCTCAGTGGGCGGCACAAGGGAAGCTCCGCCAGGGAGACGCATTTGTACACGAGAGTATTATAGGCAGTCTCTTCACCGGCCGTGTCGAGGCCACCACACGTGTGGGGTCATACGACGCCATCGTACCGAGCATAACCGGATGGGCCCGCGTGACCGGATACAACACTATACTTATCGACGAAGACGATCCGTATGCGTACGGATTTCAGGTGATTTGATGGAAAAGCAATTCGATGTGGTCATTGTCGGCGGGGGAGTAATCGGACTCTGCAGCGCCTATTACCTGAGCCAGTCCGGCGCCTCCGTCGCCGTCATGGACTGCGGAACGTTCGAGGATGGAGCATCCTGGGTAAATGCCGGGTTGCTCGTACCCAGTCATGTCGAGTCGATCGCAGCACCCGGCGTCGTGACACAGGGAATCAAATGGCTTTCCAATCCGGAAAGTCCGTTTTATATAAAACCGCGGTTCGACCTGGATCTGACCAAATGGCTCTGGGGATTTCAGGCGAGTTGCACGGAAGAAAACGTAGAGCGAAGCATTCCCTTGCTGCGCGACCTGGCGCTGGAGAGTCTGGTATTGCATGCAGAGCTGAACCGTCTTTCCGGGTTCGAGGGTATCGGGCTCTCAAACACCGGCCTGCTCATGCTGCACAATTCCTCGGACAGCAAGAAGGCGAACCTGGAATTGGCGGACGTGGCGCGCGATACCGGCCTGAACGTGGTTTCCCTGAGTCGGGAAGAGACGCTCGCCCGCGAACCGGCCATAGCGACCTCTATCACCGGATCGGTTTTCTTCAGTCAGGACCAGCTCTTCGATCCAGAACGGTTCATGGCCTCTCTGATCGCAGAAGTAGCGTCAGCAGGCGTCGTGCTGATGGCCCGGACGACGGTCGAGTCGTTTGTCACGCGAGGATCACACGTATCAGCGGTTATAACAGATGCCGGACCCGTATCCTGCAACGAACTGGTCCTGGCAGCCGGATCATGGACCGGACTCCTGGCCGATAAACTCGGGTTAAAGGTACCCATGCAGCCGGGAATGGGATACAGTATCACAGCCGAAAATCCGTCGTCAGATCTCAAAATTCCGCTCGTTCTGACCGATGAGCGAATCTCTGTGACACCGATGCCCGGGCGTCTACGTGTGGGCGGGACCATGACACTGGTCGGCTTTGATTCTACGGTAGACCCCGTCCGGATCCGCCCGCTCGAGCGCGTTCTCCGAAGTCTGTGTCCGGAAACCGCGGACGATCAGAATGGCATGCCCGCGGCCCGATCCGGGTTCCGCCCGTGTACCGTCGATGGCCTCCCGGCGATTGGGAGATCGGCGAAATGTCCCAATGTTATAGTCGCAGCCGGACACTGTATGCTGGGGATGACGCAGGGACCCATCACGGGCAAACTCGTCTCGGAAATCAGTGCTGGGCGTACGCCCTCGATCGATCTGACACTCCTCAGTCCGGATCGATTCTAATCGCTGCCGACAACCTACCGGTGTTTGATGGATCATGGAAAAACTTCCCGGAAGACCGATTCTGACGTGTTCCGAAGCCGAAGCGCTGACCCTGTCTCTATACGGAATTACCGGGTGTGCAACGACGCTGCCCAGCGATCGCGATGCCAACTTCCTGATCACGGTAGACGGGGAGGCTCGTTTTGTACTCAAGATTTTCAATTCCACCCAGCACCGATCCCACTTGAGGGCGCAGGCAGCGGCCCTGGAATGGGCCGGAAACGAAGGGCTCCCCGTTCCTGAAATACGGCGTCCTGTATCCGGGGGGAGCGGCATCTACGACCATTCTGATGGCGCATCGTACGTCGTTCGGATGGTCACCTATCTTCCAGGTGTCCCTCTCGCCGGTGTTACTCCCGTCACGGACGCGTTAATCGGCGAACTCGGATCCCTGCTCGGCTCACTCGATGCCGGCCTGTCCGAACTGCCCGTACCCAAAGACCTCCCTGAACACACGTGGGATCTGCGATCTGCCCGTGAGACGATACAATCCAGGCGCGAGTCGATCCGCAATGCAACGGACAGGAAAGCCGTCGATCAGGTGTGGATGCGCCTGAACGAAGAATCGAAGCTCTTCGAGGGCCTTCCGGAGCAACTCATCCATGCAGATGCCCATGACTACAATGTCCTCGTCGATCCTCCGACTGAACTACCTCGCCGCATCAGTGGCCTGATCGATTTCGGAGATCTAATGGTCAGCTGGCGAATTTCGGAGGTGGCCGTTGCGTGTGCCTACGCGATGATGGACCGCGACGAGCCCCTCCTCGTAGCGGGAAATCTGATCGCTGGATATAACGCCAGAACCCGACTAACGGACCCGGAACTGAACGTCGTTTTTACACTGATTCTCGCTCGTCTGGCCACGAGTTTGTGCATGTCCGCGTTTCAGTCGTCGATGGAGCCTGAGAACGAATACCTCACCGTCAGCCAACGTCCGGCTCGAACCCTGTTACATCGCCTGCTGGAAATGAATCCGGACCTGGCGACGGCAACCTTCAGAGAGTCGGTCGACAGAGAGCCGTTTCCGGGGTCTACGGCACTCCGGGACTGGCTCGCGCGCCACAAGAACGGGTTTCATCCTGTCGTCGGTTCGGATCCTCGAACAGGGCCGTCCGTGGTCTTCGACTTCAGCGTAGAGAGTATCGAGTGGACGCCCG
Source organism: uncultured Rhodothermales bacterium (assembly GCA_964383365.1). GTDB lineage: Bacteria > Bacteroidota > Rhodothermia > Rhodothermales > UBA10348 > CAYLHF01. The sequence goes on along the minus strand of CAYLHF010000061.1, from coordinate 1,537 downwards.
ATGACCTGATGAATCCGCTGGTGGCCGGTACGAAAATTGCTTCCCTGCTGGAATACGACTCGGTTTCAGACTCAGCATCCAATTCAGATTCTGCCCCCCCTCCCCTGCGACGTCTCGGGATCGGGCCGTATAACGAGGCTCGACTGGTCTATGCCGGATCGCAGTATGCTACTGGCGAGCACGATCATGCGGAAAGGCGTACGATTCACATCGGAATGGACCTGTTCGCGCCACCCGGTACGGCCGTGCGTGCACCACTGGCCGGTGTCGTGCATTCGGTCGCCGACCACGACCGGGCGTTCGATTACGGACCCACCGTCATTCTCAGACACGAGCCAGAAGAAGGACCCGAGTTCTATACGCTGTACGGGCATCTGGACCGGGACGCGATTTCCACGGTCACCGTGGGTCAGATGATACCGGCTGGAGAGGGGTTTGCACACGTCGGCAATGACTCGATGAACGGAGGCTGGGTCCCGCACGTCCATTTTCAGGTGATGGTATCGCTACTTGATTTCACGGATACATTCCCCGGTGTGGCGGCACCGTCGGCGCGTTCGGTCTGGCTCAGCCTGTGTCCCGATCCAAATTTGATCATCGGGGTCCCGGTGGCCTCTTTCCCGGACGAGCGTCTGTCCGCGTCCGAAATACGGGACTTACGTTCCCGGCACGTCGGACCATCCCTCAGCCTCGCGTATGATTCCCCGCTTCATATCGTCCGGGGCCATATGCAGTATCTCTACGATTCTTCCGGTAGGCAGTGGCTGGACTCGGTCAACAACGTCGCCCACGTCGGACATTCCAACCCCCGCGTCGTGACGGCGGCGGCCTCGCAGGCAGCCGTACTGAATACCAATACCCGCTATCTGCATGAAAATCTGGTTCGATACGCGTCGCGACTCTCGGCACTGGCGCCCGATCCGCTCGAAGTGGTTTTTCTGGTAAACTCGGGGAGCGAGGCCAATGATTTGGCGCTGCGTCTGGCCTCGACTCACACGCGGCGCTCAGAGATACTGGTCGTTGACGGCGCGTATCACGGCAACCTGTCATCGCTCATCGACATCAGTCCGTATAAATACGACGGCCCCGGCGGAACGGGCCCCGGAGCCGTGACACGCGCCGTCAAGATGCCTGACCCGTATCGCGGGCCCCATAAGGGATACGGAGAGGAGACGGGTCGGGCCTACGCAGAACATGTTCGTAACGCGTTGTCAGACAATACCTCAGCGTTTATTTCAGAATCGATATTGGGTTGTGGGGGGCAGATTATTCTCCCTGATGGTTACCTCAGGAATGCATTCGCCGCTGTCCGCGATGCCGGGGGTGTCTGTATATGCGATGAAGTTCAGGTGGGATTCTCTCGTGTGGGTTCTCATTTCTGGGGCTTCGAACTTCAGGGTGTCGTACCCGATATCATCACGCTCGGAAAACCCATCGGAAACGGCCATCCGCTCGGCGCAGTGATCACCACGAGGGCCATCGCCGACTCCTTCGCCAACGGGATGGAATACTTCAACACGTTCGGTGGTAACCCGGT
>CAYLHF010000060.1:0-11361 GCA_964383365.1 uncultured Rhodothermales bacterium | reverse complement strand
ACCTGAGATTATACCGGGGAGTAAGCGATAACGTCGGCGCTTGAAAGGCGCTTGATCTCTGCAATCACTCGTGTCCTGCCACTCGCAAAAGGGGATTGATCACGATGTTAAATCTGACAGTAACTACCATGAGCACCATAGTCATCGGAATCGGTAACCTGTTGATGGGTGATGAAGGCGTCGGTGTACATATTGCTCAAAAGCTTGAAAAGTCGGCGATACTACCCGAAACAGTCGATATCCTGGACGGAGGGACCGGGGGGTTTCACTTACTCGGATACTTCCAGAACTATGACCATGTCATTCTCATCGACGCAACCGCCGATGGAAAACCGCCGGGAACGATCTCTGTGCTGGAGCCCAAATTTTCATCCGACTATCCGGTAACCCTGACGGCGCACGACATTGGTTTGAAAGACCTGATAGATGCCCTCTATCTACTCGATAGGGAACCTCATATTACGCTTTTCACGGTAACCATCGATGATCTTACCCAGACATCGATATCTCTCAGCCCGGCGGTACAGTCGGCTGTAGACCCCACGATCACGAGGATTATGGAGTATTTATCGTCTGCGCGAAAACTGGAACCAACGAGTGGTAATTAGACGGTGATCCGGAGTCGGATTGAGTCCCGTAGGGGCTTAGCTTTTCGTGCCTTCCTTGAGTTCGTGTATCTCCTCCTCCGCTTCCGCAAGAGGCCTGAGCGCTTTTGCTTTTTCGGGTAACTTTCTCACAAATTTCCAGCCACCAATCATCGACGATATGGTGCCGGTCGCTTCTACGTAGTCGTGGTAGGCTGTGAGATAAACATGGACGATCAGAAACACCGTAAAGAACCAGAGGATCATGTGGTGCCATAATCGGACCGATGCATCACCGCCCATGAATGGAATAACCCATGAGAAAAGATCCGGAAACCACGCCGAACTCATATCCGAAAACAGGGCGAACCCGGTGAAGACCTGGAACGCAAATGCCAGAAACGCGATCGCGTAACTCAGCCCCGCCAGCGGATTATGGCCGATAGTTTCAGAGACTCCTCGCCAGATCTGTAGCACATCGCACCGGATCACCGTCATGATGTCTCGCCACTGGCTTTTCCTGAGGGGAAGAAACTGCTCGAACCGTACATATTCGTTGCCGACAAATCCCCAGTAGATTCTAAGAAATGCGACGGCGATCCAGACGTAAGCGGTGAGAAAGTGGATGAATCGTACAGATCCAAACCAGTACTGCAATGAAGCTTCAGAACCGCTGACGAATGAGACGGGATGACCGATCAGATATCCTGTAACCCCCAGTACCACGATACAAAGAGCATTCAGCCAGTGGAAGAGGCGAACAGGGAACTCCCATACATAGACGTAAAAACGGACCTGATCTCGCCTGCCCTCGGCAGCGATGTGTCTTGCTACGGTATTCATGATGCACCTCCTAGCTTACGGTCACACGGTTGATAGGCTTGCCGTCCGGATCGTACATGTGAACTGCGCACGCGATACAGGGATCGAAGGAGTGGATCGTTCGCAGAATCTCCAGCGGTTGCTCCTCGTTCGAGACAGGCGTTTCGAGTAGTGCCGACTCAAATGATGATCGCTGACCGGCAGCATCTCGTGGTGATCCATTCCAGGTCGTAGGCACGACGAGTTGGTAGTTTCCTATTTTTCGGTCCTCAATACGGATCCAGTGGGCGAGAGCACCCCTCGGTGCCTCGGTCAATCCTACCCCGCGAGCTTCTTTCGGCCAGGTCGCCGGATCCCATCGTACGGTATTGGCCGTCCGGGTATCTCCGTTCTTGATGTTGCCGATCAGACTGTCATAAAACTCCTGCATCCATCGAGCCGTCAGGCGCGTTTCAAGACCGCGTGCAGCAGTGCGGCCGAGCGTGGAGAACAGTACGGATGCGGGGGCCTTCAGGCGTTCCAGTGTCTCGTTAATCACGTCGCGGATATCCTGATTCCCTGCCGCGTATCCAACGACCATTCGTGCCAGTGGTCCGACTTCCATCGGATGATCCTTCCATCTCGGAGTCTTGAGCCAGCTGTATTTACCGTCAACGTTCAAATGATCGTACGGAGGTGCCGGACCCGTGTAGTTCAGTTCCGTCTCACCATCGTACGGGTGGAGCGAGGACTCGTCTCCCCCTTCATAATTGTACCACGAGTGTGTGACGTACTCTCTGACCTGTTCGGGATCATCCCCCTCGACGTCGTGGACCTCCTCCAGGTTACGATCGAGCACGGCTCCCCGTGGGAATTTGAAACTGGTCGGATCGCTGTACCCGTTTGTCGGCAGATCACCATAGGCGAGATAGTTCGGGAGGCCTCCGCCTATATGGAACCACTCTGGATAAAAACTGGCCACAGCCAACAGATCGGGCAGGTAGACCTGTTCGACAAACTCGATTCCCATTTTAATGAGTGACCCCACATGGGCGAGACGATCGGCATTGAGAGCATTCGCATCTTCGGTGTTTATCGCACAGGGTACGCCACCGACGAGATAATTTGGATGAGGATTCTTTCCTCCCAGAATCGCATGGATTTTCACGATTTCCTTCTGCCATTCCAGCGCATCCAGGTAGTGGGCTACTCCGATGAGATTTACCTCGGCGGGGAGTTTATACGCCGGATGCCCCCAGTATCCGTTGGCAAAAATGCCAAGCTGTCCCGAGCCGACAAAGTTCTTGATACGATCCTGTACCGACTTGAAATATCGGGCAGAATTCTTGGGCCACGGCGATAGACTCGATGCTATCTTGTAGGCTTCATCAGGATCCGCGCTGAGTGCACTCACCACGTCGACCCAATCCAGGGCGTGGAGGTGATAGAAATGCACGACGTGGTCGTGAACGTACTGTGCGCAGAACATCAGGTTGCGAACGAGCTCTGCATTCGGTGGGACCGTTATGTCGAGGGCATTTTCGACGGCGCGAACCGATGCAAGTGCGTGCACGGTCGTACAGACGCCGCACGCCCGCTCCGTGAATGCCCATGCATCCCGTGGGTCCCGCCCCTGAAGAATGATTTCCAGACCTCGAACCATCGTCCCCGATGAATATGCGTCTGTTACTTTTCCACTTTTGATCTCCGCTTCCACACGAAGGTGACCCTCTATTCGGGTAACGGGATCTACAACTATCCTTGCCATTTTATTTCTCCTTGCGTGACTAGCGTTCAGGACTCGGTCTCATCAGTGGTAGACGCCACACCGGTGTGTTCCCGTGCGGCTTTCTCCTCTGCGATCAGCTTTCGTTTCTTGACATTCGTGTACAGAGCGTGAGCGGCTACACCTCCGGCAGTGACGGCTCCGACCGTCAGCCCGATATCGTCCGCATTGCTTTCAATACCGAATCCAGGGAACGAAGAGAGATGATCGTAGAATGGACCATTATCCCAGAAGCCGTCCTCGCTGCATCCAATACAGGGATGTCCGGACTGGATCGGATAACTCGTCCCATCATTCCATCTTGTGATTCCACACGAATTGTACGTGACCGGGCCTTTACACCCGACTTTGTAGAGACAGTAGCCTTTTCTCGCATTTTCGTCGTCGAATGACTCCACAAATAATCCGGCGTCGTAAAACGGGCGACGATAACACGAATCGTGAACCCGCTTCGAATAGAACGCTTTTGGTCGACCCTGACCGTCGAGTTGCGGCAGTCGGCCGAATGTGAGCACGTGTACTACGACTCCGGCCATGACCTCTCCGATCGGAGGGCAGCCAGGGACCTTCACGATGGGTTTGTTGTGAACGAGTTTATGTAGCGGCGTTGCTTCTGTAGGGTTGGGTTTTGCAGATTGAACGCATCCGTTTGAGGCACAGGACCCCCACGCGATAATAGCCGCAGCTCCCTCGGCAGCTTCTTTCACGATGTCCAGCGCCGTGCGGCCACCGATCACGCAGTAGGCGCCATTAGCACCCGTCGGGATGGAGCCCTCGACACACATGATGTAATTGCCGTAGTGATTTTTCATCGTGTCCTGGAGGGCGGCATGCGCCTGATGTCCAGCGGCGGCCTGAAGGGTCTCGGTGTAATCGAGAGAAATTTTGTCGAGGATGATGTCCGCGACGATCGGATGCGACGATCGGATGAACGACTCGCTACAACACGTGCATTCCTGGAAATGGAACCAGACGATGGGCTGCCGGGGGGTCGTTTCCATGGCTTTGACTACCCTCGGAATCCCGGCAGCCTCGAGCCCCATGAAGGCAGATATGTACGTGCAGAATTTCATAAAATCTCTTCTGGAGTATCCATGCTGCTCCATCTTCTCCCAGTACGTCGGCTGCTCCTCCTCAGCCAGATCCTGCGAATGTGTCATAAAATCGAATGCTTCCATACTTCGCACCTCGTTGGTGTTGCTATAGTGTCTTCCAGTTGGTTATCTCGATGGGGTTATCCTTTTTTCTCAAATTCCGAGTAGCATCACGAATGCTCCGGTACCGGCAATCACCAGCCCGGCTGCAATGTGTCCGTGATGGTGATTCATCCTCTTCGTAAAGCCGAGTACGTCGATGCCCAGGTAGGCAATCCGGACCTGCGCAATCATCATAAAGACAGTCAGCAGGCTGAATAGGGCGGTAACGGCCACCACGGCCGTTACACCGTGCGCCGCTGAAACAAACATGAGTGGTATCAGTGGTTCACACGGTCCGAGGACAAAAATGGCGATCAGTCCCCAGATGGCCATCGGGTTTCCTTCGTGGGAGTGCGCATGCGTGTGTGAATGCATTTTCTTCCATCCCCAGATGGCATATGCGATACCGAATCCGATGAGCAAAAGTCCGGCGATCTGTCCGCGTCCGCTCTCCAGACCGGTCAGGCTCGTCAGAGAGAAACCGAGCATCATGCCCAAAGCACCGATCAGTACCGACGATCCTACGTGTGCAATGCCGCCCGCGACGGTTACCCAGAGAACTTTGGACACTGACCAGTCCCTGGCTCGACCCATACCCACGAATGGGATCCAGTGATCGGGCGCCAGCGTGTGCACGATGGCGACCGTCGCCGTCGACAGTAGAAGAAGCGTCATTGTTGAATCACCCATACGTGTTCCTCACTAACATATTCGCGGTAATTGTTCGCCAACCATCATATCGACTATTCGGGAGCCGCCGATGGCCGTGCTCATCGTGACCATTCCCGGATTTTGATCCACAACGTGACCGATAATCACAGAGTCGGTAGCCAGCGGGTGTGTCCTCATCACACGGAGAACCTCTTCTGAGCGAGAAGATTCGACGGCGATCACGACCTTGCCTTCATTGGCCACATACAGCGGGTCGATCCCCAGAAATTCGCACGCGCCAGAAACTGCAGGCTTGACGGGGATTCGATCCTGAATCATTTGAATCCCGACGCTTGAAGCCGTCGCGAATTCATTGAGCGTTGCCGCGACGCCTCCGCGAGTAGGATCGCGCATGGCATGAACACTGCACCCACCGGTGTCCAGAATCGTCGCGACCAGATCATTCAACGCTGCCGTATCGCTGACGAACGACGTCTCAAAGGCGAGACCTTCGCGCTTCGACAGGATCGCCATACCGTGCTCGGCGAGACCTCCGCTGACGATGATCGCATCACCGTGTCGCAGATTTCCGGCCGAGATCGCGATATCCCGCTCAAGGACGCCGATACCGGATGTGTTGATGAATATCTTGTCGCCCTTACCCCGGTTAAGCACTTTCGTATCTCCCGTTACGACCTGAACGTTGGCGCGGGATGCTGCCGTGTGAATGGAGTCTACGATCCTTCTGAGGTCTACCAGCGGGAACCCCTCCTCCAGAATGACCGCAAGACTCAGGAAAAGAGGTCGGGCACCGCGCATCGAGAGGTCATTGACCGTTCCATTGACCGCCAGATCCCCGATGTCACCGCCGGGAAAGAAGATGGGATCGACGACGTACGAATCGGTGCTGAATGCAATTTTTTCGCCGCCGACCGGAAGGTGGACGCAGTCGTCCAGTTCGTTCAGGTAGGTATTCTGGAGCGACGACACGAAAATCTCGGAAATCAGCTCATTGGACATGATACCACCGCTCCCGTGTCCGAGCTGGACGGTATCCTGATTCCGGATCGGCATCGGGCAGCCACCGAACGTAGCGGTGTCCTGTCCGGTCTGCCCATTGGTCCTATGTTCAGGAGCCTGCATGTTCGTGGAGTTGATGTCTGTGATAAGAATAGTAGGCGGAACAGGCTCCTTCGCTCGACACCATGGTGGCTCCCAATGGGGTTCGCGGGGTGCATTCATTGCCGAATGCAGGACATTCAAACGGTTTTTTGAGCCCCTGAAGAACGATTCCGCTGATACATTGGTCGGGTTCATCCACGACAATTCCACGGGCACTGAATCTCTTTTCAGCATCGAACGATTCGAACGAATCTCTCAACGTCAGACCGGAGAGAGGGATCTCGCCAATACCGCGCCACTTGCGATCAGATACCTGGAATACGTTTTTAATAAGATCCCTGGCGGCCCGGTTACCTTCCCGTTGAACCGCCCTCGAGTACTGGTTTTGTACCGTCGACATGCCCACCTCAAGTTGTCGGATGGTCATCAGCACACCCTCCAGAATGTCTACAGGTTCAAACCCCGTGACCACGATAGGCACGTTGAATTCTTTCGCTATAGGCTCGTATTCGTCCCAGCCCATGATCGTGCACACGTGACCTGCAGCCAGATAGCCCTGGACACGATTCTGTGGGGCACCAAGCAAGGTGCGCATCGCAGGGGGGACCAGGACGTGAGAGACGAGGATGGAGAAATTGTCGAGACCCAGCCTGTCTGCCTGCCAGACGGCCATGGCATTGTTTGGAGCGGTGGTTTCGAATCCAACGGCGAAGAATACAATCTGTCTGTCGGGGTTCTCCCGTGCGAGCCGAACGGCATCGAGTGGAGAATACACCACACGTACGTCTCCGCCTTCCGACTTGACCGCGAACAGGTCTTTCTCTGATCCCGGTACCCGGAGCATGTCTCCGAAGGACGTGAAGATGACCTCCGGTCTGGAGGCGATGTTGATGGCCCGGTCGATCAGTTCGAGCGGTGTAACGCAGACCGGACAACCGGGTCCATGAACGAGCTCTATCTTCTCCGGTAGGACCTGATCGATGCCGTTCTTGATGATCGAGTGGGTCTGACCACCACAAATCTCCATTATGACCCATGGTCTGGTCGTGATAGCATGGATCTCGGAAAGAATCTTTCTGGCGATTACCGGATCACGAAATTCATCCAGATATTTCACGGTGCTACCTCCGGGTTTTGACGCAGTCCTGACCTGTTCAGCCTCTCCGAATCGCTGTCCAGGGGCATACCAAACACGTCCAGGCCCTCTCCTGCAGCCGCGATGACCATCTCGTCCCAAAGTTCGAGCGTCTTCCGGGCCTCTTCTTCGTCCAGGATATTGATGGCGAACCCGGCATGAACGAGAACGTAATCTCCCTCGGCAGCCTCCTCTACGTAAGCGAGGCACGCCGTATTCTTCGTTCCAGAGTAGTCTACGGTCCCCATCTTCAGACCATCCTGGTCATACGTGTCAACGATTTTACCTGGAATAGCGAGACACATGATTATTGTCCTCGTTTAGATATGATGGCGGCGGCTACGGCGGCCTGTCCGTAGGCGAGTCCTCCGTCGTTGGCGGGTACCTTTCGGTGGGTAAGTATCTGAAATCCGTTATCTGACAGGAGCGACGTCAGAAGGTTGAAAAGCAGCACGTTCTGGAAAACGCCGCCACTCAGTCCGACTCTATTGACTCCATAGCAGGTCCGCGCCCGACAGGCGACCATCAGAAAAAGCTCGGCGACGGAGCGATGGAATCTGGCAGAAATACGACCGGGTTCAACGCCACCCAGCACGTCGCGAACAACAGATTGAATCAGTGATGACGTCGAAAGAACCTTTCGGTCGGACTCATCATCGTCGGTCAAGCGATATGCTTCCTCATCAAAACACCGGGCAACGGATTCAAGTTCGATGGCTGCTTGTGCTTCGTAACTGATGGTCGACCGGACTCCGACCAGCGCGGCAACGGTATCGAATAAGCGTCCCGCACTGGATGTTTTCGGCGAGTTGATCCCACGCTCCATCATCTGCGCAATCACTTCCCGGCTGGACAGCGTCTGTTCGCGCAGGACAGGTAAGTCCATGGTTGTCGCCTCGCGACCATACTCCCGGATCAGTGCTGCCAGGGCCAGACGCCACGGTTCCCGGATGGCTGTCTCTCCACCTGGAAGACGCAGGTGCTCCAGGTGGGCATACCGATAGAATGAAGTGAGATTCCCCACCAGTACTTCGCCACCCCAAATGGTACCATCTGTACCGTATCCCGTCCCGTCCAATATGATGCCGATGGTGGTATCGGTCACTCCATTCTCCGCCATGACCGACGCCAGATGGGCATGATGATGCTGAACCTCAATGACCTTCTCGGAACGTTTTCGAGCCCACTTCGACGACAGGTACTCCGGGTGTAAATCGCAGACGATGATGTCCGGACTGATATCGAGAATGGAAGAAAGATGCTCGATCGTGTCTTCGAAGAATCTGAACGCAGCCGTATTGTCCAGGTCACCGATATGTTGGCTCAGAAAGACATTGTCCTGCCGGCAGAGCGCGATAGTATTTTTCAGCTCTCCCCCCGTGGCGAGTAGCTGGGAAGAGCTGTTCACCGGCAGGCGCACGGGCGCCGGCACAAAACCACGGGATCTGCGAATGGGTCGCATCGAATCACCGATAAACCTCACGACCGAGTCATCGCACCGCTGTAGAATTTCCCGATCGTGTAACAGGAACACATCGGCCACGTCCGAGAGTCGGTCAAGAGCTTCCTCGTTTCCGATGGCAATGGGTTCCTCGGCGCGATTAGCGCTGGTCATGACCAGTACGCCGCCTCGTTCCAACAGCAGATGGTGAAGCGGTGTGTACGGCAGCATGAAACCGAGGCAATGCTGACCGGGAGCCACCGACGGAGCGATCATGCATTCGGACTGTTTCTCAAGGAGAACAATCGGACGAGCCGGCGAAGATAGCAAGGCTTCCTCATCGGCAGATACGTGACAGTATTTGCGGATCGTCCGGGCATGATCTGCCATCAGCGCAAACGGTTTGTCGCGTCGTCCTTTTCGATTTCTCAGCGTGGCGACAGCCTGTTCGTTGAATGGATCGACCGCAAGATGAAAGCCACCGAGGCCGCGAATGGCGGCGACCTGGCCTTGAGCGATGCGATTCAATAGTGCGGAGACAGGATCATCGACGCGAATGGATTCTCCGGTGTTTTCGACGAGCGATAGCCGGGGGCCGCAAACCGGACACGCGTTTGGTTGGGCGTGGAGGCGCCGGTTTTCAGGATTTTCGTACTCGCGCCGACACGCCGGGCAAAGGTCGAAGGCAGCCATTGACGTGTTCGGCCGGTCGTACGGAATTTGATGCAGGATCGTGTATCGCGGTCCACAGTTCGTACAATTGATGAACGGGTAACCATACCGCCGATCGAGTACGTCAAAAAGCTCGGTTTGGCAGTCGGTGCACGTTCCAATGTCTGGTGAGATCATCGTATCGGGAGCCCCGCACTTCTCACTCCGATCAATCACGAACGCGGTGTCACCCCGGGTCCGGGTCCTTTCGATAACGATGCTCTGGATGAGCGACTGCGGTGGAGCACTCGTCTTGATTTCAGATACGAAGGCTTCGACTGTGTCCGGCGATCCCTCGGCTTCAATGAGGACCCCTTCACTGTCGTTCGAGACACTGCCGGAGAGTCCGAACCGTGTGGCCAGGCGGTATATAAATGGCCTGAACCCAACGCCCTGTACGATGCCGTGTATACGGATCGTTTGACGAATCTGAATGGTGTCAGTGAGCGGTACCAAATCGGTGGGGTTAAACGACTACAACTTCCTTTCTTGATTGCCTCTTGACGCTATGTCTAAGCCAATCAAACCATTCATCCAGACCCTCACCGGTTCGACACGAGACTTCGAAAATCGTGAGATCAGGGTTGATCGATTGTGCATTTGACCGAACCGCCTCCATGCTGAAATCAACCATGTCCAACAGGTCGATCTTGTTGATAACCATGACCGACGAGCGACGAAACATGGATGGATACTTCAGCGGTTTATCGTCCCCCTCTGCAGTGCTGATAAGGACGATTTTCAGGTCTTCTCCCAGATCGAATCCCGACGGACAGACGAGATTACCGACGTTTTCAATGAAAAGAATATCCAGATCTTCGAGCGGTATTTCGGGTAATACGTTGGCGATCATTTTGGCATCCAGATGACACGAACCACCGGTGACGAGCGGCTTGACACGGTCTCCACCCGCTCGGAGCAACCGGTCGGCATCATTCTCCGTCTGAACATCACCCGCGATAAGGGCCATTTTCACTTCTTTTCGGAGATGCTCGAGCGTACGTTCGAGAAGACTCGTCTTGCCCGATCCGGGCGAGCTTACCAGATTGAATGAAGCAATCTGACGGGCGTTTAGCGTACCTCTGATCTGTTCCGCCAGGCGATCATTTTCGGACAGCACTTTTTTCTTCAGTTCAATGCGCTCAGCCATTGGACGTCGTCATGGTTTGAGTGAGTAGACTGGCTTCTTCGGAGTCGGGTATATCCAGGTAAGCAATTTCCAATTCGTATCCACTCATCACGCTGACGCTCGTCGAACTACACCTGGGACAGATGAAAAGAAAATGCTTGACTTCCGATTCGCTGTCGCAGTTAGAGCACCGGACTCTAGTCGGTACTTTTTCAATGACGAGTTGACTGTTCTCCAGGGGCGTTCCCATCCGAATGGCATCAAAACTGAACTGAAGTGCATCGGCAAAGACCCCACTTAGATCACCAATCTGGACTCCGATTTCGTCAATCTGCGCGAGGTTGCGGCGAGCACGTTCCGTGAGGACGGAGTCGAGAATACCCTGTGCGATTGCAAGTTCATGCATAAGAGACGGCGGAATGTAGCGGGAGGTCCGTGGTCACAAATCTGATCCACTCTTTAAGCCAGACGATTTTAAAAGGCCTGTCTCAACCGAGAGGACGTGGTTAATTACCGGAGTACACACTAAATGGCCATCAGGGAAAATACCCGTCTCAGCGTAGGACCATTCCCCACAATCGCTGATGCCTGTGAGGAGCATGGGAGTTCGGTTGATTCCCCCCTCGAAAACCTGCCTTTCTCGCCCGTTCGACCTGCGGCTAGCAGGGGAAGTGCCCTTCGTTCTGGATGAGGTCGTGGGTCCGATACGCCAAAGCCCCACCGACCGGAGGGCCGATGGGGCTTTGCTGGGTGGGCCCGGTAGGACTTGAACCTACGACCTACCGATTATGAGTCGGCAGCTCTG
>CAYLHF010000059.1:0-11376 GCA_964383365.1 uncultured Rhodothermales bacterium | reverse complement strand
CAGGGGAAGGTGAGGCCTGAGTGCGGATAATAAGAGAATCAGGAATCCTGTCAGCGTAACACCGGGCTTCCTGTGTCCCGAATGCGATCCGTAGCCGAGACGAGCGCTTTGGTGATCCCCGGCTCGTGCGACGAGTGGCCGGCATCTGGAATGATGACCAGTGACGCTTCGGGCCAAACGTGCGAAAGATCGAGCGCATTCTTCACCGGGCAGACGATATCGTAGCGCCCGTGGACGATAAAACCTGGAATACTCCGAAGTACCTCTGCGCGCCTCAGAAGGAGGTCGTGAGGCTCAAAACGCACATTCCGGAAATAGTGTGCTTCCAGACGGGACATACTCCAGGCGATACCCGGATCTTCGAAATGGGAAGCGAACGTAGGATTCGGTTGGAGCGTGCAGGCAGCACCTTCGTAGACGCTCCAGGCCTTCGCAGCGGCCATCGCCTCGTCCTCATCGGAACCTGTGAGACGTTTCCAGTACCCTTCCAGTAGATCACCTCGTTCGTTCTCCGGAAGAAACCCTGCGAACTCAGCCCACAGTTCGGGTTGAATGAATCCGATATCGTATAGCCACCATCTGATCTCTTCGTCTCGCAGGAGCCATATTCCGCGAAGCGTAAGACTCAGGCAGCGGTCCGGATGCTGCTGGGCATAGTACAGGCTGAGGGTGCTTCCCCAAGAGCCCCCGAAAACGTGCCATTTATCTATCCCCAGCGTCGCACGTAGCTCTTCGATGTCTGCAACCAGATCGTCGATCGAGTTGTTTTCGAGCTCCCCGACCGGCGTCGACCGGCCACATCCTCGCTGATCGAAAAGAATGATCCGGAAGAAACTCGGATCGAAAAATCGACGGTCAGTCACCGAGCATGCGGCGCCCGGTCCTCCGTGCAAAAACAGAATGGGCACACCGCCCGGATTACCGCACTGTTCGAAGTACAGAACGTGTGGTGGTTCCACGGCGAGTGTCCCCGTTTCGTAGGGCTCTATTTCAGGATAGAAGAAGGTATTTGCCATGAGACGTTCCTGTTTTTCTGGATGAATGTATTCGTTCCGTGCGAGATGTCCTACCTGTGTATTTACGAGTGGACTACGACCCCACACGCATGGCCAGGAACGCCAATTTCGAAGCTGCATGGGAGGATCTGCGCGGAACCTACGACGACACATGCTACCGGCTCTGGCGATATTTCCTGCTCCCGGGAGCCGGTTCGTTCCGGGCCCGCACGATGCAGGCTGGCAGATCGTGTTTTCAACGACAGGTGTCATCGGGGGGCTAATCCGTCCGGTGATCACCAAAGGATGAGAACATCCTCCGGAGCGATTCGTTTGGCGATTCGAGCAACCAGATATTCCATGTCTCAGCCGACAGAAATCGTTCGATCCGAAACGATCCATCCCACGTCCTTCGGTACGTTCTATGCCGTGTGGGGCGTCCTCGGGTTTATCCTCCTCCTGACGCGCGGATTGGTCCGGATGGTGCCAATCGCCCTCGAGACGATCAATCACCCACTGACTGGAATACAGATTTCTGCAATGGCTGTATTTTTCGTCGCTTTTGGCGCTGGCAAGGGATATTTCCTGTTCCAGCGGGTCTACGCACCAAAATTCGCTGAGAGGGCGAGAATGCTGCTGCACGAACCCTCGCATCTGAACGGCTTTTTCGCGCCCCTTTTCTGCATGGGTCTCTTCGGGGCGCCGCGGCCCAAGCTCCTACGAAGCTGGGTGATCACCACGTTCGTAATTGTCATGATTGTCCTGTCGAGATCCCTTCCATTTCCGTGGCGAGGTACGGTACTGGGAGGGGTTTGTCTGGGTCTGGCCTGGGGTGTAATCGCAGTCGCGTATCGGGGCTGGCAGGTCGTGTTTTCGAAGACCGGCGTCGCCGGAGGATATGCGCCGGTACGGTGACGCAGGGAACGCGCTTGCTGAGGCACGTCAGAGATTGAGTCGTGAAGTGGAGGCCACCGTTCACGCCGAAAGGCGCTGTGCTTGAAGAGAATCTCGGACTACATCCTTCAGAATAACTGGATATCGGAGCGATACCTCAAGGAGTCGCCGACCCGGTCCGCGAGGTTCACGATACCCCTGTTTCCATGCTCGAATGGTGGCAACAGGAATCCCTATAAGTTGTGCGAATCCTTTATCGCCCTGTCCAAGCACTTTCATGGTCGTTCGCACAATATCAGACCACGAAGAGCAAGATTTAAGATCGATATCACGTAGATCGTCCAAGGCCTCGGTCAGCGACCAAGTAGTCGCCCCATTTTCGACGACGCTAACTCGAATATTCCCGGTATACGTGGTAACTCTCGACGGAATGGGGCTACCATTCTTGATGTAAGAAACGGCGCTGCGAACATCTGCAGGGAGAAGATTCATCTTCTGTGGATCAGTAGTCCTGTCGTTGTTCTTCGAGCCGGCCATCGTTCGGTTATCAGTAAATGGATTTGAGCACTGATGCCACTAACTTCATTTCTTTCTTTTCCTGGTCAGTCAGACTGCTCTTTTCGCTCTTTTCAAAAAGGTCGTAGAGTAATACCTGATCTTGCCTAACCAGGAAATAATAGATAACTCGGACACTCCCGCTTTTCCCTTTTTCATTTGTGGCAACGCGAATCTTTCTGAATCCGCCGGTGCCTTTTTCAAGCGTTCCTTTGTACGGATTCTGCCGCAGTATTTCATGCATCTCTAGTTCGGCACCAAAGTCGAGTCTCTTCTTACGTCGTCTACTGAAACGCTTCGATTCGACAAATTCCATATCGATACGGTTAATATAATATACGACAATGTATTATCATAATATCACCTATTGTCGCACCGTACTACAAATTGGAGTCATCTTTTCCACGTTTGAACCACGGCATGGACTCTTGTTCGCATGATCCTCGGTCGGTGGCGATTATCTTGTATGGAGACCGCAAACATGAAGTTGTAACCGCGAAATCCGACATTTTTGAGTACAACAGTGTGTTTACTGGCACAAATACGTTCTCTCAATGCCTGGAACGCCAATTTCGTAGCTGGAAGGGAAGAACTTTGTGACCGGTATGGAGAGACTTTTCATCGCATGTGGCGCTATTTTCTACTGGCCTCAGCTGGAGCCTTCCGGGCGCGGATGATGCAGGTCTGGCAGGTCGTGTTTTCGAAGACCGGCGTCGCCGGAGGATATGCGCCGGTACGGTGACTAGGGCGTAGAACGAGACGGAATAGATCCAATGCAACGACTCCACACCCACCTCGATGAACACTTTCACCTAACGCAGCACGGCAGCTCGGTGCGTACCGAGATACTCGCCGGGGCAACCACGTTCGTCGCCCTCGCCTACATTCTGGCGGTGAATCCGGCGATCCTGTCGGAAGCAGGTGTTCCGTACGGAGCTGTTTTCTTCGCTACCGTCGTTTGCTCCGCTATCGCATGCATAGTTATGGGTCTGTGGGCCAACAAGCCCTTCGCCCTGGCACCGGGGATGGGGATCAATGCCTACTTTGCCTATTACGTAGTACAGGTCGCGGGGGCCTCGTGGCAGACCGCACTCGGGATCGTATTCATATCCGGTGTACTCTTCTGCATCTTCACCCTGACAAGTCTTCGATCGCGGGTTATCGAATCGATTCCGATTCCTCTGCGCAATGGTATCGCTGTCGGCATCGGTCTCTTCATTGCTCTTATTGGCCTGAGAACGGCGGGAATTCTTGAGTATTCGGGTTTATCGTATGTGGGGTTCGGAGGCGCTTCGGGATTGGACGTGGCTCTTCTTGCTGCCGGCACGCTCGGAATCGCCCTTCTGCATCACCGAAAGATACCCGGCTCTATACTTATCGGTATGGGAGTGATTACGGCGGTCTCGATCGGAGTGGGGATCTCAAAGCCCCCGGAATCCATTATCTCGATGCCGGAGGGCATGTTTGATGCATTTCTGAAGATGGATCTGGTCTCGGCGCTACGGCCCGAGTACTGGAGCGTGATTGTGGCTTTCTTCATGCTCGATTTCTTCTCCAGTACGGGGACGTTTATCGGCGTTACGACGAACACGAAGTTGATGGGGGCCGATGGGCGACTCCCGAAAATGAAACAGGCGCTCATGGCGGACGGGATTGGTACGATGCTGGGTTCTGTTTTCGGGACGAGCAGTATTACGACCTACGTGGAATCCGCTGCCGGAGTGAGGGAGGGAGGACGCACGGGCCTGACGGCGATAGTTGTCGCGGCGTTCCTGCTTCCCATGCTTCTCTTCGCCCCCGTTATCGAGGTGATCCCTACCGTGGCAACGTCGGCCGCACTCATCTTCGTCGGCATTCTCATGATGGCACCCGCGCGAAACATCGCCTCGTACGATATGGCTGAGAAGCTCGCCTTCATCGTGCTCATTGCCGCGATGTCGATCACGTTTTCGATCGATCAGGGCATGCTCTATGGATTCAGCGCGTACATCCTGCTGAAAATCCTTACGGGGAAATGGCGAGAAATCGATCTCTTCCTCTTGCTCACGACAGGCATCCTGCTCGCCGGAAGGCTGGCGCAGGTACTGGGTTAGAATTGAAGGATATTTCGTATCTATCGGACAATGTTTTGGACGTAAAGTCTTAAGGAGGCACCTTTCATGCGCACCATGACCATCCGCTTCATTCTCGTAATTACCGCCCTTATCGGGGCCTCGGCCACCTCGTCCGTCGCGCAATCTCCGGATCTTTCCGGCGATCTGCATTGGCGCTCGATCGGACCCACGCGGGCCGGACGCGCGCGGGCACTCGACGGTATCCCCGGACAGCCAAACGTCTTCTACATTGGCTTCGACAATGGCGGTGTCTGGCGCTCCACCGATTACGGCTCCAACTGGGAACCTATTTTTGATCGCCAGTCGACAAGTTCCATCGGTGCCATTGCCGTCGCCCCGTCGAATCCGAATATTATATATGTCGGGAGTGGTGGAGGGATCATCCGCCCCGACCTGTCTACGGGTGATGGAATGTACAAGTCCGTCGATGCCGGAGAGACGTGGACACACCTTGGACTACGTGACAGCCAGATGATTGCCGATGTAGTGGTGGACCCCGGGAATCCGGACCGACTGTTCGTCGCCGTTCTGGGTCACCCGTATGGCCCCAATACCGAGCGCGGAGTCTACCGATCGCTTGACGGCGGTCAGACCTTCGAAAAGGTGCTCTACCGCGACGAGTACACCAGTGCCAATGATCTTCTTATGGACCCCGTCGATCCCAATACACTCTATGCTACGCTCTGGCCCCAGCAGGAGGGCTTCAGGGAGAGCCGCGCCTTTGGCAGCACGAGTACCGGAATCTTCAAGTCTACGGACGGCGGAACTACATGGAACCCCATCTCCGAGGGACTCCCCAACGTCATCCAGGCCAATCTGGCCGTGGCACCGACGAATCCGCGTCTTCTCTACGCTGTCGTGGCGGGGACCAGGAAAGGGGAAGAACCGAAAAGCACGACCGGAGTCGTGGGGTTCTACAAATCCACAGATGCCGGTGAGCATTGGACTCCGGTGAACGTTCCCGAGGGTCCCATGGGTGCGGCTACGGCCCACGTCGACACACGGCCACTGGCTCGTATTGGAGGCGGCGATTTACCCACCATTACCGTCGATCCACAGAACGAAAACGTGATTTATAGCGCTACGGTGGTTATGTGGCGCAGCGACGACGGCGGCGTTCACTGGACTGCGGTGCGAGGCGCGTACGGGGGAGACGACTACCAGAAGATCTGGATCAATCCGAACAACCCCGATATCATCCTCACCGTGTCCGACCAGGGCGCGGTAGTGTCGGCCAACCGGGGCAAGTCGTGGAGCAATTGGTACACCCAGCCTACGGCCGCCATGTATCATGTGACCGCCGACAACGACTTCCCGTACCGTCTGTGCGGTGGTCAGCAGGATTCAGGATCGGCGTGTGTTGCAAGCCGCTCCGATGACGGCATGATCACGTTTCATGACTGGCACCCGGTCAATATTCAGGAATACGGCATCGCCGCACCGGATCCCAGAGATCCGGACATCGTCTTTGGTAGCAGCCGGAGCGACGTGAGCCGCTACGACCGAAGAACCGGCCAGACCAACAGCGTAGGCCCCGATATGGGTCCGCGCGGTGGGCCCTTCAACCGGGACGTCCGCACCATGCCCCTCCAGTGGTCTCCGTTGGACCCGGACCTCTTATTTTACACGTCCAATGTTGTATGGAAAACACGGGACCGCGGAACGAGCTGGACCCGAATCAGCCCCGACCTGTCGCGGCCCACGTGGAGCGTACCGGAAAGCGCTGGTAGGTACGCCGAATCGGTAACCGTGAGCGCTCAGGGGACCATCACCGCTCTGTCCCCCTCGCCTTTCGATGTGAATGTGATCTGGGCGGGTACGGACGACGGCAACATTCAGGTGACCATGGACGGAGGCGTCAACTGGACCGATGTGACCCCGCCAGCGATCAAGCCCTGGACCCGGATTTTCAATATTGAGGCCGGCCACTTCGACAAGGGTACTGCGTATGCGGCGGCCAACACGATGCGGATAGACGACATGAATCCGCACTTCTGGCGTACCCATGATGGTGGCAGGAGCTGGACAGAGATCAATACGGGGCTGGCATCCGGAGCCGTCGCCAACTCCATTCGTGAGGATCCGCGAAAACCGGGATTGCTCTACGCGGCTACGGAGACGCAGGTGTGGTTCTCCATCGACGATGGCGGGAACTGGCAGTCGCTGAGGCTGAACATGCCGGCAACATCTGTGCGCGATATCCAGGTGAAGGACGACGACACGTGTCTGTGCTCCGACCTCGTGGCCGGCACCCACGGACGAGGCTTCTGGGTCCTGGACAACGTGACCCCACTACGTCAACTGGCCGAGGCGCAGGCCACGGCAGACGTGTTCCTTTTCAAACCGGCCACCGCCGTTAGAGTGCGCTTCGGCATGAACCATGCCACGGAGTGGACTCCGGAACTACCTCACGGAGAGAACCCTCCTCCCGGAGGACTCATAGACTACTACCTGGCCCGAGATGTGGCGGGTCCGATAACGATGGATATCCTGGATGCGCGGGGGAGCGTAATCCGTTCTCTCTCCAGCGACGATCCGGTGCTTGAGCCCGACCCTGCGCTCGATCCCGAGGGGTACGACCAGATCTGCCGGGAGACTCCGACTGCTCCAAACTGCAGGGTGCCTCTATACTGGCCGGCACCACAGATGGTGCTTTCGACCGCGAAGGGGATGCACCGTTTTTCCTGGGACCTCCATTTGGAACCGCTTGGCGAGGAGCCCCGTGCGGGTGGGGGTGCCACCGGCGCTGTACCGGGCCATACGTTTCCCGCCGTGCAAGCTCCCTGGGCACCGCCCGGAGAATACACGATTCGGCTCACCGCTGATGGCCGACAGTATGACCAATCGCTCACGCTTCGTCTGGACCCGCGCGTGAAGACGTCCTCGGTAGAACTCCAGTACGTCGCCAGACTCTCGCGCGAGATGTACGATGATGCCGTCGCCTCACATGCCGCCTATGAGGAAGCACGAGCGATGGCCGAGCATCTTTCAGACTCCGATCTTAAGGCGGAGGTCGAGGCCCTGGCACCAGCACCTCGTCCCTCCGGTCGCCGGCGTTTCCGGCGCCGAGCGCCAGCAGGTCCGCCCACGCTGAACGGGGCAAGCGAGCGCCTGATGCGCGCAGCCATGGCCATACAGGCCGCTGAAGTCGGAGCGACCGAGCGTCAGGTGGCGGAGATCGAAAAAGCCAGGGCCCAGGCTACGGATGTGATGCAGCGCTGGAAGGCGTTGCGGACGCGCGTGAAGCGCTGAGGCGATAACGGTGTCGGCCTGACGCGGTCTCTTCCTGAGATTCGTTTCCAGAAACACCTGGTACAGGGATGCATACCTCCCGTGCCAACGATTTCGGGCGTGGAGTGGTCTATGGTGTAGCCGTCCATCGGGGTTCCTCTCCCGAAGGGCGGGGATCGACCCAATCTCACCGCAGACCATGCTCAGAAACTATCTCAAGACGGCCATCCGAAGCATGCGCCGCCACGCGTCGTATTCCGTCATCAATATCCTGGGCCTCGCCGTCGGCTTTGTGGCCAGTTTCTTTATTCTGGTCTGGGTGCAGGACGAGTTGTCATACGATCGACACTACGAGGGGGTAGAAGATGTCTATCGGGTGATGCGGACGGCCACTTATGGTCCGGAGCAGATATTCACGTGGCCGGCGGTAACGGCCAAGCTCGACGACGTTCTCGACGAAGAGTATCCGGAAATCAGATACGCGGCACTTATGACCTGGCAGGAGAGCATGTCTTTTCTGAGGGGAGATATCACTTTCAGAGAAGACGGGAGGCACTTCGGGAGCGATATCTTCAGGATCCTGAAGCATCATTTTTTGTCGGGAGATCCAGAATCTGCGCTCGACCGGCCCGATGCGGTGGTCATCTCCAACACGATGGCGCGCAAATACTTTTCGGAAATGTACGCGGCAGGAGAGACTGATGAAGACGGTGCGCTCCGTGTCCTGGGCGAGACGATGACACTCGAAAACAGGCTCGATGTGACCGTGACGGGTGTGTTCGACGACATCCCGGAACAGGCAACAATGAAATTCGATTTTGCGCTTGCGATGCAGGAGTTCCAGGCCCGAAATGATTGGATCGACGACTGGGGAAATAACGGGCTGCGGATGCTTGTCGCGCTTGCGCCTGGGGCGAGTGCTACGAACGTATCCTCCAAAATCCGGCTGATCATTCAGGATCACACCGATTCCTCACTCGACGTGCTCTTCCTCCAGCCGTACACCGACGTGTATTTACGGTCGAATTTCGAGAAAGGGGTACTCGTTGGCGGACGCATAGACATCATCAACCTGTTCACCCTTGTCGGCATCTTTGTCTTGCTCATCGCAGCGATCAACTTCATGAATCTCTCGACGGCGCGTTCGGCGCAGCGGAGTCTCGAAGTCGGCATCCGGAAGACGTTCGGATCCGATCGTCGCCGACTGGCCGGACAGTTTCTGGGAGAGTCTGTGATGACATCTTTATTTGCCCTCGTGCTCGCCGCTGTGGGTGTTGCGCTGCTTCTACCCGGTTTTAATAGCCTGGTCGATAAAGCGATCACACTCACTGCTGTCCCGGCCACTACCTGGCTGGAATTTGTGGGTATCGCCCTCGTAACCGGACTCATCGCCGGGATCTATCCGGCCATCTATCTGTCGGCTTTCTCTGTTATCGGTGTTCTGCGTGGAAATAGTCAGGGAGCGGCACGGGGAGCCAATCTGCGGCGCGGACTGGTAATCGTTCAATTCACTCTGTCGATCATCCTGATCGTTGGTTCATTTGCCGTCTACAATCAAATCGACTATATCCGGACGAAAAATCTGGGACTCGACCGTCAGGACGTCTTTTCTGCGCAACTCGAGGGACCGATGAAAGAGCATTACGATAGCTACGTGGCTCGTCTTATGCGCGAGCCGTCGATCGAGGCGGTTACGTCTGCGACGAACAGTCCGCTTTTTGTCGGCAGTTCTACGGCGTGGGGTGTCAAGTGGGATGGACGGGATAAAGACGACATGACACTCTATTCCATTCTACAGACAAGTCACGATTTTGTCAGGACGATGAAAATGGATCTCGCGGCCGGGCGGGACTTCTCTCGTGACTTCGGGACCGATTCGCTCAACGTCATCATCAACGAGGCTGCGGCCACGGCGATGGGATTCAAGGATCCGATCGGGCAGGAGGTGACAGTGTGGGGAAGGACGGGACAGATCATCGGCGTAGTCAAGAATTTCCATTTCGCAGACTTGCACGCCAAGATCGATCCGCTCGTTATGCGGCTCGCGCCCGAAAATGCCTGGTTAACCTTTGTTCGCCCGAAACCCGGACAGACCAAAGAGGCGCTCGCCGCCTTCGAAAAAGTCTTCCGGGAGTTTAATCCTCTCTACCCGTACGAGTATACGTTTGTTGACGACTCGTTCGAAAAAACGTATCGTAGCGAAATCATGATCGGGACACTCTCGCGCTGGTTCACCGGGCTCGCGATCTTCATCGCCTGCCTGGGTCTTTTCGGGCTCGCCTCCTTTACCGCCGAGCGCCGCACAAAAGAGATCGGTATCCGGAAAGTGTTGGGGGCAAGCGTACCCGGCGTCGTCGGCTTGCTTTCGAGAGAGTTCGTACTCCTGGTGCTCATTGCCTTCTTCGTCGCCACACCCGTGTCGTGGCTCCTGTTACAGAATTGGCTCGACACGTTCGCCTATCACACGGAAATGGGGGCAGGGATCTTCGTGACGGCCGCCGCAGGTGTGATTGCCATTACGTACGCGACGGTGGGGTATCAGTCCGTCCGCGCTGCCCTCGCCAACCCGGCGGATGCACTGAGGATGGAATAGTCCGAGAAGACACGTCTGATGCCACGTTTCCAGGTAATCGACCATACGCCAATCGGTAGACCCGGGCAAAATATGAGGTGGTCTTGAACCCGACGGCATAGGCCACTTCGACAACAAAAGGCAGCCAACCGTCGACTGAAAAGCGGTCGATACGAATTCTCTGGATCTCATTCAGCACGCAATCGCGCTGTCTCGGCGGCCAGGTCCACATGCATGAGTTCAGCCAGACGGATCGCCATCTGTGTATTGTCGAGCGTACCGCTGAATTGTCCCGATCCGGGACCGAAGGCAAAGAGGGGTACATCGACTGCGGTATGGCCGCTCGTGGACCATCCAATGTTGGCATGGGCCGATGTCGAGTCGCTGAGGAATCGGTACATGGTGTCGAGAATCAAATCGCCCTTTCTTGTCGCGCGCAGGGTGTCCATACCAACAGACAGGGCAGTGGCGGTCCGTTCCGGAAGTCCCTGTATCTGAAAACGGGTTCGAATCTGACTCCTGAACCACTCGATTAATTCCTTATTGGTAGCCCCGCGCATTCCTTCTGCCATCATATCTCTTGAAAGTCTTTCGAAAGAGGATGTGACCCCGGAAAGCCTCTCGGGGTTGTAAACGTATCCGTGGGTTGGCAGGGGGGACCTTTTTCCGAGCGCCAATCCGCCGGTCTCGTGGTCGGAGGTACCGACAATGAGTGTTTTTCCGTCTTTGCGGGCGAATTCAACAGCGGCCCGCATGGCCTCGTCATACGCCAAAACCTCACGAAGGTGGGTGGCGGGATCGTCTGAGTGTCCGGCATGATCAATTCGTCCGGCTTCGATCATGATGAAGAATGGTTTGTCTGCGCCGCCGAGTAACTCGAGTGCCTTCGTGGTCATCTCTGCGATGGATGGTTCGGTATTGGTGCGGTCGATCTCATACGACATGTGCCCGCGTGTAAAGAGCGCGAGTGCAGGCAGCGTATCGAGCGCAAGAAATCCATCACGATCCTGAGCGA
>CAYLHF010000058.1:0-11423 GCA_964383365.1 uncultured Rhodothermales bacterium | reverse complement strand
GAGATCTCAGCCCCACAGAGACCTATACGATCACGAAAAACTAACGATGGGTTGCACACCCGGAGAGTACCACCTCCCGTGTTTCAGTCGGGGCGCCCCCCCGGGGCGCCCCGACTATTTTTGTATACCTGCGACAGGTGTGTACACCGAACGAGTAACGCGGTCTATAGAGAGAGAGAAAGGCGGACTTTAGCGAGAAAGGTCAGGCTATGTACAAACACCTCCATCACCATCTCGATCAGTTCTTTGTGTGAGCGAGTTTGAATTCCCGATAGTTCCAGATATAGATCTGCACCATAAATTCGCTGGAGTATCGGAATCTATATTTGAGTGACCCGTTGGTAGGTCGTTCTTTCATTCAGGGCCCCGCGATGGACTTGCTAATCGCATCAACAATAGTCGTACTTCTTCTTCCCGCCGCGTTCTTCGGCGTACCGCGAAAGGCTCTTCCGTGGTTTATTCTCGGTCATGGACTGCTTTTTTCCATGACTTCCGGATGGATCGCTGCCGGTGTGTTGATGAGCGGACCGGCGTTTAGCATATCCATTCCCATTTCATTCTGGGGAAGCGGATTAGACATTTACGTGGATGCACTTTCCGCTTTTTTCATCCTCGTCATCAACTTCACCGTTTTAACCGGGGAAATTTTTGCACTTCGTTATCTCGATCACTACACCCACGCGACGGTAACGGAGCAGCGCCTTCATCTTTTCTCGCTGGCCTGGCTGCACCTGAGTATGGTGCTGGTCACCGTATTTCAGAGCGTATTCGCTTTTCTACTGGTGTGGGAGATCATGGCTGTCAGCAGCTTCATCCTGGTCCTTTTCGATTCGGAAAGCCGGGACGCCACGTCAGCGGGTATCAAATACCTCGTTCAGATGCACATCGGTGCACTTCTCATTCTATTCGGATTTCTGGTTTTGAACGGAGCGGGACTTCCGATGGATTTCAGATCGCTGACGATCTACTTCTCACAGCACACGAACTGGCCCCTGGCATTACTTTTTTTTGTGGGTTTTGGTATAAAGGCCGGTTTCATTCCGTTTCATACCTGGCTTCCTCACGCACATCCTGCGGCTCCATCCCACGTCTCCGGCATCATGTCCGGCGTGATGATTAAACTTGGCATCTACGGCATGCTCCGTGTAATCTTGCATCTCCGTGCAGATTTTATTGCCATCGGCAGCGCATTACTCATTCTGTCGATTTTGTCGGCGCTTCTGGGTGTTATCTACGCGATCATCCAGCACGATCTCAAGAGACTCCTGGCCTTCCACAGCATCGAGAACATAGGTATTATTGGAATCGGAATGGGATTGGGTGTCGTCGCCCTTGGATTGAAAGCTCCCATTCTCGGTTCTCTGGCATTCGCGGGGGCATTGCTGCACGTTTTCAACCATTCCCTGTTCAAATCGCTGCTTTTCTATGCAGCCGGTGGCATTCAATTCAGAACTCACACGCTCAACCTGGAGCGACTCGGAGGACTGATTCAGAAGATGCCGCAAACGGCATGTTTATTTCTGATCGGTGCTGCCGCTATTTCCGGACTACCCCCACTGAATGGCTTCATCTCGGAAATTCTTATCTATACCGGGCTTATCCAGGCATTAGGTAAGGCATCCGTTGATCTCGCCGTTATTCTGCTTGCTGGAGTCACCGGCCTCGCCCTCGTCGGAGGGTTGGCCGTATTCTGTTTCACGAAGGCATTTGGCGTCATCTTTCTCGGATCCCCCCGATCGAAAGTTGCTGATACAGTAGTCGACGCGCCTCTCCCGATGAGGGTGCCTATGTACGTCGTCGCGGCACTCATACTGGCGGTAGGTCTTGCTCCTGCCATAGCCGTTCAACTGGTTCTCCCGGCAACGTCGCTGCTATCTCACTCAGAAATATCCACGTTCATGGTCGATAACTCCTTCCTTCTTGACGTCGGAATGGCCGGGGTTATTTTCTTAGTGATCGTATTCGCTGTCTTCTTAATCAGACGGTACGTTGTTCGTGCCGGAGCACAGAAATATGCACCGACCTGGGGGTGTGGCTACGAAGTACCCAATCCGCGTATGCAGTATACGGCCAGTTCATACGCAAGCGGTCTGGTAGAACTGGCCGCGCCGGTAGTGGATATCGATACACGCTTTGAGGCGATTGAGAAATCAGAGTTCTTTCCGAAAAACCGGACGTTTGCTACGCACCCGCGTGACATGATAGAACACAAGGTCTTGATCCCATCGGTTCGAAAACTCACGTTGCTGCTGCAACGGATTGGAATCATTCAGACCGGACACATACATCACTACGTGCTGTATGCCTTCGTGTATATGCTACTCCTTCTTACACTGACTTTCTTCGGAGTACTGGGATGAGTCTCGTAACTCCCTTTCTCATACTGCTCTCGGCCCTCTTTTTCGACGGCGTAATTGCCCGAACGAAGAGTTTTTCAAGCGGTCGGATAGGTCCACCATTGCTCCAGTTCATCAGAGACCTGAAGCGATTGACAAGAAAGTCGCCCGTCTACAGTAACACGTCGAGCATCATCCTCCGGACGGCACCGACGATCTATCTTGCGAGCGTCATAATGGCATGTCTGATCGTTCCATTCGGAAAATCAGCAGGTCTACTTTCATTCAGTGGCGACTTTCTCTTCTTCGCCTATATCCTCGCCGTAGGGAAATTTGCGATGATACTGGCGGCCCTGGACACGGGAAGTAGCTTTGAAGGTATGGGAGCCAATCGAGAGGCCCTGTACTCCATGCTGGCAGAACCAGCATTTCTGATCCTCCTCTCCACGCTCGCGCTACTCTCGGGTAATATTTCGCTGAATGGTATCCTGTCGGGTCTAGATTTTGGCCAGGATATCGCTTGGTTGGTAGGTGTTCTCGCGACGCTACTGCTTGTCCAGGTCGCACTGGTAGAGAACAGTCGAATGCCGGTCGACGATCCAAAGACTCATCTCGAACTCACAATGATCCACGAGGTTATGGTTCTTGACTACAGCGGTCCGGACCTGGCGATGATTCACCTTGCTGGTGCGCTGAAATTCGGGATGTACGGCGCGTTGATAGCAAACCTCTTTATTCAACCGGGCTGGTCACTCATGACCAACGCGCTCCTCTTTATAGCTGTCGAATTCGGAGTCGCCGTTTCCATCGGGTTGACAGAGTCGTTCCAGGCGCGATTTCGGCTCAGACACAACGCTCAGTATATACTGACGCTGACGGCAATAGCCCTGCTGCTCTTTTTTAGTGTCCTACTTTTTCTGTTATCCGGTAAATCCTGATCCAGACCCATGAATTCTGTCTTTATCACCCTGTTCGCAAGTACGCTGGTCTATTTCGCTATCTCAAGCCGACTGAAGTCGTACATCAGCCTGATAGCAATCCAGGGGGGATTGCTTTTCGTGATCGCGCTGGTCGAACTCAAAGGGCTGAATACGGCCAATCTGATTTTCATTCTGATGGAAACGCTCGTCATAAAGGCATTCGTGCTTCCGTACTTCCTGACGGTGATTATCTCCAAGAATAACATAACCCGGGAGGCTGAGCCGTACATATCGAACTTCCTCTCGTTGATTGCGGTAGTCGCCGGAATCGTGGTCAGTTACTCGCTCGCGTATTCATTGCCGAACCCGGCGTTCAACGCGGTTTACTTCTCGGCCTCCCTATCTGCGGTGTATACGGGCATTTTCATAATCGTAACCAGGCGCAAAATTATAACACACGTCATGGGCTTCATGGTACTGGAAAACGGTCTCTTCCTCCTGGCTTTAGCCGTCGGAGGTGAAATGCCTATTATCATCAATGCCGGTATCCTTCTCGATATTTTTACCAGTGTCCTCGCCCTGGGTATGTTCGTCAATGAGATTGGGAATGTCTTCCACCACGTCGAGGTCCAAAAACTCTCGCGACTTCATGATTGATGTACGCCTGCGAAGAGGCTCTTGGTTGGAATCAAGATGATCGAAATATTTTTCATCGGCTCACCGCTAATCGCGCTGGCGATCTTTCTCTCCCCTGGACAAAGGATTCAGGAGGTCGTTCTCTCTTTATATGGAATCCTGTTCGGTGCCTTCACCGTTTGGGCTGGTTTTCACATTGGAGAGACAAGATTCGACTACTTTCGTGTAGATGAATTGGCCTTCATCTTCCTGCTTGTCCAGGCGATTATCACTGTCGCAGCAATCGTCCATAGCATCGTCTATTCCCGATCTCGGGAAGACGAGAGACGTATTACGGTCACCCATCACGCGGCACTCGTTCTATTCCTGACGGTCGTTGCCGGTGTACTTGTAACGACCCACGCGGGCGCTCTCTGGGGGTTTCTTGACGCGAGTACACTGATGGCTTCCATTCTGATCTATCATCATCGAGATGCACTCGCACTTGAAGCAACCTGGAAATACCTCTTTGTCGCATCGGTAGGAATCGCTCTTGCTTTCGGGGGCATCTTGTTTGTCGCGTTCGCCGGGCAGGAGGCTGGATTTCCGAGCCTGTTTTTCGAAGACATCCGCAGTCACGCCGCCAGCCTGGACACCACCTGGTTAAAACTTAGTTTCGTACTGATCATCAGTGGATTCAGCGTAAAGATCGGGTTGGTCCCTCTGTTTAGTGTTGATATCGATGCCAAGGATATTACGCCGTCGCCCGTCAGCGCTCTTTTTTCGAGTGTCCTGATGAATGCTGGATTCGTAGCAATTTTCCGCTTTTACGAGAGTTTTTCCGGTGGAGCGTTTACGCTCTGGATGAATCATGTCCTGATACTCACAGGCGTGTTGTCCCTGATTGTTGCGACCGTGTATCTGAACCGGGTGCAGAATATCAAACGGATACTCGCTTATTCGTCAGTTGAACATGCTGCGATTGCGATGATAGCACTGGCATCGGGAGGAGTGGGACCATTCGCGGCTGTCCTTCACATGGTGCTACATGCGTTTGCCAAGTCCAGTCTCTTTTTTCAGACGGGACAGATCTACCGATTCTTCTGTACAAAGAAAATGACGGAGTACAGAGGCTATCTGAGGCTTTATCCGTTGGGTGGTCTACTGTTTCTGCTGGGCTTCTTCTGCATCGTGGCGTTACCTCCCGGAGGACTCTTCTTTACCGAGTTGATGACGTTTGCTGCATTTATCAAAGCCGGATACGTCTGGATCGCAGTCCTGTGTCTGATACTACTGCTCTATATCCTGGCTGTACTCAGTGTTGGCTTCTTCGGTCTACTCTTGGGACGTCCGGTGGCAAAGACGATATCGACAACAGCGCCGTCTCGTATGGAAGCATTTATGCAGTTCGCTCTTCTGGGAATTGTCGTAGTACTAGGATTTTATAGACCCGAATTTCTTGACTCGATGATCCACATCGCGATCAGGAATCTCCACTGACTATGAAAATCGTCGATTTAAGTCTTACGAGTCTGATTTCTCGCGGAGAGATCCCCCTGCATTCCTATAACGTCTTTTGGTCAACCGTCGAGACGTGCATGAAGGAAGAGGATACGTATCCTCTGGCTTACTTCGGACTCCGTGCCGACAGTCATACCGAGTGCTTCTGCATCATGGCCTTGAGCGCAGTCGGAACCGTTGGTGTCTTACGTCACCGGGTCGATCACTCGAATCCATCGACGCTGCCTGCGCTATCGGCGGAGTTTCCGGCTTTCGAACGTTTCGAGCGTGAACTTGCCGAAGACTTCGACCTCAATTTCGCCGGTCATCCGTGGCCTAAACCGATTCGATATTCAGTTGAACGAAGAGCGGAGAGTGAAGTCGAGACGTATCCGTTTTTTCAGATTGACAGCGAAGAGATTCATGAAGTTGGAGTCGGGCCTATTCATGCCGGTATTATAGAGCCTGGCCATTTTCGTTTTCAATGTCACGGTGAGCGTATCCTTCATCTGGAGGTTCAACTGGGATATCAGCATCGGGGCATCGAGCAGGCGCTGATCCGGACCCGGAATCCACTGCGACAGACGATCCTGGCCGAGTCAATCAGCGGTGACAGCGTAATCGGCCACACGGCAGCATTCGCTTCCGTGATGGAATCTCTTTCGAGTATTAACGCCTCGGAGGATACCGACTGGACCCGCACGTTGGGATTGGAACTGGAGCGAATGGCCATGCATATCGGGGACCTGAGCGCGATGTGCGCCGATGTTGGCTTTCAGTTTGGCGCAGCTGTTCTGGGTGGACTTCGAACACCGATCATCAACGCCGAACAGGAACTCTGCGGCAGCCGAACTGGACGGTCGTTTATCCGAATTGGAACGAATCCGACCCGTTTGAAGCGGACTCAGATTCGACGACTCACTGACATCCTCTCCGATGTCGAACATCGTCTTCGAGAGGCCTGCCGATCCATCTTCAATGAGAGGAGTCTCCTCCATCGATTCGAAAACACGGGCTTTATTTCCAAGCAAGATGCACTCCGACTGGGGACGGTTGGTATGGTCGCTCGCTCGTGCGGAATCACACGCGATGCCCGGTTGTCTCACCCTTCTTTCTACTATCGAGTGCTACCATATACGCCCGTCACAACGGATTCCGGGGATGTACTGGCACGCGCAAAGCTACGTCGTCTAGAGTTGGAGGCATCGTTTGCCTATGTGAAAAAAATGCTCTCTCAAGACCCCCGCGTTCCAGAAACGAATCTGGACAACAGCATGGATACTGCGTATCTGCTTGAATATCCATGCATAGCTCCTGACAGCTTGGCTGTCTCGCTGGTCGAAGGATGGAGAGGCGTAATATGTCACGTGGCTGTGACGGGTACCGACGGTCAGTTTGAGAGATATAAAATCGTTGATCCGAGTTTTCATAACTGGCATGCCGAGACGGTAGCCATTAGACATAACGAAATATCGGATTTCCCGATATGCAATAAGAGTTTCAATTTGTCATACTGCGGCCACGACCTCTAGGCGATAGGATCATGTTTGAATCACTCAAAATTCTGAAACAGCACGGCAGACAGACCATTGCCGACGTGGATGATGTCACTCTAACACATCGATTTCGCGGCCGTCCTGACATCGATTCAACGTCATGCTCAGAAGGCTGCTCTCGATGTTTCGATGTCTGCCCAACCGAAGCTATTTCACTCCACCCGGTATCGATCGACCTGGGTTCCTGCGTATTCTGTGGAGCATGTGAGACCGTCTGCCCGACAAACAAGATCCACTTTTCTAACGATTATCACCTCGCGTCGGAAAGGCGGGATACGCTCTACGCGGTCGATGGCAAACCCTTTTCGTATAGGCCTGAATATTCGGGGGTTCGTTCTGAAATCGAAGACATATTCGGGGGATCTCTCAAATTGCGGCAGGTATCTGCCGGTGGCTGTAATGGATGCGAATTGGAACTGGGTGCCTGCAGCAATGTGAACTTCGACATGGCCCGGTACGGAATCGAATTTGTTGCGTCTCCTCGTCATGCAGACGGAATAGTCCTGACAGGGCCATTAACTCGAAACATGCTCGGCCCCTTTCTCACCTGTTATGAAGCTGTACCTGACCCGAAAATGGTAATAATGACAGGGGCCTGTTCAATTTCCGGAGGCGTGTTTGCCAACAGCCCGGCTGTCGCCCGCGGTAGTATTGATGATATTTCGATAGATCTCTTCGTCCCGGGCTGCCCACCCCACCCTCTCACGTTTATTACAGGCGTCCTGCGATTCGTTCGCAGACATGGGAAACGGAGGTAAGGTATAACTTTACGTGGGGTCGTGATTGGTACCTCAGGTCACTCGGACGCGTCTCGAACCGAGTGACTATTACGACCCGGACTCAGCATCCATTGCCTGTGCTACTCTGATGACCTCGCGCAGCGAACTCCGATTGTAGGAGTGCGCACGGAAACCAGCGTCCCCGCTCTCCAGAAGGTCTGCAAGACGTCGAGACTGCTGGAGAACCCGCCGCCTCTGACGATTCTGATCTGTCGGGTGGCCGGGTCATACCAGACAGGACCTTCAGATGGTTCAGGATAGGACTCGTAATAGTCCCCAATCCATTCGGCCACGTTTCCGCTCATATTGAGAAAGCCGAACGCGTTGGGAGTTCCCTCATAGATCGAACCCGATGTGCCGTGGGCATTTGGCAGGTGACGAAACAGGGTGTCAGCCTCGTCGATTCGATCGGTACCTGCGAAACGTTGTTTCCGTTCGCCTCCCGCCGCCGCAAATTCCCACTCTTCTTCCGTCGGCAACCGCCCACCCAGCCAACTGCAATAGGCAACAGCGTCTTCCCATGAAATATCACCGGCTGCACGATCACCCCTCTTGACCAGATCCGGGGCAGGTAGAGGATGCCCGGTCGCTCTCGCAAAAATATCGTACTGGGCGAATGACGTCTCATACGTGGACAGGTAGAATGGCTCCACATGTATCAATCGCGATGGGAGTGCATCCTGGTTCTTTCGGTCGAATGTATCGCCCATCTCGAAATCCCCGCCTGCAAGTCGAACAAATATGACGCCCGTCGGGTGTCGGGAGAGATCAGGACGCGTGTTGGCACATCCGAGACTTGATAGAAGACACACAATGATGATGAGTGAGTAAGGACGCATCTTGGCATATATAATGAGTGTGCGTCGATACGACCCGGAGCAGCGGAGAAAGTTGCTACTCGTAACGCAAGGCGACGATCGGATTGGAAAGCGCGGCTCGGATGGATTGCCAGGCCACCGTCAGCCACGCGATGAGTACTGCCGAAACGCCGGCGTAAACGAAGACGGCGACTCCAATATCAGTAGCGTACGCAAATCCCTGTAGCCACTCCTTCATAACGAACCAGGCAGCCGGAAATGCGACGACACACGAAAGTAGCACCAACAGAATGAATTCCCTCGACAGCAGGGCGACGATTCCGGGGACGCTGGCTCCGAGTACCTTGCGGACGCCGATTTCCCGGGTTCGCTGGGCAGTGACAAAGGAAGCGAGGCCGAAGAGACCCAGACACGCGATCAAGATAGCCAGTCCTGTAAATGCCCTGGCGATGGTGCCTAATCGCTGCTCCTGCTCGTAGAATTGCTGGAATTCCTCGTCGAGAAAGAAGTATCTAAATGCGAATTCGGGTTCGAGTTGGCTCCATCGTTCCTTCAGGAATGCCAGCGTCTCACTCGTTCGCTCCGGTCGAATCCGAACCGGGATATATCGGTAGTCCTGACGCCCGGCGAAAACCAACGGACGTGTGCTCACCCGGAAACTCTCAAAATGAGCGTCGCGAACCACCCCTATAATCGGACCGACATGATCTGATCCGTCCTCATTCGCCTGCGATCGGGTAATCGTTTTTCCGACCGCCTCCTCCGCGGAGAATCCCATTTTGGAGGCCGCCGATTCGTTGATCATCCACCCTTCGGTGTCTGCCGGGTGGTCGTACGAAAACGAACGCCCCGCCACGACCTCCATCCCGAGCGTCTTCACATAATCCGGTGATATATTTCCGGTACCCGCAAGAACATACTGCCCCGGCTCCGAGCCTTCCCACGAAAAAGCCGTGTTGTTGTGGATATGATCAGGCCCAGGAATAAGCCCCCCGGCTGCTACAGTCACGATACCTTGATTCCCCAACAGATCCTGGCGAAACGTTTCATAACCCTCATCGCCCGCCTTCGTTCGAATCGGTAACACAACAACCTGCTCCTCTTCAAAACCCAGATCTTGATTCTTGAGGAAATTGAGCTGTCTGGACACCACCCCAGTCCCGACCAGAAGTGCAATCGAAATACTGAATTGAAACACGACGAGCGAACTCCTTAGCCAGGAATGGCGAGCGCCGGTCCCGGAGGCTGACTTGAGGACAACCGCCGGGCGAAATCCGGAGAGCACAAAGGCCGGGTAAATACCAGCGAGCAGTCCGGTTACTACGGCGGACAGCAAAATGACCGGTGCAATCCACCACTGTACTTCGATCGACGTTCCCGCAATTGAATTAAAAGCGGGAAGAACAAGCGCTACGATCGCCATCGCAATGACGAGCGACAGAAGAGCTAGAATCACGGTCTCCCCGAGAAACTGTCTGATTAGCTGGATGCGACCGGATCCCATGACTTTTCGGATACCGACTTCCCTGGCCCGACTCGTCGCTCTTGCGGTCGTCAGGTTCATGAAGTTGATACATGCTATCAGCAGGACGAATAGACCGATAATCGCCAGAATGTAGACGTACTGAATATTCCCTATGCTATCGATCTGATCATCTGCCTTCGAATGCAGATATATCGATGGTACGGATTCGAGAATCATTCGGTAGCGAAGGCCGGCGGCGAGCGCATCGTCAAAGGATTGCCCCATGAATTGCTCTACTTCGGGACCGACATACTTCCGGATCAGATCCACCAGACT
The DNA here is from genome assembly GCA_964383365.1 of uncultured Rhodothermales bacterium. Taxonomy (GTDB): domain Bacteria; phylum Bacteroidota; class Rhodothermia; order Rhodothermales; family UBA10348; genus CAYLHF01. The sequence goes on along the minus strand of CAYLHF010000058.1, from coordinate 1,098 downwards.
GGACTCGACGCGCAAGGGATCCGTACCCGGAGCCAGCCTGAGATACGTCGAGTATGAATTATTAAGCCAGACCGTACTGTTTGCATCTGATCGGCTCGCGAACGATCCGATCATGTCGGGCCGGAAATGAGAATTCGACCGCGGCGGAGGCAGAATTCCCGTTATTTCCAGGTCATATCGCGTATTGACCTTGAGACGCTTTCCAATCACGTCCGCCGTCGAAAAGTACTTCCGGGCGATGGCCTCGGTAATAACGACCGTGTTCGGTTCTTCGATGGCGGTTTTTGTGTTTCCTGCCAGAAGCTCGATGTCGAAAATGTCAAAGAGATCCGGGTCGGCCATGAAAAACTGCGACTCGTAGAATCTTCGCTCTCCGGCGTCGACCAACGTCGTACCGAAGTCATCCAGTCGGGATGCCTTTTCGACTTCCGAAACTTCGTCCTTCAATGTCCGAGCAAGCGGCGATGGTGAACTCGTCGAGAGCATTGCTTGTCCCATGACCTGGGCATCCAGATTGGTCCGGTACGTATCGTTTGCCCGCAAGATGTCGTTTTCAAAGCTCAATTCGTGCTGAACGAAGAGAAAAGCGATCACGAATGCCGCTAGGCCGACCGCCAGGCCGACGATATTCATGAGCGCATAACCGGTGTGGCGGCGGATGTGACGAATGGAGATTCTGATGTAATTCTTCAGCATGTCCGGCTGGATTATATCTCGTGACGTTGCGTGACCCTATGGACGAAATGATGATCCGGTTAGTTACATCCGGATGTGTAGCTACGGCTCACGGTGCCGACGGACCTGTTGCGTCGTCGATGCGACACTGTTTCGATGTCGAAACACTTTTCCGCAGCATATTTCTGGGTCGTAGATACTGTGCCAAACCAAAACTGGCTGCAAATCGACGTATTCACGGCTTTTTGAGGCCTATTGTGGCGACACCTCGTCCGTCATCCGGTTCCTCCATCCGTGACGGCACACCCCTTGCAAGTCCTCTCAACACAACACGCCAACAGCAGCACAACACGCCATAGAGGACAGGACAATGAACAAGTTTTTCGCCATCGCTTTCGCACTCACAACCTTCGCCGCCACCGC
>CAYLHF010000057.1:0-11975 GCA_964383365.1 uncultured Rhodothermales bacterium | reverse complement strand
TCATCGGAACCCTTCTGACGCACTGCCACCCGGCCCCATTTGTATGGAGTTAGACTATCTGAATCTCTTTTCCGTGTTACTCGCTGCGTGGCTTGCCGGTTGGGCGGCCACACGCATGGGATTCCCTGCCGTTCTGGGAGAACTTGTCGTAGGGGTTATTCTGGGCCCTCCGCTGCTGGGCATTCTTCATGGGAGTGACGCACTAAGCATCCTCGCGGAAGTAGGTGTTCTCCTGATGATGCTCTATATCGGGATGGAGATCGATCCGCGAGAATTGACGCGTGCATCCTGGGCAGGCGTGCTCGCTGCTATCGGCGGTTTCTTTGTCCCATTCGTTTTTGGCTATCTCGTGGTGGTCTGGTTTGGGGCATCCAGTACGGTCGGATTGATCGCCGGTATTTCGGCAGGAGTGACATCTCTTGCGGTTAACTCCCGAATTTTACTCGATCTGAGCATACTGGATACGCGTATTTCCCATGTGATGATGGCGGGTGCGCTGGTTGCAGATATACTCTCGCTCCTGGTGTTTTCGGTGGTTCTCGGCATCGTTGATGTCGGCACCGTCGCGGTGTGGGACATGGCGTTGGTGGCGCTGAAAGCGGGCGCCTTTTTCGCAGTGACCATTCTGATTGGAATGAGGGTGTTTCCATACGTGGGGCGACTGCTCACAAGTTCCGGCCTGACCGGTCGCACGTTCCATTTCACGCTCGTGCTGATCATTGCCGTACTCTTTGGAGAACTGGCTGAAATCGCCGGACTTCACGCCATACTGGGCGCCTTTATAGCCGGCCTGTTCCTTCGGGAAAACGTACTCGGGCTGACGCTCTCACGCGACCTTCGGGAGGCTGTACAAAACACATCTCTTGGACTTCTCACACCGATTTTTTTCGTCACGGCGGGATTCTCGGTCTCATTCGGTGTGTTACAGGAACAGGCCGATCTTCTTTTATTCGTTTTTTTAGCAGCCATTTTCGGAAAAACACTGGGTACGGCTCTTTTTTATCTGCCCAGTAAAAACGGATGGAAGGAGAGTCTGGTCATCGGTGTCGGCATGAATGGACGAGGTGGTGTCGACATCATACTGATCGGTATTTCTCTGGAGATGGGAATCATCGGGCAGGACATATTTTCCATTCTCGTGTTCATGGCTCTGTTGACAACGTCAATCGTTCCTGTGGCGCTGAAGAGCGGAATCGGATGGCTAAGTAGACAGGGTGCACTGGTAAGGCCGGGATCTGAGAAGGACGGTACTGTAATCGTCGGGGCGGGTCCACTCGCGAGAACATTGGCCAGAGCACTCTCTGGTTCAGGGGCTGTCGCGTTGATTGATACCAATGAACACCATTGCCTGGTGGGTAAATCGGAAGGACTCAGGGTCGTTCACGGGAGCGCCCTTCAGGAGCAGGTCCTGGTTGAGGCAGCCGTCCCACATTCCAACACGCTGGTAGCCATGACGGCCAATGCAGAAGTAAACGCGATCGTGGCCCAGACGGCGAGGGAAGTGTTCAACATTTCGAATTTGCAGATGCTCTCAGATGCCTCATCCGTTAAGGAACAGGAGGCGGTACGAAATCACATCGGAGCAGGCGCCCTGTTTGCCCAACCGGTCGATCTCGAGGAGTGGGACCACTGGATCAGTCATGGCAAAACGGCTCAGTCGGTCGTGCGGGTTGATGAGAACGCGACGGCTACCGAGTTCCTCTCACGAATGCACGGGCAGCCGCCATCTATCGCCCTGACAGTCAGGAGAGGCGGGGAAAATCTGTTGTTTCATGATGGCATGGCTCTGCAGAGAGACGATTCGGTGGTTCTTCTTCGTGTTACCGAAAGCCAAACGGTCGAGCGCGATCGTTTCGATCGTATTGTGGTGGACGCTCCCGTGCTCGACCTGACCAGTATCAATTCCGCCGAAGACTTTTTCGATCTGGCGGCGGGTGCCCTTTCGGAGCGGCTGGGCGTCAACAAGGAATCCCTTGCGCGTCGGTTTCTTCAGGGGGAGACCTGGAGTAGTACGGTGGTCGCACCCGGCCTTGCCATTCCGCACATATTTCTGACTGGCAAGCACGACTTTCAACTACTTATTTCCAGAAGTGTCGACGGCATCCATTTCCCGAATCAGGATGAGCCTGTGAACATGATCTTCGTGCTCGTCAGTACGCAGGAACACAGGAATTTTCATCTCCGTGCACTATCGGCTATCGCACAGATTGCTCAGGATGAGAGCTTCGAGAAGCGTTGGACGAGTGCAGTCGGACCGGAGGACCTGAGAAACCTGATTCTGAACGCAGATCGCCGCCGGTTCCCGGACGACGAGGAGAAGTAGCACACGCCGAAACGTGACTGAGATCGTCAATAATTCGCAATCAGACACGGTGTCGCAGCGTACTATTTCAGCTAATTTTAGAATGGATCGTAGGTATGGATTTTCCCGTCGAGTGGACAGCGCTGCTTCTGGCTTACATTCTTATTTTTGTCGGCACCGTCCTACAAGGATCGATCGGGTTTGGTCTGGGAACGTTTTCGGTGCCTCTTCTGCTTCTGGTCGATCCGATATTTGTCCCCGGGCCGCTACTTACGGTCTCTTTTTTTCTGACCTTCTTTATTTATCGTCGAAACCGGGCCTCGGCAAATATCCGGGAGATACGGTGGGCCGTTCTGGGCAGGCTGTTGGGTACCATGGCTGCGGGTGCTCTCCTTCTATACATATCGCGGGAGGATACGGTGCTGGTGATCGGTGGGTTGGTTCTCTTGGGCGTAGCGTTGATGGCGTCGGGGTTCCATCTGGATCTGAATAAGGGAAATCTGGTTCTGGCCGGGGCGCTTTCCGGCCTTATGGGCACCATCGGTTCCGTGGGTGGACCGGCGCTCGCGTTGGTCTATGTGAATCGTCCGGGGAGTAAAATCCGGGGAACGATATCGGGCGTATTCATCGTCGGGACCGCCATATCGCTTATGTCGCTCTGGTATGTTGGCAGATATGGATTCCAGGAAATATTAGTAGCGGCGAGCCTGTTTCCACCGGCCATAGCGGGATTTCTGGTTTCAAGGTACAGTGCGGAATTTCTGGATCGCGGGTTTATGAAGCCAGCTATTCTTATGCTGTCCACGTTTGCTGCCCTCGCGATTATCGTTGTTCACGTGCTGGCCTGAGGGTCGGACCGTAGATCCTGAATAGAAAACGTACCGGAGACCTGGCCGATGCGGCGATTCCTCTTTCTCATTCTAATCGCCCTTTTCGTGGGCAGGATAGACGCGCAATCCATTCGGGTCGATCGCGTCGATCCACCGAATTGGTGGGTAGGAATGGAGTGGAGTCGGGTGGAACTCCTTCTGTACGGGTCGGGGTTGGCTGATCTTGAAGCGACGTTCGAAGACGCTCGGATTAGCGTGGATGCCGTTCTGCCGCTGGCCTCGGAGTCCCATGCGATCGTACGAGTGCACATCCCACCGGATCTGCACCCCGGTGTCTACCGACTCGAACTCACAGGCAGTGGAGGTGCGACGACCGTTGAATTTCCTATTCGCGTAAGGCCGGCTTCACGAGGGCGCTACCAGGGGTTCGACGCGAATGATGTGGTCTACCTCATCACACCGGATCGATTCTCTGACGGAAATCCGGCAAACAACACCGTCGACGGCCTTATCCCGAATTATGACCGGTCGGATCCGGGGCTCCGTCACGGGGGCGACCTCGCTGGAATAACGTCGCATCTGGATTACCTGCAGGATCTGGGCGTCACGGCGCTGTGGCTCAATCCCGTCCTCGAGAATAACATGCCCGTTAGTTATCACGGGTACGCCGCGACCGATCTATACCGCGTCGATCCGCGTCTGGGTACGCTGGAAGAGTATATAGAGTTGGTCTCGGAAGCGCACCGTCATGGCCTGAAGGTCATATTCGATCACGTCAGTAACCACATTGGTATCAACCATCCGTGGCTGAGCGACCTTCCATCGCCGGACTGGCTGAACGGTTCCAGGGCAGAGCATCTCGGCTGGAACCACAACAAAATGGCGGTGGTCGATCCTCATGGCGACCCGGCAACGGTCGAGCGGCTGAAGTCGTTCTGGTTTACGGACTATATGCCTGATCTGAATCAGAGAAATGCAGGTCTGGCCAACTATCTCATACAGAATACGCTCTGGTGGATCGAATCGACCGGGCTTGACGGGATTCGAGAGGATACGTATGTGTATGCCGATCAACCGTACTTGAAACGCTGGAGTGAGTCCATATTGAGGGAATATCCGTCGTTTAACATCGTGGGTGAGATATGGGACAGTCCGGTTGCCCTCCAGGCCATGTTTCAGCGGGGTAGCCAACTGCCGGGAGCCATCGATACTGCGCTTCCGACCGTGATGGATATTCGGTTGTCTGAGGTCCTACGCAATTATCTGCGGGGGGATGGGACGCTGAATGACGTATACAAATTGCTGGCTCAGGATTTTTTATACGCTGACCCGTCGCTGATCCTGACCTTCCTCGACAATCATGATATGCCCAGGGCCGTCTTTGTAGCAGACGAAAACGCTGCGAGAGTTCGACTGGCTCTGACGCTGCTACTCACGACCAGGGGGATTCCGGAACTCCTCTACGCGACCGAAATCGGCATGAAGGGAGGCTCGTCCCATGTAGAACTCCGGGCTGATTTTCCGGGTGGATTTCCGGGGGATGCACGAAGTGCGTTCACAACGTCTGGTCGAACGTCTTCCGAAAACACGTATTTCGACCTGATCAGGAAACTGCTCCACGTACGAAAAGAGCACCCGGCCCTTCGGACGGGCGACCTCATCCAGTATCCACCTCCTTTCCCCACGGACATCTACAGATATCTGCGCTGTGACGACGAGGAGACGATCCTCGTCATCCTGAACGGAAAAAATGAGCCAGCCCACGTTTCGCTGGATGATCTGTCCGAAACGCTGTCATTTCCGCTTTCCGTACGGGATCTGTTGTCAAACGATGAGGAGACGCTCTCTGCCACGTCCGGCTTCGAGATCGGGCCCGATGGCTATCGCATCCTGCAGGTTATGAACCGGGCTGCTCGGTGTCCTGTGATCGAACAATAGAGATTATTACAGATGAGGGTGGTCACGGACCGTTGAACGTCGAAACACTTGACACCCATCTAGTATCATAATATGACACTATGAATCTGGGTAATAGGCACCAGAAGACACTGAGGAAAATCTTCGATGAACCAGTCCGATCCGATGTTGACTGGAAGGCTATCGAATCCTTACTATTGGCTTTAGGAGCTGAAATATCAGAAGGTAGAGGGTCTCGAGTACGTGTCTATTTTAACGGGATCAAGGCTGTTTTTCATAGGCCACATCCACAAAAAGAAACCGACAAAGGAGCACTCCGATCGATGAGAAAGTTTCTGATTAAGGCAGGTGCTAGACATTAGGGTGCATTTCCTATGCTTCAGTACAAAGGATATACTGGATCCATAACATTTGATGAAGAGGCCAGTCTGTTTCATGGAGAGGTCCTCGGTTTAAAGGATGTGATTACCTTTCAAGGCTCAGCGGCCGACGAAATTGTAAAAGCGTTTAGAGAATCTATAGACGATTATCTGGACTTCTGCCAGCAGCGCGGTGAAGAGCCCGATCGTTCATTTTCAGGTCGAATGGTCCTGAGGTTGCCTGCAGATCTTCACAGGCAAGCGCATATCAGAGCGAGAGCCGCGGGTTTAAGCCTTAATCAGTGGATTGTCAGTAGGCTGGAGAAGTCGATAAGAGTAAAGATGTGAACGTGGCCCGCTGGGCTGTTGCGACACGGGGCTACCTTGGTTCAGGCGCGGCGAGTACCTCCCAGACGCCCGGGTCTTCGGCGCCCAGCACCCAGACCGAAATGCCGCGGAACCCTGGATAGGAGTAGTACAGGTCCATTTTCGATTTCAATGATCTGCTGTCCTCGAGAAACAGCCATTCGAATACGCCCTCATTTTGCCAGAATGCGTACGAAACGCCCTGGTCGGGTAGCCACCGAAGCTTTGCTCCGGACTCGGCGAGGCGTTCCTGCGTAAACTGATAGGATACTTCTCTTCCCCCGACACGCGCGACGGCGTCGTCGGTGAAGACCGGACGCCAATAACCGGAATACGACGGAATCCCCAACGAAATCTTTTCTGGCGGTACGCCCTGATCGAGGGCGTAGTCGATCATTTCCCTCATCCAGGGTAGGCCTCCGATGGGGCCGGGCGCCGTGGGACCTCCATGCTGGGCGTATGTCATGAGGGAGATAAAATCGCCGGCGTCGGCGAGGGCCTTCATATCGAAACTGTTGCGCCAGTTGTCCTGCATGTACTTCGCAAAACTCGATTCACCGTCCGATCCATTGGTCGGCACGACGGCAATAGAGAGTATCATGCCGGCCTTATGCAGCGCTGTAGCAGTCTCCCGAAAATAGACGGTAAGGGCATCCCGGTCGGAGACGTGAATATTCTCGTAGTCGAATTGCCAGCCCCAGTATTCATTTTCCTGTCCCAATCGGACCATGGATTCAATCGAACGGGCGCGAGCCGTGGAATCGGAGAGAAGCCGGTGGATGTTTTCCTGGTTGAATCCGCGGTTGTGAATGAGCGGCATCAGTCGCACCCCGGCCTTTTTCGCCTGAGCAAGGACGTCCGGATCGACGGAGCCCAACACGTCTCCCTCGGGTGTTGCCCGGTAGGCCTGGGGGGAGAGAATCGAAATCTGACTGGCGTGGGCTCTAAAATCGTCCAATACGTTCGACGCATCACCACCTGTATACCAAATGGATTCGAGCCTCTGAGCGGAGCCGTTCCTGAGACAGAGGAGTGAGCACGTGAGTAGCAGTAGGACTCTCAACAACATGGCTTCGGAATCTTGTGGAATCTGGATGTCTGGCGTAACAAATAATACGTTGTATCCGTGTTATCTCTCAATAAGTCAATGACTCATCAAATCAAGACCATCGAACCAATGACGAGAAGATCATATATCCTACTCGCCGTACTGACCCTCGCAATCGCCGGAAGTGCTTCTGCACAAAAAAGTGATCTTCTTCTCGGTCACTGGATCGGTGTCGCCGACGGCCAGATTAATTTTACGATCGATATCGTATTCGAAAATGATGCATATGCAGGATCGGTCGACGCTCCGAACAACGGTGTCATCAATCGGCCCATGCTGTCCGCGGACGTTGACGGCAGTTCCTTTACTCTCGTTTTTGATGTACAGCCGGGTGCTGCACTAACGATGGACGGTAAGCTGCACGATGACGGATCCGTCACAGGATCGTACGATTTCGGAGAGAATTTCGGTACGTTCGAAATGAAACGCGCCGAGCCAGCAGCGGGCGATGAGGATACGGAAGCAGTTGACGGAGACACCGACTCCGGGCTCTTTTAGTCCTTTGGATATTTCTGGAGTATCCCTTCTTCGCGCATCAGTTTCTCGATGTCAGCTATTTCGAGCGGAACAAAGTCTGATACGATTTCGGCTCCATCGGCTGTGATAATGATCAGATCTTCGTTTCTGATATAGATTGTCTCCTCCGGGACCCGGAGTGCGGGTTCTATCGTGAAGACCATACCTTCCTTCAGTGGACCCGTCCAGTTTCCAACGTCGTGCGTCGCCATTCCGACCCAGTGTCCCATTCGTGTCGTTGCGCTCTGGGCTCCACGCCGATAGGATTCGACGAAATCTTTGGCTGCTTTTCGATAGATGTCTTTCGAAAATGTCCAGTTCGAGAACGTTTCGTCCATAACCACGAGCGCTTCCTGTTTGATCTGCTGGGCCGTCACTCCGACTCTGATGTGATCGAGCATGGCACGGTAACATCTAACATAGAACCCATAGAGTTCGCTCTGGCCCTTGCTGAATGTTCCGTTGACAGGCATCATCCGGGTCAGGTCCGACATGTAGTAGGAATAGTCGGGGGCGTAGTCCATGAGTAAGAGGTCGCCATCAACAACCGTCGACGCCCCGGCGTGGTAATGGGGGCTGTACGCGTTCTTGCCGTCTGCCACCAGAGAATAGTAGGCGTCTCCCTGTGCCCCATTACGCCAGTACAGAAACTTGGCGACGGCATCAAGTTCCGACTCCTTCTGACCGGGTTCGAGCGAGCGCATGGATTCCATGAGTCCGAGCCCGGATAACCGGGTAGCCCTCCGGATGAGCGTCAGTTCGTTCTCGCTCTTGACGAGCCTCAACTGGTCGAGGATCGGACTGATATTCCGGACATCAAAACCCGGAAACCGACTCTTTATCAATGATACAAAATGGGCCTCCCTCGAGAGCCGACCGTCCCACGGATCCCCAGCCCGGTCAGTTGCGCGTCGAATCGCCAGGTCACGGCTCTCGGCAACTGCCTCAGACGGAATGAACTGCGTATAGAGGGTCATTTCAGCATTTCTGCGCATAAGACCTCCGAGTTGCCCTGAAATAGCCTCGGGTCCTGCCACCCGCTCGATTCCCGTCAGTCGGGGCACGAGTTCGGTGTCTTCCGCCGAAAGCAACTTACCCTCCCGGGCGTCCCTGGGAGCATCCACATGGGGAAGAAAAAGGGTAGATCGTCGGCTCCGTCCGTCCATCAGGAGATATGCGTGTGGTACCTCGATTCCGGTCAGATAATAGAATTCATTGGACTGACGGAATCGCGTATATCCGCGCTGGGTCGGCTCCCCCTGTAGCAGGACCACAGCGTCGGGGCCGATCTGATCGAACACCTTATTTCGTCGGGCAGCAAATTCCTGGGGTGGAAAATCAGTTGTGAACAGAGGGGCCACTTCCTGGGCGATGCACGGAGAAGTGAACAGGAAGAGTGCGAGGAGAGAGAGGACTCGGGAGCGATGCATACGTAGTACCGGAATTATAGTCCGTTGACAGACCATCAAAGAAACACCGGTGGACGACTCGGTTCACTGGTCCACCGGGTCAGTCATGCTCGATCGGGTAGTCGGGAATTACGGACAGATGACGAGAATTGCAATCACACCTGTTTTTTATTTTGGGTTTCTGGTGATCCGATGACATCTATGGCGGATATTGGAGAATGACACTTCCCCAAGATCCTACAGGATTCGATATGCGCATCGGTACAGTTACTCTCTTTCTGGGTCTCTCTATTCTTCCTGTTTCACAGGTCGTCGCCCAGCAGACGATGGATTCCGACTATGGAGACAAAATCACTGAATACACCACAGAGTCACGGTTCTCGAGTGATCTCGTAGACCATCTACCGTATTCGACCAGCGTCCCGTCCCCGCTCGACTTTTTCGGTACCATAATCGGGGATCCATCGGTACTGCATCGCAGTAGCGACATCTACGCCTACTTTCGTGCACTCGCGGGTGCGTCGGATCGTGTCCAGGTTCGATCGATCGGAACGACAGAGGAGGGACGAGAGATGATCGAAGTCCTCGTGTCGAGCGCGCAGAATATGAGCGCCATCGAAGCAAACAGAGAGCGTTTGAATCGACTCGCCGACCCACGGACCGTTTCAGACGAGGAGGCAGACGCGTTGATCAGGGAGACGGTCCCCATGTACTATCTGACGGCGGGTCTTCATTCGCCCGAAACGGGAAGCCCCGAGATGGTGATGGAACTGGCCTACCGGGTAGCTGTCGAAGAGAACCCGTTCATAGAGAAGATCCGCGATCATGTAATACTCGCGTTCACTCCGGTCGCTGAACCCGATGGGAGAGATCGGGTTGTTGATACTTACCGATATGCCGCAGACCACGGCGACGTCGGGCCCGGTCTCCCGTACTGGGGAAAATATGTAGCCCACGACAACAATCGCGACGGCTTCGGATTGTCCCTGGCGCTCACCCGCAATATCCTGGGTTCTTTCCTTTACTGGAAGCCACAGGTGATGCATGATCTGCACGAGTCCGTGTCTTATCTCTACACCTCGACGGGTCTCGGGCCGTACAATGAATACATCGATCCGATTACGGTCGATGAGTGGCACAATCTGGCCTATGCGGAAGTCTCGGAGATGACACGGCGGGACATGCCGGGTGTCTGGACCCACGCATTCTACAACGGATGGGCTGCGAATTATCTCATCTGGATAGCCAACACGCGAAACAGCAACGGGCGATTCTATGAGACCTTCGGGAATTCAGTGCCCGGAACGTATGAGCGAAAGCTTTCGAAACGGCAGACATCGCGCGAGTGGTATCGTTCCAACCCGCCGCTCGAAAAAGCGATGTGGTCGCTCAGAAACAACACCAATTATATGGAAACAGGTGTGTTGTTGGCGCTGGCGTATACGGCAGACAACGCCGAGACCGTGGTGGAAAATTTCTATCTAAAATCTAAACGATCCGTCGAGAAAGGTAGATCAGAAGCCCCGTACGCGTGGGTCATCCCCCACGAACAACTCCGGCCGGTCGGAGCGAGAAACCTCGTCAATCTGCTCATGCAGCAGGGTCTCGAAGTGCACCAGGCTACCGATGAGTTGAGTTGGATGTCTGAAGATGAGGAGGTAACGGCTGGCGCAGGATCCTGGATTATCCGACTCGATCAGCCCTACCGCACGCTGGCGCAGATTCTGCTCGATAAGCAGGCATTTCCGGAGGGCGCCAAACCTCCGTACGACGATACCGGATGGACGCTTCCGATGACCCATAATGTCACGGCGCTGAGAGTCGAAGATGCGTCGATACTGGATGCGAAGATGGATTTGTTAGTGAGTCCCGTACCCATCACCGGTCATATTGATGGAAAATCGGGGCGCTATCTCGTCGTCAGGAATACCACAGACGACAACTTTACCGTATTGCGATTCAGGTTTCCGGGTATCGGTTTTCAGGCCGCCGAGGGCGAGTTCGAAGTCGGAGACCGAGCGTTTTCTGCCGGGTCATTCGTTGTTGATCTGGATAGCGTAACGCGGGAAGAGACAGATGAGTTGATGTCGACGATCGGCACATTGGGGCTCCTTGCACAGCGGACGAAGAAGGCTCCCGATGTTGGGACGCACGAGGTCGAGGTAGCAAGCGTCGCACTGGTGCATACGTGGGTTGCCACGCCACAGGACGCGGGGTGGTGGAGACTTGCGTTCGATCGCATTGGCATTCCGTATACCTATCTCTCGGAGCAGGACCTTGCAACGACGGATCTGGGTAGCTTCGATGTGATTATTCTACCGCGCGCATTTGCTTCCCCTCAACAACTCGTTGCGGGCAAGACACGTCTGGGGGACGCCGTTCCGTGGGAAGCATCGGAGATGTATCCGGCGTTAGGTCACATCGACCAGACGAAGGATGTTCGCGCCGGGATGGGATATGAAGGTGTCGCAGCTCTCAAACGATTCGTAGAACAGGGGGGAGTCTTCATCACGGAGGGATCTACGGCCGCCTTTCCTGTTGATATGGCAATCACACGACGGGTTTCGATCAAGCGGACAAAATCGCTTCAGGCGCGGGGTTCAATCGTCCGGACGACCCGGGCCGACTCTCTCAGTCCGTTGCTGTATGGATACAAGAAGGAATTGCCGGCATACTTCAATCAGTCTCCCGTTTTTACGGTGAGTAAGACCGTCGGGAATTATCGAACGTCGGACGATCAGAAAGATGCGGTGTGGAGCGCCGAGGTTCCTCGGACGATCCTCACGTTTGCGAAGAAAGATCTGAATATGAGCGGAATGCTTGCGGGCGAGAAGGAACTCTCGGGCGCACCCGCTCTCCTTGACGTTCCGGTGGGCGAGGGGCATGTCTTGTTGTTTGCGATTCGGCCGTTCCGGCGTTGGAATACGCAGGGCAATCACGCCCTCGTCTTTAATGCAATTCTGGGTTTCAACGACCTCAGAATCGGATGGCCGGAACGGCCGACAGACGAGGACGACAAAGACGGTCAGGCCGGATTAGACTCGGAATTCTGAGCGCTCCGGCGCCCGGAGTAGCCGCACCTGACATGAACGTTGGCAGGGCCGGGGCGCGCACACGCCGCACCCGCCCGACTATTTCTAGCGGTCGGGCTCCACGGCGAGCCAACAG
>CAYLHF010000056.1:0-12999 GCA_964383365.1 uncultured Rhodothermales bacterium | reverse complement strand
ATCCCGTATTTCCCGATCTATTCCGGAGAACATCAGGGAGAATGGACGTCGTGCCAGACCTGTCATACGGCACCGGCAGATTATAGCGTCTTTACATGTCTGGCTTGTCATGAACACAATCAGACTGAAATGAATTCGGAGCACAGCGGCGTGGCAGGATACGGATACGTGAGTAGTCTCTGCTATAGTTGTCATCCCGACGGTCGAAAATCAGAGAGTGGAGATGATTAGAAACAGTGAAACGGATAGAATATGGGTAATGCCAGAATGACATTACGTAACAGGCAGCTGTCACGGTTCTGAAAGAGTAGATGACGGCAATCAGGAAGACGTAGTCAATGAAATCGAATAAAAAAATATCGACCATACGAACAGGAATTCGCGCACTGCTACTTCTCATATTCGCAGCATCGCTTCCTACCATCGTTCATGGACAGAATACTGAAATATCTGCAACGGTGGTTCGCCTACAGGGACGAGGTGTTTACCTGAATGTGGGAAAAGAGGTCGGAATTCTGGCAAAAGATACGTTGGCTGTTTCTAAAGGAGAGATCAGGGGAAGCCTGCGGGTAATCGGATCTTCGTCCAAGTCAGCCCTGACCACATGGGTTGGAAGGAGAATTGACCTCGTGGTAGGTGACGTGATCGTTGTAGCGCTTCCCGAGCGAAACCTGGCGAGTCCCGATGATGATGTCATTACGAAAAAGGATGAGCGCTTGTCGATTCTTGTCCGAAAGCAGCCTGGGAACTCTACCTACGGGAGCAAGAAAGGACATCCGAAGTTTTCGGGTCGTTTGATGTTGAGTATGTCAGCGCTACGATCCAAGACGAAGTGGAATACCACTACAAAAAACTCCAATTCGCGAACGTTTGCTACTCCCAACCTGAACTTTCGCGGAGTGGTCTCCGATCTTCCCGGTGGAGCCGTTGTTTCGCTGAGCACGAGGATGGCCTATCGCTACAGTTCTGACAATATCATCTCAAGTCCTACGTCCATTCGACTGTATCAAATCAGTCTGGCCCGTTCGCTACCGGGGACACCGCTGGATTTCGAAGTAGGCAGATTCAGTAACGCAAACGAGCCGGGAACCGGGTATTGGGACGGGATCATTCTCCGTTCCCGTGGGAGGAAATATCAGTACGGAGCTTCTTTCGGGCTGGAGCCAGACAAGTTCAACGAAGGATTCAGGGCCGATCTACCGAAATATTCCGCCTTCGTTTCAATAAACAATCGAGTGGGTAGCCTACGGAGTTCGACAGATATCTCTGTCACGCAATTGAGGCCCCAAAATTCGTGGCTGACTCACACGTACGTCGGCGCATCTCAGAAATTCCGATCGAGGCGATTTTCCGTTTCCGGTGACGTACAGGTAGACCGAGATCCACAGGGAGGATCGTGGGTTATCTCCCGGCTAAAATCAAGAGGATCGGTAAATCTGACATCCGCACTTCGTGTTAACGCACGATTTTCTGTTCGACAACCGTATTCGTATTGGAAGACGACTAATATTATATCCTACCGACGTGACCAGGCCTCTATCGGGCTGAGTTATGGCGTGAACGATTCCCGGGTCGGGGTGACACTCACAACCAACACCATAGATTCGGCGCCTTCAAGCTCTACGTATGCAATGAATTTTACAATCGCCCATCTTCCATTCATTAATGCCTCTTTCAGCGGTTCAGGAAGCTACTGGTCGAGAAATTCGACGGAGACCATTTTCGGGAATGCCAGCCTGTCGCGAGCCCTCGGTGCCGTCCGTTTGCAGTTACTCTATAACTACTATCAGACGAAACTTTTCACAGACACGGTGACTTCTCATACGGTCGGAGCATCAGCACAGATTCCCATAAGGAAGGATATCCATGCGTCGCTTCAGACACGGACTCAGTTTGGTCAGCAGCTTACGAGTACAAGTGTTTTTGCAAGCCTCTGGGTGTCTCTCTGATGGATACTATACTGATTGTAGCGGTTGCCCTCGTTCTGTTCGCCATTTTTGTCGTCCCGTATTATCGAAAACAACGTCGCCTTGAGGATGTAGCTCTGGAGGCCGAAAAGGAGGCCGTAAAATATGGCCTCAAAGAACCTGCCTCACTGCATCCCGTAGTAGATCCCGGTAGTTGTATCGGGACAGGAAATTGTGTCGATATATGCCCCGAAAAAAACGTTCTTGGAATGGTAGCCGGTCAGGCGAGGCCGATAAGTCCTGCCAGGTGCATTGGTCATGGTCTCTGCGAACGGTCATGTCCCGTTGACGCCGTCCAGCTTGTTTTCGGTACCAAAAAGAGGGGGGTTGATATACCCCGAATCCGGGAAAATTTCGAATCGAATGTACCCGGTATTTACATAGTCGGCGAACTGGGGGGAATGGGACTGATCAGGAACGCCTTCGAACAAGGGCGGCAGTGTATCGAGCTCATTTCTTCAGAGTCACGGCTATCGATACCTGGTATCCTGGATGTGTTAATCGTCGGATGTGGTCCGGCAGGATTGTCAGCGTCACTTTGCAGCAAGCACCACGGACTGAATTTCAAGGTCGTCGAGAAAGATGATGTGGGAGGAACCGTGCGAACGTATCCGAGAAAAAAGCTGGTGATGACACAACCCCTCAAAATCCCGGGCTACGGTAAGCTGAATTTCAGAGAGATCCTGAAGGAAGATCTCGTTGGGCTTTGGTCTGAAATGATCGAAAAGACGGAACTACAGATTCAGACGTTTGAAACCGTCGAGTCGGTTGAAAAATCCGAAGAAGGAATATTTTCAGTAAAAACAACCCACGCAACGTATCAGACCCAACGAGTCATTCTTGCGATCGGCCGCAGGGGTGTTCCCAGAAAATTGGGGGTCACAGGCGAGGACAGCGCTCAGGTGAGTTATGCACTACGGGAGCCGGAGGAGTTCCAGGGTGATCGAGTCTTTGTCGTTGGCGGGGGCGACTCTGCTATCGAGGCAGCCCTTGCGCTCTCAGATCAACCCGAGACTTCGGTGACGGTGTCGTATCGCAAGGATCAGTTCTCTCGAATTAAACCAGGCAATTTGACCCGGATCGAATCGGCTGTTTCTGACGGGAAAGTCGATATTCTGTGGTCTACGAACCTGACATCAATTGGAGACGGTCGCGTGACGTATAAGCTTTCGGACGGAACTGAAACTACCCTGGAAAATGATTATGTATTCATATTTGCCGGTGGCGTTCTTCCGACCGCATTTCTCCACTCCTGTGGTATTCAGATCGACACAAAATTCGGAGATCCTCTGGGCTGACACTCTACTATTCGTGGCGAAGCGACTCGACAGGATTTACTCGTGCTGTTCGAATAACGGAATGAAGAACGGCCCCGGTGGATGATACAAGGACGATTCCCGCAGCGATCAGTCCAACGATCGGTCCGAGTCTATAATGAAATGCGAACGCGTTCAACCAACGGGCCATCAGGCTGTATCCTACGGTTATGCCGAGAATAGCGGCAATAGTCGATAGTCGCGTGAACTGAAGGGTAAGGGCGGAGGCGAGTACGGTCGTCGAAGCTCCAAGTGCTTTCCGAATCCCCATTTCCTTACGCCTGGCTGAAATGGTCACCGCCGAGATTCCGATCAGGCCGATACACGCGATGAATAGTCCGAGCCCCGCAGCCATCAGAAATAGCGCTCCCAGCCGTTTTTCGGCCAGATAGCTACTCTCTACTCGTTCCGCGAGGACATCATACGAGACGGGCCGCCCGTTATTATATCGTTTCCAATGCGATTCCAGGAAGGCACTCATTTCTGGAAAATTGTTCGTTCGATAGCGCACGGATATCGCTCTGAAATTGCGTGTATCAGTATAGAAGGCGATCGGAATGATTGCTTTTCTAAGTGATTCCTGGTGAAAATCACCCGCTATACCGATAATATGTCTGGTCGCACCCAGTTCCACGGTTTCCCCGATAGCGTCACCGGGATGCTCCCATCCAAGCGCCCTGGCTGCAGCCTCATTCAGAATAAGTCCGGACTCCATGTCAGAGACTCTAGTCGCATCAAGATTTCTGCCGTATCGAATCGGAATACGATAGGTATCGAAATAATGATCGTCGATCCAGAGTGGGTACACGGACGCGTTAACCGACGCTGTCGTATGAAAAGCCGTTGCCTTGAAGGGTGGAATAACGCCACCGAGCGGCGCTCGAATCGACTGGGAAACATTCTCTATATCGGGGTTCTGCATGAGCTCGTCCCGGAACGGCTCAAAATCAGCGGCAATCGACCGTATTTCAGGTAGGATGAGTACGTTCCCCGGGTCGAATCCCAAATCCTGCCGCTGAACGAAATTAAGCTGTCTGAATACAACGGAGGTGGCCAGTATGAGAACAGAAGCGACGGCAAACTGAAACACCACCAGGATGGATCGAAGTCTATTTCTCCCACTCCTTCCGCGTGAGCCGTGGAAAATTGCGACAGGACGTAAGGACGATAAATAGAGAGCCGGATAGCCTCCTGCGAGTAGACTTACCAGGATAACTCCTGACAGGAGCGGTACAAGAAGGACCGTCAGGGTGTCCGAATTCAGACGAACGTCCTTTCCGACAAATTGATTGAAAGAGGGTAAAAAAATCTCGACCAGGATCAGTCCGAGAATGGTCGCCAAAATGGTCGTGAGGAATGCTTCTCCCATGAACTGATTGAATAACTGTAACCTGGATGCACCGGCGGCTTTTCGGACGCCTACTTCGCGTTCACGTCGGGTGGAGGCGGCGATGGCCAGATTGGAAAAGTTGATACCGGCAAGCAGAATAATGAACCCGGCAATGGCCGAAAGTAAAACGATTGTTTGATTATCTCCCTGAGGCTCCGGCTCAGTCATGACGGTCGAGTGCAGATGAATCTCCCGAATATTCTGTATTCGAATGATTCCCGTCCTTGGGACGCGTCGCCCTGGAACATCCTTCAGAAAACCGGCCAGACGAGTCTTGAGAGAGGCACTATTCGTTCCCGGCTTCAGCAGTGCATACGTGATGTAGTTCGGGCTATCCCATGCCGACAATGCCCCGGGGAACCACCGATCCAGCGTTTTGATCGATCCGATCACGTCGACGTGCAGATGCGTCTGCGTCGGGGTGTCCTGAAAAACTCCCGCGACGACAAATCCGTCTCTGGAACCAACGGTAACCGTTTGTCCGACAGGATCAAGATCTCCAAACAGGCGACGGGCTACTCCTTCGCTTAGCGCGAGCGTCTCTGGTTCTTCCAGTGCCGCGATAGGGTCCCCTGCAATAATATTCAGCGTCAGGATCTTGAAAATGGAGGGGTCACCATAGAAGAAGTGTGCCGGTTGAACACTCTTTTCTCCGAATTGGATTCCGGGTCCGACCGGAGAAAGGCGTGCGATAGATGCTATTTCCGGAAAGGATTCACCTACCGAAGTTGCCAGGGCAGGGGAGAGCATAACACGTTCCACGGTCGCGCTCCCTTCCGCCGGCGTATCCTCCACCGTGATTCTGAATACCCGATCTGAGGCCCTTTGGAACGCATCGTACGATCTCTCATCGTGGATGAACAGTACAATGAGCAGTGTCACACCTATCCCGACGGCAAGTCCACAGATATTTATGATTGTGTGGAAGCGCTGTGTACCAAGGTGTCTGGATGCAATTTGAAGGCGGTTGAGAAGCATTTCAATACACAGTCAATGGCCGTTGGGACGAGGGTCGTACACGAAGAATAGGCAATTGTCGTGCCGATGCTCATCGTTGTCCGGAAAAGCAGCGGAACTACGTGTTTGACTCACGCGCCGACAATATCTCTCTTCGAAGCGAACAGTAAGTGTCCGAAAATGAACATTTCGGCGAAAATAGTCTCGTGAAAATTGGCCCTGGTCGATTCTGATCTTCGGAGATAATTCAATGGACCGCTCGGTATTTTACGGTTCACATTATTACGTTCAACGCGTAACATTCCCTGGCCGATTCCATACGTATCGCGGGTACCCCTGGTGTAGTTTGCCCTACGGAAAATTCGTACTTCTACGATGCCGCACAAAGATTTACTTTCCGGTCTCTATAAACTGATTGATCGCTATCTGGACGAGAATAATGATCCAGATACTCCCGTCGTCGATTTTCAGACCCCTTCCGCTCTACGGACGCTTGTCGACGTACCGCTTGCCGAATACGGAGTCTCTGACGCTGAATTACTCGAATTGATCAGTCAGTACCTCAAGTACAGTATGAGGACGGGGCATCCCCAGTTTTTCAATCAACTGTATCAGGGCTTCAATTTACCGGGATTTGCGGGAGAAATTGTCTCGGCGGCGGCCAACACCTCGATGTATACGTATGAGGTTGCACCGGTAGCAACGCTCATCGAACAGGAATTAATCGTTCGGATGTCCTCGATGGCTGGGTTCACCGCGAATGAAGGATTATTTCTTCCCGGTGGGAGTAATGCCAATATGACTGCCATGATGATTGCCCGAAATCAGGTTGATTCCGGAATTCGTGAAAATGGCATTCCTCCGGGACTCACGGCCTTTGTATCTGATCAGGCCCACTACTCGTTTTTGAAAGCAGCCAATGTCCTCGGACTCGGATTGAACGCTGTGATCAAGATTCAGTCCGACGAAGACGGCCGGATGATTCCGACAGCTCTTGAGACGGCGATTGTACGGGCAGAAGAAGAGGGGAGGCGTCCGTTTTTTGTAGCTGCGACGGCTGGAACGACGGTATTGGGCGCTATCGATCCGATTCAATCCCTATCTGAGATTGCTCAGAAGCACGATCTGTGGCTACACGTAGATGGTGCGCTCGGGGCATCCTTACTGCTCTCGGGTAGCTACCGTCACTTGCTGGACGGGGTCGAGAATGCAGATTCACTGGCCTGGAATCCACACAAGACAATGGGTGTCCCGCTCATCTGCTCTGCCCTCTTGTGCCGCAAGCGGGGAGTACTTGCGTCTTCCGCTTCATGTGATCATAGTGATTATCTCTTTCATGATGAAGAGTCTCCGGATCTGGGTAAGAAATCTCTTCAGTGCGGACGAAAGGTGGACGCTCTAAAGCTCTGGTTGAGTTGGAAGTACTTCGGAGATAGGGGCTATGAAAAGAGGATAAACCGAATGATGGCGCTTGCTCAATACGCGTCCTCGGTTATTCGAAGCGCGGATGATATGGAGTTGAAGTCGGATGTGTATTCGTTCAATGTCTGTTTTCAGTTCACCGGTGGCACCGGAGACGTTCGGTCCAGGAACGCCGTGAATCGGCAAATTCGAGACCGGCTCCTGTACGATGGCAGCAGTGCGGTGAATTATGCGTCGTTGAATGGGGAGACGGTGCTTCGGATCGCATTCATTAACCCGGATATTTCTGAGTCCGACGTCGATACGTTTTTTTCGAACGTCCGGCTTTCAGGACATCAGTTGACAAACGAAACTGTAGAAAGAACGCCCGGTCGAGAGCATTTCTGAGGTTGAACCGGTTAATAATCGTGTTAGTCGTTTTTTCTCGTGTTCTGGCGAAACAGGCTGGGAAAAGAGCGTGTAGTCAATCCGCCTGTGCCTGGTTGGATCCGAGACGTACCGGTCCCCGTAGGGATTTTCGCCCAATCAGAGCCAGACTGATCAGACCACTGGCGATGCCCAGAAAAAGAGCCGTTTCCAGGCCGGAATGTTCGACCAGGAAGCCGGCAATTCCGGGTCCAAGCATGAGACCGGTCGCCTCTGCCAGAATGATAAATACAACCAACTTACCCGTTTTATCCGTATCGAAAACGGCACTGAACTGATACGTGATTGCGTAATTCCAGGCGAAATTCATGAGTGCCATAGCAGCAATGAATACGAATTGGGATCCGGCATGGAGTAGCCCGAACATGGAAACTCCCATCAGGAGCATGGCGATCGCATAGGGGCCACGGAATCCAAATCGGTCATCCTGCCAACTCGCCACCGCAGATCCCAGCATGGCCGTCAGATACGTGAGAGAGAGAATACGTCCGACCGTCGTGATCGGCAGTCCGGCATTCGTACCAATTCGCTCCACAAACGCCCAAACGCCTCCAAATCCCAGGTTGAAAACGCCGATTCCGACAAGAATGATTACGACGGACCGTACGTCCGAAAAGTGAAGACTTTCTCTTCGTGTTTCCTGGTTGATACCCCGGACCGGAAGCCAGAAAAATGCAAAGGGAATGCCTGAGATTGCCGTAGCCGCCAACAGCCAGAAAAGGCCATCTGACGACGCGATCGTGATCGCGTATGGCAATATGAGAAGTCCGATCGTTCCCCCGACCACGTTTACTCCGAAGTAGATACTCGTATTTCGGGCAGGATGACTCGTGTCTCCCAGAAACGTGTAGGGAACGCAGATCACGAGCCCGGCCCCGACACCGGAGAAAACGAGTCGAATGACGAAAAGGGCTCTAAATGAGCTGGTTCCAAGCGAAAGCACGTTTCCGATGATCATCAATGTAAGTCCGGACAGGACGATCCATCTCCAGTTGTACTTTCTCACCACCCGGAAGGCAATGAATGATGCTGTAGCGTATCCAAGTAAATCGGCTGACCCAATTATTCCCGCCTCTGATGGCGAAAAATGGAGGTGCTCGATGAGCGTCCCAACAAATACCGGTAAGACGAGCAAGACGCTCGATCCGATGATTCCCAGCCATACGGCCGCCGAGAGTGCGGTCTGCGAATTAATGTCGGTGGATTTCATATTCCGCTTCTCGATCGAAGAGGACGAGATTGATAGGGGGCCGAAAGGTATTCAATCGACAACTTGGAAGTCCCGAAGCCACACCTACGATGATTGACTTCTCTATAAAAAATCGTCGTCGTCCCGGGCATGAAAGCCCGGAGGATTTGTTCGCTTTCCGATGAAATCATGCCAATGAACGAAGTACATTAGGCCTTATGAGTTCCGAATCCGTCTACAGATATTTTCGATCGAGGTATCATCGCACCCGTCGACAGTTCGATCATAATATCGACTGGCGAATTACGAGTCGTTGGATGCTTTTTTCGGTGACGATCGGAGTGGCCGGTGCAGCAGCAGCCCTCATTTTCGGTTCGCTCGTACACGAGATCAGTCATTTTGCCCTCACCGATCTGGTCGGATATAATCCTCCGGAAGCAGGCGGTGGAAGCACCTTGACCCATTTCGACGTAACGGCAGCGCTTCACCTGGATCGGCGCTGGCTGTTGTTCATCGTTCCGACCATCGGTGGTCTTATTTCAGGCTGGATCGTGTTTACATGGGCACCGGAAGCCGAAGGTCACGGTACGGATGGGGTGATCAGGGCCTTTCATAGAGAGGCGGGCCGAATCCGTCCTCGCGTCGCGGCTGTCAAAACAATCGCGTCCGCGATCACAATCGGAACGGGAGGAAGTGCCGGAAAAGAGGGCCCGATTGCACAGATCGCAGCCACGCTCGGCTCGTATGTCGGAGACCGTTTCAATCTCGATGATCGAGAAAGGCGCATGCTGCTTATCGCCGGAGTAGCAGCAGGTATCGGTAGCATCTTTCGATCGCCGCTCGGTGGTGCATTCTTTGCAGTGGAAGTATTGTATCGAGAGGACATAGAAAGCGAAGGGATCATGCCTGCAATGATCGCGGCCATCACGGGGTATTCAATCTACAGTGTCGTCGCAGACTCCAGTACCGTATTTACGACCCCGTCTTTTTCTTTCATTAATCCTCTGGAGCTGCTTCCGCTGATCGTTTTTGCTCTCGTGTGTGCCGTCGTCGGCATTTTTTATACGAAAGTCTTCTATGGAACGAAAGATCAATTCTTCGACCGCATCAAGATTCGGCCCCATTTCAAGCCGGCCATCGGCGGGCTGATGGTAGGTGGGATCGCTTTTTATTTTCCAGAAATATTGGGATCGAGTTATGGCTGGCTTCAACAGGCTATCTATGGCAATTTGCCGATCACAATCATGCTGGTTCTGGCATTCGCGAAAATTTTCGCCACATCGCTGACGATCAGTTCTGGCGGCTCTGGAGGTGTCTTTGCCCCGAGCCTGGTTATTGGAGGAATGCTCGGCGGCATTTACGGCCAGGGACTCCATCAACTCATGCCCGATCTGGTGACCCAGCCCGGCGCGTACGTGATGATCGGGATGGCTACGTTCTTTACCGGTGTCGCCAATGTGAAGATCACGACCGCCATAATGATATCGGAGATGACGGGCAGCTACACACTCCTCGTCCCTCTCATATTTGCGGGTGTTCTGGTGCATGTTCTTGCGCGCAAGTGGAGTCTGTATACCGAGCAGGTGAGGTCGTTCAACGATTCTCCAGCCCATCGGACGGAACTGACCCCGGACCTTCTGGCATCGATCAAGGTCCGCTCCATTATCGAACATCCTGTATACTTTCACACGGTAGATCCGACGCATACGCTCGACGAGATCGTGAGTGTATTTGCTCGAACGCGGGAGGTCGTTTTACCGGTATGTGCGGCAGCTCAGACCGAGGGCCCCGATCGATTCTCGGGATTGGTATTGCTTGAAAGTATTCAGCCGCTTCTGGAAGAAGAGGATATGCTTGGTTCGGCCGTAATCGCTACCGATCTGGCGGAGCCGTTCAGATCCGTCTATCTTGATGACTCCCTGGATCGGGTTCTCGATGTGTTTGATGACACCGCCTACCCGGAACTTCCCGTGTTGGATTCAGACGATCAACTCGTTGGTTTCGTACGTGCAGCGCAAGTTGTATCGGAGTATCACAGGGCCTATCTGAAAAAGAAAAGAGAAGACGATACGTTTTAAGGAGGCTTACTTCCGGTCGCAACCGAATGGATCCGGCACTCCCGGAATGATTTTGTAGTTTCCCCGGACAACTCAACACCAGCGCCCGTGTCAAACCGATCTCCACGATTTCAATTCTCGGCCCCACAGATCTTCGTGGGCTCGTTTATCGGGCTGGTGCTGGCAGGAACGGTCGGTTTCAAACTGATTCCGGGTCTCTATTTCGGCGACAGTCTTTCGTGGCTCAATGCGCTGTTTACCGCGACCAGCGCGGTATGCGTTACCGGCCTGATCGTTGTCGACACGGCAACACATTTCACGCCCCTCGGTCAGGCGTATATTCTGCTCCTTATTCAACTCGGAGGTCTGGGCATCATTGCCTTCACCAGCCTCTTGATCAGTATGCTCGGAATCAGGCTTTCACTCCGGCATGAGTCAATAGCCCGGAGTAGCGCACAGGTGGCACCGCGAGTAGATACACGCAAACTGGTGCGGCATGTAATCGCATTCACACTTATTGTCGAGGCTGTCGGAGCCGTACTGCTTTACGTTTTCTGGCTTCCGACATATGGCGTTCGAGGTGCCGTTTGGCCTGCCGTATTTCATGCGATCAGCGCATTCTGTAATGCCGGGTTCTCAACATTTTCTGATTCACTGATGGGGTCGGCAGATCAGCCGTTTGTTCTGACCGTAATCATGATTCTCATTGTGTTGGGTGGACTGGGTTTTCTCGTACTGGAGGAACTGTATCAGTACAGGCGGGAACAGAAAGCCGGCCATCACTACCGATTGTCCGTTCACACTCGACTCGTTCTGGTCACCACGGGAATACTCCTTGGAGGTGGTTGGATATTTTTTCTGGTCTTCGAATGGGGAGTGTCCTTTAGCTCAATGCCTGCCATCGATCGGGTCGTCAATGCCCTTTTTATGAGTGTGACCGCGCGTACAGCCGGTTTCAATACCGTCGATTATTCGAACGCGTCGAGTGGGTCCAATTTTTTGACGATCATTTTGATGTCCATTGGCGGGTCTCCCGGGTCGACAGCCGGAGGAATGAAGACGGTCACCGTCGCACTTATCGCCATGCTTGCCGTCTCTCGAATGCGTGGTAGAGATCTCATCAGTCTCTACGATCGTTCCATACCACGGCAAACCGTACAGCGCGCCGTCAGTCTGTTCGTCATTGGATTCGTCACAGTAACTATAGGTATTTTTATTTATACGGCGACCGAGATGGCAGGGATGGATCGGACGCAGAGCGGTGGATTCCTGCCATATATGTTCGAAGTCGCCAGCGCCTTCAATACCGTGGGTCTATCGATGGGGGTAACTACGGATCTGACCTCGGTCGGTCGGGTTATAGCCGTCTTTCTGATGTTCCTGGGTCGTGTGGGACCGCTCATGTTCGCTGATGCTCTGGCACGCAGGGTTTCGGCAGGGAAGGCAAAGTATCATTATGCGTATGAGGACGTTGCACTGGGTTAACAGAGCTAATTTATAGGCCATTCATGAAACGATTTGTATCCGTCGGGCTGGGAATATTCGGATCCGCTGCAGCACGTACGCTCTTCGAGCAGGGTAGCGAGGTTGTGGCCGTTGACCTTTCGGAGTCGGCGGTGAACCGGGTTGCCGATCACGTCACGCGTGCGGTCGTGGGAGATGCAACGGACAGCGATCTGCTGGAAAGTATTGGCGCGAGAGATGCCGATGCGTCCATCGTGTCTACCGGCGACGATATAAGCGCAAGTATTCTGGTGACGATGGCATTGAGGGACCTGAACGTAAATGAGATCTACGTGAAAGTCATTTCGTCGGCTCACAGCCGGATCATGGAAAAAATAGGGGTGACGGAAATAGTTTTTCCAGAGCGCGAATCGGCGATCGAACTTGCAGCACGAGTGACGCCGGAAAATGCCCTTCTGAAGTATGTCCGGCTGGGAGGAGGAGTCTGCATGCAGGAAATGGCCGTTCCCATCAAGTGGTTGGGTAAGACGCTCAGAGACTTGCAACTGCCGCTGAATTACCGCGTGTCCGTCGTGGCGGTACATGATGTCCTGACCGATCGGATGAGCAATATTCCGTCTCCTGACGAGCCGCTCAAAGATTCTGACACGCTCGTGCTCACGGGCACGGAAGAAAACCTGGCCAAACTCGCCGATTTGGATTGATCGAGACTATTTTAAGCGGAGCACAACTGTAGTCCAGAATTCAAGGGGTCCCCGAGGGGAGAATTTGCCACCTCCCTGACGGTCTCCGCGGCTTCCTCCACTTCCGC
>CAYLHF010000055.1:0-13625 GCA_964383365.1 uncultured Rhodothermales bacterium | reverse complement strand
GTGGACAGGGGAGGATTCGAACCTCCGAAGTCGAAAGACACTGGATTTACAGTCCAGCCCGGTTGACCGCTTCGGTACCTGTCCAAAAAAAAATCAGATAGAATCGTCGACACCTCTACCGGCGATTTCATCTGAGCTGGCGGAGGGACTTGAACCCCCAACCTGCTCATTACAAGTGAGCTGCTCTACCAATTGAGCTACGCCAGCTGATGGCTCTGTGCCAATTTAGGCCAGACACGGAATTTAAATCCACCCGTTACGATAAGCAATACAACCTGCCGTAAAGGATCCGTGAAACCTGATTTCAGATTTCACCTGGTACCGACTTTTCCGGGGTTTGACGTTCGATCCTGATCGAACGCCGATATCGGACCCATTGAACGATTGCCAGCGTGATCATCAAGCCAACGATAATTCCGCCATATGTACGCAAATACCCGCTGACTATTTCCCAGTTATCACCCACAAAATAGCCTGCTACGGTCAGCAGACTGGTCCACAGGAATGAACTGATGGTGGCAAATAAAATCGTCTTCCGGACATCCATGTGAGCCATACCCACCGTCAGTGAGATAACGGAACGAAGCCCGCTCAAGAATCGGTTAGCGGTGACGAGACCGAACCCGTACTGCCGCAACTTTTCCCGCACCGTATAAATGCGCTTTTTGGGTAACCATTCGAAACGTTTCGGATCGAGGACGGCCGTTCCGAGTCGGTGCCCGATCCCGAACATCGTCATAAAACCAAGCGTCCCACCGAGCGTCGACAGAAAAATGACCGGAATCCATTCCAGTTTGCCAAGCCCGACCATGTAGCCACCAAAGACAACGATCATGTCTCCCGGAATGGGAGGCAGAACATTCTCTCCGTAGGCGATGACCAGAATCAGCACGTACGCCCAAAGTACCGGTAACGTCGTCAACCACTCGACAATATCAGCAAGGTAATGTCCCATGTCTTATACCCTGGAGCAATCAATCGTTTTCGTCAGAAAGACTGCACACCGCACTCGCGGCCGCACCTTCTCCTCGACCGATAAAGCCCAACCCTTCCGATGTCGTTGCTTTCACAGAAACTGCAGATACCGATATGCCCAGGATGACCGCGATTCGCTCACGAATTGCTTCGATATGATTTCGGAGGCGTGGCCGTTCGATGACAACGGTGGCATCGACGTTACAGACATGAAAGCCTTTTTCTGTGACCAGGCGGGCTGCTTCTCTCAAAAACAGCTCACTACCGGCATCTTTCCACTGCGGATCAGTATCAGGAAAGTGAGCACCGATATCACCGAGAGCCATAGAGCCGAGAACGGCATCTGTAATAGCATGAAGCAATACATCGGCGTCTGAGTGACCGGAGAGCCCGTAGTCGGACGGTATCAAGACCCCCCCAAGCCAAAGGTCTCTTCCCCGGACCAGTCGGTGAACGTCATATCCGCATCCGGTCCTGACCATAATTATCCTCCTTCGACCATAATCCGTCTCTCCTCCGATTCAAGGTGAAGGATCTCTTCCCACATGGGCCAGAATTGCGTTGCACGCTCCCAATCCTCCGGAGTCGTGATCTTGACGTTCAGGTCGCCACCTGATATGATTCTTACCGAGCGCCCCAGACGTTGCACGAGTTCGACGTCATCAGTGGCTTCAAATTCAACCTTGCGAGCTGCTTCGTGGGCCTCGCACAACCAGTCTCTCCGAAAGGCCTGCGGTGTTTGCATTCGGAATAATCCCTCTCTCGGAACCGTCACGGAAAAAACATCATCCACTCCGCGACGAACGGTATCGGTTACAGGCACCGCCAGAGCGGCAGCGCCGTACACTCTGGCAGATTCGATCACTTCCGACACCTGCGACAGACGAACGAACGGGCGGACGGCATCGTGTACCAGGACGACGTCAACCGAATCCGGTGTATTATCCAACATGGCCCGCACCGTCTCCTGCCTGGATTCACCTCCCGCGACCAGACCTCGCATTTTCGTGATGCCAATTCTCCGAAGCTCCTGTTTGAGCGGTCGAACAGCTTCTGAAGGTGTCCCAATTATGATGTGATCAATTTCCGGATGTCGCTCGAAGACGTCAATGGTTTGAACGAGGACTGGCTTGTCCCCAAGAACACGAAACTGTTTCCGGCGACCTCCCAGACGCGTTCCTTCGCCGGCAGCAGGGATCAGTACCGCTACTTGTTGATCGCCGGACATAATGATCTTTCCTCGCTTCGAAGCATCCCGAAATCACCCGGATACTCCATGGCACGTGTCTACAGAATTAACATCGCATCGCCAAAGGAAAAGAATCTGTACTTCTCCTTGATGGCCACCTGATACGCCTCCATCATGAAATCATAGCCTGCAAACGCTGCCACCAACATGAGTAGTGTGCTATGGGGCATATGGAAATTCGTCAGAAGTCGCTCCGTAATCTGAAATTCATATTCCGGATAAATGAATTTGTCCGTCCAACCAATTTTTGCTTTTAACATATTGGCCGCCGAAAGACTGGACTCTATAGCCCTTACGACCGTCGTTCCGACCGCCGTTACGTAGTTGTCATCTGCTGCAAGAGCCACATTCGCAGCCGTGGCTGTCGGGGGTGGGATATGAAAATATTCGGAGTCCATCCGATGCTTCGTGAGATCTTCCACCTCAACAGGCCGAAACGTACCCAGTCCAACGTGGAGAGTAACGGGAAGGACACTGACTCCTTTCCTGGACATCTTCGTGATTATCTCCGGGGTAAAATGCAACCCGGCTGTCGGTGCGGCTACTGCTCCTCTGTTTTCGGCAAAGATCGTCTGATAGCGTTCCCTGTCTTCCGGCTCTACATCTCTTTTGAGATACGGAGGAATGGGCGTCTGCCCTATTTCATCAATCTTATCGTAGAGTGCGTCATTGCTTCCCTCGAATACGAACCGGATCGTACGTCCTCTCGAGGTCGTGTTATCGATGACCTCGGCGATAAGCCCGTTTTCAAAATAGAGTTTATTGCCGATCCTTATTTTTCTTGCAGGATCAACAATCACATCCCACAGACGCGTCTCGGGATTGAGTTCTCTGAGTAGAAAGACCTCTATTCTTGCCCCGGTCTTTTCCTTGTTTCCGAAAAGTCGGGCCGGAAATACCTTCGTGTCATTGACGACGAATACATCTCCTTTATTAAAATAGTCTACGATATCCTCGAACTGTTTGTGCTCGATGGTACCCTTGGCACGATCGAGCACCATGAGACGGGAGGTGTGCCTCGGCTCGACGGGATATTTGGCAACCAGTTCCTTTGGGTAATCGTACTCGAAGTGGGAAAGCTTCATAGTCAGGCGTTTAGGTCGAAAACTCGGTATTCTGCTCTTCAACGCATCGGTCGATCTCCAGTGGGTAGAGTTCTGAATCGGCCGAACTTGTGCGCATAGGCGTTTTTTCAAAGGCGTTCAATATAAGGTCGTTTCTGAGCGGCTCCAAACGTAGATTCTGTGCGTATGTACACGCGGAACGATCCCGATCCTCGATCAGACAGGAAAGGGAACGCTCTTTTATTCATGCGACGTATGCCTCGGAAAACAACAGCGCCCGGATCCCCATCCGCAATGGGGCTAACGCTTCTGGTGATAAGTCTACTGGTCTCCGGATGCGATCATGGACTCGTACCTCCCGATATCCCCCCGACGGGCTCCATCATCGGACAGGTTCGATACACGGGTGAATGGCCTGGTGAGAATGACGTACGTGACCTCAGATTTGTCGCGATGCGTTTTGTCCCTACAGATACCGCAGATTTTCTGCAACTCAACCGAATGGCTATCAGCCCACGTCTGGCATACGGAGTGGCGTCAGATTCCTTTAGTCTGATGGACATAGAGACGGGCACCTTCTTTTATAGCGGCGTAGCGCAACAGTTTTCCGAGAACATTCTGTCCTGGAAGCCTATCGGATTGTACGCCGAACAGGGCGGGATTTTTCAGGTGAAATCAGGAGAAACCACACGAATCAGTATCCAGGTTGACTTCCGCAATCCACCACCCTTCCCGCCACCGGGAGTGAGCCGTCAATGAGAAAGCACTTTCTGATACATCTCCTGCCGCTTGTGGTGCTTGCCTCGGGTTCGACTCTGGCCGTTAAAGCGTCCAGTCTGCGAACCGTTTCGTCCGGTTCCATTTACGGGACCGTCCGGGATTCCGACGGCGTTTCGGTTCCGGGAGTCAACGTGGTTCTACTTGAATCGGGTCTCGGTACCGCGACCGATACGTCAGGGAATTATTCATTAGACGACATCCGTCCCGGCTCTGTCCAAATCCGGGCGAGTGCGGTTGGTTTCAGATCCGTAACCCGCACGATACTAATCGAGGAGGGGGCAAGAGTTCGTCTTGATTTCGTACTGGAAGTCCAGATATTGAACGTGAAGGAGGTTGTAGTCACGGCGTCCCGCCGCGAACAGCCGGTCATGAGCGTGCCCGTCAGTGTTTCCGTTCTGTCTACGGAAGATCTCGCCGTCAGGAATGTAACAGGGTTGGAGGACGCGCTGCGAACGGTATCAGGTGTTCATATCCAGGATAATCAGGTCACCATACGGGGATCATCAGGTTTCGCCTATAACACAGGAAGTCGCGTTCTCCTCCTGCTCGATGGTGTCCCCTTGCTTACTCCGGACACGGATGGCGTACCGTTTGACGCCCTTCCGTTTGCCCAGATTGAACGCGTCGAAGTAATGAAGGGACCAGGATCTGCGCTTTACGGAAGTGGAGCGATCGGAGGTGTTGTAAACGTGATTACCCGGGGATTCCCGGAAATACCCGAGACATTGGTTCGTTTTTTCGGAGGTATCCACGAGCCGGTTCGATATCAGGAATGGAAAGACCGTTTTCCGGGTGGCGACGGGTATCGATCATTCG
This sequence comes from uncultured Rhodothermales bacterium, assembly GCA_964383365.1. Classification (GTDB taxonomy): domain Bacteria; phylum Bacteroidota; class Rhodothermia; order Rhodothermales; family UBA10348; genus CAYLHF01. The sequence goes on along the minus strand of CAYLHF010000055.1, from coordinate 8,741 downwards.
GTGGGATGACCGTATCGCACGCCGAGCGGGTGTCGAAGAAGTTTGGTTACTGGGTCAACATCGACTATCGATCCGATCAGGGCTATCTGAATTTCAATACCACCCGCGTTTTTCACGGCTACGCAAAAGCTGGCTGGACTCCAGATCAGAAGAATAAATTTGATCTGCTTGTCGGCCTCATGGCCCGAAAGAAAGACAACTTCCTGTTTTGGAATGGAGCCAGAGACGCGCTTAACCCGGGGTCTCTGTCGATATCCAGCACGTCAACGCAACCAGACCCGCTGGATCCGCCGACCGGAACGAATGATAATTTCAACAATCAGATCACGCTGCTTCCATCATGGAGTCGGATCGTTAATACACGGTGGTTTTATTCTGTTCGTGGCAGGCTTTTCGGTATGATCCTGCGTCCTATCGACAACACGACGGGGAAGGCACGGCCTGTGAGTGCCGGTACAATCGGATTCAGATACGGCGGTGAAATACAGGTGGATCATGCCCCGTCAGACACCCGCCACCTCACGTTCGGACTCTCCGGTGACGCACTGGGAACCAGGAGCGGATTTTTCGTAAGTACGAGCGGAGATCGATTCGGGAGTCAGCCCGAGTGGGCCACGTATATCCACGTCGAGGATGCACTATCCGACCGGGTCCAACTGGTTGCCGGCCTTCGATACGACAATTATCAGATTGATCACACGAAAACAGAAGCTCGGGTATCCCCAAAAATGAGCCTGTCGTACCGTCTCTCCGATCAGTTTTCGGTACGGGCAGCCGTAGGAGATGGGTTCAGAGTACCCAGTTTCGCCGAACGGTTTACCGATAACCGGGAGTTCTTTCCGATTGTCAGAAATCTGGGGCTGCGACCGGAAAGAAATCGCAGCAGTGAAATCGGGCTCAAGACACGGATGAGCGTGGGACGGAACGGCCAACTTCGATCCGATATCTCGCTGTTCTGGAACGAGTACTGGAATTTGATCGAACCAAAATTGATTTCGTCGCTACAGGCATTCCAGTTTGTGAACCTGACCCGGGCTCGAATCCGGGGAGGAGAAGCGACATTGGAGTGGACCGATCGAGGAAATCAGACCAAACTGAGTCTGGGCTACACGTTTCTGGATTCCGACGATCTGACGGAGCATCTTCCGCTGGCGTTCCGTTCGCGACACCTCTTGATAGGGAGCGCAGACACGAGGGTTTACGGCCCCGTTCATATCGGAGCCGATTACCGGTTTGCGACAGAGCCGGAGCGATTGGATTCCGATTTCGCACTCTTCGTCGCCGATGCAGATCAATTGGTCGATACACGCGTCCTGGATGTCCGGGCTTCATACCGGACGGGGGGATTCCGTGGTTCGGTTATCGTTAAAAACGCGCTGGAGTACTATTATCTCGAAAGACCCGCCCTTCTGGGAGCTCCTCGCCAGATACTGATCCAGATGCAACTACAATTCTGAATTCAGATCCAGCGTGGTGGCCGGACCCTGTGAACCCTACCCAGGCGGACCCGGCTACACCGAATGGTCAGAAAGGCTTCAGGGAACCCATAGTCGCGGCGATCGCTCCGAGAACGATCGTGAGAATCCACCAGATTCGTGCAGACTCCGGGTTCTTCTTTACCATCGTGAGAGACGCCCCCATTGCCAACCAAACGACGATTTTGACCCACACCCATGCAGGTAACGAAGACATCAGATCCAATTTTGCCAACATCCCGAATCCACCAAGGAGCAGCAGTACCAGTCCCGTACCATGCATAATGCTGAGCATTTTTCGGGACGGATTTTCCGAAACAGATCCACCATTTCGAACATAATAGAGTGTGGCACCCAGGGATTGAAAGAGCAGGATCAGGCCAATCATGTGGACGACCCGGTAGACAGCGATACTCATGGGACAATCTGGTGTGTGGGTAATACGAACGGAATAAAATATACGAGTCAGAAAGTTATTGCGTCCCGCCAAGCAGATCCATTGCCTCTGCCACCACCCGCTTGACCGAAAAACCGAATTGTTTGAACAATACTCCGGCCGGAGCCGAAGCCCCGAAGTGATCCAGCCCGATCTGCCTTCCGGTACTTCCGGTATATCGTCTCCATCCCATCGTAACTCCGGCTTCTACCGATATCCGCGGGATTTCCGGACTCAGAACCGACGATCGATATGCGTCGGTCTGGGCGTCGAAGAGTTCCCAGGATGGCATACTGACTACACGAGCCCCGATTCCCCGACGATGTAACTCATCAGCGGACTCCAATGCGAGACTCACCTCACTTCCCGTAGCAATAAGAATCACATCCGTTCTTCCAGGAGGATCGAACACCACATACGCTCCCTGTCGGACACCGTCTACCGACCCAAATCGGGACCGATCGATTACAGGCAATTTCTGCCTCGAAAGCGCCAGAATAACGGGTCTAGATCCCTCCTCGAGAGCTATTCGCCACGCTTGTGCCGTCTCATTCGCATCGGACGGACGCAAGACGATCACGTTCGGGATTGTCCTCAGAGCCATCAGATGCTCGATCGGTTGATGCGTCGGCCCATCCTCGCCGAGTCCTATGGAATCGTGCGTGAAGACGTATGTTACAGGAAGGCCCATGAGCGCACTCAGCCGAATGGCGGGACGGACATAGTCACTGAAGACAAGAAACGTAGCACAGTAGGGCCTGAAACTCCCGTGCAATAACATTCCATTGCATATCGACCCCATGGCATGCTCGCGGATACCAAAATGCAGGTTTCGTCCGGAAGGGCTATCTGACTGAAAATCCCCGAGTCCTTTTAAATACGTGTTGTTGGAACCGGCCAGATCAGCCGAACCGCCGGTGAGATCCGGAACGATGTCTGCAAGAGCATTCAATACGTTCCCACTCGCCGATCTGGTGGCCAGCAATGTTCCACCTTCGAAAACCGGAAGTGCGGCTTCCCAGCCAGCCGAAAGACTCCGTGACATCCGGAGGTGCCATTCACGGGCGAGATCGGGATATTTTTCGGTATACCGAGCAAGGAGTTGCTCCCATTCCTTTCGGGCAGCCTGTCCCCGTGTTCTAATTTCTCCCATATGGGAGACGACATCGTCTGGAACGGTGAATGACGACAACGAATCCCAACCCAGATGCTCTTTCGTAAGTCTGATCTCTTCATCTCCAAGCGGGGAACCATGCGCAGATGATGTATCCTGCTTGTTTGGACTCCCATAGCCAATGTGCGTCCTGACACAGATGATCGACGGACGGCCAGTATCGGCTTGGGCTTCCTTTATCGCGGCATCGACGGCCTCAATATCATTACCATCCTCCACGCTCAGCACCTGCCATCCGTAGGATTTGAATCGGGCTCCGGTGTCGTCGGTAAACGCCAGGTCCGTCTTCCCGTCGATGGTGATTCCATTATCATCGTAGAGATAAACTAATTTCCCGAGTCTCAGGTGGCCCGCCAGAGAAGCCGCCTCATGCGAGATCCCCTCCATCAAGTCCCCGTCCGAGACGATCGCATAGGTATAATGATCGACAATATTGAATCCCGGCCGATTAAACCTTATGCCGAGCATCTTCTCGGCGATGGCCATTCCAACCCCGTTGGCAAACCCCTGTCCCAGGGGTCCGGTCGTCGTCTCCACCCCGGGCGTATGTCCGACTTCCGGGTGACCTGGTGTGAGGCTCTCAAACTGTCTGAATTCCTTTATATCGTCCAAAGAGAGTGGAAAACCGGCCAGATGCAAGAGTCCGTATAGAAGCATGGATCCGTGTCCGGCGGATAGAACGAACCGGTCTCGATCCGGCCAATCTACCTGCGTGGGATCTACGTTCAGGTGTCGGTACCAGGTCGTATACGCCATCGACGCTGCGCCCATCGGAAGGCCCGGATGGCCAGATTTTGCTTTCTGAATGGCATCGACGGCCAGAAATCGAAGGGTATTGATCGATCGAGTGGAAACGTCGGCTGTAACGGCGATAGTCTGCATAGAATCGTCGGGCGTCATGGTGTACTCCTGGAAGACGGGAGATGTCAGAGCCTGCCTTCCGGCACCTGCCGAGAGGCTCGATTCCAACAGTCAGAAATTACTCCTCGACAAGAGCATCTTCAATCAACTCTGACATACAGTCCAGATTTTTTGAGTCACCGTCAATGAAACGGCCATTTATAGCAACCGAGGGGGTTCCTCTTACTCCGAGATCCGCGATAGCTTTTCTTCTGGCCAGAATTGACTGGTTATTGAGACCTCGCTGGACACGTGCGACCAGGATATCCGGGTCCAGGCCGATGGACGATGCGGCTTCTCTGACCTCGGCCTCGGTCAGCCCACCTGAATGTTGGCGTTCGTACTGGGCGTTCAGAAACTCATAGTACTTCCCATCCTGTGCCGCTACGTACAGTGCTTCCACCTGCGGAATGGAATACGGCCAGAGCACGAATGGGATCATATAGAAGGTTACCCGATCTCCGTACTTTCGAATGATCGTGTCCATTATCGGATGCATTTCCCTGCAATGAGGGCAGTTGGGATCGAAATACTCGACTACCTTCACCTTTGAATCGACGTTTCCGAGAAACGGGTCCGAGATGTTGACCAGACTGCCATAGTCTTCAACGGCTGCGATCGTCTCGGAATAGGCACAGGCTCCTACAGATTGTGCCGACGAATTGGACGTAGCGTTCTCCTGTGCAAATGCGCCATGGCTTGTCTCAAGAAGGGCGCAGAACAGGATACACGCGGGAAGAAGATATCGAGTCATGGGTCGTGTGAGCTTGGGAAGATCGATCGATGTGCGTAACAGTAGACGAAACGAATTGATCCGGAATAATGGTCCTTTACGCCGTAGTTTTCGAGTCCGCCCGCGAATCCTCGTCTATAACTATATGCTCACACTCACCGAATTGAAATCCATCGTCTCTCACGAGCGCAGTCTCGGTCGTGAGAAGTTGATCGTTCCGATGTGCCGGCGTCTGAGTGCGGACCTGCTTACTCCGGTATCTGCGTTTCTGGTTCTGCGGGCACAGAACGAGTTTGCGTTCCTGCTGGAGAGTGTCGAGGGGGGTGAAAAACTGGCCCGGTACTCTTTCCTCGGACGGAGACCGTACAAGATTATTCGTTCGGAGACCGGACGGGTCACCGTTCAGGAGGGAACACATAATCCCGATGTCCGGGAAGGTTCGATCTTCGGAGTGCTCAAATCAGAAATCGCCGAATGGCATGAGGTCAACCGCCCTGATGTTCCTCGTTTATCGAGCGGCGCAGTCGGCTACCTCGCCTACGACGCGGTTCGAACGTTGGAAAACCTTCCGGACGCTCCATCCGATGACATGAATCTACCCGACGCAATCTGGGCTTTTTATGACACGATTGCCGCATTCGATCATGTCAAGCATCAACTCGTCTTGATCAGTTCAGTTTTTGTCGATCAGGAAGCGGACCAGGATACCGATCTTGAGAGGGCACTTTCTCAGGCTGAGGAGCGCATTATCGACCTGCAGAATGATCTCTATTTCGACTCCCTTCCCCATTCTGAACCGGTTTCACTCAAGGGGGAAGCCCGATCCAATGTTGGACGTGAACGCTTCATCGACGCCGTCAACACGGCGAAGAAGTACATTGTCGAGGGCGATATTTTTCAGGTCGTTCTGTCTCAACGATTCGAGATTCCGTTCGAGGGTGACGCCTTCACGCTGTACCGTTCACTCCGACAGGTCAACCCGTCGCCATACCTTTATTTTCTTGATTTCGGCGATTTCCAGCTTGTAGGGTCTTCCCCGGAAGTTCTTGTCCGCGTTGAAGATATGCGCGCGGAACTTCTACCGATTGCAGGTACGCGTCCCAGAGGATCTACCACCGAGGAGGATGTCGCATATGAAAAGGACCTGCTCGCTGACCCCAAAGAAAGAGCCGAGCACGTGATGCTGGTGGACCTGGGAAGGAACGATCTTTCGCGTGTCTGTACGAGTGGGACGGTATCGGTGGACCGATACGCCTACGTCGAGCGGTACTCGCACGTAATGCATATAGTCTCCTCCGTCTCAGGAAAGCTGGACGAGGCGCATGACAGTATCGACGTGCTCGCTGCCTGTTTCCCGGCGGGCACGGTTTCGGGGGCACCAAAAGTTCGCGCCATGGAAATAATCGACGAACTGGAACCGAGCAAAAGGAGCACCTACGCGGGCGCCGTAGGATACATTAATTTTTCCGGCAGCCTCGACACATGTATTACGATCCGGACCATGCTCATACGAAATAACCGGATTTACATTCAGGCCGGGGCCGGCATCGTTGCAGACAGTATCCCCGATAACGAATTCGAAGAAACAAAGAGCAAGGCCCGGGCACTCACTACGGCGATCGAAATTGCCTCCCGCGAACTACTGGATACCCGGAGAAAAACATCATAGTCCGTATAAACACGCCCCGGTCGGTGAGCCCGTCTTCTCGGCGGGACCGGAGTCCGGACGGAATTACACAATAGTTTAAAGACTGCATTGCTCGCATCTCACTAATTTGCGTCCGCGTTTGAATCCTAACCACAGATAATAATCATGAGCATCAAGGATCTTGTCCTGAAGAAAGGATGGGCAGGAAAGACACTTTCTCGTCTGGAAACAACCGATCGTATCGATCCACTGATTCGGATCCTGATAGACCTCATGCATCGGTATGACGGATCGAAGCTTTCGACAAATGCCCCCTGGCAGCACGCACTCAAAATGCTGAGAATGGACATCGGGAAACTCAGCGAGATTGTAAACAGCAACGGTGGAAAGGCTTATACGGGTACCGATATTGAACCGGGGCACTATGCGGAGGTAGAAGCGATGGATCTGATAGAAGAGGAAGAAGCATTCGCGGATCTCCTGGAGGCCGAGAAATTAATCGATCATCAGATGAGAACACGGGCGGTTCTGGACGCTGTAGCCATTAATTCGACCGGTCGCCTGATGCTTCTCACACGCTGATCGGACGTCCGGATCAACAGTGAGGCTCGGTTTAACAGTGAAGCCCGGTTTAACAGTGAAGCTCGGTTTAATCGTCTCGCCGAGTTTTTCAGACACTCATACCACGCAGGATGGCAACTTCAACAGAAAAAAGGGCAGCGTCTCCGGCGAATCCGGTGGTCGTCTCTGGAATTCAGCCGTCAGGTATCCTGCATCTGGGAAACTATTTTGGTGCGATCCGACAGCATCTTGCCCTGCACGAGACGAGCGATGCCTTCTACTTTATCGTCAACTATCACGCGCTAACCAGCCTTCATGATGCCAGGGCGCTGCGTACCTATTCCGTCGACGTAGCCCTCGATTATCTGGCCCTCGGCTTCGATCCGGAGAAGGCCCACCTGTTTTTACAGAGCGATGTCCCGGAGGTAACCGAACTCGCGTGGATTTTCTTCACCCTGACGCCAATCTCGCAACTGGAAAAAGGAGTGGCCTTCAAGGACAAGGTAGCCCAGGGTATTTCGGCGAACGCCGGCCTGTTCAACTACCCGGTTCTTCAGGCTGCAGATATTCTTATTTACGGTGGAGATCTCGTCCCTGTGGGCGCGGATCAAAAACAGAATATCGAGATCTGTCGGGATCTGGCCATCCGATTTAACGACCGGTTTGCCACTTCAGAACCGATTCTTCCGATTCCAGAACCCTATATCCTGGAGCAGGTCGCTGTGGTACCAGGAACGGACGGCCGAAAGATGAGCAAGAGCTATGGCAACGCCATCGGAATTTTCGACGAGGGAAAAAAGTTGAAACGAAAAGTGATGAGCATCGTGACTGACTCTACCCCCCTCGAGGATCCGAAAGACCCGGATACCTGCAATGTATTTGCTCTTATCAAACTGTTTGCAGGCGACGAAGATGCTGATCGAATTGCGGCAGCCTATCGAGCCGGTGGATACGGCTACGGTCATGCAAAAAAGGAATTACTTTCGATGATCACGGACTACTTCGCCGAAGCCCGTGAGCGGCGGAATGATCTGAAGAAAAGACCAGACTACGTGCGCGACGTGCTTCGGAACGGAGGTATTGCCGGTCGCGAGCGGGCGCAGATGTACATGTCCCGAATTCGGGAAGCCGTCGGGCTGCTGACCACCCATTAGGAATTGCCAACAGACCCAGATCAGACCAATTTCGGACCATCTCCGGTTCTTCCGGTTTACAGGATATGATTCTGGTTATCGACAATTACGATTCATTCACCTACAATCTGGTTCACCTGATTGCTGAGACTACGTCGGAGATCGTCATCAAACGAAATGACGAATTCTCCATAGATGATGTCGAGTCCATGAACCCGGCGGGCATCCTGATTTCGCCGGGTCCGGGTCGACCTTCTGACGCCGGGATTACGAAAGATGTTATTCGTGGACTTGGCGACAGGATTCCTATTCTCGGTATATGTCTGGGACACCAGGCGATCGGCGAGGTATATGGAGGGGAGGTTACCTATGCCCCCGCTCTTATGCATGGAAAGACGAGCCAAATTTACCACGACGGAAAGGGCATCTTCGAGAATATTTCCCTCCCCTGTATCGCCACGAGGTATCATTCACTCGTCGTATCGAAAAACAATTTCCCCGCTGATCTGGAAATCACAGCTCAAACCGACGACGGGGTAATCATGGGGCTGAGGCACGTCCGTCACGCGATCGAGGGTATTCAGTTTCATCCGGAAAGTCTTCTGACAACAGAGGGACCGGCGATGATTCGTAACTGGCTGAAGGCCATCTCTTCCAGGACCGCTTCGGTCGCAGGGAATC
>CAYLHF010000054.1:11871-13873 GCA_964383365.1 uncultured Rhodothermales bacterium | reverse complement strand
GCGGCACCCGGCCACTGCAGGCGACCTCCGGCACCCGGCCACTGCAGGCGACCTCCGGCACCCGGCCACTGCAGGCGACCTCCGGCTCCTCCAAAATAGAATGGGGCCGGCCTTTCGGCCGGCCCCATGTCCTCCCCATCGCGAACCGAAATTATGTGTCGGTATGCGCCGACACAACGGCTCGGATTGTCTGTTTCACGATCTGTGACTTCTCAAAATCGGTCGACCGCTCCAGGAACTGGATGGCCCAGGCCGAATCCATATTGCCGAGGGCCACCACGGCCATACGGCGCAGATTCTCGTCTGGGCTGTTCCGATAAATCTTCATGACATCGAAAACGCCATCACTGACGTCCAGATTGGAACCGTAACGGATAACCAGCTGCATGGCTGCCTGTCGGAGACCATCATGCGACGACTTGAGCGCAACGACCAGCTTGTCGCTGAAACTCTCCCACTCAACGTCCGAGAGCGTCCCGACCGCGAGGGCCTCCAGGGCCTTGACCGGATCGGGATCTGGCGCACCGCGTGTTGAGGCGAAACTGGTTGAGAATACACTTAACGAGATCGCTGCTGTCATCAGCAGCGTAAAGAATTTTTTCATAGCCTGACCCTCCCAAATACTTGCTATGTCTGATATGTAATGTGCCCGTGCCTACGGCATGTCTATGCGTGAGTTACAATCGGGGACGATAAAGATGATTCGGGCAGGATACCGACCACGCAGCGGCGCAATTATCCTTTCGCGGACTTGAGGCCACCTGCCGCGCGTTGGGCGAGCAGGTTTACATCGTACGACCGGATCCTGTTGAAACGGGCATCGTAGCGGCGAAGAGCGATCGAAATGAGCTCTTCAACGAGCGCATCGAATGGTACCCCGGACGGCTCCCACAGATAGAATGAAAACGAGCCGGGTACCGTATTGATCTCATTGAAGTAGATCTCTCCTGTCCGGTCATCCATCAGATAATCGATTCGGGCGACCCCGGCGCATCCCAACATCTGGAATATATCGACCGAGAGTTTCTGGATTCTATCCGTCAGATCATCGGAAATCGGGGCGGGAATCCGGCGATCGAGGGACGCCATACCTCCGGCCTCGGCTACCTTCGCGCCGCCGGCAGCCCCATACCCGGACCGCAGAGATTTGGCCCCTGCCAGGGCCGACGATCCCCGTCTGTATTTGTCGTCGAACGACAACAGCGCATCCCCCGAAATCGGTTCTTCGAGTACGCTGGCTCTTGCCGAGTCTTCATCTCCGAGCACTGAACAGTTGATTTCTCTGAGGTCTTCCACGGCATTCTCAACCAGAATTGCCTCGTCGTATCGGAACGCGTCCTCAATAGCCCGATCCATTTCTGAACGATCGCCGACTCGCTTGATGCCTATCGACGAACCGAGAGATACCGGTTTTACGATGGCCGGAAAACGATGGGTTTCTGAGAGGCGGGTCAGCCAGGATTCTTCGTTCCCTGCCCACTCGGCCTCTCTGACAGTGGTTGCTTCCAGAACCGGAATATGGCGTCCGGCACAGAGTTCTTTCGATCTCGATTTGTCCATCGCAAGCGCCGATGCCAGCACGCCGCTTCCCGTGTACGGAACCCCCATCGATTCACAGAGGCCCTGGATACCGCCACTTTCTCCCGTTCCCCCATGCAGCCCTATGAATACGACATCCAGATCCACCGAACGGAGACCTGAAAACCAGCTCTTCGATGCCGGTACGACGCGCATTCGTTTCGATAGACCTGGAACGAGTGCGACCGGATATGCCCTCTTCATCAGACGCGACACGTCGGTGTAATTTTCGATTTCGAGGAGGGCCTCGCCCGAATACCACGATCCATTCTTGGCCAGAAACAACGGTGTCACGGAAAACCGAGTGGAATCAAGCGCAGCAGCGGCCTGCAGGGACGTGATAACCGACACCTCGTGTTCCGGGGAGATTCCGCCGAAGGCAATCCCTACTTTCATTCTGGACATGGTCTTCATTTCATGATGG
>CAYLHF010000054.1:0-11771 GCA_964383365.1 uncultured Rhodothermales bacterium | reverse complement strand
GCTCCGATTGTAAATAGCGAAAGCCTTCCCTCTGAGCGCCGAGCCGATGAACGGAGTATTTCGGCTCATCGAATGAATATGACGCTCTTCGAATACCCATTCGGTGGTCGCGTCGAATATGGTCAGATTGGCTGCTTCACCAACCGCTATCCGGGGTACATCGATTCGCAGGATCTCGCGTGGTGCGACCGTCAGTTTGTGAACGGACTGCTCCATCGTCAACACACCGGGCCCGATGAGTTCCCTGCCAATGAGCCCCCAAGCGGTCTCAAGGCCAATGATGCCGAATGGTGCCGCGATAAATTCGACTTCCTTCTCAAACGAGGCATGAGGGGCATGATCGGTACAAATCGCATCGATGGTTCCATCGAGAAGACCGGCCTTCATGGCCTCGACGTCTTCTATCGGACGGAGCGGTGGGTGCATCTTGGTGTGTGTATCGAACTCGGAATTCTCGACTGCTTCGTCGGTGAGGGTAAAGTGATGGGTACAAACTTCTGCCGTCACCGGGATGCCTTTCTTCTTTGCTTCTCGAACGAGAGCGACACCTTTGCCGGTGGAAATATGTGCCACGTGAACACTTCCTCCGGTCGACTCGGAGAGCATGATATCGCGGGCGATCATTACTTCCTCGGCGAGTGGACTAATCCCCGGCAGCCCCAACCTGGTCGCAACAGCCCCTTCATGCATGTGTCCATGCGGGTTCAGGGTCAAATCCTCCATATGATTGATAATCGGGGCATCCAACATCTGAGCATACTCCAGGGCGTGTCGCATTAAGGACGCATCCTGGACCGGTGAACCATCGTCGCTGAAAGCAACGGCACCTCCGGCTTTCAGATCGGCCATCTCGGCCAGACGTTCTCCTTCCCGTCGGTACGAAACACACGCGATCGGGTATACATCCACGGGGGTCCGGTTACCCCGCTCACGGACGAATTCTACGACGTCGCGCGTGTGCATCGGCGGATCCGTATTGGGCATACAGGCGACGGCCGTAAACCCTCCGAATGCCGCTGCCGACGCACCGGTCTCTATGGTCTCCTTATGCTCCTGTCCCGGCTCGCGCAGATGAACATGCATATCGATCCATCCGACGGAAATACATTTGCCGCCGGCATCAAAGACTCGGACTTCTCCATCTTCCTTAAGATGTTTCCCGATTTTAGCGATCTTTCCGTCACGAATAAGAATGTCCTGACGAATGGCCTCGTCCGCCCCCGGGTGCAACACCCGGCCTCCACTCAACAGTAAATCGGGGACACGCATGGATTCCATAATTTTTTAGAGATTATCTCGGAGAAAATCGGTCATTTTCGTAAACAGGTTCAGCCGTGTCAGACCACCGCTTAAGTCGTGATTCTTCCCGGGGTAGAGCATGAACGAAAACTGCTTATTTGCTGCCTGCAGCGCGGCTATCATCTGAACTGAGTGCTGAAAATGTACGTTGTCATCCTGATCCCCGTGGATGATAAGGAGATGCTGTTCTTTCGACAATCGATTCGCCCAATTCCGGGGTGAAGACTCTTTATATCCGTCTGGATTGGCTGTCGGTGTCGACATATACCGCTCCGTATAGATGGTGTCGTAGAGCCTCCAGTCGGTGACCGGAGCGACGGATATTCCCGTCTTGAATACATCGGGGCCGTCTCCGGTCAACATCGACATCAGTGTCATGAAGCCTCCGTAGGACCACCCCCAGATGCCGACACGATGCTCATCAATGTAGGACCTGGATCCGAGAGTACGGGCGACCGCGATTTGATCTTCAGCTTCCAGTACTCCCAAACGTTTGTACGGGGCGCGATTGAATGCTCTGCCGCGCCCCCCGGTGCCACGATTATCTACGCTTGCAACGATCACGTCCAGTTCTTCGGCCAGGTAGGCATGCCACAGATACCTTGATCCACCCCATGAGTTCGTGACGGTCTGGACTCCCGGTCCCCCGTACACATACATCAGAAGGGGGTACAACCGGGTCGAATCGAAATCGGTTGGTCGGATGACGTATGTGTTCAGCATCGTACCGTCTTCTCCGGGAATGCGCCCGAATTCGGGTCGCGGAAGTCCATATTCCGCCACGCGTGCATTGACTTTCTTATTGGGTTCAAGAACGCGCAGGAGCGAGCCGTCCTCCGATTGAAGCGACCATCGGGTGGGGGTGTCGACATCGGAAAAGCGGTCGATGTAATAGTGCGTATCGGCCGACAGATTGACGTGGTGGGTACCAGATTTCGATGTGATTCGCCGCGGGATAGAAGCCAGTTTCGACGCGTCTTTAGTATGTGTATCGACTTGTACCGCATACAGCTGACGTTCGAGCGGGCTTTCGATCGTGGCAGAGAAAAAGGCCGTACCCGACTCCACGTCCAGTCCATGAAATTCCGTCACGTCCCAGGCACCGGACGTTATGGGTCCCACCTGATGGCCCGAGTTTTCATAGAGATACAGATGGTTATGCCCGCTCGTTTCACTCTGCCAGAGGAAGTGCTCATGGTCTGAGAGATACACGATTTTGTCAGCCGGTAAATTAACCCAGGTCGGGTCAGCCTCATGCAAAATGCGTCTGGTCTCTCCTGAATGAACATCACCGAGAAGAAGATCAACCTCATTCTGATCTCTGTTCAACCTGAGCATCCACACCTGGGAAGGAGAAGCGCCTGACCTCGACGGGGTCCAACCCATGCGAGCGATGTATTCATGATCTGTAGAGCCAGAACGCCATGTATCCGTCTCCATGTACGTTACGGAACCGGAGTCCACTCTGATCACTCCGACTCGGACCTCGCTATTCGACTGTCCGGCTTTGGGATATCGGAAGCGCCGATAGGAAGGATCGAAATCGCGCAGATCTGACATGGTAAAATCGCGCGTCTGACTCTCGTCCAGATTGAAAAAGGCAATTTTCTTCCCATCCGGACTCCATTCCCACCCGTCTCGCAGGCCGAATTCTTCCTCATAGACCCAATCGAAGGTACCGTTGATGAAGAGGCCTTCCCGTCCACTCGTAGTAAGTGCTCGCTCTGACATATCGCGAAGCGAGACCACATACAGATTTCGCTGGCGAACGAACGCCACTTCATCGGATGACGGACTGAATTTCGCGAACATCTGGTATCCGGCATCGCGGTCAGCCAGTGGAGTCAGGGTCTTCGATTTAACGTCGTAGATGTAGTAGAAACCCTTCGTTGGCAGTCGCCAGACCCTCTCAGAGTCTGTATAGATCAATATCCTGGATCCGTCCGGAGAAATGGAATAGTCATCTATCCAGATCGTCCTTCCGACGTCATCGGCGAAGAGATTCTGGCCGTGGATGAGTGTTCTCTTTGCGTCTGTCTCGAGATTATACACCACAAGATCTGTAGCTGTACCGGCGTCATTCGCGGTTGTGTACCGAATAACCGGTCCATTCGCAGCCCATCGACCATCCGAAAACGTGTTTCCCGAGAACAACCTCGACGCATAGATGTCCTCCAGGGTGAGATGCAGAGGAACCTGTCCGGTGGCCGTCACCGGAGCAATCGAAAGAGATAGAATCAGTACGAAAAAAAATTGCAGTCGAGAGCGGTTCATCCTGGAACTGGGCTGGATCTGGTCTTCTGTAGCACCGGGAACACACGAATTGGATCGGGTCAAAGGTACGCCTGTTTGAAATAGGTTTCTGACACGATCACTCCGGACGCGAGAGTTTGCACGCTCTCCACAAAGCGGGCCTCGTCAACGGGACGTGCCGTGTTTACATTGGCGAAACCAATCGAGCTTAAAACCCATGTCAACCACTCCGTTCGCACCGGTAACGGCGATCATAGACTGTTCGAATCTACGTCACAACGTTCGCCAGATTCGGAAACGGACTCCTGGTTTATCCATTATTGCGGTCGTCAAAGCCAATGCGTATGGACACGGGAGCATTCGAGTTGCCAGCGAACTACGGGCAATCGGAATCGACCGATTTGCTGTCGCCACCGTGCCCGAAGCGATCGAGTTGCGAGAGTCAGGCGTAAATGAGCCGGTGATCGTTTTTGCACCTCCAAGCGAGGCGTCGGCTCCGGCATATGAGGCCTACGATCTGGACGCCGTCGTGGTCTCCGAATCGGATCGAGAAGCGCTCGATCATTCGACCGGTGTTCGTGTTCACGTCAACATGGATACCGGTATGCACCGTCTGGGAGTGGAGCCAAACCGTGCGGTCAGCCTCGTTCGATCCGTCGAAAAACAGGATGGACTCACTCTTGCATCCGTGTGGACGCATCTCGCGAGTGCGAGTACTCTCGATCAGTCGGTGTCGCGTCGGCAGTGGGACCTCTTCAGTCAAATCCTGGGTGCTTTCGGTGAAGCCCCGGCCGAAGTCCACGTCGCCAGCACTTCGGCTATCTTTAATTTTCCTGAGAGTATCGATCCGTCTATTGTATCGGCGGCCCGAATCGGAATCGGCCTGTTCGGAGCACTTCGATTACCGGAACGTGCAGGCAGCACGGGCCTCCTGCAGACGATGTCACTTTCTTCGATGATCTATCAGATCAGGCGGGTGGCCGCCGGTAGTCCCGTCTCATATGGAGGCAGATGGTCTGCTCCGACGGATCGACTCATCGCTACCCTCGGGGCCGGATACGCAGACGGATATCCACGTAGACTGGGAGGAAAATCTGCCGTCTCGATCAATGGAGACCGCTACCCGGTTGTCGGAACGGTGTGCATGGACATGATGATGGTCGATCTGGGTACACCGGATGGACCGGGAACATCAATTACGCCCGGGACGGAAGCGACTCTGTTCGGAGACGATGCTACGTCCGTTATGGATCTGGCGATCCTGGCCGACACGATCCCGTACGAAATCCTGTGCGGCGTTTCCAGACGCGTACCCAGAATTTACGTCTGACGGGATTTCAGGCCGAATGGCCGTTTTCTTCTGGAAAGTAGTATATTCCACAGCTCGAGTGCCCGATAAGTATTCGATGACGGCGCCCGGCGCCGACGAATTTACCCTAATAGCCGCCCTACCTACCGTAAGAAGACGCGCCATGGCAAGTACTTTCGATCCTTCTGAACTCCACATCCTACTCGTTGATGACGAGGAAGATATCGTTGAAGTTGTGGGTCATTTCCTCTCTCAGGAGGGATTCAACGTCCACAAAGCCTATACCGGAAATGAGGCCCTCGAAAAGGCCAATCCAGAAATTGACCTGATTGTGCTCGATATCATGCTGCCGGAGATGGATGGCTATGAGATATGCCGGCGACTCCGGGCCCGCGTTGAAACGGAGACCATTCCGATCATTTTCCTCTCGGCGAAGAGCGAAGAAGATGACCAGATCAGGGGACTCATGATGGGGGCTGATGCGTATCTGACCAAGCCTGTTTCTCCGCAGGTGATCGTCGCCCACGTGAAGGCTGTTCTGAGACGCTCGGGTATCGAAGAGAGTCGAACCCTTCAGGTTCACAATCTGACGATTTTTGAAGACGAGTATCGCGCCTCGCTCGAAGGTAAAGATCTGGGACTCACCCTGACGGAGTTCGAACTCGTCAGGTATCTCGTTCGACATCCTCGTAAAGCATTTACCCGGCAACAGCTCCTCGAAACCATCTGGAAAGACGCCATGATGGTGACCGAACGAACGGTCGATGCACATATTAAGAACCTTCGCGAAAAACTGGGGTCCTTCGCCCAGCACATTCAGACGGTTCGGGGTGTTGGATATCGGTTCGTCCAAGAGGGTACCACGGAAGAGTAGACTGTTTCGAACCCGTCGTAGACGCGTGACCCGGGGCGACCCGGTCCTCGTTTCGATCTCTCCAAGATCCGAATTCTCATGTCCGGCATTCGCTCGACCCTGGCGCGGCTGTTTGTTCGTGCGTTTCCTTCGCGCGCATCCACACAGACGTGGATGATTTTGACTTTCCTCTTTTTTATCGGCATTGCGGTAGTCGCGGTCGGCATTTACGTCACGTTCGTCCTTAGCAACGAAGTCCATATCGCCTTCCGCCAGACGCTCTTTCAGGAAGCAACGCGAGTGGCCGACGTACTCGAATCTGAGTCTTCCACAGGTACACGGTTGCGGGATACCAGGAATCTGGCTCGGTTTTCGGATCTGCGGATTACCGTCGTAGACGACGACTCGTTGATTCTTGATATGAGGGGAAACCGGCTCATGAGCGACGGCCATCTGCTTGAGCGCGAAGAAATGCACTTCGACAACCCGAATGAATTCAACTTTGTCGAAAGAGACACCGATGGCGAGACCATGTTCTATGTCGCCATTTTTCGACCGGGGTCCGGGCTCACCGTGCGGGTAGGCGAGCCGCAACCCCCGCTGGTGTCTCTGATAACAAGACTCCAGACCACGATGTTGGCCGCCATGGTAATGGCTCTCTTTCTTGCTCTGTTCGGAAGCTGGGTCGCCTCTCAGCAGGTTACGCAACCGCTCATCTCCATTCGGAACAGCGCACGAAGTATCAGCGAGGGCGATCTGGACGAAGAGATCCTGGTCGAGTCCCGCGCGGCGGAATTTCAGGACCTGGCCGAAAGCCTGAACCATATGTCGGATGCGTTCAAAGAAAAAATAGAAGAACTGCAGCGAATGGCTCAATTGCAGAATGAATTCATCGGCAACGTGTCCCACGAAGTTCGAAATCCGATTTTTTCGATCGGTGGTTATCTGGAAGCCCTCGCATCCGGCTCTCTGAAAGCTGCTCAGCGGAAACTGTACGCCGAAAAGGGCCTCTCCAATCTCGAACGGCTTAATAATCTGTTCAGCGACTTGATCGAGATCGCTCGGCTTGAATATCGGGAGGACCTCATCAAGTCCACGGTATTCGAACTCCGTGAGTTGAGTCTCGATGTGCATGAATTGCTTCATGAAAAAGCCGAGCGCAAGGGACTTGAACTCGTCTTCGAGAACGCTCCTGTGCACGTGTGCGCGGATCGAAGCCGGATGAGGCAGGTGTTGATCAATCTGGTAGACAACGCAATTGCCTACTCCGACGAAGGCAGCGTTCGGTGCCGGTTCAGGAGGCACGGAGAAAAAGTGCGGGTTGAAGTCGTCGATACCGGTCGAGGAATCCCTGAAGAGCATCTGGAGAGGATTTTCGAGCGGTTTCATCGCGTAGATCCAGACAGAAGCCGTAAGAGTGGTGGCACGGGGCTCGGACTGAGTATCGTCAAACAGATCCTGCACGCCCACGGTGAGACGATCAATGTGGAGAGCATATCAGGGAGCGGTACCCGGTTCTGGTTCGAAATAGCGTTCGCGCCTGAAGAAGCCTCCGATACGCTACAGAACGCGTGATTTTTGGTCAGTGCGCTCCGGTTGCTGGAAGCGCTTTTTTGACAAGATTCACGGTCAAAACGGGTAGGAATCGCAAACAAAATAGTATGCTCTGTCGTATGTAGCTGAAGATCGCTGAACTGGGGACGTGGTACGAGTAAACGATATGGGCAAGAGTGCAAAAGACAAATCAAACGTTTCCCGGGCCGTGTCAACAACTGATGCGTCGGATACCGTCGCACCGGATGTACTCCCCGTGTCTACCAACGGGGCCACCCGATTTGTGACAGACTTACACGTTGATCCGGTCGGACCAGCCGATTTTGATGCCGATGTCCTCGTCGATGTATACCACACGATGCTCACGTCGAGGCGTCTGGACGAGAAGATGCTCACGTTACTCAAACAGGGCAAGGGATTTTTTCATATCGGTTGTGCAGGACATGAAGCCGCGCAGGCAGCTCTGGGGCTTCTCTCAACGCCCGGCCATGACTGGTTCAGTTTTTACTACCGGGATCTCACGATGTATCTCATGCTTGGCGGGACAGCCGAGGAAGTCATGTTACTTCATCTGGCAAAGGCCTCCGACGGCAGCTCTGGTGGTAGACAGATGGCAGAACACTACAGTCACCCGGAACGAAATATTTTACCGATCTCCTCGTCCGTAGGGGCTCAATTCCTTCCGGCCGTAGGCGTCGGGCTGGCCCTCCAGCGTGAAAAAACGGACGCCTATGTCTACTGTTCGTGCGGGGACGGTGCGACGTCTCAGGGTGATTTCCACGAATCACTTAACTGGGCAGCGCGCTCCGGCGCCCCGGTCATGTTCGTCGTACAGGACAACGGCTACGCGATATCGGTGCCCGTCAAGGAGCAGACAGCCGGAGGATCCTCCTTCAAACTGGCAAAAGGGTACGAGGGGTTGACCCGGGCCCACGTAGACGGAACCGATTTCTTCCAGACGTACGCCGTGGCAAAGGCCGCCATCGAGCATATTCGTTCCGGGAAAGGCCCCATTTGCCTGGTGGCGGAGGTCGTGCGACTTCTTCCGCATTCATCATCTGATAATCATGCCAAATATCGGACACCGGAAGAACTCGAGGCCGATCGACACGAGGATCCGCTGTTGATCATGGAGCGACATCTCAAGGATGCCGGAATTCTGGACGATGATCGCATTAACGCCATGCGCAAAGAAGTCTCCGACGCCGTAGATGAGGCTGCGCTCCAGGCAGAGAAAGAAGATGACCCGGATCCGGAAACAGCTCTGTTGCATGTGCTGCATGAAGGTGATCTCGGGCTCCAGTATGAGTCGAGTCAGCCCGCTGGTGAGCCTATCGTCGTCGTCGATGCCATCAACCACGCCATCACGGAAGAGATGGTCGCGAACGATCGGATTGTCGTCTACGGTGAGGATGTCGCCGGCGGAAAAGGAGGTGTATTTACGGCCACACGGGGCCTCACGGATCGCTTTGGTGTTGAGCGCTGCTTCAACTCTCCGCTCGCGGAAGCGTCTATCATCGGTACGGCCGTCGGGTTTGCGGCCGCCGGTTTCAAGCCGGTAGTCGAGATCCAGTTTGGCGATTACATCTGGCCGGCCATGCAGATGCTCCGAAATCAGGTCGCGTCATTCAGATATCGTTCGAATGGAAACTGGGCCTGTCCTATGGTGGTCCGCGTTCCTGTTGGAGGATATATTCACGGTGGGCTCTGTCACTCTCAAAATATTGAGTCCATTTTCGGGCACATGCCTGGATTCCAGATTGCGATGCCCAGCACGGCGGCTGACGCCAAAGGGTTGCTGAAAGCGGCCATCCGGATGGAGGACCCTGTTCTTTTTCTGGAACACAAGGCCCTCTATAGATCGGCCGCCGCCCGCAGTCCGGAACCCAATAGCGACTACCTGCTGCCGTTCGGAAAAGCACGCGTTGTCCAGGAAGGAACGGACATGACCATCGTTTCCTATGGAATGATGGTTCACAAATCGGTTTCTGCTGCAAGACAACTCGAAAAGGAGGGTATTTCGGTGGAGATTATCGATCTCAGAACGATCCTCCCGCTCGACAGTGATACCGTTCTGGAAAGCGTGTGTAAAACCAATCGAGCGTTGGTCGTGTACGAAGATCATGAATTCGCTGGCTTCGGCGCAGAAATCGCTGCCCAGATTGGAGACCGCGCATTTGGTTACCTGGATGCGCCGGTGAAGAGGCTGGCGGGCGCATTTGTCCAGATTCCGTTTGCCGATCCACTCGAACGCGCCGTTCTGCCTCAGGAAGATGATATCGTGGAGGCGGCGCGGTCTCTTGCCTGGTACTGAGGGCAGCCCAATCCGGGCCATGTCACGGCTGATTCCGAGGATTCTGATTCTGTTTCTCGTTGCTGGCCCGAGGGTGACGGACGTTTCGAAGGCACAGGCATGGCCTCAACCACCGGGTCATGCATACGTAAAGTTTTCTCTCGGGACGAGTTCCGCGGCCGACCAGTTTGATGCAGGCGGTGCGAAGAAGTCATACGATAGAGATGTTTCCGGAAACGCGTTTCTGGACCGAAGCTTCTACCTCTATGCCGAATACGGATTAATTGAGCGTCTCACGGTTATCGGGCAGACTGCGCTGAAAAGAATCCACGTGCGTACCGATACCGGTTCACTCGCGACGCGTGGATTCGGGAACGTATCGTTCGGTGTCCGATACGGATTCATGTCGCCGGAACGCATTCAGCAGACCGGACGCTCCGTTGCCGCCCTTTTTTTCGTTGACCTACCCACGGGGTACACGCGCAACCAGACACCTGCCCTGGGAGGTGGTCAGACCAATCTGCAATTTGGTCTCAGCGCCGGACAGAGCCTGTATCCTTTTCCCGGATATATTCAAGCCAACCTCTCCTACCGCGTTCGCACCGCCTCGTACGGACTTTCATCCGTTACAGACTGTCCGAGACGAACAAAAAAGGCATGCATCCCGGATCAGCAACCGGATTATGGAGACGAATGGGTCTTTCTTGCCGAAGCGGGATTCACTATCGGAGACCGGGTTTTGATCCAGGGAATCCTGCACGGTATCTGGTCGAATGAGGAGCCGGTCGAAACCTTTGATCCCCGTAATCCGCTTCCTACCCGGCAGCGACTGCTCAAGACCGGTGTGGGAATGACCTTCTATCCAGGATTTGGGTTGGGTGTCGGCATACAGGGTTTCTCCACTCCGACCGGCCGGAATACCATCGTATCCAACGACTGGTTTTTTTCCGTGGAGTACACATACTGAACGCAGCAGCTACGGCCAGAATCCGTCACAGACGATCCAAAGCTTCGTCCAGATCGGCGATCAAATCTTCGACATCTTCCACCCCGACAGAGAGCCGAATCAGTGTGTCGTCCAGACCGGCCGCCCGGCGCTCTTCAGCCGGAATAGAGGCGTGCGTCATGCTGGCCGGATGATTCATCAGGCTCTCCACACCACCCAGACTCTCTGCGAGTAGAAACAGGTTGGTTCCGGAGAGCATGCGCAGGGCAGAATCCATCGAATCATCCCTGAGTAGGAAGGACAGCATGCCGCCGTAAGCCGTCATCTGCGCTCGCGCGATCACATGCCCTGCATTACTCTCGAGTCCGGGATAATTGACCCGGGCGATTTTCTGATGATTTTCCAGGTACCGTGCAATGGCGAGGCCATTTTCGGAGTGGCGCTCCATTCGGAGGTGAAGAGTTTTCGTTCCTCTCAGTGTGAGGAAACAATCCATCGGTCCAGGAACGGCACCCGCACTCTTGATCAGAAAGCGGAGCCGCTCATCCCACTCCTCGCTGTTTGTGCAGACGACACCTCCGATGACATCCGAATGTCCGCCCAGAAATTTCGTGGTCGAATGCATCACCAGGTCTGCCCCCAAATCCAACGGTTTCTGAAGGATCGGAGTCGCGAATGTATTGTCCACCGCTGAAATGGCACCGTGTGCGTGGGCCATCTCCGAAAGATTCCGGATGTCTACCACCCGCAATAACGGATTCGTCGGCGTCTCAATCCAGAGCAACCTCGTCCGGTCTGTGAATGCCGCCTCTACCGTATTCGACTCGGACATATTGACGAAGGAGGATTCGATTCCGAACGGACCAAAGACTTCCCGCATCAATCGATATGTGCCCCCGTAGAGATCATTCGAAGCGATAATATGATCACCCGGACGGAGACATTTGACGATGGCATCCGTCGCCGCCACACCGGACGAAAAACAGATGGCGTTCGATGCATTTTCCAGGGCTGCCAGATTTCCTTCGAGCGCACTCCTCGTCGGGTTCGTCACGCGTGCATATTCGTGCCCCTTATGATCGCCGGGAGCGCGCTGAGCATACGTAGACGTCTGGTAGATGGGGGTCATTACGGCCCCGGTGGTCGGATCAGGCTCTTGTCCTGCATGAACGGCCAGCGTTCCTATTCCTGCCATGTTAGCTTTCCGGTTCCTGACGTGTTACTGTTGGAATGAAGAAATTGGGCCCGGGTTTCGGAAGAAACC
>CAYLHF010000053.1:9617-14794 GCA_964383365.1 uncultured Rhodothermales bacterium | reverse complement strand
GAGACAAGTTTCTTGTCAGAGGAGATATTGTGTCATCAAAGAGGCCATGACGCATAACTAGCGCATATTGTTCGGCTCGCACGACTGTTCGAAGTGGTTTGAATCAAGCCGACAAAAGCGCGACGATTCCATCCATTGCAACCGCCGTGTCTCGGTGCTAGATTAAGGCGTTGCCGTAGCTTTGCGGCTTAGCTTTGCCGTTGTGTGAACAACTTTGAGGAGTTCTTGATATGAGCAGAAAGAGCAGATGGTTCTTGGGTGCGGCCTGCGCGGCAATGTTCGTGGCACTGACTCGAACCCTTCCTGGTATTTCCGTTGGCGATGGTGTCGCCGACTTTTCGACGGGCCTCGCAGCAGCCTTGATGTTCGGTGTACTCGTGACGTGGAAAGATCACCGAGTTCAATAGCACGTGCGTAAAATATCCAGGATGGCCGGTGGCAATAGAGGTCCGGCTATGAAAAAGGACAAATTAGATAAACTCAAAGCAGCCGGATGGGCGGTTGGGAACGCCTCGGAGTTTCTTGGACTCTCTCCTGAAGAAGAGAAGTTTGTCGAACTCAAATTAACCCTTGCTGGAGCAGGTTGATTTAATGAATCCGGAGAGGCAGCGGATGTCAGATTCTTCTCAAATCTCGGGCGGTACTATCGTGTGAAATCAACGATCATCGCCACCCGGTCTGGATTCACTCTTCAGCAGCATCAATACGCCCGATGGCGGGACGTTGAATTCCGACACCGTTGAGCCCAGGTTGACGGTCCCGTGCTCTTGCTCCTCTCCCAAGACGTCCAGTATGTGGTACTCGTAGGTTGCTCCGTCCATGTTGGCATCGAGAACAAGGGATGTGGCCGTGGTGGCGTTGAGGATATCGAATCGTTTCCGGCCACGAGACGGGTCGATGCGTACGACGGCGTCGGCATAGACTCCGATGACCTGTTCTCCGTTTTTCCAGGCGGTGACGACGGGGTAGTTGGCCAGCGGGTTCGCGGCCGCGAACCCGCCCTTCATCAGCACATCGCGCCGATCCATCCAGTACTCGGTGTAGTGGCGGAGCATGGCGAGTTGATCGGGTGTGATCTCTTCGAGCCGGACCGAAATCTGGGGAACGGCAAAGAAGACATTCAGAAACTGGCGCGCGGCTGATTCGGTCGACTCGTCCCTGTGCCACATGAACATGTCGGAGTGGACGGCCGTCGTAGCACTCAGGAGCCTCAGATCTACCGTCCGTACCCGGTTGGCGACGGCTGCGTCAGGCGAGTCGCCTGCCCGGAACATGTTGCCATACTTGCGCATGGCGGGTCCGATGTAGGGCTGCCGGAATTCGACCATGATGTCGGGCTTCATCTTCCGAAGAGCGACCAGGAGGTCCGTCATCAGGCGATCTGTCGCCGCATTGACCGATGCAAAATCCCGTCCGTCTTCGGCAGTGAGGACGGTCTCGGACCGGGATACAAATCGCCCCATAAAATCCAACTTGAACCCATCGACATCCCACTCGGAGAGCGCCCGTTGGTAGGTCTCGATGATGTGCTCGCGGACGTCCGGATACCGAGGGTCGAGTTCATAGGCCCCCTGTCCGTTCCAGTACCGGAGATATTTACCCTTGAATCGCTCGTAGGTGTTCGATTTTTCTCCCACAAGCGGGACGGCATACCAGAGCAGCACATTCACATCCTGATCGTGCGCCTGTTGTACGAAAGCGCCGATATCCGGCATCCGTTCCGGGCGCCAGTCACCGGTAAAGGCGTAGCCCCGGTTACTGTCGGTCGTCTGCCAGCCATCGTCGATGATGATGGATGTGAGGCCAAAGGTTTTTCCTATGGTGATTTCCTTCAGGAGCGCCTTGGTCGATACGCTCTGGTGGTAGCTGTACCACGTCGAGTACATGGGGGAGAGAGCGGGCTCCGGTACGTTCGCGGGTACATACTCGGGCATGGTAGCCCACCAGTCGGAGACACCCCTGAGCGATTCGTAGTACGGTACGTCACGTGTGTCGAATCGGATGTCCACCGAAATACTCCGGGTCGGCGGGTGGCGCTCCCCGAAGAGCCGAATCGTGTTAACGACCATTCCGTTTTCTTCCCGGACACCGGTCGTGAGGTCGGTCGTACTCAGGGCATCCGATGTCGCGAACGTCAGCCGATTGGCGTCATCGGTTCCAAAGAGAGAAAGGACCGGGGCGTTTGAGGCGAGCATCGATCGAACCCGCGTCGGTCCCCAGTCGGCGTCGATTGTCTTGTTAAAATACGCCCGCGTCGTCCACTGGCCCACGACATCGACCGATGGAAGAGACCATTTCAGAGTCAGGGCAGGCGGTTCGGCGGGAGTAGCGCTCGTGAGCGTAAGCGTCGCGACTCCGACGCCAGGCAACTCAGATCGGGTGGTCACCGAGAGGTCAAAGACCCCCGTTTCTCCGCGAACGGCGACGCGATATCCCTCAAGCTGGAACGTCTCGGTTTGCTGCGCAAATGCCAGACTGACGAATCCAGAGACGAGAAGAAGAGCGAGTACTCGGTTCATGATACGCTCACTCCGGATTACGTGCGATGAGGAAGAGGCCCATGTTGGCGGGGACGGTAACGGGTTCGTCAATGCTGAAAGCACGGGCTTGTTGAAGGGTGTCCACGCGCGGGGCGTAGAGTTCTGCGTCGGGCCCGAGTCCGAGTGCATCGCGGTCGATGTCGAGAGGGAGCGTTTCGTCGCGGTCTGACCACGAGGCGATGGCGATGAGCGAGGAGTCCGCCCGGACATAGGTGGTCGCGAGAAGGCCTTTTCGGTTTGTTTTTACGGGACGATCTTCGAGCCAGTAACCGACCATCCGGGCCTCGTCGATACCGAAATTCGTCATCAGATTCCAGACGGGCCTCGGGTCGGTCTTTCCCCAGAACCGGTTCGACATCCCGTATAGCATACCGCGGTACGGGTGGCCGCCCCCTTGAAGCATCTCCCCCATGAGACCGAACGGGAGTCCGGAGACCTCCGTCATCCAGTAGTCCGGTCCCTGATTGTAGTCGAAATACTCTCCGAACCAGAGCCTCGATATATACGGGAAATGCTCCATATAGAGCATCGCGCTGTTAATAAATCCGTCGCGTGGGTTGTACTGATTGGCCGAGTGCAGGTCGATAATCACTTCTTTCCGGTGCCGATTCAGGACCGACATCATCCGGCGGACCGTCTCGCGGCTGAACGCGATGTCGTCGAGATAGAGGCCGTCGATGTGCTGGTTCTTCGCCAGCCAGTTGAGTCCCTCGACGTAGTAGTTGGTCCAGCGCGAGGTTCCCTTGTCCAATATGGCCGCGTCATCAACACCAGTCGCATGCCACGCACTGTGGTAATGGTCTTGCAGGTGTTCCTGGAGCCACGGATGCCCGCCTCCCTCGCCATCGTTGAAGATCTCGTCCCCCAGACTCCGCAACGCGAAGAGTTCGTGAGCCTTGTACGTGAGTTCGCGGACGGTGTCGTAGATCTTGAATTTGACGCCCTTGCGGTGGGCCTCTTCGATGTAGGCGGTCTGTTTGTCGAGGTGGTAGAACGGGTAATTGATGTACGGGTTGATTTCGTTGGCGTGGTGGATGTTGACGACCGTGCCTCCCCAGGCTACGACCGAGTCGACGGGTACATATTTGTGGACAAAACGCGTATTGAAATGGGTTTTGGTGTCGATAGGTTTAAAGGGGGTGATCAGAAAGCGCACGTTGAAATGCAGCGTGTCTCCCTGTTGAACGCTTCGATTTCCGCTGTAATTGCGGGCCACGACGCGGTCTTTCAGGGTTCGGATCTGGATCCCGCCCCGACTCTCGTTGAACCACGAAGGTGGCATATGGAGGGGCTGATTCTGGTAGAAATTGGTGTTCAGAGGCCGCTCATAGTTGTCGTCTCTGAGGACATATTGTAATCCCTTGTGGATGCCTCCGAGCCACGCGCCCTCCTGGTGGTTCTCGATTTTCCATTTCCAGTCGATGTTTTGGGGCCGTTGCTGGCCCTTGAACCCCAGTCCCAGGATGTATTTTGCGGCATCTGGTTGGATCTCCATGGGGAGGGCAATGTCTTCAACGCTCGCGTTCTTTCGGGCGATAAGGGTGATGTGATAGTCGAGCATGCCATCGTATTCGAGAGCGCCGGTCACCGTGCGATCAAAAAGGTCGGACTGACTGCTGGTGGTCCACTCGGCACGGCCGCGGCCGTGTTGTGAGATGTTGAAGGGATCGGATTGCCATGCGGCTTTTTGGCCTTGCGTGATCACATCCATTTTGATGGGAGTGCTCAGAATGGGCTCGCCCTCCTCCGAGAAACCGGTCATCTCGCGGGTGAAATGACTCGTAATCTGTTCGGGCAGGCCGTCATTGCCAAGTGCGACGTCGCGTCCGAGTATATGGAGCGTCCGTCCGTCGATTTCCACCGGGGTGAACGGCGAGACGATGAAGTCAGGGTCGGTACCGATCGTTGAATTGAGCCAACGAAGGCGTGACATCCTCGCCGGATCGTCGTCACCATGGTCTTTGACTATGCCATCGGCAACGTTTATCGAGACGTTTACCGCGTGGGACGTAGCGACTCCCTGGGTCGAACCGGTGACGATTACAGTACCGGTATACGTCCCCGGGGGAAGGGACTCCGACAGGTCAACGCCAATCCAGAGGGGCTGTATATCGCCGTCGGGTACAGTGATCTGTTTCGTAAACGCCTCACCGAATTCGTCGATACCACCACAGTTGAAGCAGGTCAGTGCCGAGGTGGGAATGACGGTCGGGTCCCAGTCGGCGAACGCGACGGTCACCTTGTCCACGTTGGTCCGGGCCGCGTATACCCCGATCTGAAAGGTCATGTATTCGCCACGCCGCGCATCGAGTTGAATCGAATCTGCGTGTCCCTCAACGGCCCACTGGCGCGGAAGGAAATGCCGCATCCGGATCGAGCGCTCCCGGTATTCCGGAAAGAGGAGCCATGGATCACCATGGGCTTCGAGGAGTGTGTTCATTTCTTCCTGTGTCGCAACGACTTCCATGGGGAAGAAGCTGTGGAAATCCGTCTGCGACTGGATAGCGATGACGCGGGCGTCCGGTAGATTGCTGCCGGAGTCGGCATCCTTTCCATCTTGGCTTGCCAACCAGTCGGATTCGGCCGTCTCAACCGGTTCCGGGTAGCTCACTTTCGGGTAGTACCCACCACTCGTCT
>CAYLHF010000053.1:0-9517 GCA_964383365.1 uncultured Rhodothermales bacterium | reverse complement strand
GCCGTCTCAACCGGTTCCGGGTAGCTCACTTTCGGGTAGTACCCACCACTCGTCTCGAACGGCATGTAATACGCGAAGTACGAGGTGGCCCCGCCAGTCGGTTGGAAGACAAGATCACCGGCATCGTTCGTAACTGAGAGAACGCGGATGTTTTGGATGCGATTTCCCGACTCGGCGTCGACTACGATGATGGACTTCCGTTCCGGGTGTCCGTCGCTCCGGCGCCACGGGATGTGGACGCGGACGGCATCCGCCCGGGTGTCCGTCGAATCGATCTGGATGACGGCCCGGTGGTATCCATTGGAGCGGCCCTTGTCTCCCGACGGGAGGTCCATTTCCCAGTTACCCGCCTCCCAGACTACGCCATCGATGGTGTTCGAAATCGATGGAAGGTCGAGGGGTGGGGCAGGGGCAGAGGGCGTACAACCCACGACCAAGGTGAGTAGAATCGTAAGACACGAGAAAAGCGAACGCATATGAATCGGAGATTGATGACTACTGCAAAGAGTATATGACTCAGTCAAATGTAAATCATTCATTCTACGCCGTCGCACTATGTGGCCGTAGACTCAGTTATCGACTTTCAGTAGAATCATAGCGGCTTTCTTAAACGAATCTCGAAGTGATTTGGAACGGGAATCATCCTTATCAAGCCACCCGATCGCAAAATCGATCGGGTCGGCGGAGTCGATCTTGAGCCGTCGTTCGCAGTAGCTGATCAATATTTGTTCGAGGCGCTCATCTCTATCGTAGGGCTTGCCCTGACCGAGGTGCTCCGGCCACTCAAGTGCCTCCTCAAAATGAGCCCGTGCGGCGCGAAGGATTCCGAGTTCGAGGTCTGTTTTCGGCTCGCCCGTGACGGAGTCGGTCAACAGATTCAGTCCGGCCATCACGTGGGCGTCGGCGAAGAGTTGATGGCTCTCGCGAGCACTCTCCGATGGTAGCACATCGGTTGCGTCGAGGATTTCGAGGGCCTCGGTCGGACGGCGCAGGTACAGGAGCGATTTGGCGTGGAGGATGGCGAGGTTGAAGTCCCCGGGGTGTACGCGCCGGGCTTTTGTGGAGGCTTCCAGAGCTTCCTGCCATTGGGCATGGCGTTGATAGAACGTAACGAGTGATTGGGCGAAGAGGCGGTTATTGGATGCGAGGTCCCGGGCGTGTCGGAGGTCGGAAGCGGCCGCATCAAAACCGGTTGCATCAGGATCGGCTGCGTCAGGATCGGTGTTAGCGGCGCTCGATTGCTCTTCGAGGGAGGCGCGCGAGGCGTAGAACTCGGGGAGAGTCGGGGCCGTGCCGAGCGCGCGGAAGGTCTTGAGGGCCTCGTCTTTACGGTCCATGGCCCAGAGGTTGAGACCCAGGAGGTAGGACCATTCCCACCGATCATCCGGTCCAGCGACCCAGTCGAGCATACGCAGCGTCTCTATCCGGTACGGAAAGATGAATTGCTTCTGCAGGCTCGCGGCCAACTCTTCGTATCCGACGACGTCATTCGGGGTGTCCCGGTTCAGATAGGCCAGCCAGAGACCGACGAGCGGGTTGTCTGCTTTTGCTGCGCCTTCCTGGAGGACTTCAATGGCGTCCTCATCCGCGCCCCTCTGATGGTAGGAGAGGGCCAGTTCGAGAATCGTCTGATCGGGATATTCGCTCCGGATCTGGTCCTCATAGGCGGCATACGTGACCGGGGTCCGGTTCCAGAGATATCGTTCGAATAGCGCAAAATGATGGATGGGATCCAGCGACAGAAGACTCTCGAGCGCGGCGTCCGCGGCGAGTCGATCATTCAACTGGCGTGAGGCGATGGCGGCCGTCTCCAGCGCGTCCATATTGTAGCGGTCGTAGTCGAGCGCGGTATGAGCGTGTTGTATCGCGGCCATCGGATGCCCTTCGATGATATCGAGTTCGGCGAGTTCGACGTTGGCCACGCTACGATAGGCCATCGACCGGGCGGCCCACCCGAATGCCTCTCGCGCATCGACGGTCTTACCCAGTGCCCGGTAGAGATTTCCTGCCGTAAAATTGGCATCTGCGCCATAGGCATCGAGTTGAAGGGCTTTACGGATATACGTCATTCCGTCGGTATAGAGCCCCCTGCGATAATCCAGGTCTGCCATCGCGATGTTGGCTCGGCGGCTCCACGGAGCCGCCCTGAGGGCGCGCTCGATCTTCGAGCGCGCCTCCGAATATCGTCTCCCCTTCATCAATTCGAGTCCTTCATTCAGCAGGCGCTCCGGCTCCGGGATGGCCGCGATGGCATCGCCGGGTGTCTTGAATGAGCGATCGAGCCGTTGACCCGCCGGGTCCGAGGCATAATCGAGCCCCAGCCCCGGTATCGAAACGGTGTAGTCTGACCCCTGAGGTACGTCGACATGCGCGCGGTACACTCCGAGCGGCTCAAGGTCGAGCCCATCCGCCCACACACGTCCGTCTTCCGTCCGAACTTCGATTGAGTCGGTAACGCTACCAAATGAGGTTACCCGAATGTCAACGCCTTCATCCGTCCGGCTCGCGTAGAGCGCTCCCCGATCCGATGCCTGACTGAGTCCCCCCGTGCCTTCGAGTGGAAACCAGACCTCGGTCCACCGATCGGTCGCACCGGGATCAAATCCGGCCTGCTTGATCGGATTGATGTCGTGACCGGGGGCATACTGTACGAACAGCCGACCTGCCTGATACTCCACGTACTGCCCGTCGGTATCGGTGAGCAGATCTTCCCATATGCCGCCCTGGCGCGAGAGCGCCCACAGCCAGAGTTTCTGCCCCGGCATCTGTTCATACGGAGACCAGTGGCCGAATCCATAATCGGAGTCCCGGTAGTATCCGCCGAAGAAATCGGCCATTTCTCCCACGACGTGGAAGCTCTTGTTGCTGCCGAATGTGTTGTTGGCGTACACCGGGAGAAAGCGCCCTTCGTCATCATACGGCCACTTCTGCACGTTTCCGCCGTGTTCGAGGTATGCCGATCCCGGAATGGTCATTTCCAGGTCGTCCGTTGCGAAGGCGGCTGCCGTCATCCAGTTGTAGTAGGGTTGAACGAGCGGTGTCGGGTTATGCCACATGGTGCGGGTCTCGAAAGCGCCCCGATCGGCTGGAAGCCGAATCTCGACCCGCCACACCGTACGTGAAGGCAGATCCATGGCTCCAACGATACAACTCACGCTTCCGTCTTCGTTCTCCATCAGCCGGTAATCGACCGGGGTGGCTGTCGAAGGCGTATGTCCGATCACCCCGAAATTGAATTCGATTCCACCCGATGTCCACGGACCGCGAAGCGAGATATTGCGGAATTTCATCACCTCGTTGCGGTAGATGAACTCGTGACCCGATTTCTTGACGAGAGCCCCCCAGATCTTTCCGCCTGCCTCGGGCAGGACATAGACCTCGATCAGGTCGTTCTCGAGTTTAACCACGTTCCAGTCCTGAGGCATGGATTCGTGACTGTAGCCCTCGAACGAATGGTAGGGGTAGAGCCTGGCGTCGCGCGAGAGAATCGGGATCGGATTGGGTTCGGAGAAAGGATACGTCTCGATCGAGCGGATCTCCTCGGAAATGCGTGCTCTCTGGGCCTGGGCCCGTGTGCAAAGAAGAGATCCGGTGGCGAGGAGGCAGGCCAGGAGGAGGGCGTAGCGGTTGTGACGCATGGCAGTACCGGGGAAAATGCCGGAGAGCGGGAGGAACCCATGCTACCGGAAGCCGGGGAAAAGCGCAAATCATTTTGCCCCACACGCACATATTGACTGGCTGCAGGATGGGACCTACGTTGCGTCCCCGCCGTCCACATCACGCCCTCCCCATCTGTTTTTGCGCCAGGTCCATGAAGCGCCGATTCGAACCCATCGAAGTCGAAGTCACCCGCGGTTGGCCGGTTCTCATCCGGTGGAACGGCCGGGTACACCGCGTCCGGAGTCTGGTCGATGCCTGGGTGGTGCAGGGAAAATGGTGGGCAGACGAAGAGCGCCGCGTCTGTTTCCGTGTCGCCACCTCCGGCGGCACCTTCGACATCTACCGCTCGGGCGATGACTGGGTTCTGACCCGCGAGCAGGACTGAGTGCCTCGTAGCGATGGATTGTGACGAAGCAAGTCAGGTCTCAAACGCGCTTCATTCCGAATAGTGGACGAATCCAGTTGGATTGGTCAAGCAGGAGGGCGTAGATCAGATAGCTGATGCTGAACGTTCCACCGAGGAGCAGTAGGAGAAGGACGGGCGCCGGGACCGGCAGCAAGAGGATGACCGTTGCCAGCGCAAACTGGACGGGGAGATGGATGATATAGACCGGATACACGGCCCGACTGTACCGGCTGAGTTTTTCAGATGGTACGTTGAGATGTCTGGAGGCAAATCCAAGAATGGCCAGCATCCAATTCATGGATTCGAATGCTTCGAGTCCGGGTGGAATGTGTTGAAGTTGTAAAACGACGAGCCGCACGATGTACAGCACCACGGCGATTGAAAGTGAGATTGTGCGGATCCGTCCCACCGCCCGCCAGAAAGCGTCTGGAGTCGATACAAAAGTAAAACCGACAAAAAAACAGACGATCCCGAGCCAAAAACCGTGTGATGTGGCCGCGTATGAAGGGAAATCGGTCGGGCGGATGATCAACGATTCGACGATCAGAGGAACGGCCGCAAGCAGAATCCCACCGCGGAAACGCAGGACCCTCTTCGATAGACGAAACAACATATTGTCCGGTCGATCCTTCAAATAAATCAGGATTGGACTCAGCACCAGTACATAGAGATAGATGTTGGCCAAGAACCACAGATGTCCGAGGTTCGGCACGTACGAAAGCACATCTCCATAAAATGTCTGGGTCACATATACGCTAACCGGACAGACGAAGAAGAATCCAAAGACGAGCGGAAGGAGAATTCGCTTCGTTCGGTCGGTCAGAAGCTGCCTCCAGTCTCTGCGTTCCATCGCGAATCGGACGCCCATGCCGGAAATCAAAAAAAGGATGGGGATACGCCAGACGTTGATCATGGCCATGACGATCCAGATGCCCTCCAGTGAATCGTTGCTTCGAGGGAAATAGATCATTCTGGCCCAGGGCTGGAATGTCACAACGACGTGATAGACAATGAGGAGTCCGAGAGCCCCCACCCGGATCCAATCGACATCGAATCGCCTCTCGTTCATCCGATTCAACATTCAGCCGTGAAGCTCACGTTCATCCGATTCAACATTCAGTCGTGAAGCTCACGTTCATGGTGTTGTATCTATCTGGAGGGTTCTTCCGTTGAGCTCCTGCACGGGGCGGTTGTTTCCGTTATAAACAGCCCGGAAGGATGAGATCTGAGAGGCTGACATCTCGACCGGTGTAGTCATGGCGATCCACTCGACACCTTCGGTACAGGGAGGGGTGGTGAGCGACCCCGGGAATCGGTAGGTCGTCTGCGAGACGGGGAGAAGATCTTCGGCAGATACCGACCCCTCGGCAGTTATCGTGGCTTCTTCGGTGGGCATATGACTCCAGACCGGGTCGAAATGATTGTTCTGCGCCCCTTCCCGGATGAATACGGCGATCACGGCGAGTGCTCCATCGGCGCTCTTGTGTACCAGATGCATTTCAATCGCAAACGGTGCTCCGTCAACGGTATTCTCACTGGGAGAATGAAAATGAAATTGAAGCAGGTCGAACCGTTTTCCATCGAGCGTCATGTAGCTCCCCTCTTCATATTCCTGCTCAATCGTGTGTCCATTGTTGATTACGTGGATCGGCGTTGCTTCATAATGAAGTACAGGATTGGCCAGATCAGCCGTTGACGCATTTGTGATGTTGATGGGTGACTGAACCGTTCCGGTACCACACACACTAAACGACGGGTCGAGGTCTGCCCAGTGCGCCGGACCGGATTCTCCCGAGTACCCCCAATGGGCACTTTCATCATGGGACGTCTTATCCGAATTTTTGTTATCACAAGCGCTCATGAACAGAAGAGCGAACATACTTAAGAGAAGAGCGGGTGTCTGGCGAAATATCATGGGTCAGGTGCAAGCTTCGTGATGATTGATCTGGGTAGAGTAAGATACAAATTGAGGGTCCATTGCAGTAGCTCAATGGAAAAATCGATCGTTCGCGTCTGAAAACGCATACCTCCTCGGACGCTCAGGCATACAATGATGGGCGTAATCCGGTCAATCGACATGAAGCGTCGGTAGATGGCTTTAATCAGAGCGCCTGCCGGCTTTTATTAGTGTTGACTTCTCGGTCCGACTCCATTCGGACGTGATCTCTCACACCCAATCCTGCCATCAATCTGCCTGCCTCCATGAAACGATTGTTCTATCTTTTTCTGCTTACTGTAGTGACTTCACTAACGTCCACAGCACAGGTGTCAAGGGTGCTCACTCTAGCCGATTCATTGGTCGGCGGAGTTGGAGGTATTGCCGTTGACCGGATCGGAAATATCTACTCGGCCGACTTCATGGATACGGTCTGGAGAATCAAACCGGACGGACGCGTCAGTAAATTTGCAACCGGTCTGTATGGTCCATCCGGAAATTATTTCGACCGTCGGGGCAATCTGCTGCAATCGAATTTCTACGGTAACTCCATTTCGATTATTGATCGATCCGGTCATCATAAGCCGTGGGTGGAAGAAGGGCTCAACGGGCCGGTGGGCATTACGATTGCGCCGGACGGCGGGGTATTCGTAGTAAATTGCATCGGGAACTACGTCAGCAGAATATCCGACGATCATATTGCAAAGACGTACTCAGAGAGCAGTCTTTTCAACTGTCCCAACGGTATTACTACGGGACCGGACAGTCTGCTGTACGTCGTAAATTTCAGCGATGGAAATGTACTTCGGCTGGCGCCTGACGGGACGCCGCGTGTGTTGGCAACAATTCCTGGACCTGGCAACGGACACATCGCAACCGCTCAGGGTGCGCTTTATGTGACGGCATTCCAGTCGAACAAGATCTATCGTGTATCCGTGGACGGTGATGTTGATCTCGTTGCGGGTACGGGTGCATTTGCCGAGGTCGATGGAAAGGGACTCGATGCCGCCTTTGTTTTTCCCAACGGTATCGCCGTGCATCCATCGGCCAACGACCGACTCTACGTAAATGACTACATCAACCGGACATTGCCAGGTGTTGATGTGCCGCCTGTGCCATTGGCTAATGTTCGTCTTCTCAGACTGGCCTCCGTGACGGACGTTATGGAGGAGGGTCTTTCCAGGGATGGTGTGAAGGGGCTCGAAAACGCCTTCAGAAAATTTGTCAGCGCGCGCGGATCGTTATCTCCTTTTGCGGAGAGATCGATAAACGTGTTCGGGTATACACTCATGAATCAGAGCCAGATGGAGGCGGCCGAGAAAGTGTTTGAACTCAACGTGGAGACCTATCCGAATTCCTTCAATGTGTACGATTCGCTGGCAGAGGCGTATCTGAACCAGGGGAAAAAGGCGCTGGCGATCGAGTTTTACAATAAATCGCTCAAGCGCAATCCTGAAAATCAAAATGCGAAGGACAAGTTGGCTGAACTGGGTACCCTGTGACACCCCTGTTCTTATCTGTAGTGCGCCTTGAGGGGGAGGGATCGGGTCCGGCCAATTGGCCGGACCCGAGTGTTATGGGTATACTGAGGCAATTGGGTATGCTGTAACCGTGATGACTGTAATCGACTCTGTTTCATTTCCCGGCCGGATGCGATCTGAATGGATCGTTGCGCTTGGGTGGCTTGCGTTTTTTCTGATATGGACCCTGTTTACGTACGGATGGGGACAGGGGGACGTCCCGATTCAATCTGCGGCAGTGATCGGGGGAATTACCACGCTGGTAGCCTCCGTGCTGGGGTACGGTGTCTGGAAACTCACGAAGTTCGTTCGATGGCACGGCGAATTGAGGCCGGCCCTCGTTGGCCTACACGTGGTGACTGCGATACTGTTTGCTGCTTGTTGGATGGTCTCCACGATTGCCATGGAGATCGTGTGGGACGGCGGAAACCTGATGGATATGTCGTTCTCGACGCGAACGGTGTACTGGCGCATGTTCATGGGAACGTGGCTTTACGTGCTGTTTGCCGGAGTGTCGTATGCCGTTCGGATCAGTATTCAACTACGGGCCCAGAGGCAAAAGACGGCCGACGCCGAACGGCTTGCAGCGACGGCTCGACTCGACGCGATGCGCAGTCAACTTCATCCTCACTTTCTTTTCAACGCGCTTCACACGGCAGGATCGCTCATTGAAACGGATCCGATCCGGGCGTCCGACGCAATAGAGATGCTCGGTGATCTCCTGCGTTATGCCATTCGGGATCGAAATACTCAGATGGTGTCGCTCGAGGAGGAATGGCGATTCGTCGAGGACTACGTGGCGCTTCAACGCATCCGATTTGGTGATCGCGTGCACGTATCCATGCATATGGACCCAGGCGCACGTGGCATTCGAGTCCCGGCATTCGTGATCCAGCCGCTGGTCGAGAATGCATTTATTCACGGAATGGCCGATCAGGAGGAAGGCGGGTCCATCCGTATCGAAGTCGAATCGAACGAGGAAGAACTCTGTATTGCCATCGTCGATGATGGATCGGGAATGGCGGCCGGTCATGATTCTGCGTCAGGCAGCGGCCTGAAAAATTTGCGGCACAGACTGGAGATGCTCTACGGAATCGATGCCGTCCTGACGATCAGAAATCGTCAGGATCGCGGAGTCTCGGCACGCATTCTGATTCCCGTTCACCCGCAAGAGGAAGACGATGAAATCAAATCCTGAATTACAGGTACAGAAGGAGCGTCGTCTTCGGACACTGATTGTGGACGATGAACCCCTGGCGCGAGACAAGCTTCGTCGCCTGGTCCTCCGGGACGACCGCCTCGTCTGTGTCGGCGAGGCGAAAAACGGTCGCGAGGCGCTCGATGTGATGAACAAGGTGCGACCGGATCTTATGTTTCTGGATATTCGGATGCCGACCATGTCCGGCATTGACGTGGCCGACGTCGCTTCTCCTGAGACAATGATTGTCTTTACGACGGCTTTCGAAGAATATGCAGTGACGGCCTTCGAACTGCAGGCGATCGATTATTTATTGAAGCCGTTCGGGAAAGTTCGGTTTGAAAAGGCCGTCGATCGCATCTGTAGATATGGACCCGTATCACACGAACGGTTCGCCATGCTGCCACGAAAGTCAGAGCCGTTACGACAGATTTTCGTACGGGAAAGAGGTAAAACCGTGAGGGTGCCAACGGCAGACATCGTCCGGATCAAAGCAGCCGGAGACTATTCGGAAATTCTGACCGATCAGTCGCGACACCTCGTGTCCGTAAGGATGAAGGAGTTGGAGGATTGGCTCGATCCAAACGAATTTATTCGGATTCATCGCAGCACATTCATCCGTCTCGACCGCGTCCGTACGATTGAGAAGTGCTACGACGCTACGTACGAAGTTTTCCTTGTTGATGGAACGATGGAGCGTGCCAGTAGAAGCGGTGCAGCCCGTCTCCGCGATGTTGTCTCCACGAATCGGAACGCGTCCTGAGAAATGACCATACGGCTGCGGCCCGGCCCTCCTT
>CAYLHF010000052.1:4611-15115 GCA_964383365.1 uncultured Rhodothermales bacterium | reverse complement strand
GAAAGATGTGCGGCGCACGCACCGTCGCCTGCGATTTACTCGCCCTCGCGGGCTCGTTAGTCGGTGCGCGTCCGCCGGACGCGCACCTCGTTTGAACTTGCTTCGCAAGTTCTGAGCCAACCATGAATACGGAGCGGCGGACCCACTTGATGTGGGTCCGCCGCTCCGTGTACCCTCGGCAAGATTCGAACTTGCGACACCCGGTTTAGGAAACCGATGCTCTATCCCCTGAGCTACGAGGGCAATTTGACGCCATCCGGGATGTGCGCAGATTGTAACTTGAAACTACGACGGCGGGGTCGTGGCTTGCAAAGCCGGACGATCCCTGAAAGCTGCTTTCAAGTAAATCGAATAATTCCAAATGGGTATTGATGTCAGGCGTGCCAGAGAAGAAACCCCTGGTTGTGAGAATGTTCTCCATTTCAATAACGCAGGCGCTGGCCTCATGCCAGCCGTCGTCCGGACCGCCATCACGGGTCATGTCGAATTGGAGTCGATGATCGGCGGCTACGAAGCGCACTGGAGGGAGGACGAATCCTACCAAAACACGTACCGCGCTATTGCTCGTCTGCTTAATTGTAAGCCCGAAAATGTTGCTCTGGTAGAAAATGCGACTCGGGCCTGGGACAACGCGTTCTACGGTTTCAGGTTCGAAGAAGGAGACCGGATTCTGACGGCTCAGGCGTCGTACGCCAGCAATTTCCTGGCGATGCTTCAGGTAGCAGATCAAACTGGAGCGGAAATAGAAGTCATTCCGAATGACCGGTCCGGGCAGATTGACATAGACGCACTCGAAAATGCGATCGATGGGCGGACTCGCCTCATCGCTCTTACCCACATCCCTACGAACGGGGGACTCGTCAATCCCGCTGAAGCGGTCGGCACCATAGCAAAACGCCATGGCATCCCGTATCTGCTCGACGCATGTCAATCGGCCGGACAGATTCCTCTCGACGTAGCAAAGATCGGCTGCGACTTTCTATCGGCGACGGGCCGTAAATACCTTCGAGGCCCCCGTGGTACCGGATTTCTCTATGTCAATCCGGGCTCTCTCCACCTGATCGAACCACCGTTCATCGATCTTCATGCGGCCACATGGACATCAGAACGCGCGTACGAATGGATGCCGGGTGCGGCGCGGTTTGAAAATTGGGAGGGGTACGTTGCCGGTAAAATAGCTCTTGGTGTAGCCGTTGACTACGCCCTGTCATGGGGCGTCGAGGAAACATGGATGCGGGTCAAGCAGCTCGCGGCCACTCTTCGCGAAGAACTTGTTCGTATAGATGGAATATCCGTCCATGACATCGGAGCCCAAAAAGGTGGAATCGTTACGTTTTCGCACGCTCGTCTCTCGTCGGCTGACATCAAGTCGTGGCTCTCCTCTCTAAAGATCAACGTTACGACATCGACACCGAATTATGCCCGTCTCGACGCCGAGGCGAGGGATCTCCCCGAGACCGTTCGGGCATCCCTGCACTACTACAATACCGAAGAAGAAATCGGCCGCTTCCTTCTCGCCATCAAATCATTGACGGGAACGGTCTAACACCGTCCTTCACGACTGCCATTTCGGTTTCCACTTTCGGGTGGAAAGAAAATTTGGTCTCTCGCCGCGGTTCGGGTAGATTCGGGGGCGTCCGGCCTCATCACCGGAAGGCAGTCCAAGAAGACAATCTGACACATAGATCGGAGACCTGGCATGGAAGCAGGGGTTCAGTATGATAAGCGAACTATCCAGGCATGGTCTCTGTATGACTTCGCCAATTCGGCATTCACGACCCTCATCGTAACCTTTGTCTATGCCGTCTATTTCACAGACGCAATCGCTCCCGATCACGAACGCGGTCTTACGCTCTGGAGCTGGGGGATCAGTTCGTCAGCCGTACTGGTCGCTCTCTTTTCTCCGTTTCTGGGGGCGATGGCTGACTCCGGTGGCCACCGCCGCCGCTATCTGCTCCTGAGCACGTCAGTCTGTGTACTGGGATCGGTCGTGCTATTCTTCCCCTCGCCTGGACAGGTGGTTTTTGCGCTTGTCACGTTCGTTATCGCCAATGTAGCCTTCGAGATGGCCAACGTGTTCTACAACGCCTATCTGCCCGATATCGCCCCGCTCAATCAGATTGGCAAGGTGTCCGGAAATGGATGGGCTCTCGGCTATGTCGGCGGGATGTTGTGCTTGCTCGCCGGATATTTTGTTCTCGTACAACCGGCGCATCCTCCGTTTGGACTGAGCGCTGAAAACGGATCCAATATCCGGGCCGTCACCCTGCTGGTTGCCGGATGGTTTGCGCTGTTCAGCTTGCCCATGTTTTTGTGGGTCGAGGACAAAAAGATAGAAGATCCACCACCTACCAGTGTCCTCTTCCGATTTGCCCGGCAGGAACTCGCCCAGACGTTTCGTGAGATCAGGAATTATCGCCAACTCGTCAGGCTGCTGATCGCCCGACTCGTCTATAATGACGGGCTGGTCACCATGTTCGCGTTGGGTGGGATCTACGCGGTAGACACGTTCGGAGTCAACATTTTTTATTTCGGCATCATCCTCAATGTCGCTGCCGGATTGGGCGCGTTCGCCATGGGGTATTTGGATGATTACATCGGTGGAAAACAGACCATTATGATCTCCATCGTGGGCCTGGCCATAGCTACAATAATCGCCGTATTTACGACGAGCGTGACTGTATTCTGGGTATCTGCTATCCTGACGGGTATTCTTGCAGGTCCGAATCAATCTGCAAGCCGATCGCTCTTTGGACGGTTCGTCCCGGAGAATCACGAAAATGAATTCTTCGGGTTCTTCGCCTTCTCGGGAAAATTCACGGCGTTCATCGGTCCGTTTCTGGTTGGGTTGCTGACGCAGTTGTATCACAATCAACGCATAGGCATTTCGGTCGTCGTAGTTATGTTCATCGCCGGGGGCATCCTCCTTCTCCGGGTTGATGAAAAGCAGGGCATTGAAACCGCAGCTCGAACCGGATCGGCAGAGCTATTGGAATAATGGGCGCCGAATAGACAGCAATATGAGTCTTCCAATTCAACATATCATCGACGCGATGGAGTCGTGGGCACCGCCGGGAACGGCTCAATCGTACGATAATGTGGGTCTTCAAATCGGAGACCGGAGCCGGGATGTAGACCGTGTTCTGGTCGGCCTGGATGTAACTCCGGAGCTGATCGATGAGGCCGTTGCCCTCCGATGTCAACTTATCATCTCCCATCATCCCCTGCTGTTCAAGCCGCTTAAAACGTTGACGCCAGACGGTCTGGAATCAGCGATGGCGCTCCGGCTTGCCGAAGAGCGAATTGCCCTCTACAGTATTCATACGAATCTCGATGCGGCCAGGGACGGCGTTTCGTTCGCTCTGGCCCGGGATCTGGGAGTAACAAATCCCGCGTTCCTCTCCGGTCTCGATGGACAGATCGAGAAGCTGGTCGTATTCGTACCGGAAACCCACATCGACAATGTCAGACGGGCGGTTATGAGCGCCGGAGCAGGAAGTGTAGGAGCGTACAGAGGGTGCTCATTCACATCGTCCGGAACCGGGTTTTTTACGCCTACAGAGGGGACATCCCCGTTCACCGGAACTGAAATCGGTCAGGAAGAATCGGTCGACGAAATTCGGCTGGAAACAGAGATCAGCTCGTGGAACCGGACGCGTATACTGGAGGCACTCCGAGAGGTTCATCCTTACGAGGAAGTGGCTTACGACTTGATCCCGGTATCCCAGAAATATCGAGGTGCCGGAATCGGGGCCGTGGGAGATCTGCCGGAATCCTGCTCGCTCGAGACGTTCCTGAACATGGTGTGCCGGGTGCTGGGAAACCCCGCAGTGCGGTATTCGGGTGATCTCCAAGGGCAGATACGCCGGGTGGCAGTCTGCGGCGGATCGGGGAGCGATTTCATTCCTCTGGCAGTAAAGGCCGGAGCAGATGTGTACGTCACGGCTGACATCTCCTACCATCGCTACTTCGGGGTGATGGCGAAAAACGGAACGTTCAACATGGCTCTTGTCGATGCCGGCCACTACGAAACAGAACGGATGACCGAGCGCATACTGGTCGATTTTTTGTCTGAACACTTTGACGCTCTTACCGTGGAGCGCGCGAAGACCCGAACGAGCCCCGTTGCTACATTTATCGGGACCTGATCAATTGTGATCGTAAGCAAGCCGAGCAAGATAATCAGGGCCTTGCCTTGACGATTCCTGATTCTAATCTTCGCACGATTCACAATGAACTTTACTCTGGAATGTTCGTTATTGAGTGTTCGGCAGAAAATATTCAGAACGCCCTAAATAAGACGAATGGCAAAGAAAGCCTACGAGACCAGTATTGGTGATCAGCTCAAGGCCCTCATCCGGTTGCAGCACATCGACAGCAAGATCGACCAGATCAAGAAACTGCGGGGAGATCTTCCCGACGAAATCGGCGATCTGGGTGACGAGAAAGAGGGGTTGGCTACACGTCTAGAAAAGCTGAAACAGGAACAGAGCGATAATCAGCTCGGCACGAAGCAAGCTGAACTCGATGCAAAGGAGAGCGAGACGCTCATTAAAAAAT
This sequence comes from uncultured Rhodothermales bacterium, assembly GCA_964383365.1. Classification (GTDB taxonomy): domain Bacteria; phylum Bacteroidota; class Rhodothermia; order Rhodothermales; family UBA10348; genus CAYLHF01. The sequence goes on along the minus strand of CAYLHF010000052.1, from coordinate 10,555 downwards.
ATGAGGAGCAGCAACTTCAGGTTAGAAATAACAGGGAGTACGACGCCTTAACCAAGGAAATTGAGGCCCGAAAGCAACTCATCATCGATTCCAAAGCAAAAACGGAAGAACTCGAAGCTGCGGTTCCTTTACTTGAAGCGTCCATCGAGGAAACAGATCAACGGCTGAAGGAACTCGAAAAAGTTCTGTCTTCTAAAGAGGGCGAACTTCATGACGTTCTGGAAGACACGAAGTCCGAACAGGCCAAGATGGAGAAAAACCGGAAGAAGGCAGCCAAACTTGTGGACGATCGGTATCTCCGGGCTTATGAGCGGCTGCGGGGACGTGTCCGTGATGGCCGAGCCGTGGTACCACTCCTCCGCGGCGCGGCAGCAGGATTTCAGGTTCCACCCCAGCGTCAGCTTGAGATCAGGCAGCGCAATCGGATTATCGCCTGCGAGCATACCGGCCGTATCATCGTTGACGGTGATCTGTTCTCCGAGACCGTGGCTGATGTGAAAATCTAGTAATCCGATTTCTGGCGCACAGCGGCGCATACAGAACCGGATAGAAAACCGGTCGGATCATCGCGCCCGGCGTTTGTCGGGTGAGGAAAGTCCGAACACTACAGGGTACCGTGCTTCCTAACGGGAAGGATCTGCACCAGCAGAGACGGCAAGTGCAGCAGAAAATAGACCAGCCGATGGCCCTCTCGCGAGGGATCAGGTGATGGGTGAAATGGTGGAGTAAGAGCCCACCGGCGCCCTCGAGAGATCGGGGCGGCCAGGTAAACCCCACGGAGTGCAAGGTCAAGCAGTATTGCTTACCCGGGGAAACTCGCGGTAATCGGGTTGCCCGCCCGAGAGTCAATACGGGTGGACCGCTCGAGGCTGTCGGCGACGGCAGTCCCAGATAAATGATGATCTCGTCGATGGGCGTATGCGGTCGCTCATCGATCAGACAGAATTCGGCTTACAGACCGGTGACTACCGCATACTAAATCGGGGCTGATTCCTGCCGGAATCAGCCCCGTCCTTTTTCGGGCTGAATAGCCTCTCATACTGTCTGGTTACACCGGCAACCGCGCGTTAATCATCTGCGGGTCTAGTTTCCGTCGTTGGCAGGTACCGGGTCGGTCGTTCCGGCATCCGTCGACCCTGTCTCTCCGGCTGGTGTTGCCGTACCGTCTGTCTGGCCCGGGGCCGGCAGAACCGGTACCTGCGCTGCAGGCGTATCCTGAGCTCGTTGCTGAATGACACTGCCGGCCTGATCTGAAGGACCGATCGCAAATGTTGTCAGAATGCACAGTACGATGAAGGAGGTGGCAAGAACCCATGTGGCTTTCTCAAGAAAATCGGGTGCCTGGCGTGATCCCAAAATTTGCGTAGTCGCGCCACCGGATGCAATTCCGGCAAGTCCCCCACCACTTCCGCTCTGAAGGAGAACGGCCAGTGTCAGAAGGATTCCGATGATAGAAATGAGGACGATCAGGAAAACGAACATATCCGCACCAATTTGCATTATCTTAGAGCCAAGAAAGATACGTATTCAGTTTCCTGCCGACAAGCGGGAACGACTCTCTACCGGTTTTTCATAGTCTCTGTCACGGTCGCTGCGCGAGCATCACAATGGATGCGGCACAGATAGCTGCAGTCTCACTCCGGAGGCGGCGTTCTCCGAGAGACACCTGTCGATACCCCCTGGTGCCGGCCGATTCCATCTCTTCATCGGTAAATCCGCCTTCCGGCCCTATCATGATCCGGACCGACGGCATCGAATCAGAATCAGACAGCACGGTCGGCAACGATGCCTCGATCGATACGGCCTCGTGACAGATAAACTTCCGCTCATCGGTATCATCTGAATCCTTGATCAATTTCCGGAATTTCTGCGGATCGTCGATCTGCAGCAGCCGCGATCTTCCGCATTGTTTCATTGCCGTGACAGCAATCGTCTCCAGACGCGACCTCTTTATACGACTTCGTTCGGTTCTTTTCGATATCAACGGCACCAGGCGGCGTACTCCGAGTTCCGTCGCCTTCTCCACAACCCACTCGAATCTGGATGTATTCTTGAGTATCGATACGCAGAGTGTGCAATCAAGAGCCGCCTCTCCATCGTTACGCCGCCGCTCAAGTATCCGGCCCACCAGATTTTTCTTCCCGACCACCTCCAGTTCTGCCCGGTACCATGAACCCTCCCCGTCTACGACAGAAACCGCATCTCCTGTTTTTACTCTCAGAACCCGGACTGCATGGTGCGCCTCCTCTGGCGGAAACACGATGGTATCGCCCGAGACCGAGTCAGGCGGCGCAAAAAATCTATGCTTCATCGAGAGACCACTCTTCGTTCGAGGGACTATTAACCGCACTACAGACTGAAGGACAGTCCGATATGAACTCTGCCATTGGCCAGACCATCTTCGTTGTTGACCGCATAACTGGTAACAACCAGCCCCACCGCCGTATCAAACTGCAACCCCATGCCGAAGCCCGGATGCCATGAGACATTCGAAGGGGTCGAACCGATTTTCGGTTTTTCAATGTAACCGATATCGATAAAAAGATACGCGTAGGACGTCGTATCCAGCAACGTCCGGTACTCGACCAGTGCCCGGAGAGCAGTTCGCGCTCGAAAACGATCCTCATCGTACCCCCTGAGTGTATTCGCCCCGCCGAATCGAAAAAGATCGCTCTCATCAACAGCATCGCTCAACAGGACGCGGGCATCCATACCCACTACGAGTGACTGACGTGCGAATGTGGGTAAATGGATTCGAGCACTGGAGACTAATCGCTCCTGTCGCTCGACGGTGGCAACCCGCACGGTATCTCCCGTTGAAATAACGCCTTTATCGAGCCTCTTGTCTCCTCGCTCGATGACCGACTCAAAATCAACGCCCGACCGAGGGTTGACTCGATCATCGAGCCTACGCAAAGAGACTCCGACACCCCAGAATCCCACGTCTCCCCGCGCAATGCGTTGCTCTCCACCGCGAAAACGCGCTCCCGCCTGTCCCGGTCGTGTAGTCTCCGAAGCGTACCGGGCAAATAGTTCGAGGCCTCGACCGAACTGATATCCGGCCTCCGCAAAATACGTCTGATGACCGTAGGTAGAGTCCTGCTGCAGGCCTGCGAATCCCAACTCGACCCGAAACGGGTAGCCGGCAAGCCGTGGATCGCTCAACCGGACATCGACAGAGCTGACCTGACCTGGACGCTGATCCATCAGGAGCGTGAATCCACGTCCGTAACCGAACGGATTGGAAAGTTGCAGGTGCCCACTGCCGACAACCTGCCCGGATGATCCCGAACCACCCGGTGGCAAATACCCCAGAACTAGATCGAATGACCCCGGAGGCGCCTCTTCAACCGGAATGGAAACGACGGCCGTTGAATCATCGAAGATGCGTAGCGTCGCTTCCTGAACAGACTTGAAAATACCGGATGCCCGTAGACGGGAAGCGAACGAATCCAGATCGTTCGGGCCGATATCGTCGAGCACTCTCATTCCGGAGACTCGTTCGGCGAACGAGAGACGCGTTCTCTCGGCACCCGGTAGCTCGAGCCCAACGATATGAATCTGCGGCCCTTCATCGATATCGATTACGATTCTGTAGCCGAGCGCTCCTTTCGACACCGGTTCGAGACTAACAATGCTCAGGGAAGCCAGATGATGACTGAGCGACTCGTATTCGTCAAGAACATGTTCTATCCCTGATTCCAACGTGTTCAAGTTCAGCACGTCGGCAGGGTGAAGTCCGATAAGATCTCGAATGATGTCTTCTGGAAGCACTGTGGCGCCGGTAAAGAGCATAGACTCAACGACGGCCGGTGGTCCCGGACGCAACCACACACTCGACTCGTCTGCCGAATCAACGGCAGCGGAAAAATATCCTCTCCGACGCCATGCGTTGGTTAGTCGGCGCATCGATGCCCCCAGACTGTCTGGTTCGAACGCCAGATCAGCAGGCCAGTCCACCCGTTTCTTGCCAACGACCACGTCGGGGCTATCGGCATTCTGCCGTGAAGCGGAAGAGTTTCCATCGACATGAATCTGTTGGATGGCAGTTGTTGCGTCCGCCCGGGCCGGACATCGCATCGCGACAACAACAAGCAGGAGCAACGCCTGCAGCCGAATCCATACGAGTCCTCTTCCATATATTGTCGGAGATCCCGTCATAAAGGAAACCACGCCCGGTGACATGCGCCTGATTTTCACGCTTCTCGTCTCTCTGTATTTTTCCGGATTGTACCCGGATCTGCCCGCTCGATCTGATTTTCAGACTCCGACATCCCCGTCTTCCCATTATCAACGCAGCGGATTGGAGATGTATCCCGACCCGACGGTAGCGGACACGATCCGTGCAGGGGAAACGTTTATTACCAATCTCCCGGATTCGTTGGCAGGACAGGGAGTCGAGCAATATACCGGTGTCGCGCTTCCAGCCAGAAGCTGGCTCCTCAAGAGAAGTTTTTTCTGGCGAACGCGCGTCGCTGACCGGGGAAATCACATCCTCTGGTTTCGTGCTTCCTTGTCGGATGGTAAAACAGATTCGCTCGATCTCTCGATCGTTGTCGAGTAAGCGGTCAAGGTGGAATCACATAGCATATTCGAACTCACCGGAGACGGTGTTAATACGACAGATCTGAATCAATTCCGCTCGGTGTTGCGGTCGTGGTTCGAGCCGGGTGCCCGCCCCATGCCGTGGCGAGAGACGCAAGATCCATATCTCATCTGGATTTCAGAGGTCATTCTTCAACAGACGCGCGTCGAACAGGGCCTTCCATATTACCACGCGTTTGTGCGTCTTTTCCCTGACGTGTCCACACTCGCCGATGCCCATATAGACACCCTCCTGAAAGCCTGGGAAGGACTCGGCTATTATTCAAGGGCCCGAAATCTCCACCGCGCGGCCCGAATAATTGTAGAACAACACGATGGGCTAATTCCATCCAAACAGGCCGATCTACTCTCCTTGCCAGGTATCGGACCATACACGGCGGCTGCAATTCTGTCTATCGCCTTCAACCGACCCTTTGCAGTCCTCGATGGTAACGTTATTCGCGTTCTCTCTCGCCTGGCGGCCTTCGGAGCAGACGTATCCCGTTCTTCATCGCGGACCTATTTACAGCGACTGGCTGATCATCTGCTCGATCGTGAGAATCCGGGAAACCACAACGAGGCATTGATGGACCTCGGAGCGACTGTATGTCTACCGACTCTGCCGGATTGTCCGTCGTGCCCGCTGCAGCCGTGGTGCAGAGCGGGACTATCCGGCCACGCGCTCGACTATCCCGTAAAGAGAAAGAAATCTCGCGTCCCGCACTACGATGTTTCCATCGGCGTCATCGGAGACGATCGGGGCCAGTATCTGGTACAGCGCCGGGCCGAATCGGGAATGCTCGGAGGCCTGTGGGAATTTCCCGGTGGAAAAGTCGAGACCGATGAATCTCTCCAGGATGCGTGTAAACGGGAGTTTCTGGAAGAATTGAATGTCACCGTCGAAGTGGGAGAAAAAATCGCCACCATTAACCATGCGTACTCACATTTTCGGGTGACGCTACACGCTTTCTCGTGCTCAATTCTCGGCGGTACCCCCCGATCGACTGCCGATCTTCCGTTAGAATGGGTGCTCGCAGAAAGACTTGAATCTTACGCGGTCCCGAGGGCCAATCGAAAACTGATCGATATTCTCAGGAATCAATCTCCGAATTGACCTGTTTGAGCCAGTATAGTCACTCGCGTCTCATACAGCCCGAATGGATACCCGCTTCTCACAAATAATTCCTGGCTATGGACAACTCTGACCTTCTTTTTTTCGCTGCCATGGCGGGCTTTTACCTCCTTCGCAAAGTGCTGGCGAATCAGGCAAAATCAAAGTCCGGCCCTCCACCAAGCCGGGTCGATATCACGCCCCCCGCAGTGACAGGACGAGACTATGTACAGGCGTCAACGGCTCTGG
>CAYLHF010000052.1:0-4511 GCA_964383365.1 uncultured Rhodothermales bacterium | reverse complement strand
TGGACGCATCAACGGCTCTGGACGCACCAACAGCTATGGACGCATCAACGGCTCTGGACGCACCAACAGCTATGGACGCCCCGACACCCATGGACGCCCTCAACGAGATCCGATCCGCCCTCGGAATGAGCGCCTACGCACGGAAAAGACCGGAATATGTGCCGGAACCCTTTCCCGATCAGGAAGACTCATTTGAGCGTCGTCGGTCAGCCGGGATAATTGAGATGGAAAGAGCGGATAATCATACTGTTTTCGACAAGCCATTTGAGAAGCACGTCGTACCAACGAATTCCGACTTTCATCAACACTGGGATGATCATCGGACCAGCTTCGGATACCATTCGCCGCTAGATTCAACTATCACCGAAGGGGCGGATCCACGTCGCGAGTCACTTCCTCCTCGAGACGCGCGCCTTGTTCCGGAGACCGTCGAATCAGACGGATCGTCACGGACCATCGGATTCGGAATACGGAACATCCGCTCCGGTCTCGACAACGCCGGACATCTCCGTGAAGCCATCATTCTAAGTGAAATACTGGCTCCCCCCCTCAGTCGTCGAACTCGGTCGCCTCGTCGCCACCCTTCTTGAAGATCATGGCTCCGATCATTCCGCCGACGCTTCCGAATGCGACGGATGCCAGCAGACCCCAGATGGCGCTCATGAAGTATTTTGCAAACGTCATCTCTGCGGTCATCTGGTCGAGCATCTGATCGTACTGCTCGGCCGGCATATTGTCACCGAACCGATCCAGGAAGAACTGCGAAATCACGAGGTCTGACCTGATTCCTGCCTTGATCAGGACATAATTCAACACGAACGAGAATGCCCATCCAACGAGAGCGGCCAACAGCCCCAGTACGGCTCCCTGACCCGCTGATATCGTAATCTCGTTTGAGTCTGTATAGTGCCATACTGCTACAACGGCACCAATAATGACTCCGGCACAGCACAGCATATTGATCATCCCGAGGTAAGAGGTGCTCAGCAGACCCGCCACCAGGCCACCCAGAAGAATCGATTGTTTCTTGTCCGGCATTATATGGTCCTCACATCATGGTTGTGCTTACTTCCGTATCCAATATAGTTGAGCAGGTACGATGACAACAATACCGTGGCAGCGTCGCCAAACATTTTTTCAATCCTCACTGACGAATACCGGCGGCTCCTGACGAAAGAGAGATGCACCGATGGCCCCTCCAAAAGCGCCGAAGAGTGCGTTACTGAAAAGCTGAATCACGAAGCGGGCAAATATCCCAGGGACCGTGTCGGCGAGGGAACCTGGATCGCCGGCGATGTCGATAAAATTGGCAGCAAACGCATACAGAAAACGATAAATGAACTCCGGAAACGGATCCAGGACGCCGTCAGACGACCACGAAAAAATATATACGAATAACAGATTGAACAGGAAAACAACCGTCGCCGCATACATACCGACACGAGCTCCGTATTTGAGTCCGACGGTTGATTCAAGTCTGAAATTCTCCGTGCGGCCAATAAGGACCGTTCCGAGCAAACCACCGATGATGACACCGAAACAGCAGAAGGAATTGGCCAGTCGAACCGGGTAAATCGAGAAGACAACAATGACAAAGACTCCGGATATTATTGCAACGAATCGCGTCATGACCTGGATCGTCTTGTCGACCGCTCCTGAAAGACATCAACGAGGGCCCGTGTAAAAAAGTAACCGGCTGTAATGCCAAAAACACTTCCTGTGATCACCCGCGATACGGGCGTGTTGGTCCATAATCCAACAATATCGCCGGACCAATCGATCATCATCGGCACCGCAGCCAGCAGCAGAATCCAGAACCCCGTATTCCTTTTAACCGGCCAGAAACCCCGGGACAATCCAAAAATGACCGCGGCGATGGGAACGCCCCAGTATATCCCGAGACAGCGGTGGCAGACACCCAGTTGGATACCATTTATCTGAGCAGACCGTCCCGGCAGTTGGTGACAAACGCTGGAGAATGTAGCCATCACCATATGTCGTACTCCGTCCGGCATGAATGGCGTGAGTGTTACCGTGAGCGATACCAATAAAGATACGCCTAGAGCGGTGATCCAGCCGCGACTGAAGCCATCCGTTCGAACCATCTGTTTGACGAGAACACGTTGCACTATACGGAGCCGGTACCTCGGCTTCGGGTACCCCTTTGGTTCACAGAAAATTAACCGCAATATAGCGTAAAAGAATCGCTTTTCGCTCGATTTAACGGTTTCGTGTTGGAACAGGAATTGCCAGATTAAGTTTTGAGAGACTGCAGGTCACGGCAGCCCACTCCCCGTGATTTTCTTTTTTTGAAGGCGCTTTAGCACTCTCGGTATGAGAGTGCCAAGAACCCTTCTGGAAGTCCAAATAAGTAGTTAGTCAGTATCATCATCAACGTAGTCAAGGAGGCTTAATCCAATGGCTAGTATTCAACCCCTCGGCGATCGCGTGGTCGTAAAACCGGAACCAGCCGAAGAGAAAACCGCCAGCGGTCTTTTCATTCCGGACACGGCCAAAGAGAAGCCACAGCGCGGATCCGTAGTCGCTGTAGGCACCGGTCGCGTAGAGAACGGCACCAAGATCGACATGACAGTCAAGAAAGGAGATACCGTCCTGTACGGAAAGTATTCAGGAACGGAAATCAATCTCGACGGCGATGATCTGATGATCATGCGCGAGACAGATATCCTTGGCGTTATCAGCGACTGACAGTAAGTCACGGAATTCCGATCAGAAGGAGTTCCAACCTCAATTCGAATAAATTTTACCCTGTAAAGTAGATTCATGGCAAAGCAGATTTTATTTGATTCGGACGCGCGCTCGGCCCTAAAAGCCGGAGTAGATACGCTTGCCGATACCGTAAAAGTGACGCTGGGTCCCAAAGGACGAAACGTCATTATTGAAAAGAAATTTGGTGCTCCCACGATTACCAAGGATGGCGTGACCGTCGCGAAGGAAATCGAGGTCGAGAACAAACTGGAAAACGTCGGCGCTCAGCTGGTTAAGGAAGTTGCTTCCAAAACGAGCGATGTCGCTGGTGACGGCACAACTACCGCCACCGTCCTGGCACAGGCTATCGTAACCGCCGGACTGAAGAACGTCACCGCCGGGGCCAATCCCATGGACCTGAAGCGCGGAATAGACAAAGCGGTTTCTGTTATTGTGGGCGAACTTCGTGGAATGAGCGAAGATATTCAGGATCGGGACAAGATTGCCCAGGTCGCGACGATCTCTGCCAATAACGACAATGAGATTGGCAAGGATATCGCTGAGGCATTCGAACGCGTCGGGAAGGAAGGCGTAATTACGGTCGAAGAGGCCAAGGGAACCGATACCACGCTCGACGTCGTCGAGGGTATGCAGTTCGATCGCGGCTATCTTTCACCCTACTTCGTTACGGACGCGGATAACATGGAGGCGGTCCTCGAAGACCCCTACATCCTGATCCATGACAAGAAGATCAGTGCGATGAAGGATCTCCTTCCCGTACTCGAGAAAGTGGCCCAGATGGGTCGCCCTCTCATGATTCTTGCCGAAGACGTGGAAGGCGAAGCCCTCGCTACACTCGTCGTCAACAAGCTTCGCGGAACGTTGAAGGTTGCTGCAGCTAAAGCACCCGGCTTTGGGGATCGTCGTAAGGCTATGCTCGAGGATATCGCCATCCTGACGGGTGGTACCGTTATCTCGGAAGAGAAAGGCTACAAACTCGAGAATACGACCATCGACTATCTCGGACAGGCCAAGCGGATGGTCCTCGACAAGGACAACACGACCGTGGTTGACGGCGCCGGTGACGGCGATCAGATTCGCGCCCGGGGCAATCAGATCAAGCAGCAGATCGAGTCTACGACGAGTGACTATGATCGCGAGAAGTTGCAGGAGCGTCTTGCCAAACTCGCCGGTGGTGTCGCCGTTCTTCGCATCGGGGCCGCCACGGAGCCCGAAATGAAGGAAAAGAAGGCTCGCGTGGAAGATGCGCTTCACGCTACTCGTGCCGCCATCGAAGAAGGTATCGTGCCCGGTGGTGGCGTTGCGTATATCCGCGCACTCGATGCTCTCGACAAGACAGAGACCGACAACGAAGATCAGACGATCGGAGTCGCCATTGTCCGTCGGGCACTCGAAGAGCCGCTGCGACAGATTTCGACGAACGCCGGTCTCGAAGGATCGATCGTCGTCCAGAAAGTCAAAGAAGGCAAGGGAGACTACGGTTTCAATGCCCAGTCCGAAGAGTACGGAAGCATGATCAAGGCCGGAGTCGTAGACCCGACCAAGGTTACGCGTACTGCACTTGAAAACGCTGCGTCTGTATCGAGTCTGCTTCTCACAACGGAAGCCGTCATCGCTGACAAGCCGGAGAAAGAAGCTCCGATGCCAGGTGGAGCTCCGGACATGGGTGGTATGGGCGGAATGGGAGGCATGGGCGGCTTCTAGTTGAGCCGACCATAGTCGAATGGTCCCCGTATCATTCACATGTATGTGAAGAGGGCGGGGCCGCTGCAAGCGGCCCC
>CAYLHF010000051.1:0-15290 GCA_964383365.1 uncultured Rhodothermales bacterium | reverse complement strand
TTTTGGTAGAAAGAACATCTGCTGTGAGAGGTTTTACGTCCACATAGAGGTCGATTCGATCGAGCAGGGGTCCACTGATCTTGTTTCGGTAGCGGATTCTCTCTCCCGGTGTACACACACACTCCCGATTCGTCCCAAAATAGCCACAGGGACATGGATTCATCGCCCCTACGAGCATGAACCGGGACGGAAAACGAAAGCTGGAACCAGCACGACTGATTACGACATAACCCTGCTCCATGGGTTGTCGGAGACTCTCGATGGCATTCCTCTTGAACTCCGGGAACTCATCCAGAAACAGGACCCCGTTATGGGCCAGCGAGATTTCGCCAGGAGCTACGGGCCGCCCACCGCCAACGAGTCCCGCATCTGATATCGAGTGATGGGGTGCGCGGAACGGGCGTTCCGACGAATGCCCGTTCCGCGCAATTCCTCGCACCGAATGAATGCGCATAGCAGCTATTCCCTCGGCCCTCGACATGGGCGGTAGTATCGACGGCAGGCGCTGTGCCAGCATCGTCTTCCCGCTTCCGGGTGCACCCGTCATTAACAGGTTGTGACCGCCTGCGGCTGCAATTTCGAGAGCCCGTTTTGCCTGCTGCTGACCGGTAACATCAGAGAAATCGCAGGTCGTATTGTCCGGAGTACCCGGATCTATGCCTGCGGACAACGAGACGCGTGAGGCCGTACCGGTCTGGCCATTTAGATAACCGAGCGTGTCGGTCAGAGAGGCCACCGGAACCACTTCTATACCCTCGACGAGAGAGGCCTCTGCCGCGTTGGCCGTCGGCACGATGATGGCGTTCCGTCCATTATTTTTCGCCCACAGGGCCATCGAAAGGACCCCTCGTATGGATCTAACCGCGCCATCGAGGGCCAATTCGCCAACAATAATTATCGACCCTGGATCTATGGCCCATTTCGCCTGTGTCAGGGCCGAAAGTAGCGCCACCGCCACCGGCAGGTCGAATGCCGTGCCATCTTTCGCAACGTCAGCCGGGGCCAAGTTTACGGTAACAGCGCCTCTGGGCACTTCCAGATCCGATGTTCTAAGGGCGGCCCTTATTCTGTCCAGACACTCCCGTACCGCACCCCTTGGAAGGCCGACAACGGTACTTCGCGGTAGACCGGGAGCGATAAAGACCTCGATTTCGATTGGAATTGCATCGATTCCATGAGTCGCAGCCGAGTACACGACCGCATACTGTCTGTTTGCCATCGGCAGCGTCAGGGGTTTTCATCCCAAGACACCCAAAGGAACGGAATATAACCTCTCACATGAACACTCAGACGGACCGCGGAAGGACATCGACATCTTCGCTGTGAACCAGCAGCGGATCGAGCGTACGCGTCGCTCTTGGCCCGTTTTCGAGTTTTAGTACTCCTCTCGGGCAGACCGTCGAACAGATCCCACAACCCACGCAGGAACCGCGCACGATATCCTGTCCCCGCTGGGCGTAGGAGCGAACATCAATACCCATTTCGCAATACGTCGAGCAGTTTCCGCACGAGATACACTGCCCGCCGTTCGTCGTAATCCGGAATCGGGAGAAATATTTCTGTTGAAGACCCAGAAGCGCGGCCATGGGGCATCCGAATCGACACCAGACCCGATTTCCCATCAGCGGATAGAATCCAACGCCGATCACTCCGGCCCAGACGGATCCTACCAGGAATCCGTACACACGTGCCACGGTCCCTGATATCCCTCCCAGAATGGCCCCCTCAAGCGCCGAGTTAGTCCAGATCAGGGCGGTTGCCGCAAGAATCACTGCCAGAACGGAGTAGATCAGCCAACGCTCGATCCGCCATGCCCGGACGGAGTAGTCTGCCAGGTGCCGGAAAGGATCCCCCAGCGTCTCCGCCAGACCGCCACAACCGCAGACCCAGGAGCAATACCACCGTTTCCCGAAGAAGTAGGTCAGAACAGGTGTTACGACCAGCGTCATGACAGCCCCCCAGAACACCATGAATACCCCCAACCTGCCTCCGTCGCGTAGAATCCATCCGAATCCGTAGTCACCCGGCCAGAGATATTGCCATTTCAGCGGCCAGAAGTAGGTAAAATAAAACTCTGGTTTACTGAACAGAACCAGTATCGACGGTACGACGAAAGACAGGATCACCTGAAAAAACACGACAGAGAAAATCTTCATGACCTGGTATCGATCGTGCCGGTACCTGTAGAACGCCCGAATACCCATGATTCCAACCGACATGGAGTAAAACAGACCATACATGAACCACTGATCCGATGCGCGCCCCCGCATGATCTGACTCAGGCCGTCTGTGGTTCTGATCAGTCCCTCCAACGCATCCGGGAACCAGTATACCAGAACATAAAAGCCGGTAAACACGAGTCCGAGCAACCACCCAGCTGCACCGCGCGAGACCACCGCATTCGTCTGTATGTCCGAATTTCTGACGCCAACCGTATCCCGGCGGTATCGAGACACAATGAGTCGCCAACTCCCGAATCCCACCAGAATAATGCCCAATCCGAAAAGACTCTGCGGAAATACCGTGCCGGCACCGGCCAGTGCCACACATGTGAAAAATATACCGGCCATCAGTACCCGACCGGGTATAGAATGGGTAAACCACGCTCCCCTTTCGATCTGGGCAGAATCTGTGAATACCTGAAGAACGAGTCCGGAGAGTGCAAAACCGGTGGCGAGCACCAGAGACGTCGTCGGATAGAATACCGGAGAACCTATTACGGACAGTATGAAAAAGACGACACCTGCTCCCAATAGATGTCGGACGATCGGATAGACGGACATTCCGCGGATGTCTGATAACGAAAGGCTGTGATGCTCCTTTGACATAGACATTCAGGTTAACACCGGACGGATGTCAGTCAGTTGAGATTGCAGAATCCCGATAACTTCGGAATTGATACTCCGCGAGAATTCTTCCCCGAAATCGGCCTCTTTGAGTCTGTCAATGACATGTTCTATGCCGACACCCGATCGTATCCAGCCGACACATACCTCTTGAGACAGCCGAACTCCAAGCGAGTTGAATCCGATAACTTCATGGGACTCTTCTATATATACGATTCTTAGAAGCTGTTCCTTTAATGGATCTCGATAGATCACTTCGTTGTGTTTGGGAGACAGGGTCGGAGGTACAGTGCCATACGTATGATATTCGAGATCGAAAAATTTGGCAGAATTATAGAATACGTCCTGCGCGTAAGGACGGGATTCTCCCGTCAGATTCAACCCCAATCTTCTCCCCTGGGCACGGCCCGAGTACCAGAGTTGTTCGATCCGCCGACCATTTTCGAGATCCTCCCGAAATTCAGCGCAGTCGCCTATCGCATAGATCCCTTCTTCCGAAGTCTGGAATCGCGAATCAACAAGAATGCCTCTGTTCGTATCTATATCTGACGTGACAGCAAGATCTGCATTCGGGTGTACGCCCACGGCGAGCCCTACTATGGTCGCATCGATGCGATCTCCAGCCGTGGTCTCGACCGCGGCTACCCGTCCGTCGTCACCAGGGATAATTCGTTTGACCTCGGTCCCCAGTCTCAGATCGACTCCATGGCGTTTGATGTGACGCCAGATCATCTCTGATTCCGTGGGAGCAAACAGATACTCCATATACTGCTCTTCACGAACGAGAAAAGTGACATGGATACCCCTTGAAAGAAACATTTCGACCAATTCTACACCGATTAGACCACCCCCGACGACTACCGCAGCCGAAGCCTCTTTCGAATGTTGTTCCAGCGAAGCCAGGTCTTGCATACTGTAGAGTCCCTGTGCTCCCGGTAGAAATTCTCCCTGCCAGCCGAATCGGTTCGGTCTGGACCCCGTAGCCAGAATGAGGGTATCGAAGGACAGGTGTTCCCCTGATGCCAGCTCTACCACCCGTTCCTTTGTTCGTATGGCTATCGCATGGGCCTGTATGAGAGTTATCCGGTTCCTCGCCCAGAACGAATCAGGATATGGTTTGAGATCCTCATAGCGTATCTGCCCCATGTACGCATACATAAGCGCCGTCCGAGAGATGAAATAAGGCGACTCCGACGAGACGATCGTAATGGCAGCATCCGAACGTTTCCGGATGAATCTTGCCGCCGTGACGCCGCTTATTCCGTTGCCGATTATGACGATGTCGCGCATTCGCTATTCGTAATGGTACCGGTAAATGGTCGTTCAGGCTGGAGGCATCGTCGAAAGCAAGGCATCGACATGAGCAAGGCATCGTCGAGACCGAAGGATCTCTCGATCACCGACCGATACGCTGATGTAGAATATACGTCCCGCACAACGATCCGATGTTACACCATAGAATTAGCGGCGCGACTATCATCCGGCAGAAGTATCTTTTCGATATGCGAATTGGAATAACAGGCAATACGAATAAGCCGGAACTCTGGATGCCGGTGGCAGCATTCGTGCTCAATCTGGTAGAGACCAACCGATCGTTTCTGCTTCAGGAGCGACTCGCAGCCGGGTTGTCAGAAAGAGAACTCGTATCGAGTGAGCTCTGTGAGGCCAACTCCTCGCGCACGCTCGGGGATCGCGTGGATGCGGTTTTTTCATTTGGTGGTGACGGCACGCTCCTGAATACCGTCCACGAACTGAACGGCTCCCAGACACCTGTCCTGGGCGTAAACCTCGGTCGATTGGGATTTCTCGCCCCCGTAGAGGTAGCTCAACTGAATGCAACCCTCGTAGCACTGGAGTCGGGGAATTATTCCGTAGAGGATCGGATGGTGTTGGAAGCCTCTGTCTCCGGGGAAAACACGGCCCAACGATCATGGGCACTAAATGAATTCACCGTTCAGGGAAGCAGCATGACGGGCCTGCTTGCTATCGAGGTTCATATTGATGATACCCTCCTTAACATATATTGGGCCGACGGTCTCATCATCGCTACGCCGACCGGTTCAACGGCGTATTCGCTTGCGGTCGGAGGTCCAATTATCGCTCCAACGTGCAACAACATGTTGATTTCCGCGGTCGCACCTCACACGCTCAGTGTTCGGCCCGTCGTGCTCCGAGACGACTCGGTTCTGGATATCCGCGTACTCGACGAAGACAAGAAGTGGGTTTTTACACGCGACGGGATGACGGACTCCAATCCTGGGTCAGGAAGTTCGATCCGGATTCGCAAAGCTGACCATGTTGTTCGACTTATCCGTCCTGCCGGAAATGACTATTTCGAAACGCTACGAGCCAAACTCATGTGGGGCGCGCGTAAAGCTTGATTACTGGACCGTACGATGCATAATCAGTACGGGGCATCGACAGATCGGAGAAGAGCTACCTACATCTTGTCCTAGCGCTCGTGTAAACTCAACGTGAAACCGACCGTGAACGT
Organism: uncultured Rhodothermales bacterium; assembly: GCA_964383365.1. GTDB lineage: Bacteria > Bacteroidota > Rhodothermia > Rhodothermales > UBA10348 > CAYLHF01. The sequence continues at coordinate 9,950 of CAYLHF010000051.1, read as the reverse complement.
CAATCGTTGTTGACTCCGCTTCGGGAAGCGCACTATATTTGGCGCTCTTGTCCGGTCAGGTAGCTCAGTTGGTAGAGCACAGGACTGAAAATCCTGGTGTCGGGAGTTCAATTCTCCCCCTGACCACATCGATTCGACGGACTCCATCGTTTCCTCAACGTTTTGGAGTTGCGCCTGCTCGACGACAAAGCGTATTATTGCGCTCTGTTTGAGAGCACAGCCCTCTCGAACCGGTTCGGTAGTTCAGTTTGGTTAGAACGCCGCCCTGTCACGGCGGAGGTCGCGGGTTCGAGTCCCGTCCGAACCGCATATAAACCCGTAGTTGTTACCCGGTAATGACTTCGGGTTTTTTTTTGTGCGCCAGCTCCTTGTAACACATGCCGCTAAGATCTTACGGATCAGATCGATCGATTAATGTGGGAGAAATTAACGCATACCCCCCAATTACCAGCAGCTAGAACAGCCCGACTACCGGCGCGCCAAATGTGGGAATCGTACACTGATTGACGACATTCATTCATCCAATATTTCTCGGACTTTTTTTAACAGATCGGATCGCGAGAACGGCTTCTGTAAGAAATTCACGCCCTCTTCCAGCACACCTCTCTTCGAGATAATATCTGCTGTGTATCCAGACATGAAAAGACTTCTTAAACCAGGGTGGTCCTCTGTAAGGCGCTTTACCAGACTTCGTCCGTTCATCTTCGGCATAATGACATCAGTGATCACTAGATCCATCGGCTCTGAGATAGAAGCCGCGATACCAAGAGCTTCCTCTGGACTCGATGTCGTAAGTACCCGATAGCCGCCGCGGTCGAGTATTTTCTGTATAAGATCCACAAGATAAGATTCATCCTCAACGACGAGAATGGTTTCTGTTCCGCAGGCAATGTCTTTGGGCAGGTTCGACACCGCTTCGGCTGGTGCTTCTTCGTGACAAATAGGGAGGTATATGTCAAATGTGGATCCAGCTCCCAGATTGCTATTCACCTTAATAAAACCGGCGTTCTGCTTCACGATACCAAACACGGTCGATAATCCGAGTCCCGTGCCGTTGCCGACCTCCTTTGTCGTAAAAAACGGATCAAATATCTTCTCCATGACTTTCGCCCCCATTCCCGTTCCGCTGTCGGTCACGGACAAGACTCCAAAATCACCCGGGGAAGTGTCAGGATCTCCAATCTCACTGCGATCCATCGAGACAACAGCCGATCTGATTTGAAGTGAACCGGTACCCACTATCGCATCTCTCGCATTGAGACACAGGTTGGTCAGCACCTGATCCAACTGCACAGGATCAATATAGATTTTTATGGACTCCGTGGACGGGTGCCAATTCAAATCGATATTTTCACCAATGAGGCGTCGCGTCATCTTGAGGTTTTTGTCGATGGCTTCGTTGAGATCGACATCTCTGGGACTAACTGTCTGTTTGCGCGCAAACGCCAGAAGTTGCTTCGTCAGCTCCGCCGATCGCAACCCGGCACCGAGTATTGATTTCAGGGAGGAATACTCAGGGTCAGACGGATCACACGTCTCCAGAGCCATTTCCGAATGACCGATAATCACGCCGAGAAGATTGTTGAAATCGTGTGCAACCCCGCCGGCCAGAAGTCCGACGGACTCCATTTTCTGAGACTGACGTGCCTGCTCCTGAAATTTCAATTGGTCCGTGATATCGTGCTTCACAGCGACGTAATTAATTATTACACCTGACTCGTCCAGAACCGGAGTAATAGTCGCCTCTTCGGTGTAAAACGATCCGTCTTTTCTACGATTTACGAACCGGCCCTTCCAGTGCTTTCCGGCAACGAGTGCCTTCCACATGGTTTCGTAGAATGTTGCATCCTGTTCGCCACTACTCAGAATCCTCGGATTCGATCCTATGGCCTCTTCTGCCGTGTAGCCGGAGATTCGTTCGAAAGCCGGATTGACATACTCTATTATCGCATCGGCATCGGTAATCACGATAGTTTCTGCGGCCTGATGAATTGCCAGGGCGAGCCTTTCGAGATCTTCTTCAGCCCTCTTCAACTCTGTGATGTCCCGGGCAGCAACAACGAATCCCAGAATCTCGTCCGAATCTGCGGGGTAAGGAGAATACGTGATATCCATGAATCGCCTTTCCATCCCGTTAAACGCGATCCACCGCTGAAAACGAACTATTTCTCCCTCGAAGCACGTACGGGCACGAGGGAGAATGGACTCCGTGAAATAATCACCGTCGAATATGTCTTGGGCTTTCGCACCAATCACCTCATCTCTGGTTTTTCCGATAGTATTCAGGTAGGCCGTATTTGCGGTCACGTAGACGAACTCTCGATCGAGCATAGCGAGCATGTCGGGTGTACTCGATACGATCTCTTCGAACTGACGAAGACGCTCTTCGGAATTCGACCTATTCGTGATATCGATCGTAGCCACAATTGCGCGATTACCGGAACCGGTCTCAACATCTCCTACCAGATTGAATTGAACCAGGACTCGCTTGCTCTCCCCCGACTCGGTCTCCAGTTCCGACTCACAGACGAGCAGCTTCTTTCCGTCTGATAGGGCAATCAGTATTTCCGTAAAAGAATCGTAGGATGAACTGGATAGTACTTTGTCGAGGGGACCAATGAGACATTCCTTTTCAGTCACCTCATGCAAGTTGAGCGTCGCCTCGTTCACATCTACGACACGCACCTTTTGGGCACAAAGGATCACGTCTTCAGGATGCTCCTCAAAATAAAGTCTCAGATCGGATATGCCGCTACGTTTCAGCTCGTCCAGATACTCGAGTAGATCTGACATTTCTTCCTCCCAGAGCGATATAGGCGTCTCCTCAAACAGGGATCTGTATCGCTCCTCCGTATCGATGTGGGCTTTTTCTATCCTGCGATGTTGAACGATTCTCCATATTTCATTGGCCAGGAGTTGTACGGTCTCGACATCATCGTCTGAGTAATCGGTGTCCTTGTTTCCGACTCCGACCACCATGGTAACCACATCCCGATCCAGCACCGGAACGCTGATGAGGCGAGATAGCGGAGAGTGGTCCTCCGGAAGACCGCATTTCTTCTCGTATCCGTTATAATCATTGAAAACGACTGGAACCTCCGAACGCACCGCATCTGCCCAGATACCGGCCTCTGATATTGGAGAGTGCTCTCGTGTCGCCACCTCGCAATACACATCCAGGGTCCGGTCAGACCACGTGATCTCGTCGATCGTTGCGGCATTATCCGAGATGAAGTGGATAAAGGAGATCTGGCTTCCGGTCAGGTCTTCTGCGAAGCCGAGTCCTTTCTGCATGAAAGATTTATCATCCAGTTCCTCAGCCACCGCCGGAAGTTTGAGTAACGCCTCTACCCGCCTTTCCTGAAGAGTCGAATATGCGCGAAGAGACCGTAGCTCTGCCTCCAGAGAAGCCTCGCCGTCAAGGCGCTCAATTTTTTGAGTGGCCGAAGGGTCATGATTACTCAAGTTTGACATAAGGAGGAGCGTAGACGGTCACTCGGCTGGTACTTCGACGCAAAATTACAGGGTGAGATATACGTTCGATGTAGAATAAGATTTCATGGTATTAATTTCCGTTAATCTAATATATCGACAGGATAGAGCATCAACTCTGCACGCCAGACTCCCGGTGAGCGTCCATACTGTTAAAGATTTGGTAATGCACATGTAACATCCGCGTAACACATCCCGGGTAGTTTGGGGCATCTGTAAAGAGCGAGTCACTCCCATTATCGAGCCATCTCGTTGAATCTTTCAGGACACACGTTCTATCAAGATTAACGCCCCAATCCAGAGAAATGAACGACAACCGTACACGAATCCGAACGGTTCGATTAGCATTACTATTCACACTCCTCTGGACACCGTCGGTCCTTGCCCAGAGTACCGGATCGAATTCCGGGGTCGTGGTGGACAGCGACAACGCAGAGACACTCATTGGCGCCCACGTGGTCATCGTCGGAACCACTTCAGGGACGACCACGGATATCAACGGTAAATACCGTATCGATGGACTTCAACCCGGGAATTATTCTCTCAGAATATCATACATAGGTTACAATTCTGTTGTTGTCAAAAATGTCCGCATCGATTCTGACGTTATTTCAACACTGAATATCAGCCTCATTTCCGAGGCCATTGAATTTGGCGAAGTGACGGTCGAAGCACGCGTAATTCGCAACAACGGTGCCATACTGCTACGCGACCGGCAGAAGGCTCCGGGAGTGAGCGATGCCATCAGTGCTGAGGAAATTTCCCGTTCCGGAAGTTCTACCGCTGCCGATGCGCTGAAGAAAGTAACCGGCGTATCCGTTGTGAGTGGAAAGTATGTGTATGTTCGCGGACTTGGGGACCGATACGTGAACACACAACTCAATGGAACTTCGCTTCCGTCGGCTGACCCGGATCGAAACGCCGTTGCCCTGGACATCTTCCCTGCCGGATTGCTGGACAATATTGTCATTACAAAGACGTTCACACCGGACAAACCAGGAGATTTCACCGGTGGAAGTGTAAATATTGGCACCACGGATTTCCCCGACCACTTCACACTGAGTCTCTCGTCTTCGCTTTCCTATAATTCCAACGTCGGACTCGGTGGAACCCATCTACTATTCGAAGGAGGACAAACTGGATTCTTCGGTACCAACCGTTCACTCCGTGGTCTCCCTGCAGTGTTCCGTGACCCCGAACTTCAGATCCCCACTATAGGAGAGTCCTTCACGGATGCAGGAAAAGCCCAGACGTTGAACACCCTATCCGGGGCATTCTCAAACACCATGTCTCCCAGCGTGTTCTCCGCTCCGGTGAATAAGAGTTACGGTCTTTCACTCGGAAATCAAATGTCTCTTTTTGGAAGAGACCTCGGATTTATAGGAGGCTTCACGTACAGCCGGAGTCGATCCGGATATACAGGTGGAAAGACCGCACGGTATAAGCTGACAGGTAAAGTCAGCGACGTATCTGGACTGGACAGGGATTTCAACCTGACTGACCAGAAAGGTGGTGAAGAGGTGCTCTGGGGCGGACTCCTCAACACCACCTACAAATTAGGTTCGCGACATCAGATAGGCTTCAACTTCCTGATGAATCGCAATACCAACGCATCGGCTCGTTTCCAAGCAGGCTCCTTCCCTCGCGATCTGGGCCGCGACGCGATTTATGAAACCCGAGTCATACAGTTTGTGGAACGATCACTCTACAGTTATCAACTCCGGGGAGATCACTCCATCGGGCACACCAGAATCAAATGGAACAGCTCAATCGCCCGATCCAATCAGGAAGAACCCGACCTACGTTACTTCACAGACAATTATAGTATTGTAGATAGAGCGGGTCGAATAGACACTCTCTACTCCGTTCAGGCTTCCATCTATCCCGTTCCCACGCGGTACTTCAGGAAGATGACGGAGACAAGCTGGACATCCAATCTGGACTGGACCGTCCCTGTAAGATCGTGGAATGCCTACTCTGGAGAATTAAAATTTGGAGCAAGTTTTACAAAGAAGAACAGGTCGTTCACGGAGCGTCGATTTGAATTTCGTACGGACAGTAGAAGCGCAAAATATCAAGGAAATCCTGGTACTTTTTTCAGTGCCGATAACATTGGCATTCTGGAAGATGAGAGCACAAACAGTTTCTTTCGATTCGGCAATTATGTAGTTGACGCTACGCAGCCCTCCAGCAATTACGATGGCGATCAGCAAGTTTCGGCAGTTTATGGCATGGTCGAGTGGCCACTAACTAGATCCCTTCGTTTGATAGCTGGAGCGCGGTTTGAGACTACCTCGACAGGAGTCGCCAGCCGGGACTCAACCTTGTCTGAGGGGCACCTGAGCAACCATGACCTATTGCCGTCTGCGAACCTGGTTTATCGCCTGACCGACAGGATGAATCTGAGATTCGCATACGGAAGGACGCTGGCTCGGCCTGTTTTCAGAGAACTGGCACCGTACGCGTCGTTTGATTTCGTGGGCGACTACATCTTCGTAGGAAATCCAGATCTCAAACGAACACTGATCGACAACATTGACGTGCGGTGGGAATGGTTCATCAATCCCGGGGAAATTCTTGCGGTGAGTGGATTTCACATGGCGTTCCAGGACCCTATCGAACGAGCCATCAATCCTGTTGCAGCCAATCCAGAGGTTCAGTTCCGAAATGTCAGTCACGCAACGGTCACAGGGGTTGAATTAGAAGCTCGAAAGAACCTGAAGCGACTCTCCGGGGCTCTTCGGCATCTGAGCATCGGAGGAAATGTGTCACTGGTTCGTTCTAGTGTAGACATCGCAGAAGACGAACTGGCCCTGATACGGGCGTTCGATGCAAATGCCTCCTCCACCCGTCCACTGATGGGCCAATCAGACTATACGGCAAACGCAGACGCCACCTATGAGAATCCCGCTGCCGGGACCACCATCAGTGTGTACTACAATGTTTTCGGTCGGCGTCTCGATAAGGTCAGCATCGGGGGAACACCCGACGTTTATGAACTTCCCCAGCATGTACTCGATCTGACCATGAAACAAAATATCTGGAATGGCTGGACGCTGTCTTTCTCCGCAAAAAATGTGCTCGATTCCAGTTCTCGCCGCGGCCACAACTTCAAGGGGAAAACATACATCACCAGCCAATATGAACTCGGTCGCTCGTACGCGCTTGGACTCAAGTACAGACCGTAAAACATTATTTCTGCCCCAGGACATTCGCTTAAAACAATCATCAGTCTCCAGCAGAGGAAAACGCAAAATGCTAAAGAAGATTGCTACGATCCTATTTCTATTCGCCCCGCTCATCGCTCACGCACAGTCTACCATCGTAGTGACAGACGCCAGTTTATCTGGTAATACGGTTTGGTCGGCGGCCAACGTCTACGTCCTCGACGGTATCGTCTTCGTCGAAAGCGGGGAAACGCTGACCATTGAGGCCGGGACTCTCATCAAGGGCAAACCTGGACAGGGCACCAATGCCTCCGCACTCGTCGTCGCTCGTGGTGGGAAGATCATGGCCGAAGGAACGCAATCGAATCCGATCATTTTCACTGCCGAAGCAGACGATATCACCACAACTAGCGATCTCCCGCTGGATACACGTGGACTCTGGGGAGGAGTCATCCTGCTCGGAAACGGCCGTCTCAACTCAACACCGGGTGAAACGCAAATCGAAGGTATCCCTACGACCGAACCTCGCGCTCGTTATGGCGGAAACGATGACGCAGACAACTCGGGGATATTTCGCTACGTATCCATTCGCTTTGGTGGAACAGACATCGGTGCAGGAAACGAAATCAATGGACTTACGCTCGGTGCCGTTGGATCAGGCACAACGATCGATCATGTAGAAGTATTCAGCAATCAGGACGACTGCTTCGAGTTTTTCGGAGGAGCACCGCAGACTCGCTATTTGGTGGGTGCCTTCTGCGGCGATGATACGTTCGATTACGACGAAGGATACCGCGGAAAAGGACAATTCTGGTTCTCTCTCCAGGGATCTGACGCTGGAAACCGGGCCGGTGAGCACGACGGAGGCACGAATCCTGAAGACGGTACCCCCTTCGCGATCCCGACTATAGCAAACGCAACCTACATTGGCTCTGGAGCCTCGTCCACGAATGCGAACAACGATGTTACTCTCAAAATTCGGGACAATGCAGGAGGAAAATATTACAATTCGATCTTTACCGACTTCTGGGGAAAAGGGATTGATGTTGAAGATTTGGCTTCCGGCGAAGACTCTCGCGCACGCCTGGAAGCAGGTGATCTGCTTTTGTCGAACAATATGTGGTGGAATTTCGGAGTTGGAAATACCCTTGACGCCATTATGCCGCAGGATTTCGTCCGCAATATCCTGTCAACCTCCACGAATGAAGTCGCCGACCCGCAGCTTCGAGGCATCAGTCGTTCGGCGGACGGTGGACTCGATCCCAGACCTGCCGCCACGAGTCCTGCCCTCTCGGGTGCCATCGACATCGGAGACAGCTTTTTCACTCCAACCGACTATAGAGGAGCCTTTTCGTCAACAGATCTCTGGATCAGCGACTGGACTTTCCTGTCTCAGGCTGGCGTGCTTACAACGAACGGATCCGCACAGTCTACCATCGTAGTGACGGACGCCAGCTTATCTGGTAATACGGTTTGGTCGGCGGAAAACGTCTACGTCCTCGACGGTATCGTCTTCGTCGAAAGCGGGGAAACGCTGACCATTGAGGCCGGGACTCTCATCAAGGGCAAACCTGGACAGGGCACCAATGCCTCCGCACTCGTCGTCGCTCGTGGTGGGAAGATCATGGCCGAAGGAACGCAATCGAATCCGATCATTTTCACTGCCGAAGCAGACGATATCACCACAACTAGCGATCTCCCGCTGGATACACGTGGACTCTGGGGAGGAGTCATCCTGCTCGGAAACGGCCGTCTCAACTCAACACCGGGTGAAACGCAAATCGAAGGTATCCCTACGACCGAACCTCGCGCTCGTTATGGCGGAAACGATGACGCAGACAACTCGGGGATATTTCGCTACGTATCCATTCGCTTTGGTGGAACAGACATCGGTGCAGGAAACGAAATCAATGGACTTACGCTCGGTGCCGTTGGATCAGGCACAACGATCGATCATGTAGAAGTATTCAGCAATCAGGACGACTGCTTCGAGTTTTTCGGAGGAGCACCGCAGACTCGCTATTTGGTGGGTGCCTTCTGCGGCGATGATACGTTCGATTACGACGAAGGATACCGCGGAAAAGGACAATTCTGGTTCTCTCTCCAGGGATCTGACGCTGGAAACCGGGCCGGTGAGCACGACGGAGGCACGAATCCTGAAGACGGTACCCCCTTCGCGATCCCGACTATAGCAAACGCAACCTACATTGGCTCTGGAGCCTCGTCCACGAATGCGAACAACGATGTTACTCTCAAAATTCGGGACAATGCAGGAGGAAAATATTACAATTCGATCTTTACCGACTTCTGGGGAAAAGGGATTGATGTTGAAGATTTGGCTTCCGGCGAAGACTCTCGCGCACGCCTGGAAGCAGGTGATCTGCTTTTGTCGAACAATATGTGGTGGAATTTCGGAGTTGGAAATACCCTTGACGCCATTATGCCGCAGGATTTCGTCCGCAATATCCTGTCAACCTCCACGAATGAAGTCGCCGACCCGCAGCTTCGAGGCATCAGTCGTTCGGCGGACGGTGGACTCGATCCCAGACCTGCCGCCACGAGTCCTGCCCTCTCGGGTGCCATCGACATCGGAGACAGCTTTTTCACTCCAACCGACTATAGAGGAGCCTTTTCGTCAACAGATCTCTGGATCAGCGACTGGACTTTCCTGTCTCAGGCTGGCGTGCTTACAACGAACGGATCCGTGACCGCCATCGAGGACCTGGGAACACCTTTGCCGACCTCCTACGGACTCGGACAGAACTTTCCTAATCCGTTTCAGGAGTCCACCAGCATAGAGTTCCAACTTGACAGGACGCAGCGAATTCACCTCTCCGTCTATGATATGCTCGGTCGAGAAGTCAAGGTTCTCGTCGATGGAATTCAATCTTCGGGATCGTTTCGAACGACATTCGATGGCGTCGATATGGCATCGGGAGTCTACCTGATCAGTCTTCGGACCGGTACGGGTACGACAACCAGGACGATGACACTGGCGAAGTAGCGTCATAGTCAGGTCCTGTTGTCAGCAATCTCAGCGGTACCAGAATTCTGAAGATTAATGGGTCACCATGTCTCAAGACCTGTTCTCCGATCCTAAGGTGAGTGTTCTCCTACCCGACTTCAACGACGACGTTCGTGGTCGGCTATTGCACGATCGACTTGTGTCGGCAGATCACAATGTGATCACCTACAAGACCGGTTCCGAAGCCTACAGGCAGTCCCTGTACAACCCACCGGATCTGTTGATTGTGGATATTGGCACATCTGACGTGGATGGACTCGAGCTTT
>CAYLHF010000050.1:0-15698 GCA_964383365.1 uncultured Rhodothermales bacterium | reverse complement strand
GAAAAATGCATTTACATCTTCGAGCATCTCGTTCACCACATTTTCGGCCACATCGAGCGATGCCGATTCGCTCGATCCCGGGGATCTCAGACTCGAGTAAATGTATCCGCGGGCTGCTCCCATTCGGGACCGGACTGTATTGGGCTGACCCAGGATTCCCTGGTACTTCTCTCGACCGAAGAACCGCTTGTTGAAAGCATCGAGTGAGTCCTTCATGGCCTCTCCCTGTTTGCGGAGATCCTTGAGCGTGGAATCATCGAGGGCCTTCAGGTCCGCCTGAATTCTGGCGATGGACGCACCCGCTTCACGGACATGATCCATCATCTCGCGCGCCGCGCCGACGATCGTCGCGTAGCGAGCGTCGAGCGCGTCGCGCGCCCGCAACGCATCCAGATCAACATCGTACCTGGGATCCATCGCGACGGTAACCGTTGTCGAATCGGAATGCTCTCCATACGTTACACGCACGGTATATGTACCCGGGAGCACGCGTGCTCCGGCTGGCTCAGGAGCATCATCCTTCGGCTTCGTCCGGCTCGGAAAGCGATATCCTTGGCGTCTCATGTGCCAATAGAATCTATTCATCCCGTCCTTAGCCGGTCCTTTCTGGGTCCGGATCACGTTACCCGATGGATCGAGGATTTCGACCGTTGTTTTCTCTGGTGCTTTCTTTTCTCCGTCACCTGCGATCGTAACAGATTCCGGATTCACGGAGTACGTAATCATCGCACCCCACTTCCTGTTCTCCCCTGCGAAAATCGCATTCCCCCAGAAACGCGTCCCCGCCGCCTCAATATTCGACGTGCGGTACGCATCCGGCGCCGGGTATACATGGACGGCAGAATCGAGAACGTCTGCACCTTCCGATGCAAGTTCCCTCAGTGGTCTGATATCGTCGAGTACGTAGGCTGCACGACCAAACGTCCCGATAACAAGATCCTGCTCGCGTGGCTGGATGACCATATCGATGGTCGACGCCGTCGGATATCCCGGCGTCCACTTGGTCCAGTTCTCCCCTGCGTCAATCGAGACATAGAGTCCGAATTCGGTCCCGATAAAAAGTAGACGCGGTTCCACACAGTCCTGAAGAACAGAGAGCGCGAACCCCCATACATCGTCCGATGTGACCATCTGATTCCATGACTTCCCATAATCCGTCGTCCGGTAGACGTACGGCTCCCAGTTGTTGCGGCGGTGGTCGTCGAACACGACAAAAGCCTCACTCGCATCGTACGTCGATGCCCGGATCTGAGGAATCCACGTTCCGTCGGGCACTCCCCGTACGTTCGACACCACGTTGGTCCACGTCGTACCACCATCGCGGGTGAGTTGCAGGTTGCCATCATCGGTTCCAACCCAGATCACCCCGTCTGTGACCGGACTGGGAGCAATGGCCACGATGGTCGTAAAGTTTTCAGCCTGGGTCGCGTCGTAGGTCAACCCTCCCGATTGAAGCGACTTCTGTTTTTCCGGATCATTCGTCGTGAGATCAGGGGAGATGATGGTCCAGTTCTGACCCCGGTCGTCACTTCTATGTAGATACTGGCTCCCGAAATAAATGGTACCCGGTCGAAATGGATCCTGCGCGATGCCCGAATTCCAGTTGAATCGAAGAAACTCACCATCTGGATGGTAGGGTCTGATCCGGCTCGATTCGCCCGTGAGTTTGTCGTATCGACTCACGTATCCGCCCTGACTCATCGCATAGCCATACCGCGAATCCTCAGGATCGGGTACGACATCGAACCCATCTCCGAAGGCGATCTCCTGCCAGTAGGAGTTGCGAATTCCACCGGAGCGAAGGATGTAGGCCGGGCCCAGCCACGACCCGTTATCCTGCATGCCGCCCATGACGTTATACGGAAACTCGTTGTCGACGTTGATGTGGTAAAACTGGGCGACGGGCAGATTCTCGACAAACCGCCAGGTCTTCCCCTTATCCCGGCTGATCGAGATACCCCCATCGTTGCCCTCAATAATAAAGTCCGGATCGACAGGAGATACCCAGAACGCATGATGATCGGGATGAATACCCTTCGCACTATAGGACGGCTGCCAGGATGTGAACTTCAGGCCTCCATCCACGCTGATCCGGATCGACGTACCCACGTTATAGAGTCTATTCTCATTCTCCGGGTCCACATACAGATCTGCGTAGTAGAAGGGCCGACTGACCACGCCCTTGTTGTCATTGATCTTCTTCCACTTGTGGCCTCCGTCCGTCGATTTATACAGGGCATTCTTCTTCGACTCCACGAGCGCGTAAACGATTTCCGGCTCGTTGACCGAAAAGGCGAGACCCATACGGCCTAACTCGCCTTTCGGCAATCCGTCTTCGTCCGTTTTCCGGGTCCACGTATCTCCCTCGTCCCACGTGACATACATCCCGGATCCCTCGCCACCGGACTTGAAAAACCAGGGCCAGCGTCTGAATTCCCACATCGCTGCGATAATATGGTCCGGATTCGATGGATCTACAACCATATCTCCGATGCCCGTACGAACGTTTTCGAAAAGCACTTTCTTGAACGTCTGTCCACCGTCGATCGTCTTAAATACACCGCGCGTCTCGGTCTCTCCCCAGGCCGGGCCCTGAACCCCTATGATTGCGACATTTTCGTCACGCGGATCGAGAATAATCCGATGGATGTTTCGGGAGTCATCCAGACCGAGATGTTTCCAGGTCACCCCCCCGTCGATCGATCTGTAAACACCATTACCACTCGACTGGCTGTTGCGCGGATTGCCTTCACCCGTCCCGACCCAGATGATGTCGGGGTTTTCCTGGTTCACGACAACGGCTCCGATCGAATGCGCTTTCTGTTTATCGAACAAAGAGGTCCACTCCACACCACCACTGGTTGATTTCCAGAGTCCTCCGGAGGCCGTACCGGCATAAACCACGTCCAGATCGGAGAGCACAACGTCGATCGATGTAACGCGTCCACTCATCCCCGCAGGCCCAATCGAGCGGGTTTTCATGGCCTCGAATTTCTTCATGTCGAGTTGCTGCGCCGTACTCGCCGGCACCACACACAGAAAAACGGCTACCGTGAAGAGGCGTATCAAAGAACGGGAGACGATTTCTCGTACACTGCCCGCCGCGTGATTTCGAAATACGATCCGTTGCATATTGGTAACTCAGATAAAGAAAAGGACGACCGTCAGCGTGACGGCCACGAGCATGACAGACTGAAGCAGGCGATGATATCGGCAGTGCCGAGCCGAAAAACTTGCATCCGTTTGCTGGCTTCTCAGAAATTAAAGAGGTGAACGATTCTGACCGGGTAATTTGGATTCCGCCCCGCTTAAACGCAAACGAATACTGAGACTTCCTTTAATCTATCGCGTGACAATGAACCCTCGTCTCCTTTTTTCGTATCACCTCGCTGCCCCCCTTGAACCATTTGCCGCTATCCGATGACCGAACGTAGATACTCTGAGCAAGAGATTTCAGGCATTTTTGAAGATGCTGCGCTGGCACAGGAAGCCTCACGCCAATCCGTTTCCTCTCGCGAGGGCTTGACGCTCGCTGAAAGCGTTAGTACGTTCTCTACGGCTGTCAGCAGGTGAACAGCACCAGATCACCCCGTGAAATAGATCATTACGAAGGCCACGATGGCAATAAGAATTGCCGTCCACATGGCATCCTTCCTGCGCCCGGCAGGCGTGCCGAAATCCATATTTTTTTTCGAATGGTACGTCAATCCTTCGATCTTCTCCTCCGTCGGGGCCTCGGTGAACAGACTCACGACCACAAGTACGATGACGCAGATGAGAAAAAGCAATATGGCTACATGCATAAAATTGATATCAGCAAACTGATACAATAGCCCCGAGAGACTTTCTTTGTTGAGTTCTGCGACAAGACGGCCCATACCCAGAAAGAATCCTGTTATTAGCGATGCCATGGCTCCCTTGGCATTGAGTCGCTTCCAGAAGAGACCCATCAGGAAGACCGCAGCAATGGGTGGCGATATGTAGGCCTGAACGGACTGGAGATATTTATACAGCGTCCCCGATATCCCGGACATCAGAGGTATCCAGGCGATACCCAGTGCAACGAGGATCAGCGTGGAGATACGACCCACCATGACCAATTTCCGCTCGCTCGCTTCAGGACGCAGTTCACGATAGATGTCCCATGTAATGAGCGTCGAGCAAGAATTGAAGACCGAGGACAGGGACGACATCAAAGCTGCCAGCAGTCCCGCCACGACCAGACCCCGCAAACCTGCCGGGAGTAGCGCCGAAACCAGAGCGGGAAGTGCCTGATCGGACGATTCGAGTTGTATCTGGCCTGTCGCGTTCAGACAGTAGGCGATGACTCCAGGAATGACGAAGATGAACAGTGGAAGCTGCTTCAGGAAACCGGCGAAAATGGTGCCTCGCCGTGCATCGTCGATACCCCGAGCTGACAACGTCCGTTGAACAATAAATTGATCCGTACACCAATACCAGATGGCGATGATCGGGGCCCCAAACGCAATTCCCGTCCACGGAAAATCAGGATCAGACACGGGCTTCCATAGATTGAAAAAGCCCTGGGGAGCAATATCTATCATGGCCCCCCATCCACCGAGTTTACTCAACCCGATATACGTGACAATCAGCGATCCAGCGATCAGAACAACCGCCTGCATCATGTCTGTATAGATCACCGCCCGTAGACCGCCAATGATGGTGTAGACTCCTGTAAATACAACAACGATCAGCGCTCCCGTCCAGAAATTGATACCCATCAGGGTCTCGAATACGACCCCTCCCGCATAAATCGTGACGGAGATTTTGGTCAAAACATAACCGATGATAGAAACGATAGACAAATACCATCGCGCAGCCGGACTGTATCGTTTCTCCAGAAACTCAGGCATAGTCACGACGCCGCTTTTGACATAAAACGGTACGAAAACCCAGCCCAAAAGAAGCAGTATCAATGATGCCTGAAGCTCGAATTGACCGAGGGCGAGGCCTGAACTAGCCCCGGCGCCAGCCAGTCCCACCAGATGTTCTGAGCCAATGTTGGACGCAAAAAGGGAGGCTCCGACAACAAACCAGCCCACGTTTCGACCAGCCAGAAAATAATCGGTCGCCGACTTTTCGCCACTTCGTTCCTTCAGAATCGACCAGTATGCGATAGCAAATACCGCCGTGAAATAGATCGCGATAACCGCCCAGTCCGTGAATCCGAAGTTCATATCCAAACCCTGCATTGAATCGTTTCAATTATCACAAGTAAACATAAGATTTATCATTCGTAATAGGAATTATTATAATAATAAATATGTTTTGAAACGTTTCAATAATCTATATTTTCCAAACACGATCAAAAAGAACGTATTTCCGTCGGTACTCGAGGTCATCGGAATGAGCGAGCAGAACAGAAGAATGACTATTCAGGACGTGGCGGATCGGGCCGGTGTCTCAATCGCCACAGTCTCTGCTGTAGTAAATGAGAAGTCTACCGTCAAAGAGAGTACGCGTAAACGTGTCCAACATGTGATCTCGGATCTCGGCTATCAGCCTTCCAGATCGGCGAGACGGCTTCGTCTGCAGTCCGGAACCGTAGATAGATCCCCCGCCATAGGTCTACTCGTCAAGGAAATTGGAAATCCATTTTATGCAGAGATTGCCCGGGGAGCCAGCGAGGAGGCGTACCGGCGGCGTCTTTCTCTTTTCCTCGTCAGTTCCGAAGGGGACGCGGAGAGGGAGCAACGTATCATCAGCGATTTTCATCTCTTCGGCATGGACGGGGTGATCCTGGCACCCGTTCTTGATCGCAGTACCGACCTGGGACACGTCTATGACATGAAAAAAAAAGGTTTCCCTTTCGTGCTACTCGAACGCGTACCGTGGACACAGGCCGACGTCATTTCGATCGATAATATCGAAATGCAGAAACAGGCCGTTATGTATCTAATGAACAAGGGACACAGACATATTGTGCATTTTTCCGGCCCTGCATTTACGGCACACGCTGTTGATCGCGTCCAGGGTTTCCGGGAAGCTTTCGCAGAGACGGAACTGGCGTTCTCCGAGTCTCAAATTATCTCTGCCGGAGCATCACTCGAGGAGGGCTATCGAACCGGAAAAGCCTTTTTTTCAGAGCAATCTGATCCCGCCTCCAGACCCACAGCCGTCACGTGTTTCAACGATTTACTGGCCGTTGGACTCATGCGTGCGCTGGTCGAACTGAACATTCGAATACCTGAAGATGTTGCCGTCGTCGGATTCGACGGAGATCCGATGACGGAATACCTGCATACGCCACTGACTACCGTTATGACAGACGCAGCCGCTATGGGCAAAATCGCTGTGGAACGACTCGTACACCAAATTCATCACGAAGGGGAGGATATATCGAGTATCCGGGTTCCCGCCAGACTTATTGTTCGCTCATCTGCCTGAACAACAGGGTATCTCGGCTGATAGACGTGCTATTTCTGAGCTGCCGGACGAGTTGATACTGAGCGACAAACGGACGCAGTCGAGCGACGATAGTCTCCCGATCGGCCGCCCACGAAAGCTCCTGCTTGGTCCGCTTGTCAATCCGAATTAGAAGCCACTGCTCCTTCACTCCCACGACAGCGGGATCACCAATTTCCAGAGACCTGAAATACGGTGATAGTTCCGGATAATCGTCCGTCTCAGCGTCTATGATCTTCGCGTATCCTGGCTCCCTGGGAGCATCCTCGAAGGATGGTGAGAGCCTGTTCCTGGCCAGTTCTGCCTCTCTGAAGGTTTCAAACGGAATCTGCTCGAAGTCCGTTGTGAAGAACTGTTGGGATCCGAGTCCTTTTCCGTCAAACACGCCCTCTAGCAGCGTACTGTCCACGTCTGTATACTCCTGATCCTTGAGAAATCGGACGACTCTTCGACTCCGCTCTTCCAACAGATCCCGCTCCAGAAGATCGAAGACCTTTCGGTCATCCAGTCCTCTCTCCAGCGCCGCATCGGCCAGAAGCTGGTTTCTCATTGCTCGTCCAACGGAGGCGGCCGTCCTGTTTAACGCTTCCTGAAATGGTAACGCGTCGAGCCATAACACATAATCTCCAGCCGTAAATTCTCGGTTTTTACGGCGGTCCGTGTACGTGGCCAGGATTGTAGAGGGATTCAGATTGAGTCTGAGACTATCCATCTCAAAGCCTTCCTGTCGCGCCGTCTGAATAGTTGGTCGTCGATTAACATCGATGGCAAAATCTTTGAGCATAGACTGCAAAGCCGCTATCGCCTGCGGCGCCACGATCACGTTTTTGGCCTCCATAAACGTCCGGACGAACCGATCGCCCTCGATACGGCGTCTCCTCAGTCGAAACTTACTCTCGATTCCTGCTCGACGCGTCTGATAGTCGCTTTCGGTCAGCAGGGGATTACGAATCATATCCTCGAGTCGGATGATGTGATAACCGAATCGCGACCGAATCGGCTCCGAATAGGCTCCGGGTGATAATTCGAAAGCAGCTTCTGCGAAAGCATCGTCGACATTGTAATATCGAATAGGTCCCAGATAACCGGCCGAGGAGTCGATCTCGGACAATCCATAGGTCCGTCGGGCCTCTTCGAGGAAATTGCCACCAAGTCTTAACCTCTTGTATGCCGCATCAGCTTCGGTCTTATTGGCATAAAACAGGTGTCGTACAACCGCCTGGGTGTTCCATCTGACGAATGCCTGTCGAACCTCGGCATCGGTTGGCGCGGGAAGTTGCCGAAGAAATGCCCACTCAAAATATCGAGCCGCCAGCAACTGCAGATGTTTTCGCTCCCGAAAACGTTTGTAACCGGGTGTCTCCGTAAGCCCGAATCCTTCTGCCTCTCCGGATAAGAGGATGGCATCAATTAGATTCTCGAGATGAGCGTAGCGGTTCTCGATGGTATCGTTCCGCCCGGACTGGATCAGGAAATTTACATACGTCTGGTCGAACCAGGAGACCGTTAGATCAATCTGGCCTACGTGGGCGACGACTCGGGAATCAACATCAGTTGGGGGGACAGTCTCCGAACATGATGTCAGGAGGAATAAAAAGAACGGTACCGCCCGAATGAGATACAACCGCATGGTCCCTGTATAATAATCGTTGAACGTCAGCGATTAGAAATATACCCGAAACTCGACGGTTCGTGTGTCATCCAGAAGATCGAACGGGACAAAGGCAAAATCGAAACCAAAACGAACGCCCGTCAACTGTACATCTACGCCTGCTCCGTAAGAGATGTGCGAATCTACATTATCCAGAAAGGCGTCCCTGTACCCAATCCGCGCATCGAAAGCGATACTTTTCGTGAAGTATTTCAATTGGGCTCCGAGATCAGAATTCAGGTCGTTGTCGTTTGTCTGATTGGCTTCCACAAGTGTCATCAGCTCAATGTTGTCCATGGCAAGGACAGGTACCGCAATCCCGAGCTTGAATGATAACGGAAGATCCCAGGTATCCATCCGGATTCGGGCTGGAATACTCTCCGAACTGCCCGTATTCTTGGAATCCAGGTCTATATTGACTTCCGAATTGATGCCGCCCATCTGCATTTTCCCACCAAAATTACGGATAGACGCGGCAATTTGGGCTCCATTCAGATATTGTGTTACCAGAACAAATCCGAAGTCGAATCCAACCGTCTGGGCAGTCATATCACGAATTGACTGTCGGATATATTTGGTCGTCCCACCAAAATAAAAGCTGGGCGTAAGGGGCATCGAATACGTCAGACCAATACTCAGGTCATTGGCACCGAATGTCTCCCCGGTACCCTCCGGGGCAGATACGGTTCTCACTTTCATGCGTCCGTAATCGACCGCCTGAATGCTCAAACCGACGACACCAGAACCGGACACCGGAATAACCGCTCCGAATGCGCTATAATCTATACCGGCAATCCAGTTGTGATTGGAGAACATGACGCTGCCTCGCATACCCGTGCGAGTGGCCCTTGCGGCGCCACCCGGATTCCAGAACAAGGCGTCTGCACCTGTGGCAATGGTCGTATACGCATTACCGAGCGCCTGACCTCTTGCTCCTGCTCCTACCGTCAAAAACGTAGAAGCCGTCGTACCCACCCGACTCTGCGCAAAGATTCCCCCGACAAACAGTGGAAGGAGGACCCCGACCGCGATAATCTTTCTCAACATGGTATTCTCGTTAACTTCGGCTCTCGCCGCACCGGTTGGATCACTTCACTTGACGACCGCGAACTTACCCACGTGCTCACCGATTCCCGGTGCCTTCACGTGAAATATGTAGACTCCAAAGGCAATGTCCTGTGAACCGGATGTTCTGAGGTCCCAGGTCTCAGACCCGTCAGATCCAATACCGTTGTGTTCGATCGTGTCGACTTTCTCGCCACGAATATTGAAGATGGTAATTGTACACACCTGAGGCAGGTTAATAAACTCGAGTTTACGCTCACCACGTCCCGAAATCTGAGATCGGCCCTCGAAGAGTGACCCGCCCACGTAGGGATTCGGTACGACTGCAACATCGGCTAACTCGTTCTTTGCCAGATCGTTATCGACACGGGCCTTCTTGAGCGTGAACTGGAAAAAGTCATCCGTCTGGAATTCCTTGAGCACAGATACCCTCAGAACGTCTCCCGGACCTGGCTCAAGCGAAGCCTCTCCTTCCGGCGTGGCGAACGCAACACGATGCCTGAACTTGTGAGAGAATCCGTTCTTTTCGGATATAATCAATTCGTCGCCCGAATTGAATTCCCGATCTCCATTGACGTCCTCAACAAACAGCTCGACAACCTGATTGGTTGACGTATTGACAGCGAAGACCGGAATGGGTTTTCTCAAAAACGTAAAACCGAATCTCGGCGGTAGATAGGTAGAATCGGATGGATTGACCCACCGGATCTCGTAATCGTCCTGGGAATCGGCAAACAGTCCGGTAGAGTCTCGTTCGACCGTTGCCATCCAATTTGTCTGGATTCCGTCGAGCGTCCTCGGATCCAGAGATAGCAATTCGTTTGCCGTACCGGCGTTTGAGACGTACCCGGTATTGATGGCGTCGTATTCAACTACGCCCGGAAGAACCGTGTGGTTCTGCACTTCGACTACGAATCCTTCAACCATCGGTGAAACAGGAACAAGTGGTCCCTTTTTGACGATTACCTCATTCGTCGCCGCATTCAGGATATCGTAGGCAGTGGTAACCTTCAAATCTGTTCCTGCCTTATCGTCTTCCTCGCTATAGAACCGAACCCGATACGGGTTGTTTGCACTCACATCGGCATCATTTACGATTCGTACCAGAAGAGACCCGGAGCCCACGCCACCGGTCACGTGGCTAAGATCCTCGTTGACATCTCCATCGATGAAACCGGCAGGACGAGATCGGGGGATGACGATGGCTGCGTTGTTCGAAACTCCAAGAATATTACCCGCCAGATCCACCGAAATATTAAAGATGTTCTCCTGCGGATCGATGGATAATTCGCCCCCGGTATTATCCGCAATACCGTGGTCGTAGGCTACCAGCGCGTAATAATACTTGATTCCGTTGCGAACATTTTCATCGACGTAAAAAAAGTTGAGACCCGTGTCGGATCCCATATCATACGATCCTTCCCCTTCCAGGACGGGTACCGGCCCCCTTATGCCATTGTCGAGATCCCAACGGGCGATGGGCTTGAAAAATGTCGGTGTTCCGTTAACATCTGTTATCGTCCTCGCGTCTGACAGGAGCGGATCGGTCCCTTTGTACAGTTTGAACCCTTCAAAATCGAACGATTGACTGAACCGGTCAAAACTGGAAACCGCTACCGTATCCCACGTCAAAACAACGCGTTCGTCTCCCGGAATCGCTGTCAGCGTGGGCAGAAATGGCGCCTGAGCGAAGTTGTAGTCGGCATTATAAATACTCTGGACCGTACGGCGATTCTTGAAGAAGTCGGCTTCGTCAGCCCCGAAAATCCAGGCTGTTGAAAAGAAATCCGTCGCCCCATGATTCAAATTGATAGGACCCGAAACAAACAGAATAAAGGGCTCAATATCGGCTTTGAATGCATCTGCCGGCGTTCCAAGAGGAAACTGGGCAAAATCCAGGATCCGTTCAAACATCCAGGTGTCATCCCGGAGATTGTCTCCACTCTCATAAAACGGTCGGGAATCCAGGTCGAAACCAGTCAGGCCGATCTGGTCGGATTCGTCAATATCGAGTTCGTCGAAGTTTGGTTCGCCCCTTGTCGGGATCCCGTCAGCCTCGCCTGTATCAGGACCTGGATATCCCAGGTCAAAAGGTCCTTTTCCGTCTCGGCCCACGTCATTATTGACGAGTTCGCCCACATCAAACGAACCGTTATTGTTGGTGTCCGTGAATCCAACCCAGTCCAGATTCTCATCTCCGGTGAACCAACGGCCTGCCTTATAGGCGGGACGATCTTCGACCGGTCCATTGAATCGGACAAAATTGGTCAGGTCATACCGGGCATTGACGGTATTGATGATGGCATCCTGACCTTCGATCAGTTGACCAACACCACTGAAACGCTGCTCGTCCGTGATTCCATCTTCGTCGTTATCTACCCCGTCACTACCCCTGGACGGTGATTCCAGGAATGCAAATCCGGTATAACCGAGATCATACAACGTCCCGTCCTGACGCTGCCCGACCCCGTCCTGATCCCAACCGAATGTGACATCCTGCTGTGCATCGAAGGCCGAATTTTCATCGCCTTCCTCGTTTCCCAGGCCGTAGTCCATGATCTGTGAAAAGAAGATCCCTTCGTCGCCCTGGAAATTGAATCGGTAGTCTTTCTGAGTCGTGTTTGTAATTCGATAAAGAATAAACATGGTGTCCTCAGCAAGCACATTGGCCCACTGAAAGATCCGGACCTGATTCTGCGTTCCGAGGCCTCCAATCGTCGAATCAGCCGGATCTGGATAGAAAACGCCCCATCGACTCAGTGGTTGATGGGTGTCAGGATCAACCGAATACTCCAGGTCAGAATAATCGTCCATGACGTAGAAACTCTCCAGATCGGCATTGAAGACACCCTTACCGAAAAAGCCGTTCCACTGATTCGACCATCCAGGATCGTCCGGATTATCGAGACGGTCGGGCCAGAACGCAGGCCAGGACGAAGGATCATCACTGAGAGCGGGCGTTGGCTCCAGTTGTCCCAGGCGATTAAAACGCGTCGGATTATTAAATCCATTCAGCGGTAGCCACCCCCAGATGTCCCCGTCAGGCCCCAATCTCTTTCCGGCATCCCGGTAGGTCAGAATAACCGGGTTGACCAGCGTGTCGGGGGCACCTGCATAGAATGGCCATTTCTGTCGTTCAGCAGGTACGCGGCCAGCGATCATGATGCCGATGCCGTCGATATGGCGCCCTCCGATTCCCCTCGGCCAGATTCCCCAGGGCAGATCGTTCCATCGGGACAATTCACCGTGATTTCTGAAATTCGTCTCGATCAGGTTCCCGTCGAGGATTCCTCGGGCTATCGACGCCTGATTGCCCCGATATTCCGGTGGAATATTCTGGCCATCAGCATCAAGAGCTGCTAAGGCCAAAAACACAACAACCACCGGAATCATCCGTTTGATTGATCCCGGCATCGAAATCTTGTTCGAATATGTCAGCATGGCGTTATCAATGGGTCACACAGTCGATGAGACGAGACGTTTTGTGGTTAATATTTTAAACTCAGGCCGAGAGAAATCTTTCTCGGTGCTCCGAACCACTCCGGATGGGCAAAGAATTCGTCTAGCGTATTCAGGCCTCCAATCTGGGCCCCCGTATTTCTAAACAGTTCTTTATCCAGCGATTCGTCGATACGTCCAGTGTCTGCGTAGACCTGATTCTTGATGTCATTATCAAACAGGTTCTGAACCTGAACAAAAATCTGGAAGTTGGCGTCGATAAACGGGGGCGTAAAATACGCCCGGAGGTCAGACCAGTACTGCAGCGGTCGATCGGCGTTATTGGTCAGGGTAGATCGGACAAAATTGCGAAGCGTGGTATACGGTGTACCGGACCGGAATCTATTAAGCAGCGTGACGCTGAACCCTTTTCCCGGTGAAATCGTCACGCTGCTATTCAGCACATGACGACGATCCCAATTCAATCGGACAAGTGATAGAATTTCTTCCAGCCCGGACTGTTGCCTACCGAATGCTTCTCCCGGATCTGACGACGTTCCCTCGGCAAACTGAAGCGTATAGTCGACAGTCCACGAGATGAGCCCACCCGGGCGGTCGAAGAGAGAAAAGGTGAGCCCTCTGATCGTACCGTAATCCCTGTTGATCCATCGTATGGCAAAGTCGCCCGTAGGCGTCCGAAGTACTTCCTGGCCCGTCAAATTGCGAACATCCTTGGAGAAAATCGTCAATTCCAGTCCGATATCCGGGGTCAGACCCTGTTGCAGACCGACTTCGAAAGCCAGAGTGCGCTCCGGGCTGAGGGCGGGATTACCGAACTGATTGGAACTGGACGCCGGATTGACTTCGTATTCCGGATTCGTATAAAGTAAACTTAATTGCGGAATCTGGAAAAACAGGCCGGCAGAAAATCGCATTACTCCCGTGGCCGAAATCGGAAATGCAATGCCCAGGCGCGGACTGATCTGTGTTTTTACAGGAGCCTTCGTACGATTTGATATCAGCTGTGTCTTGTTCGTTGGATCGACAATTTCGGATTTCTCGGCCTGCCTCCAATCGGTTGGAATCAGGTAGTCCGCATCAAAATAGTCGAACCGTACCCCGGCGTTAACAATGAGGCCGGTGAATTCCATTTTATCCTGGACGTATGCGGAGAATTCTTTCGGCCTTGCACCGAGGCGATTGTCCGCAAAGACATCGGGTGAAACGCGTGGTTCGTTGTTCGTCCGAGCCGACCGCTCGATACCGAAGGACCGATTATCGAGTGAGTGCAACCGAACCAAAATTCCTGTTTTTACGAGGTGTGTGAGTCCGATCTGAGACGAAAAATCCGCTACAATAGTATGGGTTTCCGTCAGTTCGTCGTTTGTAAAAAGATCATTACCACCCACTACAAAGGCATTCTGGCCATTCAATGATCTTTTCTGGGGCCATTCATAGACTCCGCCGTCCTTGCAATTCAGTCTGCCGAGGTCATTCGAGACGGTACAATCGTGGAGATAGCTGTCGAATTTATCTCGCAGGTAGCTGTACGATACACTTCCGAACGAGTTGGTTCCGAGCGTATACCGCAGGCTAAGAATATGAGTCTGACTACCAAAATACCCGGTATTACTCCCCTGGGGTACGTATTTCGTGTTGTGCCCGTAGTTAAGAAAATCTCCGTCCTGTAAGAAGAGATTATACTCAAGTCTCGCAGTCCGGCTGAGTTTGGCCATCAATGTACCGTTAAGCGAGTACCGGGTACTGCGTCCATAGGGAACGAATTTTCCGTCTCCAGTCGACTGGATGTTCCACGTAGACGGATCCCGGCCTGAATTCAGTCCGGTCGAAGAATCACTGGGAGCGAAAAGACGGCG
Organism: uncultured Rhodothermales bacterium; assembly: GCA_964383365.1. Classification (GTDB taxonomy): domain Bacteria; phylum Bacteroidota; class Rhodothermia; order Rhodothermales; family UBA10348; genus CAYLHF01. Next base: position 1,241 of record CAYLHF010000050.1, on the reverse strand, counting down.
CCCGGCCAGATTCCCTTTGTCATCCAGAACCCGACCCGTCACCTGGATACCGAGTTTATCTTTAATCAGTGGTCCCCCTAACGAGAGTTGGACGTCGCTCAGATTTCGAAAGTCTTTTGTGTCACTGAGTTTGAAGGAATCGGTCCTGAAATCGGACGCGTGAAGATTCAGTCCCGGTCCAGTGGTCCGGGTCATGAAATCGACTCGTCTCGATGATGATATCGTTCCAACATACCCCAGGAACTCAGCTGACCACTTGGGAGACACCTCCTTGGTGACAATGTTGACTACGCCCGACTGGGCCTGACCATACTCTGCGTTGAATACGCCACTGATGACCTCCAGGCTGGAGACCATGTTCTGCTCAACCTCGAATGCAGCCTGACCGTTAAATACGTTGTTAATCGGGACACCATTGACAAGATAGGCCACCTCGCCGGATCGCCCACCCCTGAATCGACCGTCGACCACGCCTGCCTGAAGATTGATGGCATCACTGATGCTGTTCACCGGCAGTGCCTCAAGTTGCTCTGCATCTACAACCGCTGTCGTAGTCGTTCTATCCATCTGGACGACCCCGCGTTCGGCGGTAATAACGATCTCTTCTCCTTCAATGATCTCTTCTCTAATTGAATAAGATAGACGAGTGGTCTGATCAACTCTCACCTTGACTCCGGTGATAACCTGCGCCGTGAAGCCAATAAACTGTGCTCGTACCGAATAGGTACCAGGGCGAACGCGCAAAATGATAAAATTGCCATCCGCGTCTGTTACGGCTCCCTGCGACGTTCCAACGATAACCACGTTAGCTCCGGGAAGAGATTCTCCCGTCGCAGCATCTACTACCGTACCGGCGATCTTTCCGTAGATATCGCGAATGGGTGTTGCCGCTTCAGCAGAAGCAACCTGACCGGAGAGTGCCTGAAGGGCTGTGGCAAGAATAATCAGAGCCGAAAGGAGACGATTCATTGTAGAGCTCTATTAGCAACGAAGAAGACCATCATTCAACCATTGTCCGGTAATTGATGAACGCCGTCCGGAAATGGCAGAAAGGATAGAATGTAGGACATTTAACGGCATCCTTCACTCGGTTCATCGTGGGTCCGATCTCGAAGGCAATACCGCCAACGCAGTAAGGGAGAACTAAAGTGACAGGCGGGGGCACCGGGGGGGCCCCCCCCGCCCCCGCCCCCCCCCCCATACCTTCATTAACACCATCAAGATGTGTTTGTGGTGGGGGC
>CAYLHF010000049.1:0-16579 GCA_964383365.1 uncultured Rhodothermales bacterium | reverse complement strand
GGAAGGCGGCCGCACGGTTGGTGCAGGCGTCGTATCCAAAATCAACGACTAAATCATTCGGCCGGACCACACGTGTGGTCCATTGAAACAATCGACTTATGGCCAGTCAGAAAATCAGGATCAAGCTCAAGTCGTACGATCATACATTGATCGACAAGAGCGCTGAGAAAATCATCAAAACCGTGAAATCGACAGGAGCAGTAGTGAGTGGGCCGATTCCACTTCCTACAAAGAAGTCGATCTACACGGTCTTGAAGAGTCCACATGTGGACAAGAAGGCTAGGGATCAGTTTGAGACGCGCAGCCATAAACGTCTCATCGACATTTTGTCGACGAGTAGTAAGACGGTTGATGCGTTGATGAAGCTTGAATTACCAAGCGGTGTCGACGTAGAGATTAAAGTTTGACCTCAACAGGGAAAAGACCATGAGAAAGTTATCTGTATTTATTGTTTTTGCAGCGCTTGTTGTTGCGGGCTGTGACAGCAGTTCCAACAATGGTGACAGTGAAAGTCAGTCTGTAGTTCAGAAACTGTCGAGCCGGTCTTGGTCTCTAACAGGCGTCTCTGATGCTGACGGTGATCAGTTTTCGTCCTTTTCGGCTGCGTTTACATCGGTTACTGTCACATTTACGGCAACGACGTTTACGATCGGTGTAGTCGCAGTAGATCCGGCCGGAAATACGACCATCACGGGTGACTATTCACTCGACGAGGCGGCGAAAAGGCTTACACTTTCAGCCGAGGTAGCGGGAATCGGTACCGTTCCACTCGTCTTTACGTACAACTTTAAGAACAACGACACGGTGGTCGACTTCACGGCAGATGCAACGACAAGTACGCTGCTTAACACGCTGTTTGGTACGACCCTGACCGGAAATGCGACCCTGACACTTTCGAGATCATAGTCATTCGGCGAGTACGGATTTTTTTACCTGTGCTACGCTGAATCAGACTTCAGATAGAAAAGCGAAATGAGTATCGGACTATTAGGAAAAAAGCTCGGAATGACGAGCGTCTTCACCGAGGACGGAACCCAGTATCCATGTTCCGTAATCGAGGTAAAGCCAAATGTCGTGACGCAGATCAAGACCGTTGAAACCGACGGCTATGCGTCTGTTCAGTTGGCAATTGGAGACAGAAAGGAAAAGCATACTTCGGGTGCCATGAAAGGGCACTTCAAGGCTGCCGGCGTATCACCGAAGAGGAATCTCTGTGAGTTTGAAGCCCACTCGGAAGAAGTGAATGTAGGCGACGAAGTCAGTCTCGAGGATGTGTTTGAGGAAGGCGAGTACGTCAATGTTGTCGGAACGAGCAAGGGGAAAGGATTCCAGGGCGTTGTTAAGCGACATGGATTCCATGGTGTCGGAATGGCCACACACGGTCAGCATAATCGGCAGCGAGCCCCTGGATCGATCGGTGCATCGTCGTGGCCTTCACGCGTATTCAAGGGAATGCGTATGGGGGGGCGAACCGGTAATGATCGGGTAATGGTTCAGAATTTACTCGTCATACAGATTATTCCAGATCAGAATTTGATTCTGGTCAGCGGGGGAGTACCGGGTCCGAAGAACGGTCTCGTAGAATTGAGAAAGAATTAGAGCGTCTCTATTAGAAGATGAAAGTTAAAATTTATCAGCAGGACGGCACAGAAACCGGAAAGTCGGTTTCCTTAGACAAGACCGTATTTGAGGTCGAGCCGAACGACCATGCGATCTGGTTGGACGTGCGTCGAATTCAGGCCGCGGCCCGTCAGGGAACGCACAAGACCAAGGAGCGCGGAGAAGTAGCCGGTTCTACCAGGAAACTTTACCGCCAGAAAGGGACAGGGTCTGCTCGGGCGGGTAGCGCGAAGAGTCCGGTGCGCAGATCAGGTGGAACAATCTTCGGTCCCCGTCCCCACGCCTACAACCTGAAGGTCAATCGCAAGACACAGGGTCTCGCGAGGCGATCGGCGTTGTCGTACAAGGCGCAGGAGAAAGCGATACGGGTTGTGGAAGATTTCGGCTTCGACGCTCCCAGTACGAGTTCGATAGAAGGTTTTTTGACTTCAATGGAACTTGCCGACAAGAAGGTCCTGCTTCTGACCGAGTCGTTTGCTCCGGCAATCAATCAGTCTGGTCGGAACGTGCGGAAACTTACCGTTCGGAATGCGACTGACGTGTCAACTTTGGATGTCATGGCGGCCCAGGTAGTGGTTTGTCAGAAGGGCGCACTGGCGACCCTTAGTTCACAACTCGGGACAAAAAAGAACTAGCGGATACGCCCATTCATTCTGCAAGAGAGATTAAGCGATGAGCAACAATATTTTAATAAAGCCCCTCATTACCGAGAAGCTTACAGACCAGATGGAACAGGGGCACTACGCATTCCAGGTCCGTAAAACAGCCAACAAGATTGAAATCAGAAGCGCAATCGAGGCACGGTATCCGGGAGTTCAGATCAAGGAAGTCCGAACGATGAACGTCCGTGGCAAACGCAGGTCCCAGATGACCAAGAAGGGACGTATGGATGGTCGAACGGTTGGTTTTAAGAAAGCAGTGGTGACATTGCTCCCGGATAGTCAGCGAATTGATTTCTTCGAGGAAATTTAGGGTTAGCAGAGCCCAGTAAAAGGGATTTATAGAATGGCCATAAAGAAACTAAAACCGAATACGCCGGGACAGCGGCAACGCTCCGTTTCAGCCTTCGATACCATAACGAAGTCTACACCGGAGAAGAGCCTGCTCGCCCCTCTCACAAAGAAGGGCGGCCGGAATAACCACGGCCGAATCACGGTCCGACATCAGGGTGGTGGGCACAAGCGTCGATATCGGATAATAGACTTCAAGCGGAATAAAATTGGTATTCCTGCCCGAGTGGCAAGTATCGAGTACGACCCGAATAGATCGTCGAGAATCGCCCTTCTGGTGTATGCAGATGGCGAGAAGCGGTATATCATCGCTCCAAACGAGATCGAAGTCGGTATGACGCTTTCGAACGGACCGGACGCAACGCCTGAAGCTGGCAACTGTATACCGCTCCGGAATATTCCGGTAGGTTCGAATGTGCACGCTATTGAAATGAAGCCGGGAAAAGGAGCGCAATTAGCGCGTTCCGCAGGAACGTACGCTCAGCTAACGGCTCGTGAAGGTAAATATGCTATTCTTCGTCTTCCATCGGGTGAAACAAGAATGGTTCCGGTTGACTGTATGGCCACGATCGGTACAACCTCCAATCCTGATCACATGAATATCGATCTGGGTAAGGCAGGGCGCAAGAGATGGATGGGTGTCCGCCCGAAGACGCGTGGTGTGGTGATGAACCCGGTCGACCATCCGATGGGTGGTGGTGAGGGTAAAGCATCCGGAGGACACCCGCGCTCACCCAGCGGTGTTCCGGCTAAGGGATTTAAGACACGAAAGAAAAACAAAGCGTCGGATAAGCTGATTATCCGTCGCCGAAACCGTAAGTAGGAATGGCTCGGTCACTAAAGAAAGGCCCCTTTGTCCACTTCAAGCTCCAGCGTAAAGTAGACGCACTAAACGCTTCGGGGAAGAAGAAGGTAGTAAAGACGTGGAGCAGGGCGTCCATGATTACGCCTGAATTTGTCGGGCATACGTTCGCCGTACATAATGGCAAACAGTTTATTCCGGTGTATATCACCGAGAATATGGTCGGTCACAGGCTCGGTGAGTTCTCACCGACGAGAAGTTTTCGTGGACACGCGGGGACGAAGCGGGATAAAAGAGGCAAGAGTTAAACGGTGTTTGGTCTGATGGCGCGAAATGCGTTTTACCAGTATCAAACGAAATTGAGCATATACAATGGAAGCAAGAGCTGTACGTAAGCACATACGGAGTTCACCGCGCAAATTGCGAACGGTAGTAAATGTAGTACGGGGAGAGGCCGTTCCGGCGGCACTCAACACACTGAATTTTCTGCCTCAGAAAGTTACCCGAACGGTAAAGCTCACCATCCTTTCTGCCGTCCACAATCTGATGGATCAGCATAAAGATGAGCGCTTCGATGAGGGTGACCTGATTGTAAAAGAGATTCGTGTCGACGAAGGGCCTGTTTTCAAGCGGTTCAGACCTACCTCCAGAGGAAGGGCTCATCCGATACTCAAGAAGACTGCTCATCTAACCGTGGTTGTTTCGACCAAAAATGGCGAGACTGAGGCGGATATGGATACGGAACTTGAGAACACCGAAGAATAGCAAGCGACATCAAAAATCGCAGATTAACACTGCACGAGATTACAACAGGATAGCATGGGTCAGAAAACGCATCCAATAGGATTTCGCCTCGGAATTATCAGAGGATGGTACTCGAATTGGTACGCCGGTAAAGATTTTGCCGACAAACTGATCGAAGACGATGAGATTCGGAATTACCTGTCCGCTCGGCTGAAACGAGCCGGTCTTAGCCGGATCGTTATCGAACGAACACCAAAGCGCGTCATACTTACGCTCCATACGTCACGTCCTGGAGTCGTTATCGGACGCGGTGGTACCGAGGTTGAAAAACTTCGGGAGGAGATCAAGAAGCTGACGAAGAAGGATATCCAGATCAACATTAACGAGATCAAACGTCCTGAACTTGACGCGAGCCTGGTCGCTCAGAATATCGCACAGCAGTTGGAAGGACGGGTATCGTTTCGACGGGCTATGAAGCAGTCAATAACGGCTGCCATGCGTATGGGTGCGGACGGGATCAGGATTAAAGTGAGTGGTCGACTCGGTGGTGCGGAAATGAGCCGTACGGAGCAGTATCTGGATGGTCGCGTTCCATTGCATACCATCAGGGCGGACATTGACTATGCGGAAGCCACAGCATTTACGATTTATGGAACGACCGGCGTAAAGGTGTGGATCTACCGGGGAGAAATTATCGGTACGCCGGACCTCAGTCCGAATGTTGCTGCACAGCGCCAGCAGATGCAGCAGATGGAACCCGAGCGGCGTCGTGGAAGGCGGCGCGGACCGGATTCCAGAGGCGGCGGATCTGGGAAAGGTAGACGATCCAGACAGTAATCGATCCAGTTAGAAACCAACTGAAAGGAATTCGCCGGATATAATCCGGTCGGAGAATAGATAGAAGAGGACTTGACATGTTAATGCCCAAGCGCGTCAAACGACGCCGAGTCCAGAAAGGACGCATAAAGGGAAACGCTCAGCGGGGAACGCGAGTCGCTTTTGGTGACTTCGGGATAAAGGCGCTCGAACAGGGGCGCATTACCAGTCGTCAGATAGAGGCGGCCCGTATCGCCATGACCCGTAAGATGAAGCGTGCCGGAAAAGTCTGGATTCGCATATTTCCAGACAAGCCGATGACCAGAAAGCCGGCTGAGACTCGTATGGGTAAGGGTAAGGGGTCCCCCGAATTCTGGGTAGCCGTTGTCCGTCCAGGTAGAATTATGTTCGAGGTAGGCGGAGGAATTCCGCACGATCTTGCCAGAGAGGCCATGCGGCTGGCACAGCAAAAATTGCCCATCAAGACCAAACTCGTAGTTCGCCCGGACTACACGGAAGAGTAAGATATCATGAAGGCCAAAGAAATACGCGAGCTGAGTGTCGATGAGATTACCCAGCACATCAAGGATGAAGAAGAGCAGTTGAGTCATCTGTCTTTTCAACATGCGGTAGCAGATCTGCAGAATCCGATGATTCTGCGGCACAAACGTCGCCTGATAGCGAGGTTGCAGACGCTGCTAAAACAGCAAAAATCGACGTCATAGAAAACATCTAAACAAGATCGGGTAGTTGGTGGGGAACGGTTAACGGCTCACCAAGCCTTTGAAAGAAATGGAAAGCACACAGAACAGAAATTCGCGAAAAGAACGTATCGGTCTCGTCGTAAGCAGCAAGATGGATAAATCGATTCTGGTGGCTATACAACGCCAGATCAAACATCCCATCTATGGCAAGTTCATCAAGAAAACGACCAAATTGATGGCGCATGATGAAGAGAATACGGCCGGGGAAGGGGATACGGTGAAGATTATGGAAACCAAACCCATCAGCAAGAACAAGCGTTGGCGACTGGTCGATGTAGTCGAACGGGCCAAGTAGACAGGTAGCTATCTGTCAGAGATGAGGTCTCAAATTTAACGTTTTTATAAGTGTAGGAAACGATGATTCAGCAGGAAAGCAGACTAAAGGTGGCTGATAACAGTGGCGCCAAAGAGGTTCTCTGCATTCGGGTACTGGGTGGCAGTGGTCGACGATATGCCAGCGTGGGTGATAAAATCGTGGTTTCGGTAAAGGCAGCGATTCCAGGTGGCAACATCAAGAAAGGAGAAGTCTCCAGGGCCGTCGTTGTCAGAACCCGCAAGGAGTTTCGGCGCCCGGATGGTTCCTATATACGATTTGACGAAAACGCGGCAGTGCTTCTTAACGAGGCTGGTGAGCCGAGAGGTACTCGAATTTTTGGTCCGGTAGCCCGTGAACTGCGTGAAAAACAGTTTATGCGGATTGTCTCGTTGGCACCGGAAGTGCTGTAGCAATAACCCATTCGGGTCAGGATCGGTACGCCGATTATGACTCAGTATAAAAGAGAAGTTCAGAATCATGCCAAGAACGAAGAATCAGCAGAAAAAGCTGCACGTTCGAAAAGGGGATATGGTGCGTGTCATCTCAGGAAATGACCGTGGCAAGGAGGGGAAAGTACTTCGTGTATCTCCGACTTCCGAGAGGATCATCATTGAAGGAGTCAACGTGCGTGTCCGACATACCCGGCCGAATCAGCTCTACCCGCAGGGAGGTCGAATTCAGCAGGAAATGTCGATTCATATTTCCAATGTGATGCCGCTCGACGGAAACGGCGAGCCCACAAGAATAGGCAGAAAAAAAATTGAAGATGCAGATACTGGCCGCGGACGTTGGGTCAGATATGCAAAGACAACCGGAGAAGAGCTAGACAATTAGCACCCGAATTAATACGTAAATAATGAGACCGGAGTCTTTTTCGATCGATTGGTCGGGCAGGATGAGGTTACAAAGTAGAGACGATCCATGGACGGTTACGTACCCAGGCTCAAAACCAAATACAAAGACGACATCGTTCCCTCGTTGATGAAAGAGTTTTCCTACTCTAACGTCATGCAGGTGCCGAAACTGGTAAAAATCAGTTTGAACAAAGGGGTCGGTGAAGCAGCACAGACCAAAAAAATTCTCGATAACGCCGTCGAAGAACTGAGAGTGATTTCAGGTCAACAGCCGGTTGTTCGTGCGGCGCGTAAGAGTGTTTCCAACTTCAAGTTGAGACAGGGCATGCCCATTGGCACGTCCGTGACACTACGCGCTGAGAAAATGTACGAATTCCTTGATCGATTGATTACGCTCACGCTCCCGCGTGTACGTGACTTCCGCGGGATTCCAGACAAGAGCTTCGATGGTCGGGGAAATTATTCTCTCGGTATCAAGGAGCAGATCGTGTTTCCGGAGATCAACGTCGACAAAATCGACCGAATCAACGGGCTAGATATCACGATTGTCACGACGGCCAGGACGGACGAAGAAGCCTTCTCGCTGTTGAAGGCCTTCGGGATGCCGTTCGTCCGAAGAGATGACTGACCTCCACAGAATGATTCAGATACTCTGTTTTAAGTAGAAGAACATGGCAAAGAAGAGTTGGATAGCCCGGGAAGCCAAGCGACGACGCCTGGTAGCGAAATATGCCGATCGGCGAAAAGCGCTCAAGGCGGCAGGCGATTGGGAAGGGTTACAGAAATTACCGCGCGATTCGAGTGCGGTGCGTATAAGAAATCGGTGTCGTATGACCGGTCGATCTCGCGGATATATGCGCCGGTTCGGTCTGTCGCGTATTGCGTTCAGAGAGAAGGCACGCTCGGGAAACATCCCTGGCATACGAAAATCAAGTTGGTAAAAACAGGGTGAGACATCCGGGATCTCGGGTCCCGGAGATTATCTCCAAAGAGTACGAATAGGCTAAAAATGAGTGCAACTACAGATCCGGTATCTGACTATCTGACGCGGATTCGCAATGCCCAGAAGGCGACGCATCGGCACGTGGATATTCCAGCTTCCAAAGTGAAGCGGGCAATGACGCAGATTCTGCTGGATAAAGGGTATATCCGTCGCTATGTCAATGTTGATGATGGTCATCAGGGACTTCTGCGGGTTTTTCTAAAATATGAGTCCAATGGAACGCCGGTGATTCGTTCTCTGAAGCGAGTTTCGACGCCGGGACTCCGTCGCTATGTGGGATCTACAGAGCTACCGAGGGTTCGCAATGGTCTGGGAATCGCGATCATTTCGACATCTCGTGGAGTGATGACCGACAAGGAAGCGCGGGCGAACAGTATTGGTGGCGAAGTTCTTGCGTACGTCTACTAGACGGGCATTTTTCGTCCATAGCATTCTGAAAAGAATAAACGATTATAGACATGTCTCGAGTGGGAAATCTTCCGGTCCAGGTTCTTGATGCCGTCACAGTTGACGTTGCTTCAAACAACCTTGTGACCGTAAAAGGACCGAAGGGAGAGCTTTCTGTCCAGGTCGATCCGGATCTTAAGGTCGCGGTCGATGACGGACAACTGGTTGTCACGCGTCCTACAGACCAGAAACGACACAAGGCTTTACACGGCCTGTATCGTTCTCTATTGAACAACATGGTCTCCGGAGTGTCGGTCGGCTTTCGACGCGAGTTGGAGGTTATCGGTGTCGGTTTTCGAGCCGCGGTTTCCAATGGGGTACTTGAACTTGCGCTGGGATTCTCTCACCCCATCTACTTTGTCCCTCCCGAGGGAGTAAGCATCGAAGTGGACACAAAACGGGGCAAGAATACGATCATTATGATCGAAGGTATTGACAAGCAGATGGTTGGACAGGTCGCTGCGAAAATTCGGAGTCTTCGTCCACCAGAGCCCTATAAGGGTAAAGGAGTGCGTTACGTTAATGAGTACGTCCGTCGGAAAGCCGGTAAGACTGCAGCTCGCTAATTGAGATCGTTTAACTAATCAGGTCGAAGGGTCGGTAATCTTTCGATAGCATACAGATCGATGGCAAATTCAAAATTGAAGAAGCGGATGCGCGTTAAGCGTGGTATTCGCAAGAAGATATCCGGAACGGCAGCAAGACCACGCCTCTCGGTATACAGATCAAACAAGAATATTTACGCCCAACTCGTCGATGACGATAGCGGGCAGACGCTCGCGTCGGCATCCAGCCTTCCGACTGACATGAAAGGGGGTAATCCCATAGAAATCAGTAAAAAGGTGGGACTCAAACTCGCGGAAGTGGCGAAAGGCGTAGGGATCGAAACAGTTGTTGTGGATAGAAATGGATTTAGATATCACGGACGCGTTAAAGCACTTGCAGAGGGCGCCCGTGAGGGTGGCCTCGTATGCTAACCTTCGTAGACAATCACGTAAAGAAGAGAATTAATTCAAGCTATGGCAAAGGGAAGAAATCGTCAGCAGCGTGACCGGTCTTCGGAGGCACCCTCGGATTTTATCGAGCGGCTCGTGTCGGTTAAGCGTGTGGCAAAAGTTGTGAAAGGTGGACGTCGTTTTTCGTTCAATGCGGTTGTCGTCGTCGGGGATGGCAAGGGCAGCGTCGGCTCCGGATTGGGTAAGGCGAACGAAGTAGCGGATGCCATCTCGAAAGGAACGGATGACGCGAAGAAAAATCTGATTCGCGTGCCCGTAAAAAAGGGGACCGTTCCACACCAGATTATCGGTCGCAAAGATGCAGGTCGCGTCCTTCTCAAGCCCGCGTCCCATGGTACAGGCGTCATTGCCGGTGGAGGTGTTCGCGCGGTGCTTGAATGTGCTGGGTACACGGATATTCTGTCCAAATCGTTGGGGTCGAGTAATCCGCATAATCAAGTGGCGGCCACCATGGATGCACTTTCAAACCTGGAAGACGCGATGGTTGTTGCCAAGCGTCGCGGTATCCCTTTAAAGCGCGTTTTTGAAGGGTAATCAGATTATCACTGTTTGTCTGAGACTACAATGAGCAAAAAGCAGAAAAAAACCACGCTGAAGATCACTCAGATTAGAAGCGTTATCAGACGTCCCGGTACCCAGAAGCTGACGATGGAAGCGTTGGGTCTGAGACGAATGCACCAGACAGTCGAACATGCTGACACGCCCCAGATAAGAGGCATGGTCGGTAAAGTCGGACATCTCGTCCGGGTTGAAGAGGTTTAGCGACCCCATTCGATTGTCACAGATTGACACAGGAAAGCGAGTTTTCACGACAGTGAGAGCGTAATAGCACTACTACTATGGATTTAAGCAATCTCAAACCTGCGAAAGGTTCAACAAGGTCGAAAAAACGTATCGGACGCGGCGTTGGCTCCGGGTACGGTGGTCACAGTTCGACCAAGGGCAATAAGGGTCAGAAAAGCCGTTCCGGAGCCAGAATTCCGGTATGGTTTGAAGGCGGTCAGATGCCACTCCAGCGTCGGACACCCAAGTTCGGATTCAAGAATCCGTTCCGCGTCGCCTACCGCCCCATAAACATTTCTACACTCGTAGAGTGGATCGACAAAGGAAAGATCGATGGATCGGCTCCGATCACACCGGAGGTGCTTCAAGGTACCGGACTGGTTGGAAAAAATGATCGAGTCAAGATTCTTGGAGGTGGCGAGGTCAGCGATGGCCTCCAGGTGAGCGCTCACGCTTTCAGTGCATCTGCCAAGACGAAGATCGAAGCTGCCGGCGGATCGGTAACACTACTCTAGTCATCTAACTTCACCCTGAATCAGGGTCAACCAAAGATTTGCCATGGCCGGTTTAACCGAAAGTGTTCGCAACATCTGGAAAGTCGAGGAACTTCGGCGGCGTATTCTTTACACGCTCGGCCTGTTGCTCGTTTATCGTCTCGGTGCGTATGTCACGCTACCGGGCGTCGATGCCAGTGTTCTCGCTAACATCAATGCAACGACGGACTCGAACAATCTTCTGGGACTCCTCGATATGTTTGTAGGAGGTGCGTTCAGTGCTGCCGGTATTTTCGCACTCGGTATTATGCCGTATATCACGGCGTCAATCATTATTCAGTTGATGGGTGCCGTCGTTCCGTATTTTCAGAAGTTGCAGCGGGAAGGCGAAGACGGTCGTCGAAAGATCACGCAGCTCACTCGGTATGGAACGATTCTGATTACGGCCCTTCAAAGCGTCGGCTTTGCTGTAAATCTCCAATACGGAGCGACAGCCCAGGCCATTGTCATCAATCCGACATTTTTTATGGTATCGACGGTGATCGTACTGGTCTCCGGAACGATGTTCGTCATGTGGCTGGGGGAAAGAATCACCGAGAATGGACTCGGGAATGGCATTTCGCTCATCATCATGATCGGTATCGTGGCTTTTCTGCCGCAGTCGCTCGTAAATGAGTTTCAGCTTTCTGGAAACCTGTTCATTTTCCTGATGGAAATTGGAATATTTGCAATCATCACGGCAGGTGTAGTCCTTGTCACGCAGGGAATGAGAAGGATTCCGGTTCAGTACGCGAAGCGTGTTGTGGGCCGAAAAGTGTATGGCGGGTCAACCCAGTATCTGCCACTTCGGATCAATGCGGCCGGGGTGATGCCGATCATTTTCGCGCAGTCGATCATGTTCGTACCGGCGACATTTGCATCGTTTTTTCCGAGTAGCCCGTTCATGCAGCGATTCGGGGCATTCTTTACCGACATATCGTCGTGGGGATATTCGATTGTCTTTTTCGTGATCTGCGTGTTCTTTACGTATTTCTATACGGCGATAGCGGTCAATCCCAAAGAGATGGCCGACACGATGAAGAGACAGGGTGGCTTCATACCAGGTATTCGTCCTGGCAAGCATACCAGTGAGTTCATCGACAATATCCTGACGCGGATCACGCTTCCTGGATCTATTTTTCTGGGATTTGTAGCCATCTTACCTGCCTTTGCGATGAAATTCGGTGTAACCCAGGGGTTCGCCCATTTCTTCGGCGGAACGAGTCTCCTCATCCTCGTGGGTGTTACGCTCGACACGCTTCAACAGATAGAGAGTCACCTGCTCATGAGGCATTACGACGGATTTATGAAGTCAGGCAAGATGCGTGGTCGACGATAGAGACAAATAAGAGAGAGAATTTTGATGATCCATTTGAAAAGCGATAGAGAGATCGAGCAGCTTCGCGTGTCGGCCGACCTGGTAAGTCGGACGCTCGGAGAGCTTGCCCGGCACGTCGCTCCCGGCATTACGACGGCGGAATTGGATCGTATCGCTGAAGAGTACATCAGGGATCATGGCGCCGTACCGGCATTCAAGGGATACCAGGTCGGAAAAGAGGTCTTTCCTGCTACGCTGTGTACCTCGGTAAATGAAGAGGTCGTCCACGGGATCCCATCGGATAGAGTGTTGGAAGATGGGGACCTCCTGTCTGCTGATTGTGGTGTGATCATCAACGGTTTTTACGGCGATAGCGCATTTACGTTTGCCGTGGGTTCGCCCTCTGAAGATAATAAAGTGCTTTGTACTGCTACGCATGATGCCTTGCAGGCCGGCGTCTCACAGGCAATCGGAGGAAACCGTCTCGGCGATATCGGAGCAGCAGTTCAAACCGTTTGCGAAGATGGAGGATTCGGTGTTGTTCGAGATCTCGTCGGTCATGGTATCGGGAGGCACCTTCATGAAGATCCTCAGGTTCCGAATTATGGCCGCCAGGGAACGGGGCGAAAGCTCAAGACGGGTCTCGTGATCTGTATCGAGCCCATGGTGAACCGTGGGACGTCAGCCGTCGAAACAGAGTCAGACGGATGGACGGTGCAGACAGCAGATTCTTCGGTCTCGGCGCACTATGAGCACATGGTCGTGGTCAGAAAGGGAAAACCAGAAGTTCTGACCTCATTTTCGTACGTAGAGCAGATTCTAGAAGAGCTTCCGTACAACACGAATCTGGAGATGGCACATGGCTAAGCAAAAGCCAATTGAACAGGATGGTGAAGTCATCGACGCGCTACCGAATGCACAATTCAGGGTGCGCCTCGAAAATGGACATGAGATACTCGGTCTTCTATCGGGTAAGATGAGGATGCACTTCATCAAGATTCTACCCGGTGATCGAGTCAAGATCGAGTTGTCTCCGTATGATCTTTCGAAAGGTCGCATCGTCTATCGGTATCGATAGGGTGGTGTGAACAAAATGGTTTAATACCGGTAACACATAGGCTACAATCGAAAATGGTCGATCGAGGCCACAACGCGAAAAACAACGATGAAAGTCCGGGCAAGTGTAAAGAAGCGGAGTTCCGACGACAAAATTGTACGTAGGAAGGGCCGCATATACATCATAAATAAAAAGAATCCGAAGCATAAACAGCGTCAGGGTTGATGATTGCGGGTATCCGATGATATCGGGTATCTGTTTTCGACTGCTGTACGTCAAATTGTAGAAAAAAATGCCACGAATTGCCGGTATCGACGTCCCGAACAAGAAAAGAGGAGAAATCGCTCTCACTGCCATTTATGGCATTGGGCGCTCCCGGGCCGTTGAGATTCTAGAGAAACTGAATATCGACCCCAACATGCATCCGGACGATTGGACGGATGAGCAGACCAGGTCGGTAAGACGAATGGTAGAGGATGAATATCAGGTCGAGGGTCAACTTCGAACGGAGGTTCAACTCAGTATTAAACGTCTGATGGACGTTGGTTGCTATCGGGGATTGCGGCATCGCCGTGGTTTACCGGTTCGAGGTCAGCGGACTCAGACAAATGCCCGGACTAGAAAGGGTAGAAAGAAAACGGTGGCAGGTAAGAAGACCGCCCCTCGTAAGTAAGTGAAAAGCTCTCCCGGATTCGGGTAGGGCAGACGTATTTTTCGAATTATGGCAAAAAGACAACGGAGCGGACGCTCACGGAAAAAGAATGTTGTTGTCGAGACGAATGGGCAGGCCCATATCAAGGCGACGTTCAACAACGTGCAGGTGACGCTGACCGACCAGTACGGTAATACCATTTCCTGGGCAAGTTCAGGCAAGATGGGTTTCAAGGGCTCACGTAAGAATACTCCTTACGCTGCTCAAGTCGCGGCTTCAGCGGCCGCCAAGGAAGCCTACGATCTGGGTTTGCGAAGGGTAGAGGTATACGTGAAAGGACCAGGGGGCGGGCGTGAGTCCGCTATCCGGGCACTATCCAGTATTGGTCTCGAGATCGCTACGATCCGCGACGTCACCCCCGTTCCCCACAATGGCTGCCGGCCCCCGAAAAGACGACGTGTCTGAGGCATGATCGTCTGCGCCCGTTCGGGCGTGGATTCGGATTAAGACCGGCTACAGTCCTCACGGTGAGGGCTGTACGTTTGTAACATCCCAAACGAGAGGATAGAATTATGGCCCGATATCGAGGCCCGAAACAGAAAATTGCGAGGCGGTTCAAGGAACCGATCTTCGGCCCAAGTAAAGCACTTGAGCGTAAGCCCAACCCACCCGGACAGCACGGCAGAGGTAGGCGCAAGAAAGAGAGCGAGTACGCCGTTCAGCTCAAAGAGAAACAGAAGGCAAAGTATACCTACGGCCTCCTCGAGCGGCAGTTTAGAAACCTGTTCGGAAAGGCCGCAAGAAAGAAGGGGGTAACCGGAGAGAACCTGCTTAAATTTCTTGAGGCAAGACTGGACAATACGGTTTTTCGGCTCGGTTTTTCGATGACCCGGAGGCAGGCCAGACAATTAGTATGTCACGGCCACGTCATTGTGAACGGCAGAATAGTCGATATCCCGTCGGCCCAGCTGCGTTCCGGAGATGTCATCGAAATTCGTCCTCGCAGCAGGAATAACGTTTCGATTCAGGAGTCAGTCCAAAGGACTCGCCGGAGTTTTCCATGGCTCGAAGTTGATCGGACCAAATTGCAGGGTAAGTTTCTGGATTATCCCAATCGTGAGGACATTCCGGAAAATATTAGAGAGCAGCTCATAGTTGAGCTCTACTCAAAATAGAAAGCGCGTTTGGTTGACCGGGAAGATCTATTTCAGTCCTGGTAATTTCCTTTTCAAATTGCATTGATACAGTTGATATGAGCAATTTCTCGATTCAGATGCCAGACGGCGTACATGTAGAAGAAACCACCGAAACGTACGGTCGATTCGTCATCCAGCCCATGGAAAGAGGCTTCGGCGTGACAATCGGTAATGCACTTCGAAGGATGCTTCTTTCGTCCCTCCAGGGTGTCGCAATAACAGCACTAAAGATTGATGGAGTTCAGCATGAATTTTCAACAATCGACGGTGTCACTGAAGATGTCGCAGACATTATTCTGAACCTGAAGGGTATTCGGTTCAAATCCAATGAAGGCGCAGATGGAAACATCCACCTGTTGGTTAAAGGTCCGGGAACCTGGACGGCGAAGGACATTGCCGGTGCGACCAGCGATTACGAAATATTGAATCCTTCGCATCATATTGCGACACTCTCTGGTAAGGCGAGTTTTGCGGTAGAACTACGTATGGAGAGAGGCCGTGGCTACGTCGCAGCCGAAGAAAATAAACGGGCAGACGATCCTATCGGCGTCGTAGCGATGGATTCCATCTTTACGCCTATAAAAAACGTTCGCTACACCGTTCAACAGACCCGAGTCGGAGAACGGATTGATTATGAATCGCTTCAGATGGAAGTGGATACAGACGGATCTGTACTCCCCGAGGATGCGCTGGCCCAAGCGGCGACAATCATGCGCGATCATGTGAGCCTGTTCATCAAGATGGATGCAGAGCCCCAGCCGACGGAAGAGGAGAAGGAAGTCGACGCCGAAGTACAGCGTATCCGTGAGCTTCTCTCACAGTCGGTCGATGAACTGGATCTTTCGGTCCGCGCTCACAACTGTCTGAAGGCAGCCAATATCAAGACGATTGGAGATCTTGTTCGTCGTGAGGAATCCGAAATGCTTAAGTTTCGAAATTTCGGTAGAAAATCGCTGCAGGAATTGATGCAGGTGATTGACGAAAGAAACCTCACATTCGGCATGGATGTCGACAAGTATCTCGAAGATATCGCCAAGTGATCAAAGACGGCGGTCGTGATGATCGCCATTGAATTACTATATAGAAAATGAGACATCAGAAGAAAGGATTTAAGCTGGGGCGGACCCATTCTCATCGTAAGGCTACGCTTTCAGCGATGACAACGGCTCTGATCAAGCATAAAAAGATCACGACTACGCTGACCAAAGCGCGTGCCCTGCGGATGTATGCGGAGCCGATCATTAATCGTGCGAAAGAGGATACGACACACAATCGTCGGCAGGTATTTAGGCACCTTAGTGATAAGGCTGCCGTTACCGAACTCTTTACGGAGATTTCCGGCAAGATCAGTGGTCGAAACGGTGGGTACACTCGCATCATAAAACTCGGTCAGAGAGCCGGAGACTCGGCGGAGATGGCGATCATCGAACTGGTCGACTACAATGACGTGAAGCCTGATGGTTCGAGTTCAGGCAAGAAGCGTAGAACCCGTAGGGCCGGACGCAGGGGGGCTGGAAGTGCCGCCGATACGTCTGCCGTTAAAGCCGCCGAAGCTGACGCACCGGTCGCCGAGGAGGCACCCGCCGCGGAAGCAGACGCACCGGTCGCCGAGGAGGCACCCGCCGCCGAAGCGGAAGAACCGGGCGCC
>CAYLHF010000048.1:0-17505 GCA_964383365.1 uncultured Rhodothermales bacterium | reverse complement strand
GGAAGGCGGCCGCACGGTTGGTGCAGGCGTCGTATCCAAAATCAACGACTAAATCGGATTTTCTGAATCCGAGTTCTTCCGGATGGACTGGCCCTGTTTCTGACCTGGAGGTAGGTACGCAGTCGTGATCCCGGAAGATTGGCGTTGGATACGGGCGTAGCTCAATTGGCAGAGCAGCGGTCTCCAAAACCGCAGGCTGCAGGTTCGAGTCCTGCCGCCCGTGCAAAGGCCGATCCGCAAATTGCGGCCAGGTCAAATTGAAAGAGTTAATATGAGTAAGATTACAGGATACCTCGAAGAGGTCAGCAAGGAGATGCGCAAGGTCACATGGCCGACGCGATCTGAACTGATCAACAGCACGGTAGTGACAATTATCGCCACCGTCGTTATCTCACTTTTCATCTTCATTACGGATCGTGTAATCAGCACCGTTCTTGAAGTCATTTACGGATAGTATTCCTTGAAAAAGGGATCTGTCCCATGAGCAGAAACTGCTATGGAGACGCCGAAAGACAACATTATTCGTAAGTGGTATGTGCTCCGGACATTTTCGGGTCACGAAAAAAAGGTCAAAGAATTTCTCGAACGCGAAGTGGACCGGCTCGGCCTGACGGAGCATATCGAGGAGATCATGATCCCCACGGAAACCGTTTTCGAGATGCGTGCGGGTAAGAAGCGAACGCGCGAGAAGACCTTCTTCCCGGGTTATATCCTGCTCCACGCGTTATTGGATAATCAGCTCAAGCACGTGATATCCGGTGTCCCGTCCGTCGTTGGATTTCTAACGACCGGCGACGTCCCGACTCCGCTCAGGCCGGATGAGGTCAATCGTATCATCGGTAAGATGGACGAAGCCGTTCAGGCGGGCGAACAACCGGAGATTCCATTCAAGAACGGGGATTCGGTGAAGGTAGTCGATGGGCCCTTCAACAACTTCAATGGCATGGTCGAGGAGGTCTATCCGGACAAGATGAAAGTCAGGGTGATGGTTTCGATTTTCGGTCGAAAGACCCCTCTCGAATTGGACTATCTTCAGATCGAACACGAAGAATAGGTCCCGTCAAGATTCACGACTCCTTAATGATGTTTCGTATTTAATCCGGAACATGGTCGCGTTCGTGTCATTTACTACCGGCTAGAGCGTTTTAGCAAAATCAGATCGCGGGAGCCCGAAATGGCGTTTGTACCGCACCGACTGTATGGCAAAAAAGATAGACGGCTATATCAAGCTTCAGATAAAAGCCGGGCAGGCAAATCCTGCACCTCCAATTGGACCCGCCCTGGGTCAGCATGGCGTAAACATCATGGAATTCTGTAAGCAGTTCAATGCTGCGACACAGGATCGTATGGGTTTGCTGCTTCCCGTGGTTATAACGGTATATGCTGACAAGTCGTTCTCTTTCATCGTCAAGAGTCCGCCGGCAGCGGTTCTCTTGAAGACGGCAGCCAAGATTCAGTCGGGCGCTGCTGATCCGCTCCGCATGCATGTTGGTACTGTTACATGGGACCAGTGCAGAGATATCGCCGAGCAGAAAATGGAAGATCTTAACGCCTTCGACCTGGATCAAGGTGCTGCCATGATAGCAGGCACAGCCCGTTCAATGGGAATAAAGGTAAAGGGAGCACCCACAAAAGCCTGATTGCAGAACGTATCGACAAACGTTTTGCTCAACATTTACACACGTGCGGGAGCCGGGTCAAGAGAGATGGCTGGCGTTTGAACCGCAAAGATCCTGTATATCATGGGAAAGAAAGGAAAGAGATATCGCGCAGGCCGCGAACTCCTCGATGCAGCAGATGGTCCTCTCGGAATGGTCGATGCCGTCGAGGTACTCAAGAAAATGGCGAGTGCCAAATTCGATGAGTCTATAGATATTGATGTGCGTCTCGGCGTTGATCCGCGGCACGCCGATCAGATGGTTCGGGGTACGGTCGCGCTTCCGCACGGCACCGGAAAGGAAGTCAGAGTCCTCGTGCTTGCCAATGAAAGCAAGCAGGCTGAGGCAACAGAAGCCGGAGCCGATCATGTGGGCTTGGACGACTACGTCGAAAAAATTCAAAAACAGGGATGGACGGACTTTGATGTCCTCATTGCCACTCCCGACGTCATGGCGAAGGTTGGTCGTCTCGGCCGTGTGCTTGGCCCCCGTGGTCTGATGCCGAACCCGAAGAGCGGAACGGTCACGATGGATATCGCCGACGCGGTCAAGGATGTCAAAGCCGGAAAAATCGACTTCAGGGTAGACAAATTTGGGATACTGCATTCTGCAATCGGCAAGGCATCCTTTTCGGAGGAGCAGTTGCGCGATAACGCCGATGCGTTCCTTCGAGAAGTAATGAGGCTTCGACCGGCGTCCACGAAGGGCACGTACGTCCGGTCCATCACGCTCTCATCGACGATGAGTCCTGGCATCCCTCTGGACCGAAGCGGCGTTCTCGGTAGTCTCCGATAGGAATCCTTTTGCTTACGAGCCCTTCGGGGCGCAGAATTTGAGATAGAATCATGGCGATGACCAAAGAACAGAAAGTGGCGGCAATCGATGTGCTGGCTGAAAAGCTGGAGCAGACGCCGACCATTTACCTGACCAATTATTCAGGACTTACGGTAGAACAGGCAACGATCCTCAGAGACAAGTTCCGGGAGATGGGTGTCGAGTACAAAGTGGTCAAGAATACGCTCCTCAAGCTCGCGATGGAGCGGCTTGGTGGATACGACGAGCTTTATGACAAGCTGGCTGGACCGACGGCAGTTGCTTTTTCGGAAGAACCGTCCTCGCCGGCCCGGGTGATCAAGAAGTTCCTGGAAGACATGAAAACGGAGCTTCCGGCACTCAAGGGTGCCAGTGTGGAAGGTGCCGTTTATGATGAAACTGCGCTGGATGCGCTGGCCCGACTCAAATCGAAAACCGAGCTTCTGGGCGAGATCATCTCTCTACTCATGTCTCCTGTTACCAATGTTGTTGGAGCACTGGAGGCCCAGGGAAGCAACCTGGTGGGCGCTATCAAGACGATTTCAGAAAAGGAAGATTAATTCGTTCTCATAACCATAAATCGCAACGCAGTCCTGGAGGACACAGACCGTTGCAGGAGCAAACAAAGAAAAATGGCTGACATCAAAAAAATTGCAGAAGAGCTCGTAGGACTCACCATCAAGGAAGCCAGCGAACTGGCGACGCTTCTCGAAGAGGAGTATGGCATCAAGCCTGCAGCAGCAGCGGTTGCAATCGCCGGTCCTGCCGGTGGCGACGGAGCGGCAGCTGCCGAAGAGCAGACTGAGTTTGACGTTGTTCTCGCGTCAATTGGCGAGAAGAAAATCAACGTCATCAAGGAGGTTCGTGCCCTGACCGGACTCGGCCTCAAGGAAGCGAAGGAACTGGTTGATGGTGCGCCTAGCACGATCAAAGAAGCCGTCAGTAAAGATGAGGCAGACCAGATGAAAGCCAAACTTGAGGAGGCCGGAGCTGGCGTAGAACTCAAGTAAGGACCTCTCGCATGCTGAAGCGGACGAATCCATGCGTTGATGGCCGGTGCCGACCCTGTTTTTCAGGGTCGGCTTTCGGCGCTTCATCAGTAGCACGCCGATCCGTCCAAATTTCTGCCTCCTATTTCCATTCACGGTAATCGCCTGAATTATGCCCACTGTCAAAGGACATCGACAGCGAAAAAGCTTTGCGCGCATTCGCACCGTGCACGACTATCCGGATTTTCTGGATGTTCAGCTGAAATCTTTCCACGATTTCGTCCAGGACCACATTCCGCCGGAAGAACGGCAGCGTACGGGACTGCAGTCAGTCTTTCTGGAACATTTTCCGATCCAGGATAGCAGGGAAAGATATACGCTGGAGTTCATCCACTTCGGACTGGATACGCCCAAGCATTCCGTGGAGGAATGTATTGCACAGGGTCTGAGCTATTCCGTACCTCTGAAGGCGAAGTTGCGTCTTTCGAGCAAGGAGGACGAAGACGAGGATGAGGCCGAGGAGGCCATTGAGCAGGAAGTCTATCTCGGGAATCTGCCGTTCATGACGAATCGGGGGACGTTTGTCATCAATGGTGCCGAGCGAGTCGTGGTGTCGCAGCTTCATCGGAGTCCTGGCGTATTCTTCGGCCAGAGTGTCCATCCGAACGGTACCGAGTTGTATTCGGCTCGGGTCATCCCGTTCAGGGGGTCCTGGATCGAGTTCTCTACCGATGTGAGTAACCAGATGTGGGCTTATATCGATCGGAAGAAGAAACTGCCCGTTACGACGCTTCTACGGGCTCTCGGCTACTCCACGAATGGGGAGATCGTACAACTCTTTGACCTTGCCGATACTGCATCCGTCAAGACAAAGAAAGGATACGCGAAATGCATCGGGCGAAATCTCGCAGCTACGGTCTCTGTCGAGCGCATGACGGAAGTCGTTGACGAGGATACCGGAGAAGTTCTCGAAGAGAGAAAGGAAAGAGAGATCATTCTACCGGCTCAGCACGAGTTGGAAGAGGCCGATTACGACAAACTCAAGGAAGCCGGGATTACCACGGTTTACCTGGTTCGTGACCACAGCGACGACGATTCCGCCCTGGATAAGGCGACGCTGCTCAACACGATCAAACGGGATCCAACGCACTCGGAAGAAGAGGCACTGGAGTATTTATACCTCACACTAAGAGGCACAGAAGCGCCGGATATTGAAACGGCACGTGGTGTTCTCGAGAGGCTGTTCTTCAGCGAGAAGCGGTATGATCTTGGAGAGGTAGGGCGATATCGCATCAACGCTCGTCTGAAACTGAAAGAGTCGATGGATCGACTCACACTGACGCGGGATGATATCATCGCTATCATTACCGAGCTGATCATGTTGCAGAACGGCCGCAGTACCGTTGACGATATCGATCACCTCGGAAATCGCCGCGTTCGTTCAGTGGGCGAGCAGCTTGCAGCACAGTTCTCACTGGGCCTTGCACGAATGGCACGGACCATCAAGGAGCGGATGAATTTGAGGGATGCTGAAAAGTTTACTCCCCAGGATTTGGTCAACGCACGGACGGTCTCGAGTGTAATCAATACATTTTTTGGCACCAATCAGCTCAGTCAGTTCATGGATCAGACGAATCCACTGGCTGAGTTGACGCATAAGCGTCGCATGTCTGCTCTCGGTCCGGGTGGTCTGACCCGTGAACGCGCAGGATTCGAGGTGCGTGACGTTCACTATACGCACTACGGTCGTCTGTGTCCGATTGAAACACCGGAAGGTCCGAACATCGGACTCATATCGTCTCTCTGTGTGCACGCGCGAATCAATTCATACGGATTCATCGAGACACCGTATCGCGTTGTCAGAAAAGGAAAGGTATCCAACAAGATCCGGTTCCTGACAGCGGAGGAAGAGGATGAGGCTATCATTGCACAGGCGAACGCACCGCTCGATGAAAAGAGCCGATTTGTCAACGCGTACGTCAAGTGTAGGCACCGGGGCGATTTTCCGATCATCGAGCCGAACGAAGTTCAGTATATGGACGTCGGTCCGAATCAGATCGTATCGCCTGCAGCCAGCCTGATTCCATTTCTCGAACATGACGATGCCAACCGCGCGCTGATGGGTTCAAACATGCAGCGCCAGGCGGTACCGCTTTTACGAGCAGAAGCACCCCTCGTAGGAACCGGTCTTGAAGGCCGCGTAGCCAGGGATTCGAGGGCTGTTCTTGTTTCGGAAGGGGACGGTGTCGTTGACTATGTGGACGGTCGGACCATTACCATCAAATACGATCGAACGCCAGAAGAAGAGGCGCTCTCGTTTGGTGACTCTTCAGTAACATACGAACTGACAAAGTTCAGAAGAACCAATCAGGATACATGTGTTAATCAGCATCCGATCGTGAAAGTCGGACAGCGGGTAAAGAAAAACACGATTCTTACCGATGGTTTCTCCACCGATAAG
The DNA here is from genome assembly GCA_964383365.1 of uncultured Rhodothermales bacterium. GTDB lineage: Bacteria > Bacteroidota > Rhodothermia > Rhodothermales > UBA10348 > CAYLHF01. The sequence continues at coordinate 11,584 of CAYLHF010000048.1, read as the reverse complement.
GGCGAACTTGCTCTCGGTCGGAATGTGCTTGTTGCCTTCATGCCATGGCGCGGATACAACTTTGAGGATGCCATTGTAATCTCGGAGCGTGTGGTGTCTGAAGACATTTATACATCGATACATATTCAGGAATTCGAGCTTCAGGTTCGTGACACGAAGCGTGGGGAGGAGGAACTCACTCGGGAAATACCCAATGTATCGGAAGAGGCGACCAAGGACCTCGATGAGCGGGGAATTATTCGAATCGGAGCAGAAGTCAAAGCGGGCGATATCATCGTTGGAAAGATCACCCCGAAGGGCGAATCCGACCCGACTCCGGAAGAAAAACTACTCCGTGCTATTTTCGGTGACAAGGCCGGCGACGTCAAGGATGCCTCTCTGAAAGCTCCTCCGGGAATGAAGGGAGTCGTGATTGACACGAAGTTGTTCAGTCGCAGGAAGCTGGATCCTGCGTCCAAAAAGCAGGAAACCAAGCGTCTCGCAGAGATCGATCATGATTTCGAGTTGAGTATGCGGGAATTGAACGAGGGCTTCTGGACGAAATTTTCGGATGCCCTGGAAGGGAAGAAGGCGAAAGACTTTGTCGACAGACAGGGCAAGGTGCTCGTCACCGAAGGCGCTGTCATCAAGAAAAATGCATTCGAAGAAGTCACGCCGCTGCAGCTCGATCCGGGTGTGAGTTTCACCGCCGACGACGAAGTGAATCTGAAGGTGAAGACGCTGATTCGGAATTACGAGAAGCAATTCAAAAACATAGACGGAATTTCGAAGCGTGAAAAACATAGAATCCAGATGGGCGATGAGCTTCCCCCGGGAATTGTTCAGCTCGCCAAAGTCTATGTAGCCAAGAAACGCAAGCTTCAGGTCGGCGATAAAATGGCCGGTCGCCATGGAAACAAGGGAGTCGTCGCAAAGATTGTTCCTGCCGAAGATATGCCGTTCCTTGAAGATGGTACGTCTGTTGATATAGTCTTGAATCCACTCGGAGTGCCATCGAGAATGAATCTCGGTCAGATATACGAGACGATGCTCGGTTGGGCCGGACAGCATCTTGGTACCAATTTCGCGACTCCCATTTTTGATGGAGCGTCTTCGGATGATGTATCGGGTGCCATGGTTGAGGCTGGACTTCCGGTTGATGGACGGACCCAGTTGTACGATGGACGGACGGGTACCCCATTCGATCAGGAAACGACGGTTGGACAGATTTATATGTTGAAGCTGAGCCATCTTGTCGAAAACAAGATTCACGCCCGGTCGATCGGACCATACAGCCTGATTACCCAGCAGCCGCTCGGTGGTAAGGCTCAGTTTGGTGGACAACGGCTCGGGGAGATGGAGGTGTGGGCGATGTATGCATACGGTGCGTCGCACGTCCTTCAGGAGATGCTCACGTACAAGTCGGACGACGTCCAGGGACGTTCGAAAGCGTACGAGTGCGTGGTGAAGGGCGAAAATATGCCCGAAGCCGGTACGCCGGAGAGCTTCAATGTACTCGTCCGAGAACTACAGGGGCTAGGCCTCGAGGTAACGCTGGACTGATAGCGCATCTACGCGCGGTGAAAGCCGATCGGAATGATGCTCAGCACAAGGATATTTAAACGACGCGTTCGAATATGCCGTACGGAAAGACCCAGAAGATCAAGAAGAACTTCAACAACATTACTGTCAGTCTCGCCTCTCCGGAGTCGATTCTGGAACGTTCATACGGTGAGGTTCTGAAGCCGGAAACGATCAATTATCGATCGTTCAAACCGGAAAAAGACGGACTCTTTTGTGAGAAAATTTTCGGTCCCGTGAAGGACTGGGAATGCCATTGTGGTAAATACAAGAGGATCCGATACAAGGGCATTATCTGCGACCGGTGCGGCGTCGAGGTGACCCAGAAATCGGTACGCCGTGAGCGGATGGGACATATCACGCTCAGCGTACCCGTGGTGCATATCTGGTATTTCAAGACGCTTCCGAACAAAATCGGACACCTCCTGGGTATCAGATCCAAGGATCTCGAGCGGATTATATACTATGAGAATTATGTAGTCGTTCAGGCGGGTGCTGCAGCAGCTCTGGGAATAGAGGAGAAACAATTACTCTCTGAAGACGAGTATTTTAATATCCTGTACCAGATCCGAGACGACAACAACCGTCTCGAAGACGATGATCCGGAAAAGTTTATCGCCAAAATCGGAGGTGAGGCGGTCGAAGACCTGTTGACGCGATTGGACCTGGCATCGTTATCAATCCAGATGCGGTTCCAGATCAAGACCGAGTCCAGCCAGCAAAGGAAGGCCGAAGCGCTCAAACGACTGGCTGTAACCGAGGCGTTCAGGGACGCGAACCGGAGGATGGAGAACCGTCCTGAGTGGATGGTTATGAGGGTGATTCCGGTCATTCCGCCGGAGCTGCGGCCCCTGGTTCCACTGGAGGGCGGTCGATTTGCTACCAGTGACCTGAACGATCTGTATCGAAGAGTTATCATTCGGAATAATCGTCTGAAGAGGCTCATCGACATCAAGGCGCCAGAAGTCATTCTCCGAAACGAGAAGCGTATGCTTCAGGAGGCCGTCGACTCGCTGTTTGATAATTCCCGCAAAGCGAATGCCGTTCGTTCTGATTCGAACCGGGCGCTCAAGTCGCTCTCGGACATGCTCAAGGGGAAACAGGGACGGTTCCGTCAGAACCTGCTCGGAAAACGGGTCGACTATTCGGGTCGGTCGGTGATTGTCGTTGGACCCGAACTGGAACTTCACCAGTGCGGCCTACCCAAGGAGATGTCGGTCGAGTTGTTCAAGCCGTTCATCATTCGCAAACTGATAGAACGAGGAATAGTAAAAACCGTCAAGAGTGCAAAGAAGGTTGTAGACCGTAGAACATCCGATGTCTGGGATATTCTGGAGAAAGTAATTCAGGGTCGACCGGTACTGCTCAACCGTGCACCAACGCTTCACCGTCTGGGTATACAGGCTTTTCAGCCGGTTCTTATTGAGGGGAAAGCCATCCGTCTCCATCCGCTCGTTTGTACGGCATTCAACGCCGACTTCGACGGTGACCAGATGGCCGTTCACGTGCCATTGAGTCATGACGCAGCACTCGAAGCCATGCTTCTGATGCTGTCGAGTCACAACATCCTGAGCCCTGCTCATGGTGGGCCGATAACCGTTCCAACGCAGGACATGGTTCTCGGACTGTACTACATGACGAAGTCCCGGTCCGGCATGAAGGGAGACGGCATGAGATTCTCCAGTCTGGATGAGGCCCGCCAGGCATTCGACCAGGGCATTATCCACATTCATGCGAAAGCAACTGTCCGCTGGACCGACGGCGAGTTGATTGAAACGACGATGGGTCGAATCCTCTTCAATGAGGCTGTTCCAGAGGCGGTCGGATACATCAATGAGGTGCTCACAAAGAAAAACCTGCGTGGTATCATATCTCGTATTCTGAAGGCGACTGGATTCCCGGAAACGGCCGCATTTCTGGACAAAATCAAGAGGCTCGGGTTTGAGCGTGCAACGACGGGTGGTCTCACGTTCTCGCTGGCCGATATCGTCGTACCGGACGCCAAGACGAAACTGATTACGGACGCGACGTCAGAAGTCGAAAAAGCGCGTGCGAATTACTCGATGGGTTTCATCACGGAGAACGAACGATACAATCAGGTTATCGATATCTGGACCCACACCAATAATCAGGTGTCGGAGGTATTGTTCGAGACACTCACGAAGGACCGCGACGGATTCAATGCCATCTACATGATGGCGGACTCTGGAGCTCGTGGATCCAAGGAGCAGATTCGCCAGCTCGGTGGAATGCGTGGTCTGATGGCCAAACCGCAGAAAAGTCTTGTTGGTAGTGCCGGTGAGATCATCGAGAATCCGATCATCTCCAATTTCAAGGAAGGATTGTCGGTCCTGGAGTTCTTTATATCGACGCACGGTGCCCGGAAGGGACTCGCAGATACGGCGCTGAAAACGGCGGACGCCGGTTATCTGACACGCCGTCTGGTGGATGTCTCTCAGGACATGACTGTTACGATGCATGATTGTGGATCGCTGCGTGGTCTGAGGATATCAGCCCTTAAAGACAATGAGGACGTTGTTGAACCCCTCAAGGATCGGATTGTCGGTCGAGTGTCTGTTCATGATGTGAGCGATCCGCACACGGAAGAACTTCTCGTTTCGGCAAATGACCTCATTGACGAGGAAAAGGCCAGGCGAATTTCCGAAACATCGATCGAGGAGATAGAAATACGTTCCGTACTGACTTGTGAAGCGCGCCATGGTTGTTGCGCTCTGTGCTACGGGCGAAATATGGGTGCGTACCGTCTGGTTGAAACGGGCGAGGCCGTTGGCGTTATCGCTGCGCAGTCAATTGGAGAGCCGGGCACGCAGCTGACTCTTCGTACGTTCCACATCGGTGGTACCGCGAGTCGAATCTCTGCCGAGAGTACGGTTCAGACCAAATTTGCCGGTAAGGTGGAGTTTGAGAATCTACGTTCTGTTACGATCGATGACGGTGACGGGACGCGCGAGACGGTTCTTTCCCGGCAGGGGGAAGTCAGAATCATAGATCCCGAAGAAGGGAGTCGTCAACTCATCTCGTATCTGATTCCGTACGGTGCCGAGTTGCACGTCAACAATGGGGCGAAGGTAGAGAAAGGACAGGTCCTTGCTACCTGGGATCCGTATAACAGCGTCATCCTGTCTGAAGTAAAAGGAAAAGTTGGATTCCAGGATATTATCGACGGAACAACGTATCGAGAAGAGTCTGATGAGCAGACCGGATACAAAGAGAAAGTTATCATTGAATTTCGCGATCGTACACTGACACCGGCTATCCTTATCCAGGCGAAGGGCGAGGCCGAAAGGGAGTATCCGCTCCCGGTCCGGGCACGTATTCAGGTCGATGCCAATCAGGATGTCACTGCCGGTCAGATCCTTGTGAAAATTCCTCGTCAATCGGCAAAAACGAGAGATATTACCGGAGGTCTTCCTCGCGTTACGGAACTGTTTGAAGCCCGGACACCGACAGATTCTGCCATCGTCAGCGAAATAGATGGTATCATTTCGTTTGGAGGACGCAAGCGCGGTTCGCAGGAAGTTATCGTGACCAGTCGAGACGGCACGGAGTCGAAGACCTACCTGGTTTCGCTCTCCAAGCATATGTTGGTCCATGTCAACGACTTTGTTCGAGCCGGAGATCAGTTGTCCGATGGTCAGATTGCCCCTCAGGATATCTTGAGTATTCTGGGACCACGTGCCGTACAGGAATACCTGGTTAACGAGATTCAGGAAGTCTACCGTCTACAGGGAGTGACCATCAACGACAAGCACATCGAGACGATCGTCAGACAGATGATGCAGAAGGTGCGTGTGGTGGATTCGGGTGACACCGCATTTCTGGAAGACAATCTGGTCGATCGTTTTGTCATGGAAGACAGAAATGATACGCTGTATGACAAATTTGTCGTGACGAGTCCCGGAGATTCCGACATGCAGATCGGACAGATTATCGACCGTCGTTCTCTGCGCGAAATCAACTCCCGAATGAAACGTGGAGATCTTCGTCAGGTCGAGGTCAGGGATACGCAGCCCGCGGTAGCCGAACCCGTACTTTTGGGCATCACCCAGGCGGCACTGTCGACGGATTCGTTCATCTCTGCAGCCTCATTCCAGGAGACGACGAAGGTCTTGACGGAGGCATCCATACGGGCCAAGTCCGATCCCCTGTACGGATTGAAGGAGAACGTGATCGTGGGTCATCTCATTCCGGCAGGAACCGGTCAGCGAACATTTGGAGATCTCGTAGTGGGCTCGAAAACCGAATACGATGAGTTGCAGGCAGCGACCGCTTCCTCCGCTTCAGGAGACGGATCTAAAAAGTCTGTCGAGACTCCATAACGGTTCTCGATCCATTTTCGAAAGCAGTCACCGTGAATATTCGCTCCTCATTCAGAGGAGCGGATATTCACCGTATTCCTGACACAATCTCCATGTAACGGATCAACATTTCGTGCATCTCACGGATGATTGCTGCGTACGATGCGGCTCGTGGCGGAAGCCGAATGACCGTACTCGCCCCGAACGGATTCACTAATCCCGTAGATGAAGCCATGTTGAGAGATGTATATACCCAGTTTGGATCGTCGGGTACATTGCTGATTGCCGGACTTCTGGTGCTAACCATCATTACGTGGGTTCAGGCTGTCGCAGGCGTGGTCGTATCTGAACTGCCCTCGACGTTAAAGGCGGTCATTGTCGCGGTTATCTCCCTGATTCCGCCCCTGGGAATTGTTGTGATGGCTGTATCTCTGGCGGCTACACCGGGGTTGAAGGAGGATCGCCCGGTCCGACGAGCGACGCTCAGGGCCCTGCCCGTAAGCAAAACGCAGCATGTTTCTGAAACGGGGCGCGTCCGATCAGACGTAAGCTATGCGGACGTAGCCTGACTTCCGTTCCGGGCCCAGTATTGAATCAGCCGACGAGTAAAGTCGAGAGAATGTTCAAGGTTTTCGACCGTGTTCCACTCGAAAAGGCTGTGGTAATCGTACCCTCCGTTGAATACGTTAGGCGTTGGTAAGCCCATTTCAGACATTCTGGAACCGTCTGTGCCGCCGCGAACAAGCTCTTCGTCGAGGGATATGCCTGCTTCTTCTGCAGCTCCGAATGCGAAGGTCACCACCCGCATATCTTTGTTTTCGATATAGGAGCGCATGTTTTTATACTGGTCTTTCATGTCCAGGTCAATGCTGGCTCCGGGGTACTTGTGTCTGAGACCCTCGACGGTATCCGAGACAAACTGCTTCTTCTGCTCCATCCCTTCCAGGGTAAAATCACGCAGTATCAGCATGACCGATGCCCGGGTAATATCTGCGGCAGATAACGTGTGTGGATGAATATATCCTTCGCGATGCTCGGTGGTTTCAGGAGCTTCATTCTCCGGAAGAGAGGAAATCAGGTCTCCAACTATTCGAACCGCATTAACGAGTACACCCTTGGCGTACCCGGGATGTACCGACACCCCGCCAATGGTCACATTTGCTGATGCCGCGTTGAACGTCTCGAACGAAATCGTATCGATACCGCTTCCATCCAGCGTATAGGCGACTTCTGCACCCAGTTTTTCCAGGTCCAGATTGTCGACGCCTCGTCCGATTTCTTCGTCGATGGTAAAACAGATGCGAATTTTTGGTCGTGGGGCGGTATCGTCAACCAGGTCCTCGGCCAACTGCATCAGAATAGCCACACCCGCTTTATCGTCACTTCCCAGGAGTGTCGTACCGTCGCTGGTTATGAGTTGCTCACCGATATGTTTAGCGAGTTGCGGTTGCCGGTCTGGATCGAGTGTGACGTCCGGATTTCCGGGTAAGACCACGACTCCTCCGTCGTAGGGTGGATGAACTATCGGTCGGACATCGGTACCCGACTCGTCGGGAGCGGTATCGACGTGGGCGACCAGAGCGAGCACGGGTAGGGACGAGGTACAGCCCTCCGGCCGAATCTCGGGGAGTGTTCCGAATACGTACCCGAATTCGTCCATGGTAGCGTCGGAAATGCCGATCTGCAGCAGTTCATCGACCAGTAATCGGGAGAGGTCTTTCTGTTTGGCAGTGGATGGCACGGAATCTGAATTGGGATCAGACTGCGTGTCAATAGTGACATATCGGAGAAACCGTTTAACAACATCAGGTAAGTCTGTCATGATCCTGGAAAAATGGATGTTTTACGTCCTGGTTAATAAGGATTCAGTTTACGCCGCAGCCAATTGCGAGGGCCGACACGATCTCACGCTCGGTGTGCGAACCGGTGGGAGAATTTACCACCGACCCGTTCACAACCAATTCGGATGATCCACCCCCGTCCATATTCATCGCGCTGACGGCTCCCAGATCGAGGAGTATGGACGCAAGTTGATCCAGGTCGACACCTCGGCTCCTGGCCTGTCGGCCTTCGACGACGAGCAGAAGAAGGTCTCCAGACTCGGTCACACCTACCGCTGATCTCGGGTGAGTCTTGGGAATTGCGGTTCCAAAAAAAACTTCTTCATCGGATGTTACGGTGCTGGTACCGTTTCTGATCAGCATCGGACCGGCTGCAAGTGCCTCCCACGGGGCCCAGGGACTCTTGTGCTCACTCTCAGTCAGAGTTGCAGGAAGACCTGGTCTATTCGACGGAGGCTGAGACCAGGAAAAGATATGGTCCTGCTCGCTGCTGGCCCACTCGATGGACGGCTTTCCTTCTCCCGTAAATCCGAGTACCGCGCGCGTACTCGGGTATCGGATCTTATGTACGACGATGCCGGGCGTTGCCCTCTGAGCCATCTCACCCCCAGAGATCCACAGGCCGATGTGTTTTCCCACACCATTCGTGACATAAAAAAAACCGCCATTTATCAGAACACATGCTCGGCTGGTCTTTGCCAGATTTGAGGCTGTATCGCGGCCATCGCTATCATCCGAAAGAATGAAGCGAGCTGAATAAAGTGAATCATCCGTTTTCACCCGCGCATAGAATGCTCGGAGGGGGAAGTCGGAATCGGATCCTGAATAAACTCGGATGAACGACGGAAGGGGACCCCAATCTGCCGAGGAGTCGACCCATTTCAGATCGGGTGAGCCGCTCGAGACAGAATACAACTGACAGCCGCCGACGAGTGCGAAGGACATAAAGAGACACAAAAATATGCTTCGTTTCTTGAGGTCCACGGCAGAGAGACGGTCTCGTCACGTTCAATTGATGCAGAAGGTAACGTTCTGACAACTTTCCAGTATGATGGAATCTGACGCAACGTGCAAACCTCCTGCACGTCCGGATTGTCCATGGTACAGATCCGATATTCTATGGTCCCTGGTGAAAAGGAATTGATTCTCCTGGCGATTGCCGGCGATTCGCAGGCATTCGAGGAATTGATACGTACCCACGACAGGCGGTTACTACAGGTAACCCATGGCATAATGGGAAACATGCAGGACGGCTATGATGCGTACCAGGAGGGTCTGATCAGGGCATTCACCAGACTGGATTCATTCAGGTTTGAGAGCTCGTTCGGGACGTGGTTGACGAGGATTGTGATCAATCAGGCGCTGAATTTGAAGAAAAAGCTCCGCTGGAACCGGCGACTGTCTCTCGACTGGCTCGTTGAATCTTCGAACGAGCCGAGTGTCGAGGAAGCAAAGAATCCTGATGAACTGATGGTACAGGTAGAATTATCGAGAGAGATACAGGAGAGCCTGAACATTCTCTCAGATCGGGAAAGAACTGTTTTTGTCCTCAAACACCAGCACGGTTACAAAGTGACTGAAGTTGCAAATATTATAGGGTGTGCTGAAGGAACGGTAAAAAACTATCTATTCAGAGCCACGCGAAAATTACGGCATGCACTGAGGCATCATGTGGCTGTAGCGCCAGCCGCCACCGGTATTTCAGCTGGGAAGGGCTATTGACTATGAAAAAAAAGAACTGCGGACACGATAAAAACGATGTTTTACTCCTCCATTACGGGGAACTGGATCCGATTCGGGAGTCTTTTGTCCGGGACCGTCTGGATCGATGTGCGGATTGTGCCAGCTACCAGGCGGCCCTTTCCGAACTGGACTCGATCGTTCCACGACAGCCATCGACTCATCCGGACGATGCGTTGATGCAGGCGGTTCGGTCCGCGACGAGTCGGCGTCTACAGGCGGACGGTACGCGGATCATGAGACTCAGGTCGACAAGGCCGTTCAGATCTTCATTGCTGCCGAGGATTGTCATTGGAGGGGTGGTCGTTGCCGTGTCATTCCTGATCGGTAGGGGATCTGTTTCAGTCCACCAACAGGATCCGTTGGCGCGCGAAGCCCGGATTCCAGGTGGAGAATCGTTTGCGGAGGTATCTGGCATAACAATGGACCCGGTGTCCGGTCAGGTGCGCATTGATGTTCGTACCGAGGGGAACGCGGTGGTCGAGGGAAATGTGAATGATACACTGGTTCAAACACTTCTCTATGACGCACTGCTTGACAGAGGGAATCCGGCTGGTCGGTTCAGGACCCTTTCACTCCTGTCCGAACTCGACAGACACGTCATTGAACCGGACCCCGTTCTCGTAAGCGCCCTTTCGTCCATAATCGAGGACGAGACCAATATGGGGTTAAAATTGCAGGCCGCTCGCGCCCTCCGTCGGGTACTCAGAAACACGCCCATCGAGGACACACTTCGGACGGTACTCGTCGACGTCATTTTAACCGCTGACAACGATGCACTTCGAATCTTGGTGCTCGAAATCCTTACGGAAGGAGAGTTGGCCCGGCAGGATCTCAGGCAAATCCTCAATCGGGTAACAAAGGATGACAATCGATTTATTCGAACGCGAGCGCAGCATGTCCTGAGCACGTTGATTTCAGAAGATGCTGACACTGGAAACGTGAATCAGACAGATCGGGTCCACTCGTCCGGGTCCGTTACACAACCCCTCGAAAAAATTGATGGCTGAATGCCGGACCCTGAACTATCCAGGATTCCGGTTGGACCCGGTTCTTGTCCCCGCTGTAACCCGTCGCGCAATCGGAACGTATGGACTCTCGCACGTGACACTGTAACCCTGATAAAAGACCCATGAAAACGTTTCTTTCTGTTCTCAGTCTGGCCGTATTGACCGTAGCCGGTGTGCAAGCTTCCGGAAACGGTGGTGAGGACACGATTAAAAAAACTTTTAAGGTACGGCCCGGAGGGACGCTCTTCCTGGATGTGGATCGTGGGAATGTGACCATCGAGACTTCGAGCAATTCCGAGGTTCACGTCGTCATGGAACGCGATTTTCGGGGAATTTCTGAAGCTAGAACAAAAGCTCTTCTCGAAAATCATGAATGGGCAATCGAACAGGACGGTGACGATGTAGTGGTAGAATCCAGGTATGACCAGGACGAAGATGAAGATCGCTGGTCATTCAAACGGCATCGGGGGCACGACGCCTTCCGGTTGAAAGTCACTGTTCTTGTACCTGAGATATATAATATAGATTTCAAAACCGGAGCTGGAGACGTTGAAATCGATGACCTTGACGGCAGAGTTTTCGGACGCACCGGTGCCGGGAATCTGGAGCTGGGAAATATTGGAGATTCGGTTGACCTGACCTCAGGGTCGGGGAATATCGATATATCATCAGTGATGGGCTCCTTGCAAGTCCGTTCCGGCGCCGGAAATATCGAGATCGGCGATGTGTATGGATGGGTTGAGGCACATACGGGCGCTGGAAATATCGAAGTAACGCTTTCGGAGCAGCCCAATGAGGATTCTGAGCTGGGATCGGGCGCCGGCAACGTTACCGTATACATGAATGAAGACATTGCCGTCGACGTTGACGCCCACGCCGGGATCGGATCGGCATCGAGTGATTTCGGCCTTCGTGTCAGAGGGAAGTGGATGTCCAAGTCGTTCTCCGGGCGGATCAATGGAGGAGGTCCGTCACTGTCGCTGAAATCAGGGGTCGGCAACGTCACGCTCAGGTCTAACTAGGGCCTGTTCCCACTTTCTGACATCGCCGCTGGGCAACAAATTGACCCGGCCTCACGGGTAGTGTGCTGAAAAGGGTGGGCGCGACGGATGTC
>CAYLHF010000047.1:16206-17569 GCA_964383365.1 uncultured Rhodothermales bacterium | reverse complement strand
CTGAGCTGTTGAACGTGTGATCGATGTTGGCGTCCACGTATACCGTACCCACGATCGTTCCGAACGCCTGATCAACGCTAAGGGTCTCTGAAACCGAATTGTTCGCGGTGTTCGGGTCCCATTCTGACTGCGATGAGGAAAGAGAATGCGGAAACGAACCTGGTTGAGATGGGGTAATAATGACCGAAATTACCTGAATCTCATTGGCCGGGAAATTAGATGCGGTGCATACAAACGTCGTCGGACCGTTTTCGCATCCCTGTAAAAAAATTGTACCAGATTGACTCGTTGAACTCCAACTTCCAATGCTCCAGGATGCGTCATGTGTATACGTCGCCGAGACATTTGTAATATCGTACGGCCCAAAACTGGTCGTCAGGGTATTATTAAACGTGAGATCGGTCCTGAAGGGCACCCCGACCATAGCTGTCGTAACATTAGACTGGATCGAGACAAACGAGTCTGACCTCATGTCAGCGTCGGGTCGTGCGATCGTACTCATCTTAGCCGCAACTGGAATCGGCTGATCTAACTCCACGTACGTACCACCCTGATATGGCCTTTCGCCTGTAGCCTGTAAAGCCCTGGCCCCGCGAGAGATGAACGGCGTTTGAGCCGAAGTGACAACAGGAGCTAGATTCAGAAGGAAAAGAAGCGGCAGCGTAGCGAAATGCGCGTGTCGGGTGAATTTACTCATAGGTACACCCCGATCATAATACTGGTATAAAGATCTGAAATACTAATAATAAAGAGATGAGAGTGCAACAGCGGGATCTCCATGGGTTATTATGAGGACACATCGTGATCACACATTGATATGCCTCGAGATCCTGATACCTATGCTACGTCCACGTCTCGTAATTCTTTTCCTTCTCTTTGCCGGTTGTACTGCGGCCGACTCCACGGATGGAACGACCCAGTATCCGGACGACTCGTTCACCATCCCGGCTAATGACACCCCCCGGTATGCTTCTGGCGAGGGGCCTTCGGTGGGCATCGACGAGGCCCACCATAACTATCACACCGCGGGGGATAAATACCGCTCATTCGCCAACCTCCTGCACGACGATGGCTATCGCGTAGGTCGGTTCACCGAGTCCTTCACGGCCGAAACGCTCAGTCGGATCGACCTCCTCGTCATATCCAATGCCCTTTCGGCTGAGAAAGAGTTCGACTGGAGCCTTCCGACACCACCCGCATTCACTCCCGCCGAGGTCGCTGCCGTCGAAGAGTGGGTGAGCGGAGGTGGCCGTCTCATGCTGATCGCAGACCACATGCCCTTTCCCGGGGCAGCCCGGGAGCTTGCGGCCTCATTCGGTGTCATCTTCCACGATGCCTTCGCCTACACACCGACAAGTTGGGA
>CAYLHF010000047.1:6766-16106 GCA_964383365.1 uncultured Rhodothermales bacterium | reverse complement strand
ATGAACAACCCGGAGGCGCCCCATAACGCTCGGTTTCTCCTCAACGTGATCAACTGGCTGACGTTGCAGCCGCAGGCTGGCTGATCAACCGGTCCACGAGAGAATAACTCGTACTTCGACCGCCTTTCTCGTTTTGCTTCAGAATGCCGCGCTTGATCAGATCTCGAATATCACGTGACGCCGTATCCTGAGAAGTTTTTGTCATCTTGGCCCACTTCGACGACGTTAAGTTGCCCTCAAAGTCATCAAGCATTTTATTCAGAATCTTGATCTGCCTTCCATTCAGAGATTCTGCCCTGAATCGCTCCCAGAATCGAGCTTTGTCAATGATGTTTCCCAGTAAATCGCTGGCCGATTCGAGGGCTCGAAGTAACAGTTCCAGATACCATTTCACGTAGTCAGAGACATCCATCGTTCCCCGCTGCGTTTGCTCCAGAATTCGGTAATAGTTGCGTCTTTCAAGTCCTATTTGCCTGGACACGCTGTAGAATCTCTTCGCACTGCTTTCAGAACGGGCCAGGCCCATATCGAGAATAGCCCGTCCGATTCGACCGTTTCCGTCTTCAAACGGATGAATCGTCACAAACCACAGATGAGCAAGTCCGGCCTTAATCACGGGATCAACTTCATCCTCCCCCTCAAACCAGGCCAAAAAGTTGCTCATTTCAAGATCAATCAACTTCGCAGGCGGAGCCTCAAAGTGGGCCACTTCGTGCCCGATGGATCCAGAAACAACTTGCATCGGTCCCTTTTCGTCGGTCCTCCATTTTCCTGAGTTGATCCTGGAGAGCCCGGATCGACCCGAGGCAAAGAGTGCAGCATGCCACCGGAGGATTCGTCCTATTGTCAGTGGTTCATCGTATCGTATTGTTGCGTCCACAATGACTTCTACAATTCCTTCAACGTCCCGATCAGCCGGTTTCAGTCCACCGATATCGATACCCATTCTCCTTGCAATCGAAGATCGTACGACGTCTGGGTTGAGCGATTCACCCTCAATCTCGCTCGTTTTGACCACGTCGAGACCGAAGATCCGGAGCCGTGCCTGATCACCTGGAGCAAAACCTAGCCCCTCCATCCGCCCGGCCAATCTCCCCTGTTCATGATAAACACGTCTGAGGAGTCCATCCGAGGCCGCATGGGTCCATGTGAACTCGGGCCAATCTGGCAATTCCCAGATATACATAATCTCCGCATATTTTGCGTAGAATATAGCTGAAACATTATCTATTTTCAATAATCTCCGCATATACTGCGGCGATTGATACGATTATTCTCCGCATTCAACTGTCCTGTCGTTGATCCTGAGATCCTCCCGGCAACAGAACAACCCCGAAACGACTTGGTACGGTGGACGTATTCAGGCATCCCGGAACAAACTAGTCTCTTTCATCCAAGCGTTCATGAATCGAATTTTTCTGACATGCGTGTGCCTTCTACTCGTCAGCCCGGCCACCGCACAAACACCGCCTTTCAGCGGGACCATTTTTCTCGATCCCGATATCGTAACTCCGGCCGACCCCTCGACGTTCATGGACGTAACGTCGACAGGGCGGGGCATGCGCACGATGTTCGATCGGCGAGTCAACAATTGGATCACGACGAACGCCTACTTGTTTTTTGCTCAGTTCGATGACGGTCTCTCGGCTGAAATCCAGGTTAATCCGGAATTCGGCTCAGAGGCGGAGAGCCTCGCTCAGGCTGAGCGATTTGCTCCCTTTATTGGTCAGCTTCCGACGGCGCTGCGTCGCGATCTTCAGACCGTGTGGATACACAGGGGTGTCCAGCCGTTCGGGGGTGGCAATAACAATATTCTGATCCACACCGGACAGGCAGATGAGTATCTCAGAGACGGCATCCTGGAGGAAACCCTGATCCACGAAGCCACGCACACGTCTCTCGACGGGCGCTACGCGTCCACTCCTGAGTGGCAGGCGGCGCAGGCAGCCGACCAGAATTTTATCTCGACATATGCCAGGGATTTCCCGAACCGCGAGGACATGGCCGAGAGCTTTCTGCTCTATTTGGCCATCCGATTCCGCTCAGATCGAATCTCGCCTCAGCTGGCGAGTAGTATCAATATAACGATGCCCAACAGGATCGAATATTTTGAGTCATTGAACCTCATCATGCATCCGTATTCGAACACCGTAACGGGTTCTGAGGCGAACAACGAGGCCATTTCCGTCAGCCCGATTCTCCATGACGCGTATCCAAATCCCTTTCAGTCATCAGCCCTGCTGTCCTTCGACCTGTCCCGACCGACGAGTATCAGGCTGACGATCCTCGATCTGCTTGGACGTGATGTAGCAATGCTTGCTTCCGGACCACGCCCTGCTGGCCGCTTTGAGGAGCGCTGGGTGCCGAGTCGGCATGCGAGCGGCGTCTATGTGGTCCGTCTCGAAACCGAAACCGGCGTCCAGACAAAATTGCTCGTGTACAAGCGCTGAGGCCGACGGCCTAACCCGGTTCGTCGTCGCTCGCGGGCGTCGACCACCTCTTGCCGTCGCAACCTACTGACCACTCATAGTCAGCAAGAGCCGGAAGACATGAATCGATGTACACTATTTGCGATGGCACTAATTGCCATTGCCTCCCTGACGCAGAGCCCGTCCGATGGACAAGTAATACGGGACATCCTCGGGCACAAAAATGAACCGATGACCTGCTGAACACGACTACGGGTAGAATCACCAATCTGTAGATATCATGAAAGCGAGTTTTCAATGGGAAGTAGAGATCGTCATAAATGCGAGCAGATCGCGCGTCTGGGATGTCTGTGACGACCTGACGCTCATTCCGAAATACCATCCGCGCGTCTCGCACGTAGAATTCATCTCTGGTTCTGGAACCCGCGCAGAAGGCGTTGCCTATCGGTGCCATTTCAACAGCCGGGGGCGAGACCGTTGGTGCACGGAACGAATCGCAGAGTACGATCCTCCGCATCGGGTGCACATGACCTTTCCGGAAGACAACATGGGGCTCTCCCGTCTGGTCTGTAATCTGACGTCTGATCTTACGCTTTCGGAAACGGACGACGGAGCGACCCGCGTCATGCTCGTCACCTCGTATGAGTCAAAAGGTATATTCGGAACGCTTGCGAATGCGCTGCTACGTCCAATAATGCGGAATCAAGCCAAAAAGACGCTCCAGAATCTCAAATGCTGGATAGAGTCGGATGGACGGAACAAAGCATCCGCTTCGGACTGAAAGAGCCGCTCATTCATCAAGACTCAAATACAGACATGATCAAGCTAGTCCGACCGGCCCTTCTGGCTATTCTTCTTGTGTTTTCGGCATGTTCGTCCAAAAAATCTGATGCGCCTGCTACGGCCGACACCGAAAGCGCCGTCGATGCATCTAACGTAGAGGCGTCGACCGCAGATTCATCTTCGTTAGAGTGGGTCTCTCTTCCAGATGGACTGGAAATCGCTGATATGGTCGTCGGTGAGGGTCCGGAGGCGGAGGCCGGCATGAACCTTCAGATGCACTACACGGGTTGGTTATACGACGAGAATGCCCCCGAAGGGAAGGGCACGAAGTTCGATAGTTCGCGTGATCGCGGACAGACATTCGACGTTCCTCTCGGGAAGGGAATGGTAATCAAGGGTTGGGACGAGGGCATTGTGGGCATGAAACCGGGTGGGCGTCGGATGCTGAAGATTCCATCCAATCTCGGATACGGCCCCAATGGACGTGGCCCAATCCCGGGCGGCGCGACGATGCTGTTCGACGTGGCGCTGATCTCGATTCGGGCGCAATAACCGGTTCTGATCGAGCTGATCTCCGCTCAGTCCTGCGACCGAAGCTGGGGCAGCATCTTTTTCAGAAACGTCTCCATCAGACACCACCTGGAGAACGCGGCCTGAAAGAGATTCACCCCGACAAAGGCGGTGAAAAGATACCAGTACGGACTGTAGAACGTGCCGAGGGCGAGGGATACGAGAATAAACGTACCCGCGATAGCCCGAATGTATTGTTCCAGATTCAAGCTTTTTCCTCTTGCTTTTTAGTGGGTGCTGCTTGCGTCGTTAATCGTCTATTCTGCCGGGATCTCATCATGAAGAAAAGCAGCGGTACGATGATGAGCGTCAGGGCGGTCGACGCCAGTGAGCCCCCGATAAGGGCGATGGCGAGTCCCTGGAAAATGGGATCGAACAGGATGACGAAGGCTCCGATCACTACGGTCCCGGCAGTCAGCAGAATGGGGATGGTCCGCACGGCACCAGCTTCAATAACCGCCTGATCCAGGGGTACGTTCGCATTTAACCTGAGATTGATGAAGTCCATCAAGAGAACCGAATTTCGAACCATGATTCCGGCCAACGCGATCGTTCCAATCATGGACGTTGCCGTAAAAAAGGCCCCCAACAGCCAGTGTCCGATCAGAATACCAATGAGCGAGAGCGGAATGGCGACCATCAGGACAAACGGCACCTTGAGGTCCTCGAACCAGGCAGCGATCATTAGGTAGATGAAAAAGAGGGCTGCCGCGAAGGCAAATCCGAGATCCCGAAACACCTCGTACGTAATGAACCACTCCCCGTCCCACTTGACGGAGTAGTTTTCCTCGGAAAAGGGCTGCGTCGTATAGAGCTCACTGAGCAAGTATCCTTCCGGTAATTCAAGTGCAGCGATCTGGTCCTTCAGATCCAGAATCGCATACACCGGGCTCTCGAGTTGTCCCGCCACGTCGGCTGTCACATAGACGACGCGCTGTTGATTCTTGCGGTAAATAGTCTTGTCCTGAATCTGCTCACGGACCGTCGTCATATCGGATATGGGTACCAGGTGGCCGGTCGAAGACAAGACCTGGATTCGGCCGAGGTCTTCCGTACCGGATCGATCTTCGGGCGCGAGTCTCAGGTTGATGCCGACTACATCGACATCGTTTTCCTGATACAGGGTCGACACATCCCGCCCACCCAGAGCAATATCGACAGACTCGACGATCCGGCGCGGAACGACACCGGAGAGCGATGCTTTCTCGACGTCCGTGTCGAGCCTGAATCGTGTCTGATCATCTTCCACCATCCAGTCGACGTCGACGATTCCCTCGTTTGCTTCAAAAAGCGCCTTCACCTGTCTTGCCAGTTCGATCTGACCGGCATAGTCGGGGCCATAAATTTCGGCTACCAGGGTCGATATGACCGGCGGACCGGGAGGAACTTCTGCGATCTTGACGTTGGCGTGGTTTCGAGCGGCGATCTCCTGCAACCCCGGTCGGACCCGCTTGGCGATATCGTGACTCTGAAGGTCGCGTTCTCCCTTGTCGAGTAGATTGACCTGAATGTCAGCGACATTACTTCCGCGACGCAGGTCGTAGTGACGAACGAGGCCATTGAAATTGATGGGAGCGGCGGTTCCCACGTAGGTCTGATAATCCACTACCTCGGGCTGCCGGGCGATAAAGTCGGCGAATTCTCTCGTGACTGTGGCGGTCCGTTCGAGCGTCGTTCCCTCCGGCATGTCGACAATGACCTGGAATTCGTTCTTGTTGTCGAAGGGGAGCATCTTGACCGCCACCGCCTTGAAGACAAAAAGCGATGTCGAGGCCAGAAGCAGCACGACTACACTGGAAATGAATACCCAACGCCGGGTCTTGCTCTCAAGCAGCGGACGTATGGTCGCCGCATACATCCGGTACACGGGTGTGTTCTCGATCTGATACACGGGTTCATCGTCGGCGGGCGCTTCCCGTTCGTTCGAGAACATCCGGAAGGCTAACCAGGGCGTAATGGTCAGGGCAACCAGTAGCGAGAACAACATCGCCAGCGTGGCGCCGACGGGCATCGGGCTCATGTATGGCCCCATGAGACCGGATACGAATGCCATCGGAAGCACGGCCGCGACGACGGTAAAAGTGGCCAGGATAGTCGGGTTACCGACCTCATTGATTGAGAATAGGGCCGCCTGGAAGAACGGGAGCCGTCGCATCTTGAAATGCCGGTGCATGTTTTCGGCGATGATAATCGAGTCATCGACCACGATACCGGTTACAAATACCAGGGCAAAAAGGGTGATCCGGTTGAGTGTATACCCGAACTGGTAATAGACAAAGAGGGTTAATGCGAACGTGACGGGAACGGACAGAAAGACGACGAGACCTCCACGCCATCCCATCGCAAGCCATACGACGACGGTCACAGCAAGAACGGAGCCCAGAAGATGCAACAGCAGTTCGAACACCTTGTGCGACGCCGTCTCTCCGTAATTCCTTGTGGTGGTAACGTGCACACCGTCCGGTAGAAGTGACTGATCCAGGAGATCGACCTTCCGGGCGATCTGATCGGCCAGGAGCATGGCGTCGGTTCCTGTACGTTTCGCAATTGAAAGCGTGATGGCCGACGCAACACCACTCGGTCCGTGCGTGTTCTCGGCAGCTTGTCCTCCGTCTTCTGGCAACCCAGAGTCGGCACCGGCGTCGTCCGGATCATCGACAAACGCCGCTCCGGCACCGAAACCCACGTATTGGATGGGCTCCTCGGGACCGTCCGAGACGGTAGCGACGCTGTGGAGATAGATTGGACGATCACCCGAAACGCCGATGACCAGATTCGCCACATCTTCAGACGACGTCAGAAAGTGTCCGGTTTCCACGAGATACGACTGATCACCAGAGCTGAATTCACCCGATACATTTTGCCCGTTAGACCCGCGAATCGCCTGACTGATTGACACCGGGTCGACCCCGTAGGCCGTCATCTTTCCGGGATCGAGAACTACGTTGACCTGGCGCGAACGTCCACCCACCAGTTTGATCTCGGCGATATCCTTGATCTTTTTCAGCTCAACGGAGAGCTCTTCTCCGAGACGACGCAGATAGAAATCGTCGTGGGTCTGGCTCCAGAGGGTCAGGGTGAGCATCGGAACGTCGTCAATCGACCGGGATTTGATTAGGGGAAGCGATACGCCCGGCGGCATCTGGTCCATGTGCCCGCCGATCTCGTCATAGAGCTTGACGAGACTTCGCTCGACGTCATCACCCACAAAGAATCGTACGATGATGATCGCCTGCCCCGGCATCGACGTGGAGTAGACATATTCCACCCCATCGATGTTGGAGACAATTCGATCCATGGGTTCGGCGATGCGACGCTCAACTTCGGCCGGACTGGCTCCCGGATAACGAACGAAAATATCCGCGATGGGAACGTTGATCTGAGGTTCCTCCTCACGGGGAGTCATCCACGCGCTGTACAGACCGATCAGCAAAAACGCCGCCATCAGAAGGGGCGTGAGCTTCGAGTTGATGAAAGTGTTCGCGATTCTTCCCGCAATCCCTGTAGCTGTGGACATAGCTCTTACTCGCCTACTGCAGTGTGTTTACTTCATCGAGAATCCGGACTGGTTGGCCATCGAGAATCCTCCCGGAATGAGAGACAACATAGGATTCGCCCTCCGACAGGCCCGAGAGTATTTCAACAGATCCATCGATACTCTTCCCGGTCCGAACCCAGCGAAGAACGGCGAGGCTCCGGGTATTTACTGTAAACAATCCTGTCAATTGTCCCCGATGTACCACTACCTCCTCGGGTACCGCGAGTACATCTCTGGAGTCTTTTCGCAACAGAATCCGGGCGAACATACCCGATCGCACTCCGGGATCGACAGGTCCGATGATAGAGGACTTCACCTTGAACTGCCGACCGGTGGCTGACGATGCGGGACTGATCTGGGTGATAACGCCCTGTAGCGATCGAGCGAGCACTCCAATCTCGATCGATGTAGTATCCCCTTTGACAAATCGGCTGATTGCCGTTTCAGGTACGTTCGCAACGATCTCCATTCGGGCACTACTCTCGACGACCAAAAGCGGCGCACCCGGCACGGCAAGGTCGCCTGCTTCGATATTTTTTTGTGTCACGAGACCGTCGATTGGAGATCGCAGAATGGCGTAGCCAAGTCTTTCCTCAATTTCGTCGAGCTTCGAGAGGATCATGTCGACCTGAGCCTTCGCACTCTGAAACCGGGTGGAGGCTTCATCCAGCTCTCTTTGCGTGGCGCTCCCCTCATCGAACAGGCGGTCCATTCGACCAAATTGGGTCTCCGCGGCCACGCGTTCGGCCTCTGCCCCGCGTAGATTCGCTCGGGCCTGGGATTGCTGAGCGAGTATGTCCTCACTGCGGAGGCGCACCACGATGTCTCCTTCCGAGACCTTGTCCCCTTCCGCAACGGTTAATTGTTCGACCCGTCCGATCAGTTTCGTGCTGATACGCACCCGGCGGATTCCCTGGGTGGTACCCGCATATCCCCCTGATCTCGATGCGGGAATGCGGCGAGCCTCGGCGAGCCGGACCGTAACGGTGGATTCATCGCCGCCCGGTACAGCATCGTCCGTGCTACATGCGGAAAGACCGAACGAACCGGCCAGCAGCAAATAAACAGAGACGTTGTATAAATTGATCTTCATGATTTCGATACTGAAATGACTCCTCGCGGGAGATCAGTGGGTGTTGAACATGTTTTCTGTCAGGAATTCGAGTCGGTAGCGCATCATCTCATGACGATACCGGGCATCGAGTAAGGCCAGGCGCTTGGTGGATAAGAGAACTTCTGCGTTCAGTACATCTGTCGTCTTTTCCAGTCCTTCCTCATACCGGTCGGTCCGGATCCTGAGGTTTTCGACAGCATGCGCCACGGACGCCTTTGCGAGTTCTATCCTTTCCTGCGTGGTCTTGATCGAGCGCAGCGTCTTCTCGACCTCGATTTGATTTTTGTGTGCCGTATCGCTGAGTGAGAGTTCGGATGCGGCTACCTGAGCGCGTGCTCGCTCGATTCCTCCCTTTCTCTGGAAACCCGAGAATAGATTCCATTTCAAGACCGCACCCAGACCCCAGTTCGTACCCTGAGAGCCGAGTAGACGGTCGTCGTTCCACTCGTAGCTTCCGAATACCGATAGACTGGGTAACAGACTCGACTGGCTGGCTTTCAATATCTTTCGCGCAGCATCTCTCTGCAAGGCAAGCGCCTGCATATCCGAACGGTCGCTGTTAATGAGATCGATATCAACGGAAGTGACCCACGATGCTCCCGACGTCAGACCGTCCGTCGGGATGAGTTCTACCGGAGCATCCATTCCAAGTTGATAGCGAAGCCGGTCTGACGCACTCTTGACTTCGTCCCGCGCCCCGGCTTGCGCCGTTTCCACATCCAGGACGTGGACCCGAACCTCCAGTAGATCGGCTCGGTTTACGAGGCCTTCCCGGAACTGGTGCTCGACCTCCTCCTGATTCTTCCGGGCGATGACAAGCGCAGAATCGAGCACCTCGACGCGGCGGCGTGCCACCACAAGAGCGAAATAGGCCTCCCGAACCATAAGCGACACCGTAAACCGGGC
>CAYLHF010000047.1:0-6666 GCA_964383365.1 uncultured Rhodothermales bacterium | reverse complement strand
GTCTTCTGTGCGTGCACAGCAGGAACGAGGAACAAGAGTACGCTCGCCAATACTACGTTTCGGTGAAAAAAAATCATGACTCTATCAGATTGATTGTTGAGCTGACCCACACCGGGTCCCTGAGAAAAACCATTCCGGCCCGTTCATGAGAAAGAACTTCCTAGGTTGGCGATTCTTCTCGAAGTTGCCCGCAGACAAGGAGACAAAGACCGGACAGGCTCGGATCCGAAATCGCGTAATACACCTGAAGCCCCTCCTGTCGGCGCTCGAGGATACCCTCTCGCGCCATTAGCAGTAGATGTTTGCTCACATTGGGCTGACTTAGACCGGTCGCCTCCACGAGATATTGAACGGATAACTCGCCTCGAACATGCAATTGATCGAGCAGCATCAACCGGGCCGGTTCACTGAGAATCTTGAACCGCCGGGCGACTTTCTGCAGAAGTTCTACGGGCATAAGATGCCTGGTCATAAGCACGATACAGTCGTATTTATATCTTCATATAGGAATATAGTTATATTGATTATACGATACCTTATATACATATGGTCTTTTTGTATTCTTCTTTTGTTATATACATTACTTACCCGATCATGTGTTTTACGTCTCGTTAAACAGGGAGGACTCGCAACCGGATCGTCGTGAAAAGAAGTTTGGTCTCGCACGAAGATGGTTTCGCCTGTCGCGACTGATACGTCGGCCGCGGCTGTCGATCTGATGAACAGCTTATCGGCTATAAGGAGCCACTGAAATCAAGTATTGGACTGGGGCCGAAATCCCTGTCGCCGACATTCATTCAAATGTCGTCATTGCCGGAAGACGCACTCGCACTATCAGGAGAGTCGTCTGATTTTCTGCTTCCCTCGAGCGGCAGATCGAGTTCGGCGCGAAGCGCTTCGATTTCCAGACGATCGGACCGGGTTTTACGCCTGGCCGATTTGTGCGGGGTTTTCTTTTCCGCTTTAGCTCTTTTTTTCTTCTGCTCCGTCATGAATCGAATCCGGGTGAGAGGGGCGGGCCACAGGATTATTCTGTGGCAACAACGAAGAATAGGAGCAATCTTCTGTAATAATCAGGACATCTTGTGTCCTTTTTGGGACATCCGGACCTTCAGAAGGGCAAATCCGAGACGTTCTGAGTATCTAACCGGACTCTCAGACCATGTGCTCGGTTCCGGTTGCAGGTGATGATTCCTTTCCAAAATGGCGTGGGGTAACACCAAATTGATCCGAAAATGCCCGTGTGAAATACGACGCACTTCGGTAGCCGACGCACGAAGCGATTTGCTGGATGGAAAGATCTCCTGCCTTCAGCAGTCTGGCCGCCTCTTCAAGCCGTAGCCGACGAATGATCTCTCCCGGGGATTCATCGACAAGGGCCCTCAGTTTGCGGCTAAGCTGACGCCGCGACATGTGGATCCCTTCAGCCAGGTCGTCTACTCCAAAACCCTGATCATCCATATGTCCCTTCACGCTCTCTATTATCTGGTGAAGGAATTTCTGTTCGTTTTCCGGAAGATCGGTACTCGTGTGTCTCTCAGCTGGAGATAGCAGGCCTCCGAATCGTTCGCGAAGCAGTCTCCGCTGCTCGATGAGGTTATGGACTCGGGCAATGAGCTCGTCCCCTTCAAAGGGTTTCGACAGATAGTCATCTGCACCGGTCTCAAGTCCCTCAATCTTGCTCTCCCGATCCGCTTTCGCGGTCAAAAGAATGACAGGAATATGGCTCGTTCGTTGATCGTTCTTAAGGTCATTACACAGTTCAAACCCGTCTTTTTCGGGCATCATTACGTCACTGATGATGAGATCGGGAATATGCTCCAACGCAGCCCCGTATCCCTGCACTCCATTGTCCGCCTCCAGTGTGCGATACTCCCGGAGGGTCGTCCTCAGATGAGCCCGGAGATCCGCATTATCCTCGACAATGAGAATGAGATCCAGTTCATTCCGGGCATCTTCGGTTTCAACCTCTGCACTTTCGGAGATAAGACCGGGGGCGAGGTTCCATTCGCGGTCTACGTCGGCCGCTACAGATGTGTCTGAGAGAAGCGGTGGGAGAAGTATCGTAAAAATGGCACCGCCTTCCGTATTGTTACGTACGGTTAGTTCGCCGCCGTGGAGTAGGACCAACTCCCGGGAAAGTGCGAGGCCGATACCGGAACCGACACCGGTTCGCTCATCGTTGGAACCGGACTGATAGAATCGGTCAAAGAGACGGTCCAGATCTTCGCTATCGATACCACCGCCGGAATCTGCCACATCGATATGAATCGAAGCGTCGTCCGATTGGTCTACAGTAACGGTGATATGCCCTCCCGGCGGAGTGAACTTGATGGCATTGGCAACCAGGTTCACGATCACCTTGTCAAGCATATCGGGATCGAAGACGAACCGCAGCTCTTCGAAGCGAGAGTGGAATTGAAGGTCCAGGTCACGAAGCTTCGCGATGGATTCGAAGAGGGCTACGTGTTCTCTGGTAAACGGGATGATGTCCGTGGAAACGGTATGTATCTTCACCCCGCCGGCATCGATTTTTCCCAGTTCCAAGAGTTGATTGATAAGATTCAGGAGACGGTTTCCATTCCTTTGAATCAGTGTCAGTTGTTCACGAAGGTCATCGGATACGTCTCCATGATCTCCTACGAGAATCTGTTTCAGAGGCCCCAGAATAAGGGTAAGTGGAGTCCTGAATTCGTGACTGGTATTGGCAAAAAAGCGCGTCTTAACCCGATCCAGATCTTGAAGCTGCTCAGCCTGAATCTCGACGGTAGAGAGCGCGTGTTGTAATTCGTCTGTGCGCTCATTGATCAGTCTGTTCAGTTTTTCCTCCCGAACACGGATCTCGTGCTTTCGCCACACCAATGTTGCGAGGGCGAGCCCGATCAGAAGCAGGATGACGAATACGGAAAACGCTGTTCGCTCATAGAAATAGGGAGCGACAGATACGGCCAGGGTGGCCGAGTTCGTACTCCATATTCCGTCCCGGTTGACGGCGCGCACCCTGAAGATGAATGAACCCGGGCTAACGTTGGTGTATACCGCAACACGACGTGTGCCCACGTCCTGCCAGTCAGGATCGAAACCATCGAGTTTGTACTCGAATCTCAGGCGACCTGGAGCCGTGAAATTGATACCCGTGTAAGAGATTTCGAAACTCCGGCTGTTGGCCGCGAAGGAAATGCCGTTGCTGAAATCAACTAGTTTTCCCAGCTGGCGGACTCCCTGAATATGAACGATCGGCGCATGGGTGTCCCGGACCACATCACGATAGTCCACGGAGGCAACTCCGCCCAGCGTAGGAAACCACAAAGTGCCATCAGTTCCTTTCCAGGCGGCCGGCTGAAACCCTCCGTTGGTCTCCGGATTCGGCAACCCGGCCGCCTGCTGGTATCCGACGGACTGAATATCATCTCTCTTTCCGTCGACAAAATCAGTCAGATCTTTGAGAACAGCCGTGTGGATACCCTTATTTCCTGACATCCAAAATCGACCGTCTGCCTCCAGAATAGAAGACACGACATCATCGAAGAGTCCATCCTCTTTCCCGACATGGGAAAACACGCCGTCCTTGAACCTCATCAGCCCGCCGCCGTACGTCCCGATCCAGAGTGTACCCGAAGCATCAATGTGTAAGGCCCGAACATCATTAGAGGATAGCCCATCCTGGATCGTGTAATTGGTAAAATGTACGCCATCGAATTGGCTCAGTCCGCCGCGGGTGGCAATCCAGAGTGCACCTGATGATGACTTGAGGAGACCCCTGACATTGATATCTGGCAATCCGTCCTCGATCCCATATCTCCTGAACGTCTTGCCATCGAATCGATGCAACCCATCCTGCGTACCCACCCAGAGCATATTATGGGAATCCGGATCCTCATACAGAGCGATGATAAAATCCGACCGGTTTGACGGATTCTGTGCCAGGCCCTGGGCCTGGGCAAAACGCGTTCTTCGCCCCTTCTTATAGTGAACCAGGGCGCGATGTCCAACCCAGAGTGATCCATCGGAGGCACCCAGAACGGAATAGACGCACGCATTTGCAGGAACACCCGGGTCGTCCAACCTGTCTGCTCGTCCTTTCCGAATACGGTAGAGCCCACCGCAGTTGGTTCCGGCCCATACCGTTCCATCAGACGTCTGTGTTACCGAGAGCGCGATTTCGTTGGTCAGCCCTTCCTCTCGAGTATATACCCGAAATATCGACCTGGATAATCTGACGAGTCCACTGCCGTTGGTCCCGATCCAGATATTACCTTCACTGTCCTGGACGATAGCCCCTATGCCTGGAGCGCCCTTGGCCGTGCTCTGAACTTCTGTGACCAGTTTCCCCCCGATATATAATTGAGACCCCTGGGTAGTTGCTGTCCACATCGACCGAAGCCCGTCAGAAAACATATACCGTTCGATATCCCCGGACGGTCGTGCCAGACGGACTTGCAGCTTCATCCGACCGTCTTCAAGACGATACACATTCCCCTGACCGGTACCGATCCAGATCGTGCCATTAGAATCTTCGTTGACCTGACGCACGATGTCACTCGATGTCAAGCCGGGTAATTCGAAAACGGTCTGTACGCCACCTCGCAGTCGAATGACACGGGTCCGCTCCGCCGCCCATACGGCACCGTCCCGATCTGCGTAGAGGAAGTTGCTTGTCGGTGTCCTCGTACCGGGTGGCAACGCCGCTACGAACCGACCATCCGCAAGTCTGGACAGGTTCGACGATGAACTCCCGGTCGAGACCCAGAGCTGTCCGAGGGCGTCCTCGACAACACTATTGATGTAGTCGGACGATAATCCATTTGACTCCGTGTAAGTTCGAAACCGACCACGTCTGTATCGCACCAGACCACTCTCTGTACCAATCCACAGGTCTCCATTTTTCGTTTCCAGCAGTGAAGTGACCCGATTGCTGGGGAATCCGGATGTGTTGGCCATTCTGAAGACGTCGAAAACTTCGCCGTCAAACCGGGCCAGTCCGTCATACGTAGCCAACCAGAGGAAGCCGTCGTTGGTCTGTACGATGTCATTGACAGAATTCTGCGGCAATCCGTCCCTGGTGGTCCAGATATCCTGGAGATACCGGTAGCCATTCGACGCCTGTCTCGCGTCTGCGGTTGTCGTCGAACTCAGAATGATCACGACGGCGCACCAAACAAATCGGATGCAAATATCTCGGGCGCACCTGGAATCGGCTAACATGCAGACCGACGTGGAACGGGTTCCATGGGCTGCGTCCAGAAAGTGAGAGCTTCTCACCGGACTTGAAACTGGAAATTAAAGGAACATAATGATACTGTAATATCAGATCTTTAACTATGGCTACGGGTATTTTCAATCGAACGACGCGGGCGTCGTATGTTCACTTTCTGTTCAACATCATCTGAGATTGACAACATCATGGGTATGAATCGACGCCGTTTTGTCACCAATTTGCTACCGGCCTTCCTGGTTCTTCCCGGCTCTGTGAAACTGACATCGTCGGTCGCAGAGCGCCTGAGAGAGTTCGGCGATAGAGCCGTCACACTGCCTGACGATGATTTCTGGAAAGGTGTCCGGGAGGAATTTCTGTTCAATCCGGGCATTTCGCATCTGAATTGTGGAACGCTGGGAGCGACACCCCGGGTCGTCCTCGATGCGATTTCATCTGCATTGTATGAGATCGAGGGGAATCCCGCAGCAAATGTATTCGGCCCGGTCGGGGCCCGGATGGATGACGTCCAACGAAAAGCAGAGACATTTCTGGGCGCAGACGAGGGCGAAATTGCTCTCACCCGAAATACAACCGAAGGCATGAATATGGTCGCCGACGGGATCGACCTCAAACCGGGCGATGAAATCCTGATGACAAATCACGAGCACCACGGCGGATTTGTCGGCTGGGAGCAGGCAGAAAGAGTCAGCGGTGTGAAAATCGTCCAGATGAAGATGCCGGTGCCCGTGCTGGATAAGGATCAAATACTCTCTCTTGTCCGCGATCACATCACGGACCGGACGAGGGTGTGTAGTTTCAGCCACGTCTCGACCATCACGGGGCTTCAGATGCCTCTCGCGGAAATCGCTGCCATCACGCGTCCGCGTGGCATTCTTCTGGTCGCCGATGGCGCACAGGCGCCGGGTATGTTGTCCGTCGATGTCAAGAAGCTCGGTGTAGACACCTACGCCTCAAGTAGCCATAAGTGGATGCTGGCATCGAAAGGAAGCGGCCTGCTCTACATCCGGAAAGAGATCCAGGACCAGATTCGACCCACCTTCCTTTCTTATGGATACGCACCCTATACGGCCTCGTCAGGCACAAGAAACGTTGCCCAGATTCTCGGACATGGTGTCGCGATGGACTTCCATAATCAGATCGGAAAAGAAAAAATCGAGGCTCGCTGCCGGAAACTCAACACGATGCTCCGCGACCGATTGATCCGTCTGAAAGGACTACGCATCATTACGCCTGCGTCGAATGACCTGGCGACAGGTATCGTTAGTGTATCTCTCAAAAACGCTAGAAACAATACGGTCGCTACAGCACTGAAACACGAAGGGATAATCGTGAAGGTCATTCCAATACCGGACTACAACGGCTTGCGCTTTTCGACGCATATTTACAACAGTCAGGCCGATCTGGACAGGCTGACCACCCGGCTGGGGGCATTGTTGTAGAAGCGGCAG
>CAYLHF010000046.1:0-17974 GCA_964383365.1 uncultured Rhodothermales bacterium | reverse complement strand
GTCGGGGTGGCGGGATTTGAACCCACGACCTCTTCGTCCCGAACGAAGCGCGCTACCGGGCTGCGCTACACCCCGAGGAAGCGCTCCTATGCCCATTATCAGAAAGTGTTTCAGGGATGGACAATTCGGGTGCATGGGTACACGGCGGTCACGAGACGTGGGTGGCCTCCGGGAGAGGTGGGGCGGCCGAACCGGACGGGGAGGGAGCGCAGCAAGAATGCTACACAATTCCCTGGTACATCTCTTCGATGAGGTCGGCATAGCTCGAAGAGATCACTTTTCGCTTGAGCTTGAGCGTGGGCGTCATCATCCCGTTCTCGACGGTGAAGGCGTCACGGACAAAGCGGAAGTCTCTTATTTTCTCCGGGGCTGAAACCGATTTGGAATACGCTCTGAAAAGGGTATGGTAGGCTTTTTTGATCTCTTCATTTTCCAGCAGATCCGCCATCTTCCCTGAGAGTTCCTTTTCTTTCGCAAGACTCCGGACCGCCTCTTCATCTACGACAACCAGTGCGGTCAGGTACTCACGTCCTTCTCCGACAGCCATCATCTGATCGATCAGCGGTTCGCTCTTGAACCCGTCCTCGATGGGTCCGGGATATATGTTCTTCCCTCCCTTGGAGACGATCATATGTTTGATACGATCGGTAATCAGAAGGTATCCGTCGTCGAAGCGTCCTACGTCGCCCGTGTGATACCAACCGTCGGTGTCAATGGCTTCTCTCGTCGCCTCCAGATTTTTCCAATATCCCTTCATGATATTCGGACCCCTGGCCAGGATCTCACCGGACTCGGTTGTGAGGGAATTCGGATACTGTTCTCCAGACAGTTGCCCAATAATCGATCCGTCCGTGAGAGATCGAATTCCTACGGTCACGCCGGGGATGATATGCCCGACAGATCCATATCGCGGCTTGGAAAACGGGCTGATACTCAGGACCGGTGACGTTTCGGTAAGTCCATATCCCTCGACGATAATGATGCCGGCCGCCATGAAAAACTCTCCGATTTCCCTCGGTAGGGCGGCGCCTCCCGAGACCGCAAATCGGAGATTGCCACCGAGTTTTTCGTGGAGTTTGGAAAATACGAGCCTCTGGGCCACGGCGTTTCGGGTTGAAAGAACAGGTCCGGTACGACGTCCAGCGATTCTTCGGAGGGCATACTTTTTCCCAGACGATACGGACCAGTTAAAGATGGCCTGTTTCACCCTGGAGCCCTCGGCTACCGATTTAGCGATCGAGTTATACACCTTCTCGAACAGTCGTGGGACAGAAATCATGACTGTCGGTTGCACCGCAACAAGGTCCTTGCTCACCGTGTCGATGCTCTGAGCGTACGTAATTCGAGCGCCGCAGGCGAGCACGGCTGTGTACCCGGCCGTGCGTTCGAAAGAATGACAGAGGGGAAGAAACGACAGGTGGTGGTCTTTCTCACTGAACGGAACAGAGTCCAGCGCCGATTTGGCATTCTCACAAAAATTCCGATGCGTCAGCATAACGCCTTTGGGATTTCCTGTGGTCCCGCTGGTATAGATGAGTGCGGCCGTGTCGTCGGGTCGGACCTTCGAGCACAGGTCTGCGATCTCGGTCTCGTATTTCTTGTAGTCCTCTCGTCCCTTTTCCACCGCCCGGTCGAACAGGCAGACAAATTCCGGTCTGCCTTTCTTGGGCTCGGACATAGTGACCACATCCGTCAGGGCAGGGCAGAGATTGAAGATCTCGGCCGCCTTCTTGTATTGAATTCCTGTAGAGACGACGAAGAGTTTTGCCTCCGAGTCGTGGATGATGTAAGCGACCTGGGACGCGGGAAGAGATGTATACAGAGACACGTTGATGGCTCCCAGAATCTGCGTCGCCATATCTGTAATGGCCCATTCCGGACGATTTTCGGAGAGAATGGCGACGCGATCTCCGGACCGAATACCCCGTCCGTACAGATATCCGGCCATCGCATGGACGCGCTCACGAAACCCCTCCCACGTAATGTCGGTCCACTGCTTTGACTCCCGGCTCATGTATCTGAGAACCGTTCTGTTCTGTCCTTCGAAGTGGGCGGAAAGCCGGTCGAACAGTTCAGGAAGAGTATTAAAAGGAACCAGTGAGGCCATTCGGGTGAGTCAGTTCGGAGTCCGGTGGAGGGCTTGGACGAGAGGACAGGTTAGGATGTAGGGTTCGAAATGTAAAGGGACCCGGCGTTCACCCGGCATCCTTGCCAACAGCCTCTCTGATAGTCGACAGTCCATCGTCGCGGAGGAGATGAACCAATCCTTCTTTGATCGAGCGAATCAGTCCGGGGCCTTCGTAGACCAGACCGGTGTAGAGCTGAATAAGCGATGCGCCCGCCTTGATTTTGGCATACGCCGTCTCAGGAGAGCAAACTCCACCCACACCAATCACCGGGACCCGGCCATTCGTCTTTTTGTATAGATATCGAACGAGTTGCGTGGATCGTGTTTCGATCGGTGGGCCGCTCAATCCGCCCTTTCCAATTCGCCTGATCGTTTCCTCCGACGTATGAACGTGTTGCCGGTCCGGTGCTGTATTCGTGGCGATGAACCCGTTAGCTCCATGCGCGAGAGCAACCATGACCTGTTCGTCAACCAGAGAATCAAGTACAAAGTTGTCCGTCACGGGCGGTGATAATTTGACCATTAGTGGAATGTTGCGTTCCAGTTCGTTTCGCTCGCGAGCAATTGCGCGAAGGAGATCATCTAGCGCGTTTGGATCTTCAAACGTCTTGCCTTCTGCGGTATTCGGGCATGATATATTGACGACGACATAATCTGCGTGGGGCGCCATGGCGCGGAAACTCAGACAGAAGTCGGCCACGGCGGCCTCGCCCTCGATAGAAGGATCATGGGTTTTCGCGATATTGATTCCGATGGGAAACGCCCGGGTTCCTGCGTACTGTTGAACGCGAGTTGCAATACGATGGGCGCCCTGATTGTTGAGCCCCATCCGATTGACAAGCGCCCGGTCATCGGGGAGACGGAACGCCCGCGGTCGCCGGTTTCCTTTGCTTTTCCGCGCACTGACCGATCCTACTTCGACAAATCCGAACCCCAGATTCTTCCAGAACGGAATCAGCACGGCATTCTTATCGAATCCGGCAGCGAGCCCGATCGGATTGGTAAAATGTTTGCCGAAGAGTTCCGTGTGGAGTGCGGGATGGGCGTAGGTGTATTTCGATTCGATAACGAATGGAACCACTCGCTGAGCCACGCGAGCGGCGGTGACCGCCACATGGTGGGCTCTCTCTGGATCGAGCCGGAAAAGAAGAGACTGGAAGTAGGAATACATGCCCCGGAATCGCTCAAAGTGAACGGGGCAAGATAGTCCAGCGGCGACGGGGGTGAAACCCCGTCGCCGCTGGACTCCTCATTACCATCCGGGAACGATCTGGAACCCGAAGTGGGCGCCCTTCCCAGGGCGCTGCCATGGCTTGGCATAGAACACTTCGAGCACCGTGTATCCAAACAGATTGATGCGGGTCGAGGCGCCGGTACTGAAGACCGGAACGCGCTCGGCGGTCGGCTTGGTCTCAAATTTCAGAATCGGAAGATCGTCCTGGGTCCACGCCACGCCGCCGTCGGCAAAGAAGGAAAGTTCAGTCGGCAGGTACGGGAAATTGAGTAAACCAAACGAATTCGTTCCGAGTAAAGGAATACGTAATTCGACGCTGGCCGTCGCAATCCTCGTTCCCAGCAGGCGTTCCTGCTCGGCGCACCTGCCGTCAGCTGTGGCCGTACACTCGCCCAGATCATTGAACGATGTAAAACTGTATCCACGAACGAATCCTCTCCCGTTGGCATAACCGAGATATTCTTGCGTGAACAGGGAGTTATTGTTGTTTACCTGCGCTCCATAGTTACCGACGTGCAGACCGCGCACGGCGAGTGTGAATGGTTTCAGATAGAGATATCGCCGGATGTCGGCCAGGATCTGAACGTAGGTCTCCGATCCCACAAACGGAGAGACTTCGAATCGGGATCTACCCCCACGAACGGGCGACGTAAATGCGAAGAAAGAGTAATCAGAAATAAGAGCAATACCGGCCGTAGCAAAATAGACGGCGTCCGGTTCCAGATCATTCAGACTGGATCGCTCCCTTCTGACACCGGCCTGACTGAAATAGAATCGGTCGACTTCGTAATCAAACCCGTAGCGGGTAAATCCTGCCGAGAGCTCGAGTCTGCGCGTCGTAGAAAACGGATAGGATGCCAGTCCGTCAACCTGATCGATAAAAATTCGCTGGCGCAACTGGTTGATGGTCTGTGACGGAAGCCCGGTGACCGGATCGATCTGTGTCGGGCCGACGAACGAGGAACCGAACAGGATCGGAATATGACCTGCAGAACCACCATAATTGAGTCGGTGTCCTCGATTCAGGTAGCCTACCTGGGCACCAATGTCTTTCAGCGATCCGTTGGCCTGGGCGACGACGGTCAGGTTCTGATTACCGAGCATATCACTGAAGAAGAGTCCGACTCCTCCCGTAATACCCGTCCCGAACGGACCGCCGGCGGTGACACCCACGCTCGGCGGTGCCACATAATCTAGTTTCAGCCCCGCCTTGTATTCGTCGAGATCAAAATCCTGATCATCGGGAAGCCCCGTGAGTGGATCGTCGAGATAGTTACCAACGAGTCCTTCGCCGACGCCCCGATACGGCGGCAAGACTCCTGCTATCGCGGGGTCGCCGTTTCCGGTGACGAGGACCGATGAGCCTACGAGTTCATCGGCTTCCTTGGAGAAGACCGTGTACCCGCCGTCGCTGAACACAGAAAACATCATGCGACCACTCTGCGCAGCGACTGTCATGGCCGGAGACATCGCGGTAATGCCGGAAACACCGGTTTGAAGATTCGTGATCTTGAACACATCTTCCGTGTCCAGGGCCAGGCGATAGATGTCCTTGAATCCATCGTAGTCCGATATAAAAAAGAGATTCTTGCCATCCGGAGAGAACTGAGGGTTGGTGTGCAGCCCGTCAAAAGGTCTCAACACCCGAATATCACCTGATTCCGTATCGATCAGGGCGAGGCGTTCCTTCGCATAGTCCATCGTCGCGAAATTCGTTCCATTACGACCCCGGTCCGAAATGAACGCCAACGTTTTTCCATCAGGAGACCACGCCGGCTGTAAGTCCGAATACCGGTCATTCGTGAGCTGACGAACCTCGTTGGTCTCCAGGTCGAGGAGATATAGATCGCTAATCCCGCCGTCCATTCCGGAGAAGGCGATGTGTTTCCCGTCAGGTGCCCACGCGGGATTGGTAATCGCTGTCACTCCATCGACCGAAATTCTGCGCTCGATCGAGCCAGAGGCCCAATCGAGGAGGGCGATTTCATTGTCTCCTTCGACAAACGTGATAAACGCAAATCGTTTTCCGTCGGGCGACCACGATCCTGCCGAACTGATGAACCGGATCGCATCAAAATGAGAGTCGCGGAACGTGCCTTTCAAGCTCCTGACGATCTTCCCTGTTCTCGCATCCGCGATAAACAGGTTGATCTTGAAGAGATCTTTTTCAGAGAGAAAAGCCACATACTGTCCGTCCGGGCTGATAACAGGAGAAATGTTCATCTTCCCGGCATCGATGTCACTCGCCAGGACCTTTCGTCCGGCCTTCTCGGCGGGAGTGCGATTTTCGGTAAGGGGTAAGTACGTTTCTTTTACGGTCTGAATCCATTCATTGGAGAGCGAGTCAGCGGTGATTCCCAGCGTGTAAACGAATGCTGAATCTACTCCCGTTCGGCCGCCGAGCTTGAACAGATTGGCAACGGCCGCGTCACCGTATTTTCCACCGATGTACGCCAGATAAGCCTGACCATATCTATAGGGGAAATAGCTCATGTCGGTTGTGATCGTCTGGATCGTCGGCAGATCATCACGCAGAGCTGCATCGCGCATCCACATCGCAGTATGCGTATCGTTTCGACCCACGGAGAAATATTCAGCCATACCTTCGACAAGCCACAGCGGAAGGAGCTGCATCGCGAATCGAACAGAGTCCGTCCGGGAAAGAGCGATATCATACTGGAAAGAGTGGACCAGTTCGTGACCGAGTACGTGGTCCGTCTCTCTGTAGCTCCCCGTGAGCGGCATGATGACGCGCTCCTTCAGTCCCTCTGTGACACCTCCGGTCCCTTCACCCAGAGTCCCGTTGATCGCATTGGTCTGCTGGAAATCAGCATCATTGGCATAAAACAGGACGGGTTTTCTTTTGTAAAACTCCCTGAGGAAGGTTCTGGAATGACGTTGGTACCACCGTTCGGCCATGCGCGAGGCGTCTTCTACCGCTTTTTCCTCCTCGGGATACAGATAGAATTCGAAGTGGTCGGTCTTGAAGCTGTGAAAATCAAAATCGTCATAGTGAACCTTGTTACGACCAAAATACTGGGCCGAAGCCGGCACACTATGGACAAGGGAACCGGCGATCATTAGAAAAAGCGCCGTCACCAGCGGACGGAATCGGGGGAAAGGGTTTGAATTCATTCGTTCTCTTATTATCCGGCCGTATAATGGCATCACTGTATTCAACTCGTCTGAACGGGCCTTCCAACCATGCGGGCCCGGGAAAACTCCAGCCCGCTCGGATGTTTGGTGTCAGATCATGGAAGAATGTAACGAGACATCGTTCGATTCCGGGTCCATCAGCTCAATAACGGTTGCAGCTTAAAGAACTGCAATAAGTAGGCCCTATTTACAGCGAGATCGCTCAGATAACCACATTCGTTACCGATCCGTTTCAGGAACAGGTCGAACGGTAGCATGTTTCTTTCTTCCGAACTGGACGCGTGATGCAATGGTAGGCAAATGTAGACACGTCCCTTCCCATGATGTAGCAAGCTCTCTCCAGTAGATGGACGAAAATCGGCCCAGGACCAACATATTTCTCGCCCTTATCGCGGTCATTCTGGGTGTACTTATCCTGCGTCTGGCACAACTGCAATTACTCGATTCTACTGCCTACTCGGGCGAATCGCGAAGTAATGCGAGCCGGATTGAGCGCATACTCCCGGCCCGAGGGGCGATTTATGATCGGAATGGTACGCTGATGGTGGACAACGAACCCGCGTATTCTGTTCTGGTCACTCCACTGTACTGGGATACGTCCAGAGTCGCTATGCTCGCCGACTTGTTGGGTCTTCCCGATTCCACTATCGCTAATCGAGTACAACGGGCTCGAAAGTGGAGCTATTTTCGACCCAGCCTCATCGAGCGAGGTATCACGTTCGACGTATTGGCTCGCGTGCAGGAGAACAAGCGACATCTACCCGGTATCAGTTATGAAGTCGATCAACGCAGAAAATACCTGACCCGTGCGCGGGCCTCGCACGCCCTGGGATACGTGAGGCAGATCAGCGAAAACGACCTCGCTCGTCACGTGGAATCCGGCTATCAGTCGGGAGATCTGATCGGACAGATGGGAATTGAGCGGAGTCAGGAATCGATCATGCGAGGCGAGCCGGGACGCAAGATCTCGCTGGTCAACGTTCGTGGTCAGCGCGTGGAATCATGGATGGGCGGACAGGAGGATTTACTGCCTAAGAGTGGGTATAACGTCGAGTTGACGCTGGACAGTGACGTTCAGGCGTTCGCCGAGTCCTTGTTTGTCAATAAGCGAGGGGCTCTCGTTGCCCTCGATCCCAGAAACGGAGAACTCATTTCGCTCGTGAGTGCACCGGACTATGACCTCGGCGAGCTAACCGGAAAAATCACACCGGAACGGTGGCGGTATCTGACGAAGAGCGAAGAGAAGCCCATCTTCAATCGGGCCACGTCGAGTCGGTTAATGCCGGGTTCAACATTAAAGCCTTTCATTGCCCTGATGGCACTACAGGAAGGTGCGATTACGCCAAATGAAACGTATT
Organism: uncultured Rhodothermales bacterium; assembly: GCA_964383365.1. Taxonomy (GTDB): domain Bacteria; phylum Bacteroidota; class Rhodothermia; order Rhodothermales; family UBA10348; genus CAYLHF01. Next base: position 10,098 of record CAYLHF010000046.1, on the reverse strand, counting down.
ACTGCCCGGGCGGACATCCCCGAGGACGCGGAAAGACGATGAAGTGTCTGGCCGAACACGGCAATATCGCCGTAAAAGCTGCCATCAGAGAGAGCTGTAACACGTTTTTTTTCGAGATGATGAGGCGTATCGATGTGAATACGTTCAGTCGCTATGCCCATGGGTTCGGATTCGGAAACCGGGTGGCGATCGATATTTCCGAACAGGACCCGGGTCTGATCCCTGATTCCGCGTATTATGACCGGGCGTACGGAGTCAGACGATGGAACGTAGGGACCCCGATGAACCTGGGGGTCGGTCAGGGAGACGTCGGGGTGACACCGATGCAACTCGCCCGTTATGTGGCGGCGATTGCGAATGAAGGAAGACTTGTCACTCCGCACCTCGTCCGTGAGCTGCATCAACCGCTCACAGGAGATGTCGTACGTGGCGATTGGGAATCGACAGAAAGTATTCACGTCAATCCTGCTTATTTTGATGTCGTGAAGCGGGGGATGGCAGAAGTGATCTCAAAAAAAGACAGCTGGCTGCTTATTCCCGGTGTGTCATCGGCGGGCAAGACGGGTACCGCACAGAACAGTCGCGGGGAGGACGATTCGGTGTTCATCATGTTCGCACCGGTAGATAATCCCGTCATCGCCATTGCGGCCGTGGTCGAGAATGCGGGGTACGGGTCAACTGCTGCCGGTCCGATTGCGAGCCTCGTTGCAGAGCGGTACCTGACGGGTACAACACGTCGCGCGTGGATACTCAAGATGGCGATGGATCGGGTGAGTGATCCGCTACCGGCGAGGCAGAAATCGACTCCATAGCCTCCGATATAGAATGAATCAACGAGATAACCATCGAACCGAGACCAACTCTGCCTGACAGGTAATCGTGAGAAACTGGTACGAAAAACTGGATGTCGTGAGCGTGCTACTGTGGATCGGGATCTGCGGTATCGGGCTGGCAGCGATTTATTCGACCACGCACGGACCGGCATCTGAATTTCTCCTCGACAGCGTTCGGTTTAACTATAATCGTCAGATGCAGTGGATGCTGATCGCGATGGGAGGCCTGGTCCTGGCACTTTTATTCCCCGTCCGATTCTATCAGTACGCAGCGTTTCCCATATATCTGGTGACCGTTCTTTTCCTGATCGCCGCTCTGGTATTTGGCCGGGAAATAAATGGTGCACGGTCGTGGCTCTCGGTGGGAGGTATCCAGTTTCAAGTCTCGGAATTGGCCAAGGTCGGGACGGTTCTCGGAGTCGCGCAGATGATCGGTCTGCGTCGGCCGAAGAGTATGGGTATCCAATTTGCGCTGTTGATCGTTGGTATGATCATGCTTCCGGCCGTGTTGGTCGTGATGCAGAATGATACCGGAACCGCCCTGGTTTTCTTCGGCCTCATTCCGGTGGTGCTTTTCTGGAGTGGTCTCGAATTCGACCTGCTGCTTATCATGATCGCTCCTGCCGTCGCGGGATATCTGGCTATCGTCTACTTGCCGGCAGCCATCGTTCTGTCAGTCGGTTTCAGCGCGTATATGTTTTTTCGAACCCGGGATAGAAAGAAGACCGTCCTCGCTGCGCTGTTTTCAGTAGGAACTGTACTGGTTGCGACACTCGCGTTGACCAGCATCCTTCAGCCCCATCAGGTGGCCCGGGTACGCTCGTTCACCGATCCCGGGGCCAAACAGTACCGGCTGGCGGAAGGCTATCATCAGGTTCAGTCCATGGCGGCCATCGGGTCCGGGGGACTGACCGGTAAAGGGTATATGCAAGGCACCCAGACCAAGGGGGCGTATATACCCGAGCAGTCGACCGACTTTGTGTTCAGCGTGATCGGAGAGGAATTCGGGTTCCTGGGGACACTGACTGTTCTCGGGCTTTTCCTGGCGCTACTGGTCAGAATCATCATACTCGGTAGCCGGATGAAGCATCCGTTCGGGGTTATGATGGCGGCCGGGACCGTCGGTGTCTATCTCATCCACATCATGATAAATGTAGGAATGGCTACGGCACTATTGCCGGTGATCGGAATCCCGCTTCCGTTCCTGTCCTACGGTGGTTCGGCACTTATGGCCAATTCGGCGCTGCTCGCCATTGTGCTCGCCCTGTACATGAGGCGAGATGAATTATCGATCTATGGGTATTAAGAGAGAGATTATTATGACCAGAATCCGACTGCCGCTATGGGCAGGCACGCTCCTGTCAATCGCCTGTGTGGCAATAATTCTTGTGCTGGCCCGCTCGACTGCCAGCTCGGGCAATAGCCCGCTGGTCTCAACGTTTTCCATAGTCGGATTCGATCCGGAGACGGGAGATCTGGGTGTGGTCGTTCAGTCTAAATTTCCAAATGTGCGTCCGGTGGTTCCCTGGGCGCGGGCCGGCGTGGGCGCGGTTGCGACGCAGAGTTTTGCCAGCCTGGCCTACGGGATAAAAGGATTGGACCTGATGGAAAATGGGGCAACAGCCGAGGAAGCCCTCCGAATCATACTCGCAAACGACGATAATCGTGAACAGAGACAGGTCGGCATGGTCGATGCCCTCGGGAATGCCGCTACGTGGACAGGCAGTGAGGCATTTAATTGGCGGGGTGGTCGGATCGGTCAGAAAGATGGATCTGTCAAAGCGATGGGACCGGAGCAGGACAACATAAGCACGGTCCTGACAGGATATGGCTTTACGGCTCAGGGCAATATCCTGGTTTCGAAGGAAACGGTCGAAGCAATGGCAGACGCGTATCAGCAAACGAGTGGTCCGCTGGCAGACCGTTTAATGGCTGCACTGAAAGCAGGTGGGAAAGCAGGCGGAGATCAACGCGGTGAGCAGAGTGCTGCCATGCTCGTGGTTCGTAAGGGAGCCGGATACGACGGGATGGATAACTTCATTGACATTTCAGTCTACGATCACGACACCCCGATTGCGGAGCTGGAACGGCTCTACAAGCTGAATAACCTGTATTTCACTCAGTCCCGAGAGGAGAACATGATCCCGGTTACTCCCGAATTGGCCTCCGAGATTCAGGAAATGTGGAAGACTCGAGGGTTCTATGACGGGCCGGCAGACGGAATTGTCGACGCCGAGTTCCAGCAGATTCTGATCGATTACATGGGATGGGAGAACTACGACTTACGTATCGCTCCGGTGGAAAACGTGGATGTGGCCGGTGGCAAGACATTACGCATAGATTCAGAAGTCCTCGCTGACATGCGGTCCGTCTACAAAGAAAATCGCTGGAAGCCCCGGATGGGCGGCGTGTCTGCTGGACACAAAGAATAATACAGTCCGGGGTACGTAGCTGCCCATACCGATGTGTCTTATCCCAGAGAAGCCAAAGAATCTCGTATGGACACAATGATGAAACGACTGCTTTTTCTTGCGCTGATAACACTGTGTTATTCGAGCGTATCATTCGCACAGAAGACGGACGCACCAGCCCCGGAATTCACTGGCAAACTGATTACGGGAGAAAAATTTGATCTGAACGATTCGAAAGGTGAGGTCGTTGTGCTCGATTTCTGGGCAAGTTGGTGTGGTCCCTGCCGTGAAGAAATGCCTTTTCTGGCAAGACTGCAGCGCGCATATCGGGATGATGGCGTCCGGGTCCTGGCAATCAACGTTGATACCGATGCACGATCGATGCACGCCTTTTTGCAGGACCTGGGCATAGCTCTTCCGTTTCCGATTTTACCTGATCCTGAAGGCTCAATTCCTTCTCTATTCGAAATCAAGGGGATGCCGACCACCGTGTTTATCGATACGGCCGGAGTGATTCGTTTTCAACACGCGGGATTCAGAAAATCGGATGAAAATGCATATCAGGATGCGCTGGTATCGCTAATTCATGAACGGGTAACTGAAACACACTAACTTTGAGACCTTATTACCCGAAAAAGGGATTGGATCATGGACAGAAGACATTTTCTAAGAAAAGGACTGATTGCGGCCGGTTCTGCAGCCATTCTGGCACCGGCGACGACATTTGGCAGGACGAAAGCGCTTCGGACCGATGGCAAGAACACGTTCTCGTTGAACCTGTTGACAGACGATGCGAGCAAGAGCATCCGGCTGGTAGACGCGTTTCTGAAGCGTAGAGACATCGGTACGGACGCGATCACGGTTGAGGCGTTTCCACTTCCCGGACATCACGCGGGAGATATCGCCTACCTGCAGAATGGTCTTCTGTATAATTTTTACGACGGGACGGATGCCCTCGCGCTGGAACTCAAGTCGATGGCCCGGGCGCATGACTTTCCACGAGCTCTGACCAATCCGATCCTTCTTCGGTATCGTGTCGGTACGTCCTCGGGAAAAGCCAGCACGGCAGAAATTTTCCGTGATGGTGTTCCTGTTCTCACGCTTCCACTGGGTTCGGACCTGAGATCGCACCGGATCGAAGGAACGAAAGGACATGTAACGGTGTCGATCAGGAATGGAGGTATTCAGGTTGTGGATGCGTCCTGTCGTCACAAGACATGCATGGAACTCGGTCACACACATCGGGCGGGAGATTCTCTTGCCTGCATTCCCGCTCGCGTAAGCATTCGGCTCGACGGGCAGAGTACCCTGGATGGCATCTCTTTGTAGGTATTTTCTGAGTGCGGTTTTCCTGTGGACGGGGGTGCTCAGTGCCCGCGCCCAGACCGACAGTCTTCGCTACCAGATTAAGGTGTCGAAGTACCTCATGGGTACGATCGTCGATGCCACGCTCGTTCACTCTGATGTTGAAGAAGGTCGTGCCGATCTGGTACGGGCATTTCAGGAGATGGAACGGGTCGAGGCGCTTCTCAGCATGCATCGGGAGACGAGTGAGATCTCACTCGTGAACCGAAACGCAGGGATGCTTCCGGTTAAAGTTCACCCCGAAACATTCGCCATTTTATCCAGGGCAAAATCCTACGCCGTCAGACTCGACGGGCTATTCGATGTCACGGTTGGGGCCGTCACCACACTTTGGGGTTTTTCCGACGACCAGGAGCCCCATCTTCCTCCTGATTCTGCCATTACACGTGCCCGCAAATTGGTCGATTTCAGGAAATTGATTCTGAGCGAACGCGACACGACGGCGTTCCTTTCTGAGGTCGATATGAAAATAGATCTCGGAGGGATAGCCAAGGGGTACGCCATCGATAGCGGAGCCTCGGTGCTGCACTCGCTCGGCCGAACGGATTTCCTGATCAATGCGGGTGGAGACCTGTACGTCTCGGGTGAAAAAGGACCTGATACCCCGTGGCGAGTGGGTGTTCGTCATCCCAGAGACGATAAGACGCTGCTCGCGACACTCGATGCCCGTGATATGGCGGTCGTCACGAGTGGCGACTATGAACGGACGTTTACGCAGGATGGTGTCAGGTATCACCACATCATCGATCCTCGCACCGGCTACTCGGCTACCGGCAGTCAGAGCGTCACAATTGTAGCACCCTCGGCCGAGGAGGCTGATGTGCTCGCAACGTATCTCTTTATAAGCGCGGACGAAGACACGTTTCACGACCGGGTCGATCGAGAGGGCCGCGACGACAGGAGCGCGGGTGATCGGGAACGCCGGGGTGATTCGTTGCAGACAGGCCGCATGTCGAGACTTTATCTTAGAGTAGACGCGATCGGACGTGTAACTCTGGACCCCGGGTTGACAACGGAGTATCGGCTCGAACTCGTCGCTGGTGACGAGTAGCCTCCTTCAGGAAGTCTCCACTCGCTCGGCCTGGCGACGAACGAGTGGATGCCCACGTCCACGTAATTAGTGAAGACCCCCGTGAATTCCCGTCTGTCGTTCTATCTTCTGCTCATCGTGCTCCCGGTAACCACTGCCTGCACCCAGAACCACCCCATGGAATTAAGGAATCATCTGGCATCGGAAAAAAGTCCGTACCTGTTGCAACACAAGGATAATCCGGTTAACTGGTTTGCCTGGGGAGAACCGGCCTTTGAGGTGGCAAAGAAACTGGATCGACCGATATTTCTGTCGATCGGGTATTCCACCTGTCACTGGTGCCACGTCATGGAGCACGAATCGTTTGAGGATGATTCGGTTGCCGTGCTTCTGAATGAGTCGATGATTTCGATCAAGGTGGATCGCGAGGAGCGCCCGGACATCGACAATCTCTACATGACCGTCTGTCAGATGATGGGTGGTTCGTGCGGGTGGCCGCTTAATGTCCTTCTCACCCCCGACAAGAAGCCGTTCTTCGCGACGACCTATATCCCGAAGGAGAGTCGATTCGGAAGGATAGGGATGCTGGATCTGATACCACGGATTGCCGATGCATGGTCTCGGAAAAGAGAGGATGTACTGAAATCTGCAGAAGATATTTCGGCCGCCGTTTCCGGGGCTGTCAATCCGAACAATGATCCTCAGGATTTGCAGACAGAGATATTAGACCGTGCATTTACTGATTTTTCGGGGAGATTCGATCCGCAGAATGGTGGTTTTTCTGGTGCTCCAAAATTCCCGTCTCCGCACAATCTGCTTTTTCTCCTGCGATATGCCGTACGTACCGGTAACCAGTCGGCAACCCGGATGGTGAGCCGGACCCTCGAACACATGCGTGCAGGGGGCATCTACGATCATGTGGGGTTTGGATTTCATCGGTATTCGACGGATTCCACATGGACGGTGCCACACTTCGAGAAGATGCTCTACGATCAGGCGATGCTTACCCTGGCGTATACCGAAGCCTATCAGGTGACGCGCGAACCGCTCTTTGCCCGAACGACGAAGGAAATTCTGGCGTATGTGTCGCGCGACATGTCTGACCCGGAGGGTGGTTTTTACTCGGCGGAAGATGCGGACAGCGAGGGAGAGGAGGGTCTTTTTTACCTCTGGACGGATGAAGAGATACGTACCGTGCTCGGAACGGATGCCGGCGGGGTAGAAGCGATGTTCCATGTGTCTGCGGAAGGAAATTTTCGTGACGAGGCGACCCAGGCCGTGACCGGCAGGAATATTTTGTATCGAGCGGTACCTGATTCAAATGAAGATGCGTCGTGGGAAGCCGATCGAAAACGGCTATTCACCGAGCGGGAGAAGCGAATCCATCCCGGGAAAGACGACAAGGTGCTCACCGACTGGAACGGTCTCATGATTGCTGCCTACTCGAAGGCAGCGGCCGTCCTGGCCGACGATGACCTTCTGGACCGAGCCGGACGGGCGGCGGACTTTCTGCTCTCGACCATGGTCGGCCCGGACGGCCGCCTTCTCCACCGATGGAGGGATTCAGAGGCTGGAATCGAGGCAACCGCCTCTGATTACGTTTTCCTGACGTGGGGACTCATTGAGCTCTACGAGGCGGGATTCGATACGAGGTATCTCGAGGAGGCCATCCGGCTTACGCAGATCCTCCACGAAGATTTCGAGGACAACAATGGTGGTGGCTTGTTCATCACGTCGCATGATGGCGAGGCGTTGATTGCCCGTCAGAAAGAAACGTACGACGGCGCCATCCCGTCGAGCAACTCGGTGGCTATGATGAATCTGCTCAGGCTCTCACGGTTTACGGGAAATACAGAATTGGAGGGGCGCGCGGCCGCTATTGTCCGGTTTATGAGTGCGTCCGTATCCCGCGCGCCCACCGCGTATACCGCCTTTCTTTCAGGACTTGACATGGCCTTCGGACCTTCATTCGAAGTAGTCATTTCGGGAACTCCCGGTGCGCCCGATACGGAGAAAATGGTGCGCGCACTGCGAAAGGAATATATTCCGAGTAAAGTGATCGTATTCAGAGATGCCACCGCTACGGATCCAGCCATCACAACCATCGCTCCTTTTACGAGGACTCAGCGCGCTATCGATGGGAAGGCCACGGCCTATGTTTGTCGTAACTTTGTCTGCAACCTTCCGACGACGGATCCCGTCGTAATGCTTGATCATCTTAATCATCCCGACCGGATCGGCGCAGGCAGGTAGCCCGCATCCGGCACCTACCTGATATCGCACCCAGGATGAAGTCAACGCCCGTCGCGACGCTGTCTACCGTTTTTTTGTTCACTCTTGTCCCGTTAGCCCGTGGGCAGTCTTCGCCTGGTACGGATATGCCGCCGGACATCACGGTGACGTATGCTGAGACCGCCCCGAAAATTGACGGGATCATCGATGATGCCATCTGGCACGTGGCTCCGCTCATTGACGATTTTGTGCAGCGCCTTCCGAATGAGGGAGACCGGCCTACGGAAGAATCGTCCATGCAGATCGCCTACGACGAACACAATCTGTATTTCGCGTTCATTTTTTCTGACGGTGAGCCCGACAGAATTCGCGCCAATAATATGGAGCGGGGTGGTCGCAACGATCGAGATGATTTCATGTGGTTGATGCTCGACACCTATCACGATCGTCGGAATGCGTATCTCTTCGAATCCAACGTACTGGGAACGCAGGACGACGCCATCATCACGGATGAAAGCCTGACATTGAGTGACTTCCAATGGGACGGGATTTTTTCGAGCGAGGGTCGAATTGATGAGAACGGGTGGACCCTCGAGATGGCGATCCCTTTCCGGACCATCCGATTCAGCAAAGATGCCGAGCCCGAGATGGGCGTGGCGGTTCAGCGCTGGATCAACCGGAAAAACGAGACCTCGATCTGGCCTTTCATTCCGCTGAAGTATCGGTCTGGCATTTATCAGGTATCCAGATATGCCACACTGAAAGGGTTGAAGAACATCAAGCGTGGTCGCAACATCGAGATCAAACCGTACATCATTTCCGGTTCGCAGGAACTCCGCGTGGACGGGGCGATCGAGTCTGATTTTACCCGCGATGCGGGCGTGGATATCAAATATGGGCTGACATCCAATCTGACGCTGGATCTGACCCTCAACACCGACTTTGCCCAGGTGGAATCCGACAATGTCCAACTCGATCTGACCCGTTTCAGCCTGTTTTTCCCTGAGAAGAGGGAGTTTTTTCTGGAGCGTTCGGGACTTTTCAGTTTCGGCGATTCCAGAACCACAGAGACGTTTTTCTCCCGACGGATCGGTATTACCAATGATATTCTTGCCGGTGCGCGGCTAACCGGGCAGGCCGGGCCATTCTCGGTGGGTGCGCTCAATATTCAGACGGAGAGTGACAAATCTTCGGGTCTGGCCGCGGCCAATAATACCGTTGCCCGCATTCGAGCAGACATCCTTCCACGGACGACACTCGGCGCAATATTTACGGATATTGAACAGGGCGATGCCTTTAACCGGGCGGCGGGCGTCGACCTCTCGGCTCGATTCTGGGGGAGTAGCTCTCTCGAAGGTTGGATCACCAACGTCACGGACTCGAACCATGAATTCGACGATGCGGCCGGTTCGATCAGCCTGAAACTACAGAATGATCTATATGGAGGTGGTCTCGCCTATCGAAACGTGGGCAAGAGGTTCAGGCCAGCACTCGGCTTTGTACGGCGCAGGGACATGATCGACTATTCAGGGTTCGCCACCTTCAGTCCACGATTTGGTGGAACTGCCCTGTTCCAACAGGTGACGGTTGTCTCTCGCGCATCCGTCATCACGGGACAGGATAATCGAAAGCAATCTTCTGATCTGGGCCTCGACAGTCATCTGAGTTTCCAGCGCCGGGACCGTATCGATCTGTCTTTCAGTCGACAATTCGAGCGTCTGACGAATCCGTTTTTCATTAGACCCGAGACGGAAATACCCATTGGGAATTACACTACAAATCAGTTGGTTGTAGGCGGGGTGACTGACAACAGTCGCAAGCTGTTTGGCAATCTCCAGCTTCGAATCGGTCAGTTCTTCAGTGGAGACCGAACGATTATAAACGGTGGATTTGGCTACCGTTTCTCGAAGTTCATTAAGGTTGAAGGAGGATTGAACCATTCGATATTCCGGTTACCCGGGCCGGGTGGAGATTTCGACGCAACAACGCTTACTCTGACCGTGAAAGGCGCCACGAGCAAGAAGCTGTTTGGAAATGCCCTCATTCAGTACGACAATTTCTCGCGTGATCTCCAGGCAAACATCCGTATCGACTGGATCCATACACCGGGAAGCGATCTGTTTTTCGTCTTCAACACCAGCTATAACTTTACCGGATCGGACGATCGTTTTGACGTAAGGAGTGCGACGCTTCTCGATCGGGTTGGGGTAGCAAAAGTGACGTACGT
>CAYLHF010000045.1:0-19489 GCA_964383365.1 uncultured Rhodothermales bacterium | reverse complement strand
GGATGGACCCCTCCCGACATCAAAGGAGCGATTGAACGCGGATTTGGGCTGTGATGGTCTTCGAGGGGAAGGGTCAGCGCTGTGAGAGTTCTCCCGGAATACGGGTCTATCAGGAGGGATTTTCAGAAGCGCTGATGGTGTCACTTATGAACGTCGTGAAGGGGACAATATCTTGACGAACGCTGGCCTGTTCTAACGAAATCATGTAACGGGTTCTGTCTTCCACTTTTATGATCGTCCAGGGGAGACCGCCAGAAGCCATCAATACATTCATCAGAAATCGAGCCATCCGTCCATTTCCGTCCATATACGGATGGATGTACACGAAGAAAAAGTGTCCCAGAACGATTCTGACAGCGGGTTCGGGTTCCTCGGATATCAGATGGAAAAGCGCGGGCATGGTATCTCTTACTGCAGCCGGATGTAGGGGCACGTGCTGGGAGTTCCGGATAAACACCTGACCCGTACGATATCCGGCCAGACTTGCTGGAGGAATAAGACCGGCGGTCACACTTGGTCCGAAAAGTTCTCTATACCAGACACCGTGGTGGTCCTCCAACAGACTACCCACATCTACTCCGCCTAGAACCAACCGAACGCTTTCCTTCACTTTCTGAAAGGCTTGCCAGTATCCTCGGGCTGCGAGTCGATCTCTATACTGACGATCCGATTCATCTTCATCTGGAGCCCAATTACCCGATTTTATCCGCTCGATTAATGTTGTACTGACCTGATAACCTTCAATGGACAACGAATGGTAAGCATCGGTTGAGAAGATGTCCTCGACCGTTTGGAGATACATGGTGGGATCAGGAGCGACGCGGGTGCTGTGTTGAAAGTGTTCCATGACATCCTGGCGCATCGTTTCCCAGAGAATCTGGATTCGGTGAACATACGCGGATTGGGGAATCGAGGGCGCTCTGAAGAGGATTGTTTGCACGAATGGGTTTATTTCGCGAACATCATGAAGAGCCGTTTGCATCGCACTCATGATATCATCTGCAATTCTGTCCTTACCGATGCTTCTGAGGCCTCCCGCTATTCGTCCTGCTGCCCGCGTATGTCCGCGTTCAAGAAGTAAAGACAGTAGCATGGAGGCGTCGGTTAGAAGCGACAACACGGTTCGTACTTCAGCGGCGTGGTTACTAAAAAAAGACGGGGAGACGCGGCAGAGGGCTGACTCCAGAGGATACACTCTCATTCCGTGGACGACCTGAAGCTCGTTGTTCGAAGGAATTTCTATCCGCAATTCCAGTATCGATGTCTCATGAGGGAACGTTGTCGGCTTGTTTCTTCCTCGGGGTGCTCGCACCGTTAGCTGGTTGGGTACTGACCAGTTTCCGGCGTGGATAAGCAGCGAATGCGCTGGGGAAAGGCACCACATGGAGCCGAATCGAGCCTCCAGATATTGGCTACAAAATGTCCAGTATGCCGTATACCAGGGGGTGCTTTCTCCCGGTTGGGTATCTGGACTTTGGGCGATATACCACCCCTTCATGATGCGCAAGATGAACCCCGATCGTTCCAACCGTATGCGGTCTGTTTCTGGAAAGCACGATGAGGCCAGGGCTATCTTTCCCTCATCCTGCAGTCTGCGCAGGAGTTCGAGTGATCTCGCTAGTTTGTCGGTTGGTTTTGGCATCGTTCCGGTCAGATGACACGGATAGAATGAAGGTATCTCGATTGGGCAATATATAGCTTTTATCGGTGGACAATAAATAGCTCATTTCTGTGTACAAAAAATAGCGTATTCTGGATACGCGGTCGGTTTGATTTTGAAACCGGTCTTATATTGGCGGCACACATCCTTTTTCGTCCGGGATGATGGTGTCTTTACTCGGACATGATCGTTGCTACATATAATTCAGAAGTTGAATCCGGTTCGCTTTATACACTTTTTGGAACTCTTCCCCGGGTTTGTGCACGCGATTTTGTCGGTGTGGCTACTCTTGGCCAGTGCCGGGTGTGGATCGCCTTCGGGAAGGAGCGAAGGCGCCGGGCAACGTTCTACAACGGAAGCCGTGGCATCCTCTGTGGTTCCGGAGGCGTCTATATCGACGGCCGATTGGCGTGTCGATCCCGTGGAGATTCCGTCATCGAGGCCAGCCGGAGAGCCTCTGCTGACGCGGGCACCGGACGGAACGGTGTATGCTTCGTGGGTCGAGCGACTGTCTGCGCCGGATGAAAAGCCGCGGCGACATCGCCTCGTATTCTCGGTGTTTGATGCCGTTAATGACGTATGGAGTGATCCGCACGTTATCTCGTCGGGTGCCGAGTGGTTTGTGAACTGGGCCGATGTTCCGTCGCTCACTGTGGGTCAGGATGGCCATATGATTGCGCATTGGCTCGAAGCGAATGGTCATGGGCGTTACGCTTACGGGGTTCGTGTCTCTTTGTCTGGAGACGCAGGAGCGCGTTGGACCGATCCTATCTGGCTGCACGACGATGATTCGGCAACGGAGCATGGATTTGCGGCTTTTGCTCCTGTTGAAGGAGGTTTTGAGGGGATATGGCTCGATGGTCGAAAATTCGCTGATGATAACAAGGAGATGACACTACGGAGCCGAACGGTTTTTTGGGATGGAACCCGGAGCGCCGAACACGTACTAGACGAGCGGACGTGTGACTGCTGCCCCAATACTATTCTGGCGACGGAAACGGGAGCGCTCGTCGCTGCCTACCGGAATCGATCCATGGATGAGGTGCGCGACATTCATACGGTCCGCCATGAGCACGGTGAGTGGTCCGAACCGCGACTGCTCTCGGGCGATTCCTGGCAGATTAATGCCTGCCCGGTGAATGGACCCGCGCTGGCGAGTCAGGGAGAAGCGGTAGCGATCGCATGGTACACGATGGGCGGAGGTGTGACGGGGCGAGCGGGTGCGCCGCAGATCAGGATGGCGTTTTCTCTCGATGATGGAGTCTCGTTTGGATCCGGTACCATGATTTCTGATGGTGAGCCCGTCGGAAGAGTCAGCCTGACGATGGTCTCGCCCGCGCGTGCTGTGGTTTCCTGGATAGAAAAAGGTCTCTGGATGAGAGAAGTAGGAGCGGATGGATCGGTATCTTCCCGGTTCAAGATCGCTGATATTGCTGCGTCCCGGGCCGCCGGATATCCGAGAATTATGCGCTTGACGGACGGAAGGATTGTTTCCGTCTGGACGAGAGCCCTCGATCACGACATAGCGTCGGCGGTCGTATCCGGGCCCGGCCGGGAACATTCCATGTAGATAATGATGCTTGGTGACGTCATCACAATAGCAGTCGAACAAAAAGAGGCACTCGCCTCAGAATTATTTTTTCAGGACTAACAACAATCGATACCCAATGGCTTCATCGTCGAAAAAGAACAAGAAAAGGGATCGCGCCCGTCGTGCACATCAACCGGAACTGAACACGACGGCCCTGTGGGTGGCCGTGGTCCTGAGCGTCATCGGTGCCGCGCTTTCGCTTTATGCAACCAATTTGACGTTCACGATTGCGTCGGCGGGTATCGTCGAGTCGAGTGGATGTTCGGTCAACGACTGGATCAACTGTGATCTGGCTCAGGGATCGAGCTATGCCCGTATGTTTGGCATCCCGGTAGCCGTCTGGGGGATGATTTTCTATGTCTTTGCCGGGCTGGCGGCCGTCTCGGGCGTCGTGTCGAAGAACAGAGCGAATACGGCCGCTTTCGTGAGCGCCGCCTGGGTGCTGAGTATCGGAAGTGTTCTCTTCTCGGTCTGGAAAGCCTTCAACCTTTATACGCTGGGCGTATTGTGTCCCGTGTGCGTGGGGATGTATGCGGCAAACCTCGGTCTCATGTTTACGCTTCCGGCCGGATTAAAGCTGAAAACCGGGCAATGGAAATTTCATCTGGGACAGTACTTCTCGGCTCTTCGAGGGAAAGACTCCGACCTTCTCTTTGCGCCCAAAACGGGCACTGTCGCGCTCGTCCTGATCATCTTCTTCGGCGTGGGATTTTCTCTCGCAAGGAATTACGAGAAGCAGCTCAAGGGGCCGAGTAATTTCAACGAGAAACTGGCGATGAACTCGCATTTTCGTCAGCCGCCGATTGAGGTGACGACCGATTCTACAGCAGCCGTGTGGGGCAATCCGGATGCGGCCATCACGATCGTTGAATTCGCAGACTTCCAGTGTCCGGCCTGCAAAGAGTCGGCGGCCCATCTTCGACCGACGCTCTACGAATTCCGGAACGACGTGAAGCTGGTGTTCATGAACTATCCGCTAGACAAGACCATCAACGTGGATATGGCCTCCCAACTCCATGCGCTAGCCGGTGATGCGGCGCGCGCCGGGGTATGTTCGCAGGAGTTTGGAGACTTCTGGACATTTCACGATGATCTGTTTCGCAATCAGGTCTCCCTCGGATCGTCGCTCTACCGTCGTCTGGCCACACAGCGAGGATGGGACGTTCAGGCGTTCACCGCGTGTATGGCGCGGCCGGAAACAACGTCTCGCATTAAAAGTGATATCAGTCACGGCCGCGCCACCCATCTCAACTCCACCCCCACGCTTTTCGTGAACGGCAGGAAGCTGACGTACTGGCGCAATACGGAGTTTATCCGGGCTGTCATCCGCGAAGAACTCGACCGGCTATGATTCGGCCTGTCCGCCGGCGAAATGCTGGGCGGATCGCACCGCTCCTCTCTGTCCGAGACAAATCACGCCCCAGCGCTCATGGACGCCGTCATCATTGAAATCAAGGCCCGCTGCGCCGATCCTGAGCGTATCAGGGCCATACTGAGAGATCGAAACGCCCGTTTTGTGGGTGAAGACCATCAGGTCGATACGTATTTCGTGGTACCGAAGGGCCGGCTCAAGCTGCGACAGGGAACGATCGAAAACACCCTCATCCAGTACCATCGACCCGATCAGGAAGGGCCCAAGCGATCCGATGTTCGGCTCTTCCGAACGACCGCCGAGACGGACCTCAAACGGGTGTTGGACGGGGCACTGGAGACACTCGTGGTGGTGGACAAGCGTCGGGAGATTTATTTCATCGACAACGTCAAATTTCACATCGACCGGGTAGTCGGTCTGGGCTCATTCATCGAAATTGAGGCGATCGACGAGACCGGAGAACGCTCGCCGGATAAACTGCAGGCGCAGTGCGAGGGGTTTCTGGACCTGTTCGCGATTGACGAAAACGACCTCGTCGATCGGTCCTATTCGGATCTGTTGATGGCGCGTCGCGCGGGCTGAGTCGCGACGTTCCGCTCCTTCAACTCACGCGCCTCCCCGGCCGACATTCGATTTGACGCTCCGCGCCGATTCACGTATACTTTTCGTATCCACAAACTACCCCACCCGAATCTCGGGGCTTCCGTGCCAGCGGGCACCCGGTATTTGGTCGTTCAATTCAACATTTTCGGAGGTCACCCATGGGTAAGTATATCACCGAGTTTATCGGAACGTTTTTTCTCGTCCTCACCGTATTCCTGACCGTTACAAATGGCACGGCCCTCGCACCTCTCGCTATCGGTAGCGTGCTGATGGTTATGGTCTATATGGGCGGCAATATCTCCGGTGGCCACTATAATCCGGCCGTCACGCTCGGCGCG
The DNA here is from genome assembly GCA_964383365.1 of uncultured Rhodothermales bacterium. Taxonomy (GTDB): domain Bacteria; phylum Bacteroidota; class Rhodothermia; order Rhodothermales; family UBA10348; genus CAYLHF01. The sequence continues at coordinate 13,925 of CAYLHF010000045.1, read as the reverse complement.
ATGATGCGCGGGGCGATCGAGATGAGCGAGGCCATCAAGTACTGGATCTATCAACTCCTGGGCGGTATCGTGGCGGCGCTGGTCGGCGGATGGCTGTCAGGTGCATCGTTTGCTCCCGCACCTACGGCTTCAGCGTTCCCGGCGCTCGCGGCCGAGTTTATCTTCACGTTTGCGCTCGTACTCGTTGTTCTCGACACCGCTACGGCCGACGAGTCGGAAGGTAATTCCTACTTTGGTCTCGCGATCGGTTTCACCGTTATGGTAGGGGCATTTGCTGTCGGTGGTATCTCGGGCGGAGCATTCAATCCTGCCGTTGGACTCGGACCCATTATCGTCGACGGAGTGATGAATGGAGGCTCGTTTGCGAACGCATGGCTCTACCTGGTCGGTCCGCTCCTCGGTGGCGCAGCAGCCGCGTACGTATTCAAGATGCAGCACGCCGACGCATAAACAGCCGGCAATCAGTCACCGGTCTGATTCCGGTCGCACCGGACGGGATCTCGGGTGGTTATTCTCTGCCGGAATGGTTTTCTCTGAGTGAACAGAGGCCCAGATACAGGACGACGGGTATCGTTTTCCTCTTCGCCGGGCCCTGAAGGTCGATGGTTGTCCATCCGATTGACAGGGTCCAGGCGGCCGGGCCGATCCAGGATACCCACCACGGAAGTCTGCCGACGAGAAATGTGAACAGGCGGTTGGCGAGTTGTGTGCCGATGATCTTTGCGATGGTTCCGAAAATGATCGTCTTGATGAGTCCCTGGACGATCACGTAGTTGAAGGCTTCGATCAACATGGGGAGGGCAAAAACTCCGGCCGATGTCTTTAAGAAGGCCTCAGCTTTCTCCCGTTCGACCCCGAGATCTTCGAGCATCTGCTGCTGTTCTTCGGGAGACAGGTTCGCAAACTGCTGGGTCGCATATTCCTGAGCGATAAATTCGACTTGCTCACTGTCTGTGCCCATCGGAGGGGCATCGACCTTGAGCGAATTCGCCACGTCGCGGACGATTTCCTGGAACGAGACTCCGGGATCGCGACCGGTTACGTACCGCAATCCGTACGCGATTTCGCTACTGCCCAGATACCGAATTTCATTTTCCAGTCTCGTACAAAGAACCACACGGTTTTCGTGGTTGGCCTCTTCTTCGAATGCCGTGATCAACCGGGCAATTTCGGTATCGTCCGATAAATTGAGGCTGCTCTCTATGATTCCGGACAGGAATCGATAGTCTGCCGTTGTTAGTTTGCCGAGCAATTCGTTCATCCGGGGTCGTACGCTTGTTGGCGAGTCAATGTTACGATCGCCCGAACGGGTTGCGTTTCAACGGTGGCAGCACAGTCGGGCCGTTCCTACATTGGAAACCGCACAATGGCATCTGGAACCGGTTTTCCGACACCTCCTGTTTTTTCCTCCGCCCGGGCGGATTGATACCACTACCATACATGACGAGCATAAGATCTAGCGGAATTCTGTTGCACATCACGTCCCTTCCCGGTCGTTTTGGTATAGGAGATCTGGGCCCGGAGGCACATCAATTTGCCGATCTGCTTCAGGAGGCAGGCCAGTCGATATGGCAGGTGCTTCCAATCGTGCCGGTCGGATTCGGATTCTCGCCGTATGCGAGCCCGTCGACGTTTGCCGGAAGTCCTCATCTTATCAGTCCGGATCTACTCCTTCGGGATGGTCTCCTCGATCCGGTTGATTTAGACAATATTCCGGAGTATCCCACCGATTCAGTCGATTTCGGTCACGTCGTCGCATTCAAGGAGCGGTTATTGAAGCAGGCATTCAATCGCTTCCGTTCCTTCGATGACGGCCACGAGATGAAACAGCGATTCGATGCATTTCATCGGGCACAAAATGAATGGCTCGATGATTTTTCGATGTTTGAGGCGCTCAAGGATGCCCACCATCACGTAGAGTGGACCTATTGGGAGAAAAAATACGCCCTGCGGGAGGCGGATGCCCTCGACGATGCCAGAGAGCGATTCGCTCATGAAATTGGGTTCTCCCGGTTCAAACAATTTCTCTTCGAGCAGCAGTGGGCCGAATTCAAATCATATTGCAACGATCGGGGTGTGCGGATATTCGGGGACCTTCCGATCTACGTTGCTCATGACTCGGCCGACGTATGGGCCCATCCGGATCTGTTCCATCTGGACGAGACCGGCCGCGCGACCGTCGTTTCCGGCGTTCCACCCGACTATTTCAGTGAGACGGGCCAGCGATGGGGCAACCCGATTTATCGTTGGGATGTGATGAAAAAGGAGGGCTATGCCTGGTGGACGGCCCGTTTTCGCCGCATTCTGGAGCTCGTTGATCTGGTTCGGCTCGACCACTTCCGCGGATTCGAGGCCTACTGGGAGGTTCCTGCGTCAGAGGAAACCGCCATGAACGGTCGCTGGGTGGACGGACCGGGAATCGAGTTGTTTGACACGCTTCGTAGCAATCTGGGGGAGATACCGGTGGTCGCAGAGAACCTCGGGGTCATCACCGAGGGTGTTACAGAGTTGATGGACCGATTCGATTTTCCGGGCATGGCCATCCTGCAGTTCGCTTTCGATGGAGACAGTTCGAACGAATTCCTTCCCCATAATTATAAGCGGGCTCTCGTTGCCTATACCGGTACGCACGATAATGACACGATTCAGGGGTGGTGGCATGACACCGTGAGCACGCAGGATGCCGACGTGATCGAGAAGGCCCATGCGTATTGCCTGAGGTACCTGGGGATACCCGAATCAGAGATTTCCGATCTCCACTGGGCGGCGATCCGCTCTCTGCTCGCATCGATCGCCGACACGGTGGTGACCCCCATGCAGGACGTACTGGGACTGGGTGCCGAATCCCGGATGAATATGCCGGGTACGGTCGGAGACAACTGGGGGTGGAGAATGGAATCGGGGGCCTTCGATGCCGATCTGGTTGAGAGACTTCGAACCCTCACACAAAAGTTCGGTCGGCTCGCTTCCTGATGGCCGGGTCACGGCGTTTTCGCCTTCTACGTGATGGGGTGGCGACAGTTCTTTGGCTACGATGTGCCCGTGTGCCGACTATTTTTCGCCTCGAAGTACCGTCAGCGTACCCGAAGTCACCAGGATGGATTCCTTGCCCGAAAACCGCATGCCTTTCGTGAGTCCGTCACACGTGTGGGCGACGCACCAGCACGAGAAAACTTCCGGTAATCGGAATGAGACGTCGTTCGAGGCCGCATTGAGTAGAATGAGGAATGAATCGTCGGTGAGAAGGGCTCCCTCACCGTCCCGGTCAGTCGTAACGTCTCCAAATAGCAGCATTCCGAATGCTTTTGCCCCCGAGTCCGACCAGTCAGCGTTATTCATCTCCCGCCCGGACGCGTTCCACCAGACAACCTGCGGAGGCCCGTCTCCGGAGCCGGAACGGAGGAAATGATGCCGACGAAATGCGGGATGGGCTTTCCGAAATGCGATCATTTCCCGAACAAACCCCAGAAATTCGGCCGCATTGGCGGCGGCCGTAACACGCTCGCCCGTCGCAGGCTCGTCCATCGCCCGCTCGCCTGTCTCACGCTCGCCCGTCGCCCGCTCGGCCGCTGATCTCGCACCGGTCACGGCATCCACTCCGGACCCGACAGCCCCTCCGCCGACACGTGACCAGTCGTACCAACTGATCTCGTTGTCCTGACAGTAGGCGTTGTTGTTCCCCCTCTGTGTACGCGACAGTTCATCCCCTCCCAGGATCATCGGAACGCCCTGTGAGAGCAGGAGGGATGCGATGAGGCTCTTCTTTCTGGCCAGTCTGCGCAGACCGATCTCCTCGTCCGTAGCGGGTCCTTCAACCCCGGAGTTTGAACTGTAAGATGGCTCATGCCCATCCCGGTTCTCTTCCCCGTTGGCTTCGTTCCGGCGGGTTGTGTACGAAACCAGGTCATCGAGCGTAAATCCGTCGTGGGACGTAATAAAATTGATCGACGCAAACGGTTTCCTCCCGGACCTTCCGTAGAGGTCGCTCGATCCTGCCAGGCGCGTGGCCGTTTCAGGCATAACCTCATTATCTCCCCTCCAAAACCGTCGTAACGCGTCGCGGTATCGTCCATTCCACTCGGTCCATTGCCACGGGAACGCGCCCACCTGATAGCCATCGGGACCAATATCCCATGGCTCGGCGATCAGTTTGATCTTACTCAAAATCGGGTCCTGATGGATGACCTGGAAGAAGGCCGATCGCATGTTGACATCCACTTCATCTCGGGCGAGTGCCGACGCGAGATCGAAACGGAATCCGTCTACGTGCATCTCGTTCACCCAGTAGCGAAGACTGTCCATAATCAGATGCAGGACATACGAATTTCCCGCATCGAGGGTGTTTCCGGTACCCGTGTAATCGATCAGACGATGGCCATCATCCTTGTAGTAGGATCGATTATCGATGCCTCGGAACGATAGGGTCGGCCCGAGCACATCGCTCTCGGCCGTGTGATTGTAGACGACGTCCAGAATGACCTCCAGCCCCGCCCGATGGAGCGCGGCGACCATCTCCCTAAACTCGGTCAGGACGCCGGACCCGGACCGGGATGCGTAGGATGGTTCGGGGCTGAAGTAGTTGAGCGTGTTGTAGCCCCAATAATTGGTCAGCCCCAGGTCGTTTAGCCGCTTCTCGCTGAACTTCGCATGGATGGGCAGAAGCTGGACCGTCGTTACTCCGAGCGAGCGAAGGTGGTCCAGGATAGGTGGGGAAGCCAGCCCTGCGAAGGTGCCTCGCAGTTCGGGTGGAACGTCGCGGTGGAGCCGCGAGAGTCCCTGGACATGCGTCTCGTAAATGATCGTCTCATCCCACGGGATATGGGGAGATCGATCGTCTTTCCAGTCATAGGCTTCGTCCACGACCATTCCGAGTGGGGCAAATGGTGCGCTGTCGACATGGCTGAACGAGTTGGCGACATCCGCGTGAGGGGTGCCATTGGACCGCGCGTCAGCCCCGACCATATCGTATCCCAGAAGACTCGAATCCCACCGGGCTTCTCTCCCGATACACCTCGCATAGGGGTCGATCACGACTTTGTTGGGATTAAAACGATGGCCGGCCTCTGGAGTGAACGGCCCATGAACCCGATACGCGTACAGTTGTCCGGGCGCGCAGTCAGGGACATATCCGTGCCATATGGGTCCGGTTTTTCCGGGGAGATCCCGGGTTGAGGATGGTGCGTTCGACTGTGCCGAATCAAACAGTAGTAATTCCACGCGCGTCGCATGGGCACTGTAGAGAGCAAAATTAACTCCTCGTCCATCCCGGGATGCGCCGAGAGGGGAAGGGTGTCCGGGTGGAAGCGGCACGTGAGACGGGTTTGCAGATAGGTGTGGTCGACGAGAAGGGTACCGGGTAGAGCCCACGGGTGGGTCGGGCCGGGATCGGAATAACAATATAAGGCGCAGATACGGTTCGGACGAGAGCGTGTCAGTCGATCGAATCCGGCAGAGGACGATGTGGTCTCTTCCGAACGCCGGCCGTAGATTCCGGTGCGACCGCCCCACCGTTAGCCTGCAGATTATGCCCTGGATCACCCGAGAAGAACGAGAAGCCTGGAGTCATGGCCAGTTTCGCGACAGCTATCGGCGGCTCGGTGCTCATCCGAACCGTGCCGGCACCTGGTTCTGTGTGTGGGCACCGAATGCTGAAATGGTCTCGGTAATCGGAGATTTTAATGGCTGGAATACCGAAGCCCACCCGCTCAAACCCGTAGGTGATGCCCCTGCCCGCTTCTGGGAAGGTTTTGTCAGGCAGGCGCATCCGGGGCATCGGTACAAATTCCGGATCAAACGAGGGGCGTATCAGGTGGATAAATCGGATCCGTATGGTCGGTCGATGGAGGCACCGGCGGTCGGCGGGAGTGCGCTCGACGGACTGTCGTCGATAGTGACTCGATCGGCATTCGATTGGTCGGACCAGGAATGGATGCAGGGACAAATGGCATCGCACGAATCGAGGGCCAGGCTGGGACCGGAGTCCATCGGGAAACCCATTTCGATTTACGAACTCCATCTGGGATCGTGGAAGCGGGGGGAGGACGGCCAATTTCTTTCATATCGCGAACTGGCCGAGCCGCTTTCCGAATATCTTCTCGATATGGGATTCACGCACGCCGAGTTCATGCCCGTTCTCGAACATCCTTTTTATGGATCGTGGGGATATCAGGTCTCGGGCTACTTCTCCCCCACGGAGCGCTACGGATCACCGGATGATTTTCGGTTTCTGGTCGATCATCTCCACTCGAAAGGCATCGGTGTCTTGCTCGACTGGGTCCCGGCCCATTTCGCGACCGATCCCCAGGGGCTGAGTTTTTTTGATGGAAGCACGCTCTACGAGTACGACGATCCGCTCATGCGGCAGCACCCGGACTGGGGAACGCTGGTATTTGATTACAACAAGCCGGGTGTTCGCAATTTCCTGATTTCGAATGCGCTCTACTGGCTCGACGAGTTTCATGTCGACGGGCTTCGATTCGACGCTGTCGCCTCGATGTTATACAGGAACTATTCGCGCGACGAGTTCAGTCCCAACAGGTACGGGGGAAACGAGAATCTGGAGGCGATCTCGCTCCTCAAGGAGATCAATGAGGCCGTGTTTTCGATCGTACCAGGGGCAATGATGATCGCCGAGGAGTCGACTGCCTGGCCGGGGGTTTCCAGGCCTACCTACGATTCGGGCCTGGGATTCCTGTTCAAATGGAATATGGGCTGGATGCATGATACGCTCGCGTTCATGAAAGAAGATCCGATTCATCGTCGGTATCATATGAACGAGCTGACCTTTCCGTTGATGTACGCCTTCTCGGAGCACTTCACACTTCCGCTCTCGCACGACGAGGTTGTCCACGGGAAAGGTTCGCTTTGGGATCGACAACCGGGTGATGCGTGGCAGAAGGCAGCGAATCTTCGACTGCTCTACGGTCATATGTTCGGACATCCAGGAAAAAAACTGCTGTTTATGGGCGGGGAGTTCGGTCAGGAATCGGAATGGAATCACGACACGCAACTCGATTGGGGGCAGGCGCTCGAACCCCTTCACGCCGGTATCCAGACCTGGGTGCGTGATCTCAACCGGCTTTACCTGGAGCGGTTTGCCCTGTGGAATGACGAACCGGACGGATTTCAATGGATAGACCTCTCAGACAGCGCCAATTCAGTCACCAGCTATATGCGCCAGTCGAGCGAACACGTTCTGGTATTCGTGTTCAATTTTACCCCTGTTCCGCGTCAGGGATATCGCGTGGGTGTTCCCGAGCCCGGAACCTGGCGCGTGGTTCTGAACAGTGATGCAACCGTCTATGGTGGAAGCGGGTTGGGCCCATCGGGGCCTACTCCGTCTGAGCCCATCGTGGCGACGGGTCGATCGGATTCCATAGCGATCGATCTCCCACCGCTCGGCGCGTTGGTGTTGTCACAGTAACGTGGCGGCATGCGAATGCTTCCGGCCTTTCCGCTCAGGAGACGACGATTTTTTGTGTGCCGACGAATTTCGTCCGGGCCACGGGCTGCCTGTCCTCGGGGAGTTTCGAAATAACGTCTCTCAGGCTCACACGAAGACCTTGCAGTGTCTTGCTATGCGCTCGTACGCCGGGACATCCGGGTACGTAACTCACGTACAACCCCGTTTCCAGGTCTTTTTCGACGATTGCAGTGTATGATTTCATCGTAACGCTCATTTGACTGACTGATTCTCAGTGCACGCGTTATTTATCGGCCGCAAGTTGCCCGTGCATAAATACAAACCGGTGGCGTTGGACCCGGACGACACACTATTTCCTGGCTCATCGATCGAGAGATCTCGAAACGTCCGAAGTGATCACGAGTGATCCCCGAGAGCTGGTAAAGGGCGTTGACCACCTACTTCACGCAGAACGTGGCCATGATCAGCCGTCAATGACCACGTCGAGATAGACGGGGAAGTGGTCGCTGACCTGATTCAGACCTTCAGCGCGGCGGACGATCATTCCATCCAGAATGGCAATATCAACAGACGGAAGAACGTAGTCGACGCGCATTCCCCACTGTGCCGTATCGTCAGAATCGAGCCTGGGAAACGCAGCGATGCCCTCTGCATCTGCCCGTGGGGTGAACGAGGCGTTGATTGCCGGGTTGCTCAACAGAAACGATCCTATCGGGTCATCTATCGCAGACCCTTCGTCGGGGTCGGCATTCAGATCTCCCATGATGATGAATCGGGCACCGGGTTCGAGACCACCCGGCGTTCCGGTGTCGTCGACAATCGATGCGACTCCATCTGCACTCAGGGTAGATGCGATATAGTCGGACCAGAACTTGATCTCTGCCCGGTTTCGGAGCCGATTGCGCTGTTCCTGTCCATCGAAGGCGGCAGGGGTAGGATGGCTGAGAAGGAGGTGAAGCGTTCGCCCGCTGTCGAGGGTGATCGGAACGTCCCAGTGGCTTTTCGAACTCAGTGGAAACCGATTCCAGGTTGCTTCATCGTACCAGGGTTGCCGGGTCTCTGGATCCACGGGCGGGTGGGTATCAGCGGCGTCTCGCCACCTGAAATGACGGAAGGTCCTCGCGAATTCCCGGTCGATCGTGAGATCTTGCCGAACGAGAAGTGCCATGGCATATTGACCCGGGAATGTTCCGAATCCCCAGGTATCATTCCCGAAAGACCGGCCTTCCGGGGTCTGCGCGGCGGGTGTTCCGTCATCGGATGCCGACGGAGGAACGGGATAGTCCGTGACCGCCTGTCCATCGTGATCCAGGTCATATCCGCTTGCCTGTCCGGTATTGGACGGGGCCATGAAAGCCACATAATGGATGGGTTCAAAGCCGACTCCAGCGGATCGTGCCACGAATTCGGCGAACCGCGTCCCATTCTGCCCCGGTTCGTCACCATCTGCGTAGCCGGGTACGCCGGGTTGGTCGTACGCGATTTCATTCAGAAAGAGAATATCCGGTCGGATCTTCTGGATGACGCGGGCGGCGGCGAGGAGTCTCGGGTGGTCTTTTCTGAGCAAGTCGTCGGTGCGGACATCTTCGAGATTGTAGGTCATCACACGCAGCGTATCGGCAGGCATCGCACTCAAATCGATCGCGGAAGCGTCACCGGTTGAAGCGCCGTTTGCTGCCGCACGATCCGCGTCCTGGCGCCCCGAACAGCTCGAAAGCAGACAGAGCGCACCCAGCAGGAGCGACGTTCTCCGAGGTAACAAACAAAAAGTCATGGGATACGAAGTAATTTGTGTGTCTGGATGCTCAGTTTCCACCGGGGGTTATCCATGCAATACGCAAGAGCAGCCTGTGTATTGGTGTCCAATAGCGGGCCATCCATTGGTTGAAGATAGAAATGATCGAATTCCAGGCCGTCGAATCGTTCCGGTCGGGCCTCGGATTGAGGAAATACGAGCTTGAGTTCATTACCCGTTGTCTGCTTGATTGGAGCATTGGACTTGGGACTCACGCAAATCCAGTCGATTCCGTCCGGGGCTGCCAGGGTACCGTTGGTTTCGACGGCGATTTCAATGCCCCTCTGGTGGAGGGCGTCAATCAATTCGGGCCCGAGTTGGAGGAGGGGCTCGCCTCCGGTACATACGACAAACGGGCGTCCGTCAACGGAGGGAGCATTATTGAGACCCGGTACTCGGGCACTGTCGGCCTGTCCTGAGCGTCCAGATGGCCACATCGACGCTACATGATCCGCGAGCGCAGTCGGTGTCAGGAATTTTCCTCCGCCCGGGCCATCTGTTCCAACGAAATCCGTATCGCAAAACGTACAGACGGCATCAGCTCGGTCATTTTCGAGTCCGGTCCACAGATTACATCCGGCAAAACGCAGAAAAACAGCGGGTCGTCCGGTGTGAAATCCTTCACCCTGAAGTGTATAGAAGACTTCTTTGACAGCGTAGGCCATGGTGGTTAGACCGGAAAGATGTCGGGGCGGAACGAACCGTCCTGACGCCGGGTCAATCGGTGTAGTAGTACCCGAACAGAATCATCATCTCATCGGTGCTCAGGAGACCGAAGGTAAGATCGCGATCGGTGGTATTGTTATAGGTGGTTTCGAGCCGGAGTTTTTGTCCCGGATCGAGTACCAGCGGAGGGTTGAGTTCGAGGATCGGCGGATGCTCCCAATCAAACGTGAGATAGACCGTTTCTCCATTCCTCGGACCGCCCTCGACGACGACCCGGAACTCCGTCATGTGTTCGTGTGCGTGCGAGAAAAGTTGGAAGATGTGGGAACGCTGACTGAAATTGAATGACTTTGTTACAGTCGTGGTCTTTCCTGCCGGCAGGAAAATGTCCAGATTGTTCAGTTCGAGGACTTCTGCGATGTGATCCAGGTTTGCCGGTTCTCTCGTATGCAGATTGATGTGGACTTCTCCCGGCCGAACGGCCTCGGTTCGATTTACGCTGTGCGAATTCAGGTCGAATCCGGTATTGCCGGGGAGCCTGAGTGCTACTCCCTGTGGAAACCGGTAATCCATTCTGGGCCATTGGGATCCAGCGAAAAATATCTGATAGGCCATCGTCTGGATAGTCGCCAGATTGACGGTGCCATCGGTGTTTCGGATATCCCGATACGCGTGTTCTGCCGGAAACAAGACGCCAGGAATCCGTGGGTCGAGCGTATATAGAATGAAATGATGGCTCCCGGGGCGCATGCTCAGTTCGATCCGTTCCACGAAAATATCGTCCGTCGAGACGGGTGGCTCATAGTAGAAAAATTCCCTTTCGAACTGTGCGGGAACGTCGAATGGACCCAGCCGAATCGCGTATCCGGAAGCCGGCGCGGTGAGCGGTGTGAACGTCTCGTTACTGTATCGTTCGATATTCGAAAGCACATTCCGGTCCGCTACTTCTCCAGTTTCCGGCGCACCAGCCTGGAGCCACTGCCTGACGTATTCGAGCTCCCCATACGTGAGGGGTTTGCCACCCAGTGGCATGATCGAACCGTACCCGGGATGATCGGCATAGAAGTGTTCCTCGTTGGGGGCATCGATCTTTTCCCACAGAAAACTGGCGCTGGCATCAGCACCAGGCTCGGCCCTGATTCGAAGGATGCCGTCTGAACGTGCGGCATCGTTGTGCGGTTCAATCCCGGCAAGTTGCGTATACGCGGCATCTGCCGTCAATACGAGATTGGACTGTCGGGCAAACGAGGTTCCCGCGCGATGGCACTGGCTCGCGCACGAGGGCTGTAAAATCTTCGACTGAATGGTCGCCCACGTCGAGACATCGGGCATTGTGTCCGGACCCGACAGATCAATTCGATCGGACTTGCATGCCGACAGGAGCAGAATGGTCGCGAGAAAAAGTAGCGACAGGGTACGCAAGAATCTATCGAGACGGATGATGGGGTCGTAAGGGGGGATGGTCGAAATGCAAAAGTCACTGCCCTGTTCCTGAATTTGCCAGTCTTTCAAGTGGGCCGGGTGTAGTTTTGGGGGACGGACGAACTGAATAATTACATGGGGGTGCCTCAGACAGCATCCCCGGAAATAAAGCGACAATGAATCTCGATCAACATACATTTATTGTGACCGGAGCCGGCTCCGGCCTCGGCGGTGGGACGGCTGATCTCTTCGCCTCCCACGGGGCAAACGTTATTTTACTCGACATCAACGAGAAGGGGGGAGAGGACCGATCCAAACGACTCGGTGACACGGCGCTCTTCTGTCGGGCTGACGTGGCCGATGAGGGCGACGTGCAGGCCGCGATTTCAGCGGGCATCGACCGATTTGGAAGCGTTCACGGAGCCATCAACTGCGCCGGAATTGTTCTCGGCAGGAAGACCCTGTCGAGTCGGGGTGTGCACGATCTGGCAAGTTTCGAGCGAGTGATCCGGGTAAACCTGATGGGGTCATTCAACGTGACCCGTCTCGCAGCTGAGGCGATGGCCTCGAACGAACCCAACGACGAGGGCGAACGCGGAGTCATCATCAGCACGGCCTCGGTGGCTGCGTATGAGGGGCAGATCGGTCAGGCGGCCTATGCGGCCTCCAAGGGAGGTATCGTCGGGATGACCCTTCCTGTCGCCAGGGATCTGTCCCGGATCGGTATCCGGGTGATGGCGATTGCGCCGGGAATCTTCGGGACCCCCATGGTTTCGGGGATGCCTCAGGATGTGCAGGATTCGCTGGCGGCACAGATTCCGTTTCCGTCCAGACTCGGTAGGCCTGCAGAGTACGCCTCTCTGGCCCGGCACATCGTCGAAAACCCGATGCTGAACGGCGAAGTGATCCGCCTCGACGGGGCCATTCGGATGGGTCCGAAATAACGCCGCATGGTCGGGGTTAAATCAGCGACCGCCCGTACAGTCTGTCGCGACCGGGCATTCTAAGATTAGTAAAAGATAGTTCATCTTGTTTTTAAAGTTAGATGATCTTATCTTTATGTATGAAAATAGGACCATACATCCTTGACGAACTGTTTTTGGCTCTAGCGGCCCATCTGGAGGAAAGTAAGCTCTCCATCAATATTGTCGTGGTTGGTGGAGCAAGTCTTGCATTCGGACAATATATCGAGCGAACCACCAGGGATGTGGATGTAATTGCGAAGGCTGAGCGCAAAGATGGCCAGCTGATTCTATCGAGAGCCACACCGTTCCCGGCAGAGTTTGAGTCGGCGGTTCGTCGAGTGGCACGTGACTTCGGCCTTCAAAAAGACTGGCTGAATGCGGTGGTAGATAAGCAATGGATATTTGGACTTCCTCCAGAGCTAGATGACGATATCACGTGGCGAGATTATGGCGTACTTGTCGTGGGATTTGTAGGAAGATGTGGTCTGATTCCTCTCAAATTCTTTGCTGCCGTAGACCAAGGTCCTCTATCGAAACACTGGCAGGATTTAGTCGCGCTGAATCCTTCAGTTGCAGAAGTGGATAAGGCAGCAAAGTGGGTGAAGACGCAAGATATTGGAGAAGAGTTTAAGCAATTTGTCGAGCAAGCACGTGAGCAATTACTACGAGAATTGGGCATCCGTCGGGGATAAGGCCGGTCAGATTGTACTTCGGACGGTCTGGAAACAATGGTCACTTCTGGGCTCGATGGTGGGGACAACTCGGGATGAAGCCGAGACAATGGTCATTGACCCTGAGGCCCTGATCGTTGCTTCGATCATACTCCGAGCGGATGAACGACGACTGGAAGAAGTGCTCGGATGGTGGGCGTGCGAGGGAACTCAATTGCTTAGTATTCTGCGCGTGAAAAGGGTTTCGAAACTGATCGGCGAGAATGATAATGAGGTATTGTCTAGTTATGCCACTTTAGCCAGGCGGTTTGGACACAGGAGTTGGAAGAAATATGCGTCTGTTGACTCGTCAGTCTGGGGGACAACCTATAATAGATCTTCCAATCGACTACGATTGAGAGGTCCATCTAATTTGATATTGCGGCTTCGTGCCGCACTCGGGGTGGGGGCCAAGCCCGACATTCTTTCCTATCTGATCAGTATGTCAAACGACTTCGCTTCTGTTACTGAGATCAGCCGAACGCTCGGATACACCCCGACGGCAGTTCGAGATGCATTGAAGGATATGACAATGGCCGGTCTCGTCTCAGAGTCGACCGGTCGGCCGGCGGGATACGCCACGAATCGTATTGCGTGGGCTCAAGTACTTCTGACGAATGGCAGAAACGGAGACAACTTACCGCAGTGGTGTATGTGGGCAGCTTTTTTTCCGTTTTTATTGTTAGTACGTGCGATTAGCTCAAGGGTCGTAGCGGGTGATATGAACGATTATCTGGCGAATTCTTACGTTCGGGATCATGTCGAGCGGTTTTCCTTCGCGTTTGACTATCACAAAATTATCATTCCTGATGGCTCCGATTATCCGGGCTTGAGTTATTCCGTAGCGGTTTCCGAATTATTAAAATCGCTGGAAGAGGGGTTAAATCAGCGACCGGATGCGGCGGACCAGTCGCCGGGTTAAGTCCGTGTAGGGTGGGCTGACC
>CAYLHF010000044.1:14464-21716 GCA_964383365.1 uncultured Rhodothermales bacterium | reverse complement strand
CCATCCGGTGCATGTGAGTGTTTCCGACTTCGACTCTGTCGAGCGCGCGGCGTTGGCAGCGGGGGACGCGCGGCTCACGGCCGCAGGTGGCATCACCACGTCCGATGATATTGCCCGGCTTGACGTGATCGACGTAGACGCTCAGGTTGGAATGGCAGTCTACACAGGAGAACTGAGTCTTGGAGAAGCGATTTCCGCGCCCCTGCAAAAACCCCTGGAGAGAGATTCGGCGAACAACAGACCGCTCTGGCCCACCGTCGTTGTTGATGAATTGGATCGGACACTGGGACTCGTCTGGAGTTCGAAGGAATCAATTAATCGCGCCATCGCCGAGAGAAAAGGGATCTACTACTCAAGAAGTCGGAACGAAATCTGGGAAAAAGGCACTACGTCCGGCTCGACGCAATCCCTGCTACGCGTCGACCTGGACTGCGATCGAGATGCTCTGAAATTCACCGTCAGACAGACCAACGCGTTCTGCCACACCGGTTCGCGATCCTGCTGGGGGGACACCTTCGGCCTCGATACGCTGGAACGGACGCTCCAATCTCGTATTGCCCACGCCAATCCAGGCTCCGGAACATTCAAACTCACCACCCAACCCACGCTACTCAAATCGAAACTAATCGAAGAGGCCGAAGAACTTGCCGACGCAGTTACTCCCCACGAAATCGCTAATGAATCCGCCGATCTCCTGTATTTCCTTCTCGTTCGTGCGATCAGTAGCGGAGTGTCCGTTACAGATATTATACACGTACTTGCCCGTAGAAACCTCAACATATCGAGACGACCCATGACTGCAAAGACAGAGGAGGACCGGACATGAACCAATCCGTATTCCGTTCTATGAAGGATCCCGGAGATGTACGATCGGCTGGCTATGCTATCGATACCAACCTCTCGAAAACAGTTTCAACTATCATGGATAGCATACGCCGGGACGGTGAATCCGCGCTCGTCCAGTACGCGCAGGAATTCGATAACCTCGGCGATCCGGGTACCCTCTACTACTCCGAGGATGACTTACAATCTGCTCTCGATCTACTTTCGGAAGAAGACAGACGACGTCTGGAGCAGACGGCCGGTCGTATCGGGTCATTCGCACGGGCACAGCGTTCCTGCGTTAACGATCTGGAAATGAGTATTCCGGGCGGTCAAGCCGGACACACGATCCGCGCGGTCACTCATGCCGGGTGTTATGTTCCGGGCGGGCGGTATCCCCTTCCCTCCTCGGTTCTGATGACCGCGATCCCGGCGCACGTCGCCGGCGTGGAGACTGTCTGGGTCGCCTCCCCCCGGCCAGGTCCTCTCACACTCGCTGCGGCGGCTGTTGCGGGAGCGAGTGGTCTTGTTGCGGCTGGCGGCGCACAGGCGATCGCAGCCCTGGCGTACGGAACGACCGTCGTACCCCCTTCGGATGTGATTGTAGGACCAGGAAATGCCTATGTGACCGAGGCCAAACGCCAGATTTCCGGAACCGTTCGAATCGATATGCTTGCCGGTCCGTCCGAGCTGGTTATTGTCGCTGACGATTCGGCCGACCCTTCCCTGATTGCTGCTGATTTACTCGCACAGGCCGAGCATGACCCCGACGCCCTTCCACTACTGATTTCACTCTCTGAAAAAGGGCTCGGACAACGGGTCGAGGAGTCGCTCTGCGAGCAACTGCGATCACTTCCTACCGCAGACACGGCACGAGCGGCCCTGTCAAACGGAGGGATTCTGCACGCTCGGGACCGGATTCAAGCCTCCACCTGGTGCGATGCGCTGGCCCCGGAGCATGTTCAGCTCTGCATCGAGAATCCCGGGGACTTTGGCCGGTCTCTGAAACACTACGGAACGGTCTTTATCGGGGAGAAAAGTGCGGAAGTACTGGGTGACTATGGAGCTGGTCCGAATCACGTCCTGCCTACCGCCGGGACTGCCCGGTCAACGTCAGGACTCTCCGTGTTTACGTTCCTTCGCTTTCAGACATGGCTCACGATGAACGGTAAGAACCAGCCATATGGCAAACTTCTCGCCGATGCTACATGGTTCGCCCGAATGGAAGGTCTGGAAGGACACGCCCGGGCCTCTGAGATCCGAGGCTAGGGGGCCAGTTCACACTTTCTGAAGTCGTCCTGTAGCTGTACAAAAACGGTCCAATCAAGGCGTGAGGAGAGAAATATGGTAGAATCATATGAACGACGAACAACACAGAGTGGACCGTTTTCGAACGCTACCCATGGGGCCGGGTCAATTTGTTGCCCAGCGGCGTTATCAGCCGCTTAAGTAACGGTGTTACACTGCACGTCTTCTGCCTTGCTGGACAACAAATTGCCTCCGGCAGGGCGATTTCAGAAAGTGTGAACAGGCCCTAATCAAGTTTCGGGAATTGAGCGACGAACGAAGCACCCAGACCCAACCCGCTCGAGGTTCCGGACAGCTCACCATCATAGGCCTCAACGATCGCCCGGGCGATCGCCAGTCCCAGTCCACTTCCGGATTTCTTCTGAATTAGAGCATCCGTTGCCCTGTAGAATCGATCAAACAGGTGCTCACCCGTCTCGCTAGAAAACCCGTACCCGGTATCCGTCACTTCGATCACAACATGCCGTTCGTCACGGCTGGCGGTGAGGACAATCTTGCCCCCGTCGGGAGTGTACTTGAGTGCATTGTCGATCAGGTTATCAACCACCGTTCCTACATGGACTGAATCCGCCGATATCGCAAGCCCCGTCTCGCTCACGACAGACAGTGCGAGTCCATGAACGTCGGCCCGATCCATGAATCGATTGACGTGCTCCGCACATACTTCGTCGACAAGGACGCGCTCGTGTGGACCACTGCGGAGGCGCTCTGCTCGGGAAAGACGCAGGAGAGAACGAATGATTCCCTCCATTCGATCGATATCATCGAGCGCGACATCCAGCACGCCTCGCATCTCATCGCTGGCGGTCGTGCCACGCGCAAGATCGAGTTCTCCCCGCAGTGTAGTCAGTGGCGTAATCATCTCGTGCGTTGCATTCGATATGAATCGTCGCTCTCTCTTGATCGACTCTTCCAGTCGTGACAGAAGATCGTTGATTGTC
Organism: uncultured Rhodothermales bacterium; assembly: GCA_964383365.1. Taxonomy (GTDB): domain Bacteria; phylum Bacteroidota; class Rhodothermia; order Rhodothermales; family UBA10348; genus CAYLHF01. The sequence continues at coordinate 18,645 of CAYLHF010000044.1, read as the reverse complement.
TCGGCGAGCCGGGTCAGTTCATCGGAAACTCCGAACTGGGTCGGTAATCGTGCCCCGAGATCGAAGGTTCGAATCTGATTCGCCGCCTCCGTGATCTGGTCGACGGGTCTCAGGGCGCGTTGAGCAAGAATGTATCCGCCGACAAATGCCATGAGCGTACTGAGCAGGATCCCGATAATAAATGTCTCGGTCAGCCGGCTCAACTGATCGTGAAGATTCCACTCGAAACCCGATACCTCCAGCCAGCCTGTCAACTTTCCATCCCTGCCCGTAAGAGGCTCATACAGACTTCGAAGAGGTTTCCCGGTCCATTCCGTGCTTACCTTGACCGTGGTTCCCGCCTCTGGAATACGAAGAGAAAGATCCGGGAAACTGGAAAAATTCGGACTTTCTGCAAGGATCCTGCCATCGACGGATATCAGTCGGACAAACGTACCGAGCACATCCGTGGTGATGTACGCGGTTGAGGCCAGGGTTTCACTATCTCCAAACGCAGGATCAGCAGAATCCAACGAAATCCGTGGTAGCAGGAGGCTCACTTCGTGCTGGAGATGTTGGTCGTAGTCGGTATGAATACTCGAGTGAAATCGGACATACGTGATCCCGCTGAAGACTCCGAGGAGAATCATGATGGTCAGACTGTACCAGAGCGATAGACGGGTAGAGATGGACCACCGGTCGATGCTGATTATTCCAAAGTTTATCGCCATGTAACACGACCGAATTAATTCTGAAGTGGAGACCTCACCCGTCAGTCTACACTGTCAACACTTCGAAGTCGATACCCGACTCCCCGTACAGTCTCCAGGACGATGTTTCCCGGATCATCGGACTCCGATTCCCCGAATTTGTGCCGGAGACTTGAAATGGTCACATCGATCACGTTGTCAGTGACGTAGACGACACTACCCCATACCTCCTCTGCAATGGTGGATCTGGAGACCACTGAATCTCTGTTCCGGAGCAGCAATTCCAACAGCGCGAACTCCTTGGGTCTGAGAAAAAGCAATTCCTCGTTCCAGTGAACCTCCCTCTTATCCAGATTCATACGTAACGAGCCCAGATCCAGCACCCGAATATTCGTTAGAACGGTCGGTCTCCGCATGAGAGCACGCAGGCGGGCCAGTAGTTCTTCAAACGAAAAAGGTTTGGTCAGATAGTCATCCGCACCGGCATCGAGTCCGGCGACACGATATTCTACGTCATCGAGCGCCGTCAACATCATAATCGGAGTCGTTTTACCGGACGCACGATGATGTTCGATGAGGGTCTTTCCATCCTGCCGTGGCAGACGCCAGTCTACGATCAATGCATCGAAATCTGTCTCGTCTGCAAGCATTTCTCCGTCGAATCCATCCTCGGCAATCTCGACCACATAGCCCTCTGCTTCCAGACCTCTTCGGAGAATCGACGCCAGACGAGCCTCGTCTTCAACTACAAGTATCCGTGCCATCGATCCTGGAGAAACGTGATAGTGACAGACCGATAGTACATCGCAGTTTCATCACCGACCAGATCCTTAACAAAATTTAAGGTCAGATTCAGGATCATTTAAGGTACGAGCACGGACCTTTCGCCGATCATTGAGACGAGATCTATTGCAAAACATGAAACAGCACAACCAATCGCACTCTGTCGATCTGATTCAGAGACCCGCGCCCATCCGGCAAAGCCCATCAGGCCGGTCTCGCGGATGTCGTTCCCTCTGGACATTCATTCTCTTTAACACGGCGCTTCTCATTTCCGGTGGGACTGGAACGGCCCGGGCACAGGATCACCGGGCACCCGATTCCCTTCGAACCCTGGATTTGACGGAAATACTGACCCGTATTCGACTGTCCAATCCGGACCTTGCGACAGCAAGAATCACGACAGAAGCACTGGGCACAAAACGAGAGCAGGTCTCGGCACTCCCCGATCCTACCGTCATGCTCAATGTACTCCCGTTTCCAGTCTATACGGCGCGTGGAAAACAACTGGCACAACTCAAGGTCGAGCAGAAATTCCCATTCCCGGGGAAACTCGGGTTAATGGGAGACATTGCCGACTTTACAACGGAAATTGCCGGAAACCAGACCGATGCCCTTGCAAACAATCTCGAACTACAGGCAAAACAGGCCTATTTCGAGATCTACAGGATTCATCGGTACGAAACTCTCATTCATGATTTCGAGGACAGATTAAGAGATTTTGAGTCTGTAGCTGCGACGCAATACGAGGTGGGTCGCGGGCTCCAACAGTCCATCATCAAGGCACAATTGGAGCGCAATACCCTCTCCAGGCAACTTATTGATCTGGCCAGGATGCGACGTACGGCACTGGAGAAGATTTCCCGGCTCACCAATCTCCCCATAGCCAGAGCTGCCGACACACTCATTACCGCATCGGCTCCCGGAATTCCTCCGATGGATAACGCCGAACTTCTGGAGTTAGCCAAACGCTTGCGTCCGGAGTCTCAAGCGCTCGCGACGGCTCAGGAACGGGCCGATACGGGAGTTCACCTGGCGAAGAAGAAATTTATGCCGGATTTCGGCGTGAACCTTACCTATTTCGATGTAGGTACGGCCGATATTCCACCCAATGCAGACGGACGAAATGCGCTCGCTATCGGATTTTCTGTAAAGGTCCCACTGCAACGGGGACGCCTTCATTCGCAGCTCGAAGAAGCTCGCCTTCAGAGGCGCAGGGTCGATGCAACTGTCGAATCCTTGTATACCGGTTTCGAGACCAGAATTGCCGATCTGATGAGTATGCTTGCCGAAGACACGCGGCAACTCCGACTCTATTCGACGGTGCTGATTCCTCAGGCCCAGACCACGCTGTCGGTCACCGTAAGTGCATATACGACAGACAGGACTGATTTTTTGAATCTTCTCGATGCCGAGAGAATGCTTTTCAAACTACATCTCGGCTATGAGGACACCTACGCACGGTATCTGAAGACCGTTGCCGCCCTTGAACAGGCACTCGGTGTAACGAGTCTCGATCAACTTGCCAGCTATTAGTAAACCTCGACCATACTGATGAAAACGAATATTAAAACTCTCCTCTCCGTCGCTGTCATAGCGATTTTAGCGGTCGCAGGCGGTTTCTATCTCGGACGTACCTCCGGTGCGGAGGGAGATGTGAAATCGACGGATATGGCCGATGCGCGACGAACCGTACTGTACTGGCAGTCGCCCATGAACCCGTCCGAGGTCTACGACTCTCCGGGGAAGTCGTCCATGGGAATGGATCTCGTGCCGGTTTACGAAGATGAGCAATCTGCTGGCGGTACAGCCGATTCCGGAGGAAATGTTCGGATTGACCCATCTACGATGCAGAATATGGGGGTTCGAACGGATACGATTCGGCGGGAGGACTTTTCCCGCGTGATCCGCACAGTTGGTGAGGTCGATTTCGACGAAGAACGTCTCTACCTCGTCAACTCAAAAATCTCGGGTTGGATAGACAAGTTGTTCGTGCATTTTGTAGGTGAGGAAGTCTCCGAGGGAGATCCCCTCATGGAAATCTATTCGCCTGAACTGGTCTCCACGCAGGAAGAATATCTGCTCGCGTTGAAAAACTTCCAGTCCGTCTCAGACAGAGCCACAACATCGGCTCACCGTGACGCCGAGGAACTGTTGGCATCGACCCGGAAAAGACTCGAATACTGGGATATTCCTGAATCAGAAATAAACAGACTGGAAGAAACCGGCCAGGTACGCAAAACGATCTCCCTGAATTCTCCAGCGACCGGTATAGTCGTCAAGCGAATGGCGATTGACGGGGCGCACATTAAGGCAGGGGAGGATCTGTTTCAGATCGCCGATCTATCCACGGTCTGGGTACACGCCAGCTTCTACGACAACGAAGTACCGTGGATAAGTACCGGACAGAAGGTTGAGATGGAACTCTCCTACCTACCCGGAAAGAAATACATCGGGAGAGTCTCCTATATCTATCCGTTCCTTCGAGAGAAAGCGCGAGACGTCCACGTCAGACTGATTTTCGACAACCCGAACCTCGACCTGAAGCCAGGTATGTATGCCAATGTCGACTTAACCGGAAAGACCATCAGAAATGCTCTCGTGTTACCGTCCGAAGCCATCATCAGATCCGGAGAGCGATCCATTGTGTTTGTAGTGAGAGGGGAGGGAGAATTCGAACCCAGAGAAATTAAAACCGGAGAAGAAGGAGGT
>CAYLHF010000044.1:13168-14364 GCA_964383365.1 uncultured Rhodothermales bacterium | reverse complement strand
ACCGAATTTCCCGGCCAGGCACCTCAGGTAGTAGAAGACCAGGTAACGTATCCGCTGACGACGGCGATGTTGTCCGTTCCGTTCGCCAAAACAGTACGCGGCTACTCGTTCTTCGGTCTGTCCTTTGTCTACATCATCTTCGAAGATGGCACGGACATGTACTGGGCCAGGAGTCGCGTACTCGAATATTTGAATTATGTCTCGGGGCGACTTCCGAATGGTATCACGCCGTCTCTGGGACCGGACGCTACGGGGGTAGGGTGGGTCTACGAATACACGCTCGACGGAGGTGACAAATACGACCTCCAGCAACTACGATCTATCCAGGACTGGTTCTTGCGATATGAATTGATGAGTGTCCCGGGAGTATCCGAAGTCGCCAGCGTTGGTGGATACGTCAAACAGTACCAGGTCGAAGTCGACCCGAATAAGCTACTGGCTTACAATATTTCCATTTCGAAGGTCCGAATGGCCATTAAACGTAGCAACAACGACGTGGGTGGCAAGCTGGTCGAAATGGGAGAAACAGAGTTTATGGTCCGCGGACTCGGTTACATAAAATCGGCTGACGATATTCGGAATATCCCGGTCGGTGTAGATAAGATGGGGACACCCGTCCTGATCGACAACATAGCCGAAGTACATCTCGGACCAGAACTTCGACGTGGAATCGTCGAATGGAACGGAGAAGGTGAGACGGTAGCCGGAGTGATCATCATGCGTTTTGGAGAAAACGCACTCGCTACCATAGATGCCGTAAAAGAGAAACTTGAATCGTTAAAAGCCGGTCTTCCTGACGGTGTTACCATCCGCACCGCCTATGATAGATCCAGTCTCATCGAACGGGCTATCGACAATCTGAAGGACAAACTGCTCGAAGAGAGCATTATCGTTGCGCTCATCACCATCTTGTTCCTGCTCCACTTCCGGAGTGCCCTGGTCGCCATATTTACGCTCCCCATGGGCATTTTAATCGCGTTTCTGGTTATGTATTTCCAGGGTCTGAATGCGAATATCATGTCGCTGAGTGGGATCGCCATAGCCATTGGAGCTATGGTTGATGGAGCCATCGTGATGATCGAGAATATGCATAAACACCTCGAACGCGATCGGGGAAAGAAGGACCACTGGCAAATTGTGATAGACGCCTCGAAAGAAGTCGGACCGGCGCTCTTCTATTCTCTACTGATCATCAC
>CAYLHF010000044.1:7603-13068 GCA_964383365.1 uncultured Rhodothermales bacterium | reverse complement strand
GTCTACCCGCTGGAACGTCTCGGTTCGGAATTTATGCCGCCTCTTAACGAGGGAAATATTCTCTACATGCCCACCACGGATCCGGGGCTTAGCGTTACGAAAGCGAGACAGATCGTTCAGCAAACGGATCGCATTATCAAGACCTTTCCTGAAGTTGAGAGTGTGTTCGGTAAGATTGGTCGCGCAGAAACCGCTACAGATGCTGCCCCTCTGTCAATGCTGGAAACCACCATCGCCTTGAAACCCGAAGACGAGTGGCGCGAAGGCATGACGCTCGACAAACTCATCGAAGAGATGGATGGCGCCCTCGATTTCCCGGGCCTTACGAATGCCTGGACCATGCCGATCAAGACGCGTATCGACATGCTTTCTACGGGAATCAAAACCCCGATAGGAATCAAAATCATGGGTTCAGATCTGAACGTGCTCTCGGAACTCGGACAGGAGATTTCTGCCGTCGTACTGGATATCCCCGGCACCCTCAGCGCCTTTCCGGATAAGACGGTCGGCGGTCACTTTATGGACTTTCACATCAAACGGCCGGAAGCCGCTCGCTACGGCCTTACGGTTGGAGACGTTCAGGACGTTATCATGTCGGCTATTGGAGGGATGAATGTAACGTCGACGATCGAAGGACTGGAACGCTATCCCGTCAACCTGCGATACAGCCGCGAACTCCGTGACAACATACCCGCACTCAGTAGAGTCTTGATTCCGACACCATCCGGTGCACAGATTCCGCTCAGCTATGTCGCAGATATCGAGCTGGTGCAGGGCCCTCCCGTCGTAAAGAGTGAAAACGCAAGAAACACGTCCTGGATCTACGTTGATCTGAAAGGGATCGATGTGGGGACCTACGTCAAGATCGCACAGAAGGAAGTCGCAGAGAAAATTGATCTTCCGGACGGGTATAACATCGTCTGGAGCGGACAATACGAATACATGGTCCGGGCCCAGGAACGTCTGAGAATCGTCGTTCCCATCACGCTGATCATCATCTTCCTGCTCCTGTTCTTCAATTTCAAGAATTTACAGGAGAGTCTGATCGTGATGCTATCACTTCCTTTCGCTCTCGTAGGTGGTATCTGGTTCCTTTATTATCTGGGCTTCAACCTGAGCGTCGCCGTCGGGGTTGGCTTTATCGCGCTTGCAGGAGTGTCGTCCGAAATAGGTGTGATCATGCTCACTTATCTGGACCAGGCGTTTGACGAGCGGAGATTACGGGGCGAGATGCGAACTCTGTCCGACCTCAAGGAAGCCATCTATAGCGGAACCGTGATGCGCATACGACCCATATTCATGACGGTGACCGCCATCATCATGGGACTCGTTCCCATCATGTGGGGCACCGGAACGGGATCCCAGGTCATGAAGCGGATTGCCGCCCCCATGATCGGAGGTATGATCTCGGCAACAGTCTTGAGTCTCGTGGTACTGCCGGCGATCTACTACATCTGGAGATCCCGACAGATTAAGAAAATGGCCCGCGAGATAGAGGCAGACGCCTGAGTCGGTCAGAACCTGGTTCGTGAAGTAGAAGCCGATCCTATACCGGCTCGGCATCCAGCATTTGCCGCAGCGCCGGTATCAGACTGGCCCGTGAGAGAGGTCCTGCCATGTAGCGCCAGATCTGTCCTTTCCGATTGATCAGATACGTCGTTGGCACGCCCGTATTGCCCTCATATGATGTATCCACCGTTCCGTCGTCGAGCACGAGCGGATAGTTGGCATGGTACTCATCGGCGAAAGCCGCCACAAGATCCATACTCCGATCTATCGAGACACCGATAAACTGAACACCGGTGTGCCTCATCTCATCCTGCATCCGAACGAAGGCAGGCATTTCTTCCCGGCATGGAGCGCACCACGTAGCCCATACATTCAGAACAACGATTTTTCCCCGATAATCAGACAGGGTCAACGAATCTCCTCTCAGGGCCGGGAGCGTAAAGTCAGCAGCCTCCTGCATCCGCCCGTCCTGCCAATATCCAACCAGCGGCTCGACTTTGCTCGCACCAAAGTCTCCGAGCGCGACGAAAAGGAATCCGAATACCCCAATTGAGGCAATGATTATGACCTTCGTGCGATCCATGCTACCCTCCGCCTTCCACGTTCAACTGGTGATCAGTACCGAGCAAAGATCGGAATGCCAACCTTCAATTGACCTGAAATATATCTGAATTTTCGGTTGGGTAGCTGCTAAATCGGGCACACCAGGTTGCCGAGCGTCTCGGTCAGTTTCATATTTTCGGAGTAATCGACCGGTACGTCGATAACAACCACCGTCTTGTCTGCAAATGCACGGGTCAGCGTGGGAGCCAGATCTTCTGCTTTCTCGACCCGGTATCCCCTGGCTCCAAATGATTCGGCATACTTCACGAAATCGGGATTGTTGAAACTGACGTTCCCCGACCGACCAAACCGGCGGTCCTGGTGCCACTTGATCAGGCCATACTCGCTGTCGTTCCAGATCATAATGACGATCGGGACCTCGTAGCGCAGGGCCGTTTCGATTTCCTGGGAGTTCATCATGAAGCCGGCATCTCCCGTGATCGTCAGGACATTCCGCTCCGGATACGCCATCTTGGCTGCGATAGCCCCCGGAACACCGATACCCATGGACGCGAAGCCATTCGAGATAATACAGGTATTCGGACATTCTGCCCGGAAGAGACGTGCGATCCACATCTTGTGGGCACCGACATCGGATATGAGAATATCCTCGTCGTTCATCACCTGACGTGTGTCGAACAGGATCTTCTGAGGCTTTATCGGAAAGTGATCATCCCCGGCAAAATCATCCAGTTCATTGGTTATGATTCCTTTTAGATTCGCAGTTGAGCCTTCGTGCCGTTTCCTCGTCTGAGCCGAAATACGGGCCAGCGAATTCGAAATGTTACCAAGGACACCGGCTTCAAGGAGGTAGTGGGCATCCACTTCCGCGTAGCTGAGATCGATGTGGATGATCTTCTTGTCTTTATCAGGATGCCAGAGACGGGGATGATATTCGACCATATCATATCCGACACAGATGACCACATCTGCCCGGTCGAATCCACACGCGACATAGTCATGCGCCTGTAAACCGACGGTTCCCAGCGACAAAGGGTGAGAAAAAGGAATGGATCCCTTCGCCATGAACGTCTGGGCCACCGGAATATTCAGGCGTTCGGCAAACGCGACGAGCGCATCGGTTGCGCGGTCCCGTATGACTCCGTTTCCAGCCATGATCAACGGATACGTTGCGTCGTCGATGACCGTTGCCGCCTGTTGGATCTTTTCTTCCGGGGCGTCCGGCATGAGGGGGCTCTGCACTTTGAGCGGAGCCAAACCCATCTCGATCTCTTGTCCCGCAATGTTTTCGGGGAAACTGATGAAAGCGCCGCCGGGTTTTTCCGCCTGTGCATCCTTGAATGCCTTGCGAACGAGTTCGGGTATGATCTCGGGTTCGAGAATTTCGGCGCTGTATTTCGAGACAGAATCGAAGAGCGTCACCAGATCCAGAATCTGATGACTCTCCTTGTGCATGCGTGTGGTCGCACCCTGTCCGGCGATCGCAACGACGGGCGCTCTGTCCATATTCGCGTCTGCGAATCCCGTAATAAGATTCGTTGCACCGGGTCCCAACGTGGCCAGACAGATGCCGGCCTTTCCGGTCAGACGACCATGTACGTCGGCCATAAAAGCGGCTCCCGATTCATGCCTGACTGTAATAAATTCGATGCTGCTATCTCGCAATGCATCCATGACGTAGAGGTTTTCTTCACCCGGAATGCCAAATATCTTATCGACACCCTCATTCTCCAGGCACCTCACGAAAAGTTCTGCGGCAGTAGCCATACGGTTTCACCGATGTAATAGAAGTGGTTAGACTCTGAGAAACGCTATCGCTGAGTCACCCAGACGGAGTGGACGTTTACGAATTCGCGAATTCCGAAAATGGACAACTCGCGACCATATCCTGATAGCCGAATACCTCCAAAGGGCATACGGGGATCGGACTTGGACATTTCGTTCACAAATGCGGCCCCCGATTCGATTTTGTCGGCCGCGATGCGTTCTCCCCGATCCAGATCCTGCGTCCAGACGGAGCCGCCGAGACCGAAATCGGTGCCGTTCGCGACATCGATTGCCTCCTCCTCATCGGCTACCCGTATGAGCGTCGCCACCGGTCCGAATAATTCCTCCGACCACGCCGCCATGCCCGGTTTGACACCCGCCAGGACCGTCGCAGGATAGTACGCCCCCTCGCCTTCAGGAATTTCGCCTCCGATCAAGGCCCGGGCGCCGGCATCGAGCGTTCGCTGAACCTGATCGGCGAGACCGTCGCGAAGATCCATTCGCGCCTGGGGACCGATATACACGCCGTCTTCGGACGGGTCTCCCATTCTGAGTCGAGACACCGCCTCTACAAATTTCTTCTCGAACTCATCATAGATCTCATCGACAATGATAAATCGTTTGGCAGCAATACAACTCTGCCCACTGTTCTGAAAACGGCCAACGATTCCGACCTCGACGGCCTTGTCTATATTGGCATCTTCGAGCACAATGAACGGATCGGATCCTCCGAGTTCGAGGACACACTTCTTCAACACTTTGCCAGCCTCAGCGGCTACCGCACGTCCTGCATTGACACTCGACGTGATAGTGACAGCGGCAACGCGGGGATCGTGAAGGACGCGCGTAGTTTCCGGTATGTCTATGACGAGCGAACGGAACAGGTGTTCGGGGAATCCCGCCTCACGAAATATCGATTCCATCATGAGTGCACAACCGAACACATTCGGAGCGTGCTTGAGCAGACACCCGTTTCCGGCCATCAGACCGGGAGCCGCAAATCGAAAGGCCTGCCAGAAGGGGTAATTCCACGGCATGATCGCCAGGACGACACCCAACGGGTGGTAGGTCACGAAACTGTGATGGGCCTCTGTCTCGACATCTTCCGGAGTCAGATAGGTGTGCGCGTGCTCGGCATAAAAACGACACACCCAGGCGCATTTTTCGATCTCTGCGATGCCCTGTGTCGCAATCTTCCCCATCTCCCGGGTCATAAGCGTCGCGCACTCTTCCTTTCTATCGAGGAGTACTTCGCTCGCCCTCATCATCAGACGGGCTCGCTCGTCCAGACACACGGTTCTCCATTCACGCTGTGCATCACGAGCCTTCTCCAGAATATCCTGCACTTCAGTGTGCTCCATTTCCGGATATTCTCCAATAACGCGACCCGTCATCGGGTCAATGCTGGTAAACATGCTCTAACACCCCGTATCGATTTTGCAGAAAAACGCTAGATGAAGTCCTGTATTGTAAGAAAATAACGACTCAGGAGCCGGGCTATTTCCTATCTCGCCTTTGTCAGAAGCGGCTCGGCCCATGCGGTCACTGCGACGTGATGAGCCACTTCCAGCGGCAACAAGACCGCACCCGGATGAGTGGAATGCCAGAAGGAAGCGTTACTCATC
>CAYLHF010000044.1:4626-7503 GCA_964383365.1 uncultured Rhodothermales bacterium | reverse complement strand
ACGGCGCAACAGCTCAGCTTGCCGACGTCCTTTCCGAATGTGATTGCCGCGAGCTTGACGCCCTCCGATAACGTGAGGTAGGGATGGAAGGCAGACGTCAATTCGGCAACCGTGATGCCATGTTTAATGGCAAGGGTTACTTCCATCAGCAACTCCGATCCTTCCGGGGCAAGTATGCGTGCGCCGATCAACAGGTCGGTTGCCGGATCGCGGAGCAGTTTGATGAAGCCGCGGGTGTCGCGCGCCGCGATCGAGCGCGGAACGTGCTCGAGATCAAGGCGCGCGACCTCGTACTCGATACCTGCCGCCTCGGCCTGGGCCTCGTCCATTCCAACGCCTGCGACCTGGGGATCGGTGAAAACGACCCATGGTAGAGCGGAGTAGTCTCTCTTTTTATGCATCTTGACAGACGCGTTCTCCGCCGCGAGAGCACCTTCATAGGCCGCCGTATATACGAACTGCTGCTCCCCTGTGATGTCACCGGCCACAAAAATATTCGGAACAGAGGTTCTCAGGGTATCATCTGCACGGATATATCCATGTCCGTGTAGCTCAATACCGAGTTCCTCAAGCCCCAATCCCTCCGAGTTACCTCGCCGTCCGGTGGCTACCAGAAGATGAGAGCCCGTAATCTTCTTTGAGATACTTCCTACCGACGCCAATACCTCTATCTGGGAGTCCTTTTCAGATATCTTCTCAATCGTAACCGATGTGAGAATGGTGAGTCCTTCCGAAGTAAAGAGACGTGTGAGTTCATCTGTCAAATCCTCCGCTTCCGTCGGCAGAATTCGATCCGAACGCTGCAGTACGGTGGCTCTCGATCCGAGGCGGGCGAACAGTTGAGCATTTTCGAGCGCAATGTAGCGGCCACCGAGCACGATCAAGTCCTCGGGTAACTCCGTTAGCGCGTAGGCTGACTCGTTGGTGAGATACGGAACCTCAGAGAGTCCGGAGATCTCCGGGATAAAGGACGTTGCACCCGTGGCTATGAGAATGTTTTCTGCCGTCAACGAGCGACCATCGATATCGATCGTGTGTTCATCGACGAGTCGGCCTCGCCCTTCGATGATCTGAATGTTGGGGTCATCGGCGACCACGTTGATATACTTCGCCGTTCGAAGCTCCGTTACAAGTGCCGAGGTTTCTGCCGTAATCGCACCGAAGTCGCTAACTCTACTCTTCGATTCGATTCCTATGAATCGATGGGATTGCGCGAGATGATTGGACTCTGCCGCACGAATAAGCGCCTTACTGGGTACGCATCCTACGTTTACGCACGTCCCCCCGATCGGTAGGCCATCATTAATGATGACCGCCTTGCGCCCGAGTTCGCTCGTCTTGATAGCGGCGGCAAACGCCGCTGATCCGCCCCCGATTATTGCCAGATCTACATGGTCGGTATCGGACGTAGACCTGCAACCACAATCGCAGGAGGAGGAGTTGTCCACCACGTTAAGAATCTCCATCGTCCCCGGCCTCGTTGACATTGATCATTTTGAGTTTAAACGTCGTCTCTTCCGTGATCTTCATTCGCAACCACTCCGCATCGTGTTCTTCGGAATCAAAGACGACCGTCAATTGATGATTTTCCACATCAACCGCGACGGATTCCACACCCTCTATCTCGCCGACAACCGCCTGAATACCACTTACACAACCGCTGCAGAAAATACTTTCGATGCTATAGCGGGCCACCTTCTTGTCGCCCTGCGGACTGGCCAAAAGGACCGTAGTCATCGATGCACCAACAAGCAGGAGCAGAAGAATTCTTGTCTTAATAGCCTTGATTTCTCTCAATCTGATTTTACTTTCGCCGGATAACCGACGTTTGTCGTAGCCATCTCCATGTCTGTAACCGACACTTTTTCCGGGTCGAATTTCACGACAGCCTGCGGAGGTTCGAACGTCACCTTCGCCTCTTCAACGCCATCCAGATTCGTGAGTGCTCGTGAGACCGTGATGTCACATGCGGCACACGTCATCCCACTTACATCCAACACAACCTCGTTCAGACCCGCAGTTTTTGCTTCTGCAATAGCCGTATCGACTGCACCTCGGATTAAATACGGGGAGGCAACGAGTGCAATCGTGACTATCAGACCTGCAAACAGTAGCGAGCGACGTGTAGGTGTCGAGAGCCCTTCATCACAGTCACATTCCGAATAGTCACATTCGGGTCCCCTGGCGCGACGATATTCTTTGAGCCCGGCAAAGGCCAATGCGACCACGGCTATGCTGATAAAGAATGGACGAAAGGGCTCCATCGCCGTAAACGTAGAGACCCATGCGCCCCCGATTCCCATGGTTACGAGAGCGAGCGGAATCGTGCAACACGCCGATGCGGCGACCGCCGCCCCGACAGCACCCATCATTCCCCAGTTGGATTTTCTTGATTCACTCATGATTCTTTACTGGTTGGTAGCCATGACAGGAAGTTCAAGCGAAATTCCGGAAAGGGCCTGTTCTTCGAAAAGGTTAATAAGCATGTGGGCGAACGGATTGTCGTCACATACGCGATAGAAAATGGTTTGGGCGTCCCGTCTGGATTCGACAAGAGCCTTGTCCCGCATGATCTTGAGGTGCCGGGATACGGCCGGTTGGGTGATCGAAAAGATGTCAGCCAGGTCACATACGCACAACTCCTTCGTTTTCCACAAAACGTACAGCATTCTGAGTCTCGTCTCGTTACCCACCGCGGACATAAAAGCAGACATGGCCACGAGATGATCGTTCGAATACGCGTCTTTACGTAACGAGCGTATCAATTCGTCGTCTACATTTACGCGGACACACGTACGATCAGATACTTCTTTCATTCCTTAGCTAACCATTCTGTTATTATATCGTTCGGTTATATAACCTTTGTGTTAAGTAGTT
>CAYLHF010000044.1:0-4526 GCA_964383365.1 uncultured Rhodothermales bacterium | reverse complement strand
ACGTCTCCTGATATGAACCCGGACATTCGTTAATGAGTGCTGACGATAATTTGATTTCGGCTGCCCGTACGGGCGACCCGTGGGCTATACGCGAGCTGTATGAAAAACACGTCGGCAGTGTGTACCGCCTCGTCTACCGTATGCTCGATGATAAACAGGAGGCGGAGGAGATCACCCAGGATGTATTCGTCAAAGCGTTCAGGGCGCTCGCCGGGTTCGATGCACGGTCCAGCTTCAAGACATGGTGCCTTCAGATCGCCGTCAATGCCTCGTATGATGTATTGAGAAAACGAAAGCGTAGAGCGCCATACCGGGCTGAATGGGATGAACGAATGGATGTCAGAGGGGATAATCCAGAGCGGGGACAGTTGATGAGAGTAGACTTACAGTATCATCTCGGGCGTGCGCTCGCAAATCTCCACGAGGATCTACGAACGACATTCGTACTGAGAGATATCGAAGACCTCTCGTATCAGGAAATCTCCGACGTACTTCACTGTTCTCCCGGCACGGTGGCTTCTCGTATCGCGCGGGCGCGTAAACAAATGGCAGAACAATTGACGCTCGTTGGTATCGACGCAGAATATCTGGGCGCCGTATGACCGGAAAGAGATGATGGAAGCACAACACTATACCAGTACAGAACTCAGCAGATACCTGGACGGTGAAATAGCGCGATCGGATCGCGAACTCGTCGCTGCACATCTGACAGCGTGTGAATCGTGTCGAAAAACCCTGGCTGAGCTCTCGCTTGGGCGAACAGCCCTACACGCACTCTCTTCTCCCGATGTACCGGAATCCATCTGGTCGAAGGTTGGCAGTCAGGTCGAAGAATCAATCGCGCACCGACAACGGGCGCGTCTTCGCCAAATGGCTATCGCGGCAAGTATACTGGTTCTCGCAGTTGCGTCGTCACTGTATATACAGCAGTTTGGAGTGCCACGTACTTTAACCCAGACCACGGCTCCACGTCTGGCCGGTATCGCACCCTTCGACTGGGGGCTGTTTCTGAGCGACCTGGATCATCCAGAATCCACACCTCGTCTGGACCGTCGATATGCTGTACAGGATGTCTCGCTGGAATCGGCTCTGGACGCCGATCCCGGTGACGCGGCGTCCGTTGTCTCCCGACTGGAGACTGCGTATCGATTTGTCTCGGCTCGGACTCTCGAAAATGGTTCCTCGAGAGCCCTGGTATTCGAGTTTGACGGATCGGATGGCGCAATTCACGTGCTCGTCCAACCCTCCGATAACCCGGTCGCCTTCGCCGGGTATACGATTCAAAATGAACGTGTTGCCTCCAAGGAGTGTCTTTCCGTGTACTGTTCAAGATATAGAGCCGTGAGTCTCATCCGGGAAGATCTGACCATTACGATCATTGCTGCCCGGCAATCTGCGGCGCATGACAGAATTGTTACGCTGCTTACCGGGTGACAGAGATAACTTCCCGGGCATGTGAGATAAGGAGCAGTCGACATGCCCCCACGTCGCGTTAGTATTGAATGCAAGCACAGCATCCAATTGCCTCCTATCTTGGATTCAATCTCCCATCCACGTACGGTGCCAAGATGCGTTTTAACAGATATGTTCTCTCCGGTATAGCGCTGGTTGTCGCGCTCCTTCTGACGAGCGACACGGGGTATGCCCAATCGAAACGAGCGCTGACTCATGATGACGTCAACGCCTGGAATCGAATTTCGAAGAGTCAACTATCGAGAGATGGCGAGTGGGCACTCTGGCACGTAGGTCCTGCTGAACGCGATGGCTATCTCAGAATTCGGAGTCTCTCTGATTCACTCGATTATCGATATCCACTCGGGAACGATGCAAAGTTCTCCGGAGATAGTGATTTTGCCGCTTTCATGATCGTCCCGGCAGTGGACTCCGTGAGAGCGGCGAAGCTCGCCGAAAAGAAAAAGGATGATCTTCCGAAAGATTCCCTGGGTATCGTACATCTCCTGACCGGTGAGACCGTACGGTACGCACGCGTAAAGTCCTTTGCTTTCCCGGAAGAGGCAGGGGGCTGGATCGCCGTCCTTTTGGAGAAATCGGAGAAAAAAGATTCGACTTCATCGGCCACCGGGACCGAAGAAGAAACAACACCGGCGGAACCCGGGGAAGTAGCCGAAAAAGCTGCTACAGAGAAGCTATCCACGGGGAAAAAGTCGGCAGCTGAGAAAAAGAAGGAGAAAGAGAAAAAAGACGGCACGACACTCATCGTGCGATACCTGGACTCTGGATCAGAATTACAATTTGACAACGTAACCGAATACAGTCTGGATAGAACCGGTCAGTGGTTGGCATTCATACGCTCAGACAAGAAAGGAGACTCGGATGGTGCGTTCTTGCTGGCCTACGGCGATTCGACCGAGACGGCCCTCAAGACTGGAGAGGGTATGTATGGCAAAATGACCTTCGATCGATCAGGAACACAACTGGCTTTCGTATCGAGCGCCGATGATTACGAATCAGATCAACCAAAATATACGCTCTACAGAGTGGCAACCGGGTCGCCGGACGCGTCGGTAGCAGCCGAATTCGGAATGCCTGGACTTCCGGACGGATGGATCGTCAGCCCGGATGGCAGGGTCTACTTCTCTGACTCAGGATCGCGTCTCTTCTTCGGATCGGCACCCGCACCGCCCCCTATTCCGGATGATGAGAATGTACTCGACGAAGAAAAAGTAACCGTCGATATATGGTCCTGGAGCGATCCGCTCCTCCAGCCGATGCAACTCAAACAACTCGACAGCGAGAATAAGCGCTCCTACCTCGCTCTGGTTACCGATTCGGGCGTTGTGCAGATCGGCACCACAGAGATTCCCGACGTCGTTGTCAGTCAGAAGGGAGACGGAAGAGTTGCCATGGGTAGATCCAACCTGCCGTACCGGAAAGAGATATCCTGGGATTCCCCGCGCTATTACGATGCGTGGATCATCGACGTCGAGACCGGTTCGTCGCGCCAGGTAATTCAGGGTCTGCAGGATCGACCCAATCTTTCCCCGGGTGGCAACTACATCGTCTGGTGGGACAACAACGAATTGGCCTGGTGGTCCCTGTCGACTGACTCGGAAATTCGCGTAAACCTTACCCGCGACCTGCCCGTTCGCTTCGATTACGCTCTACACGATTGGCCCTTCAAGCCAGGATCCGAGGGCTCAGCCGGTTGGACAGAGAATGATGCGTGGTTCCTGGCCTACGATCAGTTCGATGTATGGGCACTCGATCCAAATGGGGAGCGTCCGGCAATGAACATAACAGACGGCGTGGGCCGTGGCGAACAGATTCGTTTTCGGGTCGTGGATCTAGACCCGGAAGAACCGGCTATTTCGGCGTCGGATCGACTACTCTTGTCCGCTCTGGATATGGAAAGCAAAAACGGGGGATTCTATTTCGATCGTATCGACGGTACGGATAGACCTCAGTCCATCGTGATGAGTGGTCATCAGTATCGTTCGGTACGGAAAGCGCACGATGCCGATTTCCTGTTGTACACGAGACAGAATTTCAGAGAGTTTCCGAATCTCTGGACATCCGACGTCGATTTTGTCGGCGCCAAAAAAATCAGTGAAGCCAACCCTCAACAGGCAACCTTTACCTGGGGCACGTCAGAACTGGTCCACTGGACGTCGCTCGATGGCATACCCCTCACTGGAATTCTCTACAAACCCGACGGTTTTGATCCGTCCCGGAAATATCCGATGATGGTCTACTTCTACGAGAAATACTCAGACCAGCTCAATCGCCACTACACCCCGTCCGCTGGAAGCTCAAGCATCAATTTTTCATTCTATGTGAGCCGCGGATATCTTCTTTTCGTACCGGACATTCCGTACAAGGTGGGTTATCCGGGTGAGAGCGCGATGAACGCCGTGATGCCCGGGATCACCTCGCTGATTGATACCGGATTCGTCGAGGCGAATCATATCGGTGTTCAGGGACACAGTTGGGGGGGCTATCAGATCGCCTACATGGTGACACAGACCAACCTGTTCGCCGCTGCCGAAGCAGGAGCTCCGGTCTCGAACATGACCAGTGCATATGGTGGAATTCGGTGGGGATCAGGGATGAATCGGGCGTTTCAGTACGAAAAAACGCAGAGCCGGATTGGCGGAACCCTGTGGGATGCCACCCTGCGCTATATCCACAATTCGCCCCTGTTTCAGGCTCCAAAAGTGGAGACTCCCCTCCTGATGATGCACAACGACCACGACGGGGCCGTGCCGTGGTACCAGGGTATCGAGTTCTTTACAGCGCTCCGCAGGTTGGGAAAGAAGACGTGGATGTTCAACTACAACGGCGAAGACCATGGCCTACGCAAGCTCAAGAACCGGAAGGACTGGACCATCCGTCTCCAACAGTTTTTCGACCACTACCTGAAAGGAGCGCCGGCTCCCGTCTGGCTGAAGAACGGCGTCCCGGCCATCCGAAAAGGATACACGCTCGGCCTTGAGACCGACCGCTAGGCATAATCAGGGCGGGGCCGCGTGTGCGCGGTCCCGCCCTGCGAACGTCCATGGCAGGGA
>CAYLHF010000043.1:0-22432 GCA_964383365.1 uncultured Rhodothermales bacterium | reverse complement strand
GGTCTTGAAGGATGGGTAATCCGTCTGGCGGGACCTTCGGGCAGTGAGATCACCCCGACGACTACGGACACTACGGATGGCAGCGGCAACTACCGTTTCTCCGATGTCATGCCGGGAGACTATACCGTGACGGAAATCCTGCAACGGGGTTGGACGCAGACGTATCCTCAGTCGGGTCAACATAATATCACGCTGCCGGCCGGTGGCACCGCCGATTCACTCGACTTCGGCAACCACCTGAATTCAGGAGTCATCGAAGTCCAGAAGATCTTTGACCTCAACGGCGACGGGTTGGTCGGCGACAGAGACCTCGGTATGAACGGCGTACGTATTGTCCTTTCCGACTCGTCCGGAACACCGATCGACACACTGAAGACAAACGTGCTCGACCGGAATGCCGATGGATCGACCGATGATCCGACAGAACACGGATGGGTGCGCTTCGAACATCTTGCGGGCGGGCGATACACTATTTCCGAGATCGTCCCGGATGGAATGAGACAGACCTCCCCCGAAAGTTCGACGATCACCGTCACGCTGACAGAAGGAGAAACATTGAGCGATACGAAGATCCTCAACACCGCTGAACACCTCGACTGGGGCGATCTACCCGAGGCAGCTGCGGCCTCCAACTCGACCTGTTCATCTTCACAGGGGTGTTTTTCGACCGTTCGATCCAGTGATGGACCCTACCACGTGGTAGGTGCCCAGCCGTTTGTTCTCGGTAGCATCATTGATGCGGAGACAGACGGTCATCCGAACGATAAGGCGATTGGTGATGACGATGACATGGGCTCATACGTAGTCAACTATACGAACCCCGGTACCCCGGGAGATGACGAAGACGGCCTCGTTCGGGTGTATAAGAGCTCCGACAACGCCGTCACTCTTGAGGTGACGGTCACCGTTCCATCTTCTCTCGATCCGGTACCAACCTTGTATCTCGATGCCTGGGTGGATCTCAATCGGGACGGACAATTTTCATCACTTGCATCCGGTGAGAGCGAGAATATTTTTTCTGGCGCACCGGTCCACAATGGCCTCAATGTCCTCCGCACAGATACATTCCCTGGAGAACCCCGCACATTGGAAGGCATCGGATTTATGCGGTTGCGGCTTTCAAGTGTCGGCCATCTACCGCCTACCGGTCCGGCTCTCGATGGTGAAGTCGAAGATTACCGTGATCTTCGATTCGACTTCGGCGATGCTCCGGAACAGGGCGACGTCCGATATCCGACGATTCCCTCCGGCTATCCAACATCGCTTTCTGCGGACGGTGCCCGTCATATCATCGATGCAGATGTGTACCTGGGCCGGTACGTTGATTACGAGAGCGACGGCCAGCCGGGGATATTGTCACTGAAAGACGATTCTACGTGGGTGGCTGACGAAGACGGTATCGAATTCACCGATGGTTTCGTAATGACGAGTATCCGCATGGGAGCGGACCAGACGCGTGTACCTGTTGTCGTTGTTACGGGAACAACGCGAGATGCATCCATGACCGTTCACCCGTCCGTCGAGGGATTCGTCGATTTCTGGCTCGACAACAACGCCGACGGAGATTGGGCGGATGCCGGTGAGCACCTGATCGATCATTTCCGCGTCGTACCCTCGTCGACTGAAATCCGGTTTACACTCGCTGCAAACATGAAGACGGGCCCATCCGTCGGGCGACTTCGTTATTCCCGCGCGGGCTCTACCCAACCTGGCGGAGAGGCCGGCGACGGAGAAGTCGATGACATGCTCTTCAATGTCGCGGATAACACACCTGTCGGCTCAACCGGAGACACCGGAGACAGCACGCCGGGGGACGGAATCTGTGGTGACGCAAGTGGCAACTGTACACTCCGCGCGGCCATCCAGGAGGCAAATGCCGGAAGCGGGCCCGTTGTACTCACGTTTTCCAGTTTTGGAAAGCACGGCGCCGTCATTCAGCCGACCACTCCACTACCAACGTTCACGAATACAATCATTCTTCTCGGCAGTGGGCAGTTGGAAATTGACGGCAGCCTGGCTGGCACCGGTGCCAGCGGACTATCGATACAGTCGGACGGTTCGGTCGTAGATGATGTGTTCATCCATAGTTTCGACCGTTCGGGAATTCTCATTGATGGATCCGGCACGACGATCCGGTCAAGCACACTAACCGGCAATACTGGCCCGGGCGTTGCCGTGCGCAGTGGCGTAAACAACACGATTACATTGACCCGGTTCGGCGGGAACCGTGGGCCGGACATTGACCTCGGGGATGATGGCCGGACGAACAACGACACAGGTGACGGGGATGATGGCCCGAATCATTTGTTGAATTATCCTGTTATTTTTTCAACAAGAGCCGATCTTGCGACGATCACGGGGCGTCTCGGAGACGGAGCACGTGGAAGCTATCGCGTCGAATTCTTTGCCGCTGGCTCGTGCGGTTCCGAGACAATGCGTTTCATCGGTTCGACGACCGTAGACACAGATAGCAGCACGGCCGGGGCGTTCTCCGGGCAGTACATCTCTGCGATCACCGTCGGAGAAGCGATTACGGCTACGGCAACAGATTCGACGGGAAACACGTCGGAATTCTCTGACTGTGTCTCAGCGGTCGCTACAGACATCCAGACAGAGGCGGAATCGAATCTACCGGATACCATGGTACTGGACCAGAACTATCCCAATCCGTTCAATCCTGTTACCCGCATTCGATTCTCGGTCCCGATCCACTCTGAAGTAAGCATAGATCTCTTTGACCTTTTGGGCAGGCGTATACGAAATATTGCTCACGGCAGTTTTTCTTCGGGCTGGCATGAAGTCCAACTGAATGCATCGACCCTTCCAACGGGAACGTACGTTTACAGACTCTCATCCGGGGCCCGGGTCATCACGCGGTCGATGACCCTTCTCAAATGAAATGACCCTTGAGAGCAGGGCTAGGGGTGACCGATTGACTTCTAAAACCACATTCAAATGAAATTTAATTCGTCGATAGTGCGGTCATAAGACTATCTTGTCCCGACATCGGGGGACAACTTTAAGTCTTATCGTCATCTGAATTGCCCAGCTCTATGCTTCGAAATCACTGTCTTCCCGCAGTGCTGTCCGTATGCATTCTGGCAGGTTCGGCCCTGCCAGGCAGTAGTTTCGGACAGGTACCCGCCCCCGAATTGCAACCGCGCCACACGGACGCATACGCACCGGTTGTCAATACAGGCGACAGTAACGTTACATCCGAGTACATCGCCTTTGAGCGCCCCCTGCCCGTTGGTGGCGCGATTAGTCGTGACAGCCGGGCCGCGTTGTCCGGAACCCATTCCGAGGCCGAGTCGCGCCTCCGCTCAGATTCGAAAGTATTTCTGACCTTCAATCAGTCATCCGGTGTTGTCGGTCAGCCGTTTGAGATGAATCTCAAGCTGGATAATACCAATACGACATCTGGAGGCCCATTCGACATCTTCAACGTCCACCTCAGCGTGACGCTTCCCGCATCCTGGACGGTGAACAGTTTCCGTAAAAACACCGGATTTTCATTCTTCGAGTCGTGTAGTACCACGGGAAACGTATTCAGCTGTGACGCGCTGTCATTCGGAGCAAACCAGACGGAAACGGTGGTTGTCGTCGTTACGGGGAGCGAAACGGGCACGTTCGAACTACCGCTCACTTCCACGCAGACTAATTTCGATCCTGATACATCCAATAACACCGATACGGAACTGTTCGTCATCGGTGGAAGCGGATCGATCTCGGGTACGGTATTTGACGATTTCAACGGAAACCAACTACTGGAAAATGGAGAAAATCGCCTCCTGGGGTTTACCGTTTTTCTCGACCGGAATTTCAACGGTATTCTCGATGCCGGGGATACGGCAACGACGTCCGTGGCGAACGGTGCATACTCGTTCACCGCTCTGGAAGATGGTTCCTATACGGTTCGAATCGTACTCCCGACGCAGCGGACGTTATCCGTTCCCGCATCCGGCTCGTATTCGGTGACCATTACAAACGGATCAGATGAAGTTGGCATCGACTTTGGATCGTTCATTCCAGGTGTCATATCCGGAATGAAGCAAAATGACCTTCTGTCGGACGGCGTGCTCGACTCAGGCGATCCCGGTCTGGATTCCTGGACGATCCACCTTACGGGGGCGCAAACGGCCAACACACTGACTAACGCTTCCGGAAACTATTCTTTCGTAGATCTGACACCCGGACAGTACGTAGTCGCCGAGGAAGGACAAACGGGTTGGACCCAGATCGTACCTGCGGGAGGAGAGAACTACACCTATACGGTCGTGAGTGGTTCCTCGTTTGATGATGCCAACTTTGGCAACTGGAAAGAACCCGGACCGCTCCTGGTCGTCAAATTCAACGATGAAGATCGGAACGGACAGAACAACGACGAGAACCTGCTGGACGGTTGGATTATTTTCATCGATGAGAATGGAAACAATACCTTCGATACGGGCGAGATTGGATCAACTACCGGTTCCTCCGGAGCCGGATCGGCCATTCTGCAGTCTCCTACTCCGGGTATAAAGTCCGTCTGTGAGTTGGCGCAGGATGAATGGATTTCGACGGCCCCCGGGGGCTCTACGTGTCAATCCGTCACGCTGGAGAGCGATGTAACCCATGCTTCCATCTCGTTTGGAAACGCGAAACTGGGGTCCATTGCGGGTATCGCCTTCGATGATCTAAACGGAGACGGAAACAGAGGGCCTTCGGATGCGCCCCTGTCGAATATTATCGTAGGTCTCGATCTGGACAACGATGGAGCAATCGGGACGGGAGAACCGGAGACGAGGACTCTTGCCGACGGGTCGTATCGGTTCGGATCGCTGCTGGACAAGACGTACATCGTTCGCGCGATTCTTCCGGGAAATCGCCTATTGACCTTGCCCGCCAGTGGATTCTATTCCGTTACCATTTTTCACGGTAATGACGTTGGAGACGTAAACTTCGGCAGTTACGCCCTGGGTAAGATTTCAGGGATAAAGTGGTTGGACTCGGATGGGGACGGAGTCCGCGAGACGTCGAACGGAGAGTCCGATCTCGGTGGGTGGACAATCGTTCTCAAGGACAGCGAAGGCCTGGTCCTGCAGCAGAAGGTGACCAACTCCCAGGGTGGGTACACATTCAGTGGGCTCGCTCCAAACATGTACACCGTTGGAGAAATCCTGAAGACCAACTGGGTTCAATCCTTTCCTTTTAAATCCACAGGAGACACAGAACACTCCGTTCTCGTCGAGAGCGACGACGACATTACGGATATCTTATTTGGCAACCGGCCGGCATCTACCGACATCCGGGTCATAAAGACGGCGTCACCCTCATTGGTCTCGAAGGACGATACCGTTCACTTCCAGATCGTCGTAACCAATATCGGTGCGGATGATGCCGAAAATGTGACGCTCAATGACCAGTTATTGTTCGGTTTCCCGTTTCTGGCGATGACGACGTCCCGCCAGGCGTGCACGAGAACCGGACAGACTATCGGGTGTCAATTCGGAACCCTCGCCCCTGGAGATTCGGTCACCGTCCGCGTCGATGTCAGGGCCAGTTCGCTGGGTAACCAGAACAATCTCGCCTCTGCTACAACCACGAGTCCAGATGCCAATGATTTAAACAATACGAGCGTCGCTTCCGTCATTGTCGTGCCCGTCATCCTCAATATTACGGCGATCGGGGCCATGGATATGTGTTTCTCGGATGTAAATCCCCTCACCGACGGGACAACAGACGGGAATCGCGTGACATTGACCATTGCCGTCACGAACGGAGGCACACTGAAGAGTGAAACCGCGGGCCTTCGTCTGACCGATGCTGAAACGGGTCGTGTTTTGCCGGACGGGTCGGGATCGATTAGTCCGATCGTCGTTCCGCCCGAACAGACGGTCACGAGTCCTTATTTGTGGAATACAACCGGCTTTGCGTGGAAGGATAATGAGACTCAGCACCCACTTCCACGCATAATCAAAGTAGAACTGCTTTATAAAGGGGAGGTGATTCAGACCGAGCAACGAGAGATCCTGGTACGGCCCAAGCCCATCGTTCTCGTACACGGCTTGTGGGCGAACCCTGCGGGGTGGTCAGCATACCCCGGATTTGCGAAAGCGAAGCACGCAAACTGGGATGCCAGTCGTGTCGTTGCCGTGACCGGTATGGACACCGGAATTTTCCCTCTCGCAGCTTTCGACCGACCATCTCTGGCCCCCAGGATATTCTCGAAGGAGACCATTCAGGACAATGCCGCGAAATTGAAGGCCACGATAGACCAGGTTCGAGAGACTACCAAGTCGTGTCATCTCGATATCGTGGCCCACTCCATGGGTGGCCTTATCTCCAGGGACTACATCCATCGCGTGATGCCGGAGAATGTTGGTGACGGTGAGCCCCTCGTAAGACATCTGGTTCAACTCGGAACGCCCAACGAAGGATCTCCCTGTGCAGACGACATCATGGCGACCTATGGGTCGATGGTCAAGGATCCGAGGTACAAGGCTGCTCTCGCCCGCAGGAGTCCTCCCAACAATATCATCGAACTGTCGACCACGCACCTCAAGACAACGTTCAATAAGCAGATCAAGAACCAGAAACGGGTCCGTTTTTATATTCTCTACGGTGATGTCGTACCCTTCACGTGTCGTCTCTTCGAGTTCGGTGACGGAGTTGTGACCGTAGAAAGTGCCCTCGCATCGACCGGTGGCGTGCCGACTTTTGTCGGATCCACACATCGTTCGCTCGTCCATGTTCAGATGAGCGGAAGTCAGGAAGCCTTCAACAGCTTCGTGAAACCCATCCTGTCCGATCCTCCGGCCGGATCGATTCCTTTTACCGAGGAAGATGAAGGGCTTCCGGAAGGAGATCCTACGAGAGCGTTTGTCTCCGGAAGCGGATCTGAGGCAGAGTATGTGATCAGCGCCTCTGGCACGGTCCTTCGTGGAGTTCCCGAAGATATACCCATTCGAGTTCCAGCGGCTTCAGCGTTCGGGTTGACTTATCTCACTTCGCTGGAGACCACATCGACCCTGATCGATCCGTCGGGGGTACCGGTCGACACGGTGCTGGCCGGTTCGGCAGACGCTTCCGGCCTGGTACGCGCTCAACAGGTCGCCTCTCCGCAGGCAGGCACGTGGACGCTCCGACTCGAACAGAGCAGTGCCGACACCGTCGCCGTATTGGTCTCGGGCTGGGTCAAAGGATCGTCTGTTTCTCTTGGGGTGGCCACGTCTCCACCCGATCCTGAGCAGAAGGTAAGTATACTGGCGACATTCACCGACGCCGGTGCCCCGATCACAGGGGCTTCGGTCAGCGCAGCTATTGCCGGAACCTCTACGGATGAATCCGTCGTGCTAACCGACGACGGGCTTCAGCGGGATGCAACGGCGGGAGATGGTGTCTACACGGGATCCTTCCGCCCACCCGAGAGCGGCAGATATCTGATTTCCGTGGATGCATCGTCCGGAAACGACTCGAGAGTGAAGGCTATCTCTGTTGACCTTAGTTCGATCAGTGGAGTAGCCATAGAACCGAAGTCGGATGAGGTTCCAGACCAGATCAGTCTTCTGCCCGCGTATCCGAATCCATCCCGCCGTCTGGTATACATTCCCTTCGATGTATCGAGGTCATCGCGTGTAGATGTCCGGGTGTATAATCTTCTTGGAAAGGAGGTGGCTCTCGTCGTCGACCGGCGGGTTTCTCCGGGTCGATATGAAACAGCTCTTTCCACAGCGGATCTCTCCCCCGGCCTCTATATTATTCGGGCCAGGATTGACGGAAGAGTCTTCTCGAGATCCTTCACCGTCCTTCGGTAGTCGGAACAGAGCCAACATCGAGATGAATCGAACCGATAGCATCGCCCGACTCGGTACGTCTGATTACTGGGATGTTCTTGTGATTGGTGGCGGTGCCAGTGGACTCGGAGCAGCTGTCGATGCTGCCTCCAGAGGATATCGTACGGCTCTTGTAGAGCAGAGAGATTTTGCCAGTGGAACGTCGAGCCGATCGACCAAACTGGTTCACGGGGGTGTCCGATATCTGCAACAGGGTAATGTCTCCCTGGTCATTGAGGCGCTGAAGGAGCGGGGTCTCCTGATTCAGAATGCACCCCATTTGGTCCATCACCTACCCTTTGTTGTTCCGAATTACGACTGGTGGGAAGGCCCGTTTTACGGAGTGGGACTTAAAGTGTACGATGCACTCGCCGGAAGCCTCGGTCTCGGACCGTCCAGACACCTGTCGCAGAAGGAGACCCTCGAGCGCATACCGACGCTCGAACCCGAGGACCTGCGGGGAGGTGTCGTGTATTATGATGGGCAGTTCGATGATGCCCGGATGGCGGTTACGCTTGCCCGAACGGCACGGGACGAAGGAGCCACGCTCGCTAACTACGTCCGGGCTGTAGCGCTTCGGCGTACCGGGGGGATCGTCTCCGGTGTCTGCGCGGTGGATGAGGAAACCGGAGACGAGATCGAGATCCATGCACGGGTAGTCATCAACGCTACGGGCGTCTTCACAGATGACATTCTCCGTATGGATGGACGAACGGAAGAACCCGTCATTCAGCCGAGCCAGGGAGTCCATCTCGTACTGGACCGCTCGTTTCTGCCCGGAGACAGCGCCATCATGGTCCCGCGAACGGATGATGGTCGGGTGCTATTCGCTGTTCCATGGCATGACAGGGTTCTTGTCGGGACCACGGATCTTCCCGTGGACGAGCCGACGCTCGAACCAAAGGCCACTGACGCGGAAATCGACTTCCTGCTTGAACACGCTCGGCGATATCTGACCAAGGATCCGGGGAGAGACGACGTGTTGAGCGTTTTTGCAGGCCTGAGGCCACTTGTCAAGGCCCCCAATGAGCACGATACGGCGGCGCTCTCTCGGGATCACCTGGTGATGGTCTCAGATTCCGGTCTGGTCACCGTGACCGGCGGAAAGTGGACGACCTATCGTAAGATGGCTGAGGATACGATCGATCAGGCAGCAACCGTAGCGGGTCTATCGCCTGTTCCGTGCCGAACCAGCGATCTGAAGCTCCACGGATGGCTCAACAACGCGAGAGAGATCGAGGGAAATCTGCATTCATACGGCAGCGATGCCCCTGCCGTTCGAAATCTCCTTCAGAGTGCACCTGGCCTGAATGAGTTGCTGCATCCCGATCTGCCGTACCGGGTTGGCGAAGTTCTCTGGGCGGTCCGACATGAGATGGCCCGAACGGTTGAAGATGTCTTGTCACGTAGAATGCGAGCCCTCCTGCTCGACGCCAGAGCCGCCGTCGAAGTATCGACACGCGTTGCACACATCCTCCGAACGGAATTGGGAAACGATGCCGGGTGGGAAAGGGAGCAGATTACGGCCTTCACCCAACTGGCAGAGACCTACCTGCCGACTCTGTAGGACAAGATTCGTTAGCCGAAAAGAGACCCTACTGAGCCTCAAGGCGTGCCCGGATCTGACGCATCATCTGGACGCCGTTCAGGTTTTCTGGCTCAAGAATGACGGATCTTCGGAATGAATCGAGTGCGTTTCCGAGATCTCCGGCCACCATATAGGCTTCCCCCAGACTGTCGAAGGCGTTAAACGCGTTGGGATACTCGATTGTGTTCCATTTGAATACGGCAATGGCGTCTTGCGTGCGCCCGTCGCGGAGAAGACGGTATCCGAGCGTATTCAGGGCATCCTCTACGAATGCCTCGGGGGGTAACTCAGCTCGCAGCGCCTGGTAGCGAACGAATCCTGCGTCGATACCCTCTGCATCGATGGCGGCCAGGACGGCTTTCCCGAGTTGAAATTGAGGATCATCGTACTGTTCATAATCGAGCCACGCCACGGCATTGAGCGGTTTGCCCATCGTAAGACGGACGATGCGATCGAGCAGAAGCATCCCGTTATCACTGTTGGCGAAAAAGACAACGCCCGTACTCGCGTCTGACTCGATGGCACAGAATGCCTTAAATCCCGTATTGTCACCCCAGTGCCACAGCGTCGGTCCGGTCTCATTCATCTCAAGCCCCCATCCGAGACCCCAGAATATGCCCTCTCCGGCGTCGATCTGTGGCGCGCGGAGCGCGGCCGATGAGGCACTCGAGAGGCCTTCTCCGCGCGCGACAGCAACCATAAATCGAGCATAATCCAGGGCGGTTGTCTGGAGGCTGAACGCTGCAATTCCCTGTTCCGGAGTAAACTTATCGAGCGCTGTTCCCGCATCGTCGTGTCCTGCAGCGGCATGCGGACCGAACGATTTTCGCCAGACAAAACTACTGCTGGTCATCTCGAGCGGATCGAATACGTAGAGTTGACTGAGCGCCCTCAGTTTCATCGACGTCACATGCTCGATGACACGCTGCAGATACATATATCCTTCTCCCGAATAGGAGAATCGGGAGCCAGGCAGGAAATCGATTGTGAGGGGTCCGTTCGGAGGGCGCCAGTTAGGAAATCCGGTAGAATGATCGAGCACCATCCTGGCTGTGATTGTCAGATAACGACTATCTCCAGCAAGGTCTTCGTTCGGCAGATACTCAGCCAGTGGCCTGTCGAGATCGAATGTACCTGAATCCACCAGTTTCAGAACGATATAGGCGAATACCGGTTTGGACAGGGACCCGGCTTCGAAAACAGTCAGCGAATCGATCGGTGGGCGGGTAACCGCACTTCTGACGCCGACCACACCCTGCCACGCAGTGGATCCGTCTTTAATAACCGCAATGCTCATCCCGGTCACCGCTGCCGAGTCCACGACGGCAGTCAGGACAGCAGGAGAGATCTGCGCCCGTACGGGTAAGACCAGAAGCATCGCGGAAAACAGAGTCGCTCGAATCATATCTCGTTGCTGTGTCGTAGCATGTTTGATCGCGTTTCTACGCGCTCCCGGTCGTCTGTTCCAATCCAAACCCAGATCCTTCGATGGTACTGACACGTAGATCCTTTTTGAAAGCCACTTCTTTTGCCACCGCAGCAACCGCGTTCTGGCCATCTGAATTGCTGGCACTCACCCGCTTCGGTACCTTTACTCCCATTCGGGGCGGGCTCGGAACGTTCGAAGGCCAGGGTGGCACGATCGGATGGTACATCTCCGATGGCGCGGTCATCGTAGTCGATTCCCAGTTTCCGGAATCGGCGCAGGAATGCAAAGACGGGATTGCAGAGAGAGCAACGAGACCGATCGACCTCCTGATCAACTCGCACCACCATGGCGACCATACGTCGGGGAATGGTGTCCTGGGCGCGGACGCAGAGCACATTCTGGCCCATAGAAATGTCCCGAAACTTCAG
The DNA here is from genome assembly GCA_964383365.1 of uncultured Rhodothermales bacterium. GTDB lineage: Bacteria > Bacteroidota > Rhodothermia > Rhodothermales > UBA10348 > CAYLHF01. Next base: position 11,173 of record CAYLHF010000043.1, on the reverse strand, counting down.
CGTGCCCAGGCTACCGAACGGGGGACGCTTGACGATCAGGTGTACGCCGATCAACTCTATGATGATCATCTGACGAGAGACGCCGGTGATGAAACCATCCAGCTTAGCTACTACGGGTCAGCACATACGGCGGGCGACTCGGTCATCCATTTCGAGAAGGCAAATGTGGCCCATGTCGGAGACCTGGTGTTCAACCGAATGCCGTGCTTCATCGACCTCAAAGGGGGAGCGTCAACGAGCCACTGGATCGAAGTCCTGGAGAACGTCCATAAAGATTTTACAGACGACACCGTTTTCATATTTGGACATGGCAATCCGGAAAATGGAGTCACGGGAAACAGGGCCGACCTGCTCGTAATGCGTGATTTCCTGACCGGACTCTGGGAATACGTTGAAAAGGGAGTCAAGGAAGGAAAGTCTGAGGATGATCTCGTCGTCGAGCGTCTTCCCGGTTTTGAGAGTCATTACGTTGATAGTTGGGCCGACGGAATCAAGATGGATATCCAGACGGTATTCAAGGAAATCTCCGGAACGGCCGACTGATTTTTCGCACGTACCCAGCCCTACCATCGCACATCATGAAACCCATTATTACCCGACTCTCCTGTCTTCTCCTGGGGAGTCTGCTCATTGTCGGATGCCAGAATAAAACGGAGCAGAATCCGGAAGCCACGGAGTATGCGGCGACGGAATCGAACGCTGATAACAACGCGGGGGTACCGGGTGCCATGCTCAGACCCGATGCACAGAATCCGGTAAACGACAACCTGCTTTTCCCTGCCGGCTGGAAGTACCGCCTCGATAAATCCGATGATACCTCTCTTGTCGGCGCCGATACGACGGATGCCGTCTGGTTCGTCACCATGAAACCGGGATGGCACATCACCGTCAAGAAGCCGAGACTTGTCGTATATCATCCTGCCAGTACGGCCGATGGCACATTTACAGCCAGCACAAAGATTCACCTCTTTGATCCCGGAAGAAGAAACGAAGCCTACGGGCTGGTCTTTGGCGGCCATGACCTGGACTCGGCCAATCAGTCGTATCTGTATTTTGTGATTCGTCGGTCGGGCGAGTATCTCGTCAAACAACGATCGGGAAACGAAACGTCCACGCTCGTCGGTTGGACCGGGAGCGACGCTATTGTGGCCTATACAGATTCCACCCGGGGGACCGCAGCGAACACGTTGTCGGTACAAGTAACCGATACCGCCATCACGTTCTCCGTTAATGATCAGGTAGTCGACGAAATACAGAGAGGGGATCTCGTTACCGATGGGATCGTCGGGCTTCGGTTCAATCACGGAATCAACGCCCACATCGAATCGCTGGTCGTCACACAGGACGGCGTCACGAAGGGCGACGAGTAGAGAAAGGACCAGACGAGGGTCAGTTCGGACCCGAAATAACGAGTTCGTCGGGCAAATCGTCGCGTTGCGGATTGGGATTGACGAGTCCGCCGGTCATCGGGAGTTCAAAGGCCGTCACGAAGTGGGCCATCGTGGAAAACCAGAACTCCTGCTGGAATTCGAAAAATTCGTCGTCGAAGCCTTCGCGAGTGCCCTCGTGACCGGTTATTTCCACGTAGAAGATGCGAGGCCACTCCGGATATTCATCCTGGGCCCGTTTCAGTAATCCGAATACGGCGGATACGGCATTTTCGAACGTATCATCAGAGCCGACGATGTGGAAGAGCGATACCGTATTGTCAAAATTCATGGCAATACCGGGTTCGTCGGGCCGGTTGTATTCAGGGATAAACTGAGCCATTATTGTTGTACGTTTTCGGTCGATTCGTCGCCCGATGGTCTTGAATCAGTCTTACCCGCAGGGTTTCCAGCAACGTGTTCCGCGCCGCTTTTCTCCGTGTCATCCTCAGTGACTTCTTCAGGCTCATCGTCCGGTTCGACCTCTTCTGCAACAAGCATTCCGTCGAGATCGACGAGCAGTTCGTTCTCGGATACGGTCCGGGTCTTCTTCAGTTCATCCGCGAGATAGACTCCCGTATACGTGTCCGTTAGTGCCAATTCATCGGGAGAACCCTCGAAAAGTATTCTTCCACCTGCAGCGCCCCCGTCGGGACCCATATCGATGATATGATCGGCTACTTTCAGAACGTCCAGATTGTGTTCGATGACCAGGACGGTGTTCCCTTTGGCCACCAATGCCTGCAATACGGCCAGAAGGTGACGTATATCTTCAAAATGAAGGCCGGTTGTCGGTTCATCCAGAATATAGAGTGTTCGCCCGGTGCCCGGCCTGGAGAGTTCCCGCGACAACTTGACCCGCTGCGCCTCGCCTCCTGAAATTGTCGTGGCCTGCTGCCCGAGCCGGATATAACCGAGGCCGACCGAATCGAGCGTTCGAAGCTTACGCGCAATACGGGGCACGTGTTCAAAGAACGAAAGCGCCTCTTCCACACTCATTTCCAGTACATCAGCGATGGACTTGTTCTTGAATCGAACCTCCAGGGTCTCTGCGTTGTATCGTTTCGACTGGCACGTCTCGCAGACCACGTACACATCCGGAAGGAAGTTCATTTCCAGTTTGACGATCCCGGCCCCCTTGCACGTCTCGCATCGTCCGCCTTTCACGTTGAACGAGAATCGGCCAGGTTTATACCCTCTGATCCGAGACTCCGGGAGTTGGGCAAAGATGTCTCTGATCTGACTGAATAAACCTGTATACGTGGCCGGGTTCGAACGAGGCGTACGTCCGATGGGACTCTGGTCTATATCTATCACCTTGTCGATATACTCCAGACCCGAAATCGCTTCGTATGGGAGTGGTACCGTCCGGGCGTGATGAAAGTGGGCCGACAGAATCGGATATAGCGTCTGGTTCACGAGCGTCGATTTGCCTGAACCCGATACACCCGAGACGCACGTCAGCGTTCCAAGCGGCAGACGAAGGGTATTTCCCACCAGGTTATGACCACGGGCTCCGGTCAGTTCGACATAGAAACCATTTCCTTTCCTCCGATGCTTCGGAAGTAAAATCTGCCGCTCCCCCCTCAGGTACGCCGTGGTTAGACTCGTATGTCCATTGTTTCCCCTCGGAAGAAGTTCGGGCCGGTCGGCACCGAGGACTTCTCCCCCGAATTCTCCGGCTCCCGGCCCCAGGTCGATCACAAAATCAGCCGCTTCAATCATTTCCCGGTCGTGTTCGACAACCATGACGGAATTTTCAAGATCCCGCAATCGTTTGAGGGACTCGATCAGACGCTCATTGTCTTTGGGATGAAGTCCGATCGATGGCTCGTCGAGTACGTAGAGCACCCCGGTCAACTGCGTACCAATCTGGGTTGCAAGACGTATTCGCTGGCTCTCGCCTCCGCTGAGCGTACGCGCCGGACGATCCAGATTCAGATAGCCGACTCCTACGTCGAGTAGAAACTCCACCCGTTCCCGGATTTCCTTCAGAATAGGCGAAGCTATAATGGTCTGACGCTCTGACAACGTAATCTCATCGAGAGCGGACCGCAAACTCGAGAGATCCATAGAGACCAGGTCTGCTATCGTTGCCCCACCCAATCTGAACGAGAGGCTCTCCTTCTTCAGACGTCCCCCGCCACACGTCGTACAGGGAAGATTTCGCGTGTAGGCTTCGGCCCATTTTCGCGACCCCGCGGACGCCGTGTTTTCGAGCGTATGCCACAGGTGACCATAGACTCCGCCAAACCGGTGCTTGTACGTCACCTCGCGATCCTTGTACCTGTATACGATCTCAAACTGCCGGTCTCCGGCTCCATCAAGAAGAATCGTCTGTTGCTCTTCGGTGAGCTGGTCGAGCGGAGTGTCGAACGAAAAATCGTAGTCTCGCGCGACCGCCCGAAGCTGCGAGAACACCCAGATTTCTCTTGGTTTTCCGAGCGGAGCCAGTCCTCCTTCATCGATACTCAGATGGGGATGCGGAATGACCAGGTCTCTGTCTATCTCCTGCCTGACGCCGAGTCCGTTGCAATCCGGACACGCTCCATAGGGAGAATTGAAGGAAAACGTGTTCGGAGACGGATCGTCATAGGATACGCCGTCCTCCGGGCAGAAGAGATGCCTGCTGAAAATACGATCGCCCTTTTCCATCGGTCCACCGACGACTGACGCGATGAGTGTTCCTCCTCCCATGCCGAGCGCCGTCTCGACCGATTGTGACACCCGTGGGCGAACGCCCTCCTTTATCACGATTCGATCCACGACTACTTCGATATCATGCGTCTTGTACCGATCCAGCTTGAGTCCTTTCTTGAGTTCCACCGGTTCCCCGTCCACCCGAACCCGTTGAAATCCCTGGCGCGTAATCTGTTCAAACAGCTCCCGATAATGCCCCTTCCGACCCCGCACGACCGGGGCGAGCAGGACCACCCGCGCCCCTTCCTCGAACGAGAGGAGGCCATCGATTATTTCGTCGTCGGACTGCTTACGCATCACAGAGCCCGAGACATGCGAGTATGCCGTGGATGCCCGGGCGAAGAGAAGCCTGAGAAAATCGTAGATCTCGGTGACGGTGCCGACCGTGGAGCGAGGATTTCGACTGACGGTCTTCTGCTCAATCGCAATAACCGGAGAGAGGCCTTCGATGAAGTCTACGTCCGGTCGCTCCATCATGCCGAGAAACTGACGTGCGTACGCACTCAGGCTCTCCATGTATCGGCGCTGCCCCTCAGCATAGATCGTATCGAACGCGAGCGAGGATTTCCCGGAACCGGATAGACCTGTGACAACGACCAGACGATTCCGGGGAATGTCCAGGTCGATGTTCTTCAAGTTGTGTTCGCGGGCTCCGCGAATAATGATGCGCTCGTCCATCTGCGAACCGCATGCTCGGCGTCAGGATCGAATCCGTATTGAACAGCGCGCCTGGCTACAACGCAAACGGGTCGGATTCGTCAACCGCGTTTCTGAAATAGACCTCATTCGTCAGCATCTCGCCGATCGCTTTTTCAGTCGGTTCAGGCTTCACTTCGTACTCAAGAGATACACGTGCCTGCTCTTCCTGAAAACGGGGATCTTCGAGTTCCTGCTCGAATCCTTCGAAATAAGCAAGCTTATCGTCGAGCTCGTGTTTCGTGTTCGTCGAAATCTGACGGGAACGTTTCGAAAGAATCGCAACGGTTTCGTATACATTGCCGGTCATACTGGCCAGCATCTCCATATCAACGGTCTTGATCGACATAGCGAGTGATCTCTGTGCCTGCCGGCTCTCGAGCCAGCACGTGCGCGCGTAGGAATAGTTAATTCAGATCCGATAGGATCTTCGTAGCGCGTTGGAATGACGGATCACGATGTCTTGTTCCCGAAATATGTCCTGAGTATCAGGCTTAAGCGCCCGGTACGAGAGTCGATACCCACGGTATCTGTTGAACCGGGCAAACCAGGGACATGAAAACCGCAACTTTTCGTCTTATTCTCGCTCTGTTCGCTGTCTTTCCGGTCACGCAGCTCATCTCGGGTTGTGATGCACTCTCGGGCAGTGACAGCAAAAAGGGCGTCGTCACGCTGACGGGTCAGATTCTCAGCAATTCGACCAACAATCCCCTGGCGGGGGCTTTCGTACGCATTTTACCCCTTGATCTCCTGTTTGAGACGGATACGGAGGGTAGATATTCTGCTGCCGTTACGATCGACAGTACGATGGATCTTCAGGTCAATGCGACCAAAGACGGTTTTTTCGGTTCCAGCGTAACGGTCCTGGCACTCGCGGGTCGAACCATCGATGTTCCCACGCTGAGATTATCTCCATCGGTCTCTGAACAGGCCACGTCCGGCCTGGCATCCAATATTCTCCTCCTCAAACAATCGTCGAGCAGTATCGGTGTGCGTGAGAGTGGATCCGTTGAAGTCGCCACGCTCGAATTTATGGTAGCCGATTCGGCGGGAAATCCGGTTGTTCTGGATAACTCGACGCTGGTTCGGTTCTCTCTGGGGGTCCAACCCGGTGGCGGAGAATTCATCGCTCCTGCCCAGTCTCCGACCGATAATAACGGCGTGGCCAAAGTAAACCTGTCCAGCGGCACGCGCGCCGGAGTCGTGCAGATCGTAGCAGAGACAACGGTGGACGGCCGAAGCATCCGATCTTTACCCGTCGCGGTATCGATTCACGGAGGACTGCCGGATCAGACACATTTTTCCATCGGCCCCCAGCAGTTTAATTTCCCAGGTCTACTCGGATTTGGAATCACCAATTCGATCAGCGTGATCGTCGGAGACCAGTACTCCAACCCCGTTAGAAAGGGAACAGCCATCTACTTTTCGTCGAGCCACGGCGTCATTGAGGGATCGGTTCAGACCGACGAACAGGGCCGGGGCGCGGTCAATCTGATTTCAGCCAACCCGCTACCCGCGGATGGAATCGCTCTGATCACGGCCGGAACGGCTAATGATAACCAGACGGACGTCACGGGCTCAACGCCAGTTGTTTTCTCCGGATTTCCGGTGATAACCGTCTCTCCTGCCGTTGCCTCCGTCAATCAGACGTATGCCCTCACGGTCACGGACCAAAACGGTAATCCGCTCGCGCCGGGTACGAATATCACCGTCAAGGTCGAAGGAACGGCCGTGAAAGAGGTCGGAAATACCGGCGTCGAACTCGACGACACAATCTTCTCCGGTGGGGTACTCTACGACAACGTGGTCCGGGGTCCGGGAATCACCCAGTTTACGTTCCGGGCGGTCGAGGACATCCCGGCGAATTCGACCACTACCCCCGTCATCCAGGCGATAACGATATCGCTGGCTGGTCCTAACGGTAGGCTAGAAATCGTCCTGAGTCCAGGTTCGGCGCCAGTTTCTCTGACAGATGGGGTAGAAATCGAACTATCCGGCGACGGCGCCGTCACGGCGCGCGCGCCATGGACTGAACGCTGAACCCGGCCCATCCGAACCATCTGCTTCCGGGAAACGGAACGATATCGTAACATAATGCGTCCACAGGATTCATAAGAGAACCTGACCAGATAGGTTTTCCACGGCGTTCGTGTGTTTTCAGTCGCGTTCGCGCAGACTCCGATGTCGAGACGCACGATTCACATAGCTCTTCTCCTGCTCCTGGTACTACCGCCCGCCCGGGCCCAGGTGGTTCCGCTTGCCCGAATCTCCGGTGTAGTAACAGATACTGCGAGCGGTGATCCTCTACCGGATGTACATGTTTTCATTTCGAAGTCCATGATAGGGGCCGTCACCGCAACTGACGGCTCTTTCCTGTTGACCCTACCACTGGGGGCTCACCGTATAGTCGTCTCCATGGTCGGATTCGTGACGCAGACCCACGATGTAATGGTCCGGGCACCGCGAAAATATGTGCTGGACTTTAAGCTGGAAGAAGAAATTGTCGAGGCAGGTGTAATCACCATCTCTGGAGAACGGGATCCCCACTGGGACGATTTTCTGAAGCGGTTCAAAGAGCAGTTTATCGGGCAGACGCCGTTTTCAGCAGACGTGGAGATTCTCAACAGCGAAATTCTCGATTTCAGAGAGGAAGATGGCCGTTTCACGGCAACAACGACCGAACCCATCATGCTCGTTAACCGTGCATTGGGCTATCGGATCGAGCATCACCTCCACAGCTTCATTCAGGGTGGTGACGAGACATGGCAGGACGGTGAATCCTACTTCGAAGAACTGGAACCTACGAATGAGGAAGAGCGACTGACATGGGTGAAAAACAGGGAGCTGGCCTTCGACGGTTCGGCCCATCATTTTTTTATCAGCCTGATCAATCACCGGGCAAAGGAGGAAGGCTTCATCACGTACGCGGTCCAAAACCCTCAACCCGTAGGAGAGTCCGATCCATTCGCCGAGAACAGTGCGGCCCCGTTCAGGAAACCTCGCTTTGCGGTTAATCCATCAATTTATCTCTCTCCGGGAAAATCGGGGCGGGAATTTATTTTTGAGTTTCGCAATTATCTCCAGGTTGTTTACACTCGCGAGCCGGAAGACTCTGCCTACGGTCGATGGCAGCGGATCTACCATTCCGGGGAAGCAAAGCCTCAGCAACATTCCTGGATTCGACTCCAGAATGGGCCCGTAACAGTGGATGACCGAGGAAATGTCATCGATCCGTACGGAGTCGCCTACTTCGGTTACATGGCATTCGAGCGCCTCGCCGATCTCCTTCCGAAAGAATATCGTCCGGCTCAATTCTGAGCCAATTTTACCCATCGGGATAACGATTCGTTAACGTGATCTTTGGAAGATGTTCACGCACAACTTATCCACGATTCCTACATTTTCTTGACTTGCAAACGCTCGTTCATTAGCGTTGCCCTGTACGAATTTATTACCCACACACTCACCGGATTTAGCGATGAAAAGTACGTTACGTATTTCCTCGCTTGTGCTCGCAGTTGGCATGTTGTTCGCAACATCAGCAGCGGCGCAGGTTCAAATCAGTGGTACCATTACCGACAAAGACACGGGAGAAGTACTCCCCGGCGCTAACGTCGTTGTAGAAGGAACCACCCTCGGAGGCGCTACGGACGCTGACGGTCACTATGCCATTCCAGGCGTATCGTCAGGCACGATATCCGTTACCGCTTCCTTTATTGGTTACGAGTCAGCGACCAAAAGGGTCTCTGTTGGATCGTCGAACTTGAGAGTAGATTTCGCTCTTTCGTTCTCAAACCAATCGCTCGAAGCTCTTGAGGTCTTCGCCTCACGTGCAGTCGACAGGAAGACGCCTGTAGCATACACTAACATCGAGAAGGTTCAGATTCAGCGTGAGTTGGGCTCACGTGATGCGCCTCTCGTTCTCAACTCGGCCCCCAGTGTCTACGCGACGGCTCAGGGTGGAGGCGCCGGCGATGCACGCATCAACGTTCGTGGATTCAACCAGCGTAATGTGGCCATCATGATCAATGGGGTGCCCGTCAACGACATGGAGAACGGATGGGTCTACTGGTCCAACTGGGACGGTGTCGGCGACGCGACATCTTCGATGCAGCTTCAGCGTGGTCTGAGTGCTGTAAATCTTGCGACTCCTTCGATCGGTGGCACGATGAACATCATCACCGATCCGGCTGCCATCGGCAAATCGTTCAAACTGAAGCAGGAAGTTGGCAACGACGGTTTTCTGAAGACGACGGCGTTCGCTTCGACCGGTCTGATCGACGGAAAATACGCCATTTCGGCGGCCGGCGTTCGCAAGACGGGTGACGGACTCTATCAGGGTACGTGGACCGATGCATGGGCCTACTATTTCTCGGCAAGCTATAACGTCAACGACAAGAACCGATTGGACTTCTTCGCACTCGGAGCTCCTCAGCGTCACGGTCAGAATCTGTACAAACAGAATCTGGCATCGTACGATCAGAGCTACGCGAAGAGCGTGTTCGATTCGTCCGTTCTCGGACTGGATGAAGACAACAACGGTACCGCCGATATTTTCGACAAATTTGGAGCAGCCGGCCGAACGTACAACGAGAACGTCAGCGACGTCTCATCGTCCTACACGGGCCAGCAGGCAACCGGAAGCAGCACATTCAGCCGCTACGACAAAAATTTCATCAATGAGCGGGAGAATTTCTTCCACAAGCCACAGATCAACCTGAACTGGTATTCCCAGTTCTCTGACAAGGCCTTGCTCTCGACGGTACTCTACTACTCGGGTGGCCGAGGTGGTGGTACCGGAACGAAGGGCTCACTCAAGTGGGATTACTCGGGACCATCGCGCGTCGTGGACTACGATGCAACAGTTGCGCGGAACGCTGCCAGCAGCACGGGCTCGACCGGCGTACTTCGGAACAGTCGCAATAACCAGTGGACGGTAGGACTCATCTCCAAGCTAAAGTTGGATGTAAATGACGCTACGACCGTTGAAGTAGGTGTCGACTGGCGTACGGCAGAAATCGCCCACTTCCGCGAAGTTCGTGATCTACTCGGCGGCAGTTACTACCAGCGGTTCGATAGCGACTTCTGGGGTGCCGGTGGCAAGCAACTCGGTCTCGGCGACAAGTTCAATTATAATAACACGAACACCGTTGACTGGTTCGGTACGTTCGCCCAGGGCGAATATCAGAAGGATAAGGTCTCCGTGTACGGAATGGCCGGCCTCTCGACGATCAAGTACACGTTCCGCGATGACTTCAAGGATGACGGTACGGGTAACCCACTCAAGCTCTCGAGCGACAACATCTGGGGGATCCAGGTAAAGGGTGGCGGTCTCTACAACATCAACGATCAGGTCGGTGCATTTGTCAATGCCGGCTACGTCAGCAAAGTGCCGATCCTCGATGGTGTGATTGACGACAACTCGGGTGTCCTTAATCCGGATCCGAAGAACGAGAAGTTCATCTCGGTAGAAGCCGGACTCAATTTCCGGTCGAAGGATCGTTCGCTCTCGGGTAAGGTCAACGTCTACAATACGCAGTGGAATGACCGCACGATGACGCGTGGAGTTCAACTGGCCAATGGCGACGAAGGCATTATCAATCTGTTGGGACTCGATGCGAGCCATACCGGCGTTGAAGGCGAACTGGCGTACCAGCCCATCAGTCGCCTTCGTTTTGACGGAGCCGCCTCGATTGGCAACTGGAAGTACACGAATGATGTCACGGCTCGCTACGTAACTGATTTCAGCGATCCGAGCTCGACCACGACACTGAATCTGTACGTCAAAGACCTCAAGGTCGGCGATGCTCCACAGACACAGTTCGCGTTCGCTGCAACCGTATTCCCGGTTGACGGTCTGTATGCGAAAGTCACCGGACGCAATTACAGCAATTTCTACGCTGATTTTGATCCGGTTGGCCGTACAGATGCTGCTGATCGAACTCAGAGCTGGAAAACACCGTCCTACTCTGTCTTTGACGTGAACGTCGGTTACGACCTGCCAGTCAAGAGCAGTCGCTATGACATCCAGTTGTTCGCCAACATCTTCAATGTGTTTGACGAGATCTATATCCAGGATGCTGTGGATAATTCTCGTTTCAACGCCTTCAAGAATGATGGCAAGAACCACCGCGCAGATGATGCAGAGGTCTTCCTCGGCCTGCCGCGCACGTTCAACATCGGAACGACAGTGACGTTCAAGTAAGGCTTTTCAGACTGCCGCTTGGCGGTATCAGTTGAGTTTCGGATCGGCTCGTTCGATCAGGTTTTGGAGGCGGCCGGCCTTTCCCGGGCGCCCTTTCTTTTGTGTTTTTTTTTGATTGGGGCGGTAACACCGCGGCGCGCAACAT
>CAYLHF010000042.1:0-24666 GCA_964383365.1 uncultured Rhodothermales bacterium | reverse complement strand
CCGCCAAACGCCTCTGTTAATGGGCAAGCAGGGGTTGGCGCCGTTTTCGGTGCCAACCCCTGCGTTGTTTATATGATATTCTGATAGACAGAAGGAGAGGAATTGTCATATTCGCCGACGTCGTGGGTCCGGTAGAAATTGTTTCTTCCTAAAGAGGCGAATCACCTTCTACGCGTTTAGACTCGACCAGCAGCTGGAGCAGAAATATCCAGTACCCCACGGGATCTGATAAACGTTTCAGAACGACCCTGGCATCGTCTTGAATCAGTGCAATAATTCATGACACGGACTGAGGAATGGTTGGGTAAGACGAAATCGCGGTCGAACGAAAGAATGTTCCATCGTCACAGCACTGACGCGAAGAACGACACTTACAGCTGGTACCCTGACCCCGTCCCAGATCTCATGGTGACCACGTGTGGGGGCCAAATACACAGATTCTAAGCGTTCGTACAGCTGCCGCATTTGCATCGATACGGGTACTGCAAGGCTACCCGTCGGCAGCTGATCCAGGAGCTTCCTCCCAGTTTTCAATCTCGGTAAGAATTGTATGTACAATCTCTGACTCGGGAATGGTCTTGATCATCTCACCACGCCTGAAGAGATGCGCCCGGCCTCGGCCTAGCGAGACCCCTAAATCAGCCCCGGCGGCCTCTCCCGGCCCGTTAACCGCACATCCCATCAGAGACACACTCAGGTCCTTCTCGAATTTCCGATCCTTGACGGCAGCTTCAACCTCTTGCACCACCGAAAAAAGATCTCCCGTCAGCCTACCGCATGTCGGACACGCGATGATATTTATACCCGGTCGGCCAATCCTCAGTGATTTCAGAATCTGATGTCCCGCCTCGACTTCATTTACTGAATCGGCAGCAAGAGAAACTCTGATAGTATCTCCGATTCCTTCGGCTAAAAGTGCCCCAATTCCGATAGCACTTTTTATCGTTCCCGTCTTAAGCGATCCGGATTCCGTAACTCCGAGGTGAAGTGGATACTCGGTTCGCTCGGCAAGGAGACGATAGGACTGTATCATGAAATAAACGTCCGAATGCTTTACTGAGATAACAAGGTCGGCAAAGCCGTTCTGTTCACATACATCTACATGGCGCATCGCACTTTCGTACATCGCTTCCGGTTTGGGAAACCCGTACTTGTCGAGAATATCCTTCTCGAGCGACCCGGAATTCACTCCAATTCTGATCGGAATACCGGCATCTTTGGCAGCAAGCAACACCTCCGTCTCCCACTCAGGTTTACCGATGTTACCAGGATTTAAGCGTACTTTTGCCACTCCGGCTTCGATCGCTTTCAGAGCATACTGATAGTTGAAATGTATATCGGCGACTAAAGGAATATCCGTTCCGGCAACAATATCGACCAGGGCATCTGCGTCTTCCGGGCGTGGAACTGCGACTCGAACAATGTCTGCCCCGGCGTCACCGAGTCTCTTTATCTCGGAGAGCACTTCACTCACATCGTGCGTCTTGGACGTGGTCATCGACTGGACACTGATGGGCGCGTCCCCTCCGATTGTTACCGATCCAACCTGAACTTTTTTCGATATTCGACGCGGTCGTTTCATTCCTCGTCTCCCTTGCTGGCTTCAAATAAATACTGTTTCTCCGCCTTCGTCAAAGACTCATATCCTCCCGCACTGATCTTGTCAAGAATGTCATCAATTCTCATCTGAGATGATATGGATGCTGAGTCTCTCACCTGACTTCTGCTGGTACCCTTCTTCTTTTCTTCCTCGGAAAGAATCCTCATGTTACCCGCTCCGCGACCGCCCTTTCGGGTCCGCGATGATACGTCGGAACGCTGGCCCAACGTGCTTTCCAGCCTCTCAAAAAACCCGCCAGTATTATTGGGTCGAAAGACAAAAAATGGACGCGCCCACCAAGAAATATTAACCCCAGATAAGAATGCCCGCCCGGAAAAATATCCTGCGAGAACGCCTCCGAGATGCGCCGAAACCGACGTTCCACCGCCAGCTATAAAAAGAATATCCAGCACCAGAAACCCTACCACAACGTGAAGCAGTTTGACCACACCGATAAACATCAGTGCGATGCTTTTCTGTCGATACTGGATGGCTATGGCCATCATTATACCAAGTACGGAGCCAGATGCACCGTGGACAATACCACCAAAGGATCCGACTGCAGGTAGGAGAGCATGAAGCAGCACGGTCGCAATCGCCCCGCCCAGACCTCCAAACACATACAGGGCGACGATTCTCTCGGGCCCATGCATTTGCTCATATTCCCTGCCAATCCACACCATCCACAACATGTTGAACAGGATATGGAGAAGGCCTCCAAAACCTGGCTGCAGATGTAAAAAACTATATGTTAGGAGCTCCCACGGTTTATAGAAAATACCCGGGATTGTAGGATTTAGAGCCAAATTGCTCCAGACAAACGTACGCGAGCCATCGAAGTGAATAAGAAGAAGCTGCCACAACAGGTAAACGACAACGTTTATCGCGAGCAACGTTCGAATCGCTCTTGGCTGGGCAACATACCACTGCCTGAAACGCGTTGTCATGGGCATGTCAATCACAATCGAATCGCCTCTCTACCAGTACATCCGTTGCTCTGGCTTCCACGGCAGTTTCCCGCGCCAGTACTGAATGAGCAAGAACCCAAAAAGCATGCCTCCCAGATGGGCAAAATGAGCTACCACGCTCTGCCCAACTACCCCACCATACAATTCAATTAGTCCGTAGCCGACGACAAACCACTTTGCTTTCACCGGAAAAAGAAAATACAGGTAGATGGGTTGTTCGGGAAACATCATACCGAACGCCATGAGCAATCCAAACACCCCCCCGGAAGCCCCGATGGTCGGATAAAATCCGGGCCCCATCGTCGTAACCGCAACCTGTATGACGGCTGCACCGATAATACAAACCATATAAAACACGAAGAATCGATGGGATCCCCACGTGTTTTCTATCTGCACTCCAAACATCCACAATGCGAACATATTGAATAAGATGTGCGATAGACCTCCGTGTAGGAATGCATACGAAACGAGTTGCCAGGGCCAGAATCGCGCGAATCCGGGAATATCGGGGCCACCCAGCGGCCAGAGGGCAAACCATTTCGTCAGCATGTGATCTGTTGACGGAACGACCTGAGCCATGAAAAACAAGACGTTGAGAATCAACAGGTTCTTGATTACGGGCGGAAAGACCGAAAACTGTGTCGGGGGTTGGTATGAACCTCTTTGCATCAAACTATTCCGTTAACGCTTTTTGCGGCGCATCCACATACACTGTGACGTACGTTTGGATCCATCTACTGGAAGAAGCAGTGAAAATTGTTCATTCGGCCAGGCTGCCTCGATGTTTCGCCAATGACAGCGGATCATTAAAGATCGATAGATTAATGTTACATTCCCTTCGATGAGATCTCTATACATGGAAGGAAGCCTTGGAAGGAAGAAAATCACAATCCCGAACTACCGGTAGCTGAAGACAACCGACCTGAGACATTCATCCAGACATTCCGCAACGAATGAGAATAGCCATTTAGAATTCCTGCGCCCCGGCACATTGTGCCGATTTGATATTTGATATCCGCAATAAAAGTGATTTTTGACGTATTAAATACAGATAACACGGTGTCAAAAGGGTCCCTCTGTCGTCCGCTGTGGAAACCTGTATGCCTTCACATTCTGGATGATACGGCCCTCTTGGACAGTCCTCTAAGGCTGGATTACTCGAATTACTCTCACATGCTGGAACGGGATCATTTTGAAGGGTCTTCAGATCAGCAGGCCAAGGTGCGTTCTCTACGGAGCGCCTACTGGCCGCAAGATTCAATTCCCAATCGGGGAATCGAAAACACCCTTCCTCCTTGGCTGCGCGTTAACGAGTCGGCCCGTCGGGAGTTGGCTCTCGACAAAAAAGCCGCTTCGTCGTCTTACGGAGAGACTCGGATGGGACTCGATAATAGCGTCCCGGTAAGAACTCACGGGAATGACGCCAAATCAGGCGAACGCGCTCAGGTAGTCGACTCCTGTCGAAGTGTAATGGCACCAGACGTTGTCATGAACGCGAGTGCGAATAGAAAAGAGAGCGATCGAACGTCCCAGTCAGTAGCGTCCGGAACAGCCGCCGGCAGTCCTTCACACCGCAATAAATCCCGAAATGAGGGTAGAAAAGGTGCAAAATGGGCCATTCGAGTCGCCGCCGTACTGATTCTTGTAGGCGTTATTGGTGGGATTCGAATTAACGACTACGTGAAGCGGATAGAGACCTCACTCCCGGCCTTACCCGACGCCCCGGCACTCAGTGCGCCCAGAGCATCCGTCATTCTGGCCGCAGACGGAACACAACTTTCCAGACTTTCTCAGGGTCGCCGGGAGTGGATTCCTCTCTCCCAAGTATCCCCACACGTCATCAACGCTCTGATCGCAACAGAAGACAGACGGTTTTTCCAACACCACGGTATAGACTTCCGCCGACTCTTCGGTGCGGCCATCGAGACGATTAAAGGCAGATCGGAAGGCGCCTCTACCATTCCGATGCAGATGGCAAGAAATGCATTCCCTGACGTGGCCAACAGCAGCTTGATTGACCGGAAGTTGAAAGAGGGCATTCTCGCTCTGAGGCTCGATAAGCGTTTTTCAAAAAATGAAATACTCGAGTGGTATCTCAATACCGTCGCGTTCGGAAATAATGCTTTCGGTATTGAGGGTGCGGCAGATACCTATTTCAGCAAGACAGCGAGCACACTCTCTTTAGAGGAAGCAGCTCTTCTCGTTGGCGTACTCAAAGGACCGACCAAGTACGATCCAGTTAGAAAACCTGCGGCGTCCAAGGGTCGGAGAAATCTCGTTCTGCGAAGAATGAGAACAGTCGGCAACATTAGTGAATCTGCTTTTCGACGAGCCCGGTCAACGCCCATCACACTGGACCTTGCGTATAGCGATCCCGCCGATGATCCCGTTCCTTTTTTTACGGCCTATGTCAAAAGAAAGGCACAGGAATGGGCGAATTCACACCGCCTCGATATCTACCGTGATGGACTGGTGATTCACACGTCGATCGATCTCCAGTTGCAATCCATGGCCGAAGAGGCGGTTTCCCGGCAGGGCGACCGGTTACAGCAGGTAGAAAACCGGGAGTGGGCAGGAAAAAGTACGTATGGAACAAGCGCGAGTCCGTTCGGGACGTTCTGGTCGGCCCATACAAACGTCGAAACAGACATGATTCGACGTACGACTCGGTATAAGAAAATGATCGGCGAAGGCCTCCCGAAAACCGAGGCGATTCGACGGCTTCGTATCGATAGCTCATTCATGGACTCGGTTCACGTCGTAGGATCAAGACTCGGAGCCGGACTCGTCGCTATCGATCCCGGTACGGGTCAGGTTCGTGCCTGGGTGGGCGGTCGGTCATTCAGGCAGGATCAGTATGACAAAGTCGCATCGGCCCGAAGACAACCAGGATCGACCTTCAAACCCTTTCTCTACGCGGCGGCTCTGAATAAGGGATTCTCTCCGTACTACCTCGTACTGGATCGAATCCGGACGTTTTCCACATTTAAACCCGGAGAACACTGGGCGCCTACGAACGCCGGCGGAGGGGCTTCTGGACAATTGGTCTCTCTCAGGCAGGGACTGGCACGGTCGAAAAATACCGTCTCTGCTCACTTGATCGGGAGGATTGGGGCGCGATCTGTTGCCAAGCTCGCGACTAAAATGGGCATAAATTCGCCCCTGTTAGCGGTTCCGTCGATTGCACTCGGAACGAGTGAAGTCACGCTTCTCGAACTGACCAACGCGTATGGAACACTCGTATCAAACGGAATTCGCCGGGATCCTGTTGTCATCACCTATATCGAGGACAGGACGGGAAAAACGATCGGAGACTTCTCTTCCAATCCGAAACGTGCGCTCTCGGCCCAAACTTCCTACACGATCGTCGATATGCTCAGAGATGTGGTCCAACCCGGGGGTACCGGAGCGTATATTCGAACCAAGTTCGGCCTTCGTGGCGATCTTGCAGGCAAAACCGGGACGACTCAACACAGTGCGGATGGTTGGTTTGTCCTGATGCATCCCGACCTGATCGTTGGATCCTGGGTTGGATTTAACGATAGCCGGGTTGTATTCCGAAGCAATCACTGGGGCCAGGGCGGACACAACGCAATCCTTCTGGTCGGTGACTTCATGCGTAAGGCGACGACCGGACCGTCTCCGTTGATCAAGAAGAGAAGGTTTCGCAAACCAAAAGGCTACCAATATCCCGTGAAGCCGATCATCACGGTTCCGGTGGACGCTACGGATGACCTGACGACTAGTTCGCCACCCCTAAAGCGGATGCCGTCTCGAGCGACATCGGTCACGTATTTCCCTCCCCGCCGTCTGTCGACTTCCTCCTCGTTCAACCGATAGTCGATTTGATACTCATCTTCTCTGATCTTCATATCGGACGCGAACCGGAGAACGATTCCGCGGTGGTCAATGAACTGTACAATTGCCTCTCCAGAGAAATGGATGACTTGAGAGAGGTCATTTTTCTCGGAGACCTTTTCGATGCCTGGTTGGAATACGCCCACAGAATACCGCCCGTCTATATGGAATTCAGGCCGGTATTAAAATATCTCCAAAAGAACAATGTTCGGGTGACCTATGTGGTAGGAAATCACGATCCGTGGCACCTCGACTTTTTCGAGGATATTGCGGGCGTGAATATGATCCGACGAGCCTGTCTTCTCGAACTCGACGGCGTACGGACGTATCTGTCTCACGGTGATGAATTTGATGTTCGCTCCCCGCTGTCACGACTCGTTCGAAACGTGATGAGAAGTCCGTGGTCGTTTCTGTTCTATCGGCTGACGTTTCCGGCAAAAATCGGGCAGCCCCTTCCGGCACGGATCAGTCAACGATTCGGGGGAAGAAAAAAGAAGACGCGAACGATTCAATCACTTCGAGAAGCTGCTATGGATTTACTCGAAGAGCCTGACATCAATCGGGTCATCATGGGGCACACCCACGAGTCATGCCTCGAGGAATCGAATGGTGGATCGTATGTCAATTCCGGGTCGTGGTTCTCAGATCGAACGTTCGCTGAACTCTCAGGAGGTCAGGTCCGTCTCAGGAGATATAGCAGCGCCCTGCCGGCTTGAGTGCGTAATTTGTCGGTTCTGTGGAACAGGGATAGGCTATCTGAATTTATGGAGATCAGATAAGAATCTGCGCCCGCCAATCGTTTCACCATAGTCTTTCGCCCAAATCCGACCGGAATGGAGACCCCCCCGTACTCTGATGAGGAAATGAAACGGTACTTCAGCGATGCTGATGTGCGTCGATCGGGTACGTCAAAAGCTCATGCCCGGACAGCAATTGGTCGCTACTGGCAAAACAAACTGGAAGATCCCCGGCGGGCGCAGGCGGCAACGGTCCTATCGGTAGTCGTACTTATCAGCGCCGTCGGCATGCTCATGGTCGGAGCACTGTTCCTCTCGCTCATGGATGAACTCCCTCCCATGCGTGAGATTGAGAACCCACAATTTCAACTGGCATCCATTGCATACACCGCCGACGGGGAAGAACTGGCTCGCTACGCTCGCCAGAATCGATCCTGGGTCTCGTACCGTGAGATTTCCCCACATGTCATCAATGCTCTAGTGGCGACCGAGGATCATCGGTTCTACGCACATTGGGGAATCGACATGTTTCGTACGATGGCCATACCGTACCATCTTCTTCAGGGAGATCCGCAGGGAGGTTCCACAATCAGTCAGCAGTTGGCTCGAAACCTGTACAACAAACGGATCGGAAAGAAGGTTACCGTCTCGCGGAAACTCAAAGAGATGGTAACCGCTATTCAACTCGAACGCCGGTATACGAAATCCGAAATCATCGAGATGTATCTGAATACGGTTGAATTCGGAAACAATGCGTTCGGAATAGAGGCTGCCTCACGTACCATATTCGGAAAAGAACCCATTGAGTTAAACGAACTCGAGGGCGCAACGCTCGTCGGACTCTTGAAGGCGATTACCACGTACAATCCATTACGGCATCCGGAGAATTCGCGCAGGCGCCGGAATACGGTTCTTCGGCAAATGGTGAAGCGTGGTGTGCTGACGCCAGAATTTTATGCGGCTCACGCACCCGATTCCGTGAAAACCAGCTACAAATCTTCAGACATAACCAAGAGTTTCGCACCGTATTTCGCCGAGCATGTTCGGAAGTGGCTTCAGCGGTGGACGAGAGATAACGGACTGGATCTGTACGAGGACGGACTGGTCGTATATACGACGCTCGATTCGAAAATGCAGACAATGGCTCGGGAAGTGGTCAACGATCGCATGCCTTGCCTTCAGGCCGTGGCAGATTTCGAATGGAGTAGACCAGACAGCCTGGTTCGGAGTGAAGATCCATGTGCTCACGTCGACTTTGACTTCAAGCCGTGGGACTACTTCTGGGAAGCTTACCCGGAAGTGATCCGGCGTGTCACAAGAGGAACGGAGCATTACCGAAGCTATAAGCGTTCGGGCCTGAGCCCTCAAGAGGCCGTTGCAACATTGCTCGACGACAAACACTTCGTTGATTCTCTCAAGACGGCGAGCACAAGACTGGAGACAGGCTTTGTGGCGATGGACCCTCAAACAGGATATATCAAGTCCTGGATTGGCGGTCGAAACCTGGCGACGGATTGGTATGACCACGTGGGTACATCCAAGAGGCAACCGGGTTCAACTTTCAAACCATTCGTCTATACGGCGGCCATTGACAACGGTTGGTCGCCCTACTATACACTACCAGACGATTCGGTTCGATATGTGGATGATCTCGGAAATGTATGGTCACCGACAAATTCCGAGGATATGACTGGTGAAGCAATGACACTCCGGGAAGGACTCGCGCACTCGAAGAACACGATTACCGCACAATTGATGTTGGAGGTAGGACCGTCCCAGGTGGCGTTTTATGCTCGACGAATGGGCATTGAGAGCCCGCTCATGGAAGTACCGGCGCTTGCTCTCGGGACGAGCGACGTAACCCTTCTCGAGATGACAACCGCGTACAGCACGTTTGCGAATGGTGGCCTCCTGCTCAAACCAACTTTTGTCACGAGAATCGAAGATCGGAATGGAAACCTTCTCTACGAGGACAAGCCGTCATTCAAAGAGGCCTTGAGCGAAGCAACGGCTTACACGATGGTCGACATGCTAAGAGCGGTTATTCAGGAAGGAACCGGCATTCGGATTCGAATCCAGTACAACCTGAATGATTACGATCTGGCTGGAAAGACGGGTACCACCCAGAACAGCGCCGACAACTGGTTTATGATGATGCACCCAGATCTGGTGATGGGATCCTGGGTCGGGTTCAACGATCCGACGTTCAGTTTCAAGACAGACTACTGGGGTCAGGGAGCGCATACGGCGCTGTATCTCGTTGGAGATTTCTTCACCAAACTCACGGAAGAAGAAGATGCGTTTGTGAGCAAGGATAGCCAGTTTCCGGCACCCGTCCTTTTCGGAGCGAACCTGGAAAGAGAGCCCAATCCTCCCGCAGACTCGCTTCTTACAAAACCCCGAGGGAGTCGAAGGAGTCGCGTCGCCTGGTGACCAGCGGAGTCGCGTCGCCCGGTGACTAAAGGAGTCGCGTCGCCTGGTGACCAAAGGAGTCGCGTCGCCTGGTGACCAGCGGAACGGCTTTTCGCCATTACCTACGAAGTGGCGTAACAAGCCCATAGGTGGAACAGCCGGTCGACAAGGTGGGCGGAGGTTTTTTCAACGCAGAAATGTCCCGCTTGGGTTTTACCAGAGGGGTCTACCCACCCACCGTCGACGAGGATTCGCTTCCAGCTTTGATGCGGCCTTTTCGGCGAGATCCTTCGAGTCGAAAAGGCCGTAAATGGCCGAGCCGGATCCGCTCATGGAAGCGTAATGGGCGCCGAGGCCATACATCGAAGATTTCAGCTTCTTCAATGACGGATGGCGAGGGAAGAGTACCGTCTCGAAGTCGTTGATCAGATCTGTTTTCAAGTGACCCCTGCCTTCCCTCTCAAGAACCGTCCGGACCGTCGTCGGCGGCGTCGCGGGTGGCTCTATCCTCGAATAAGCGTCCGACGTAGAACTATGTAGTTCAGGCACGACAACGGAGATAAACCCCGGGAACGGCGGCCGATTGATCCATGGTTTGAGTTCTGTTCCTCGACCTGAGCCGAAAGCGGGTTCTCGTTGAAGAAAGTAAGGGATATCTGAACCCAGTGTCGCGGCAAGCCGGACCAGATCGCTATCTGATATTTCAAGACTGAACAGGGTTCTCAGCCCACGAAGGGTCGCCGCCGCATCACTTGATCCTCCGCCCAGACCCGCACCATACGGAATCTCTTTTTTAAGATGAATATGAACATCAACAGAAATACCAAAGGCGTCCCGTAGCGCTATGGCTGACTGAATACACAGATTGGTCTCGTCCGTCGGAAGATCAGCGTCATCGCAAGACATGTTCAATGACGTCGAAGGACTGAATGTTAACTGATCATACCACGGGATCGATACAAACAGCGTGTCGAGATCGTGGTACCCATCGGGCCGACGCCGAACAATCCGCAGACCCAGATTAATTTTGGCAGGTGCACATTCAACGACCTCGGTCGCTGTTTTCTGGCTGAGACAGTGATGTAATTCGTCCGCCATCCGTTCGGTGCACATCGAGTGACTTTCCCGAGAAAAGAGTGAAAATCTGCAAAACAGAACCCGAATCAGACATCCTCTCGCCACAGATTCGTTGCACTGGCCTGCTAAAAACCGTAGTTTACGTCAAAATCGGACAACTCTTCTTCTCCTAATCAGGTACCGCTGCCTATTTTTATCTGTTACGAGCAGCCCCACCGAGGCGCTGACCGATGCGCTAACTGAGATTCGGAAGGATTCAAATTCATGACGTACACATTCTGTCGTATCGCGACCCGGTTTGCGCTGGGTCTGTTGTTTCTCTGTGGACTGTCGCTCGCCCCGGCTGGCGCACAGACGACGGGTAAGGATCAACTCGGACTTGACAACTCCACACCTGACGCGCTTACCCAGCTCAGAAAACGGATGGCCCAGTCTTCGCTGTCGACGACCGCACTTCCGCTTGAGGGCGCCGTAGATCCAACACGGTATATCATCGGGCCGGGCGACCTTTTTTCCATCTCCATCAGCCTGCTGGAGTCCGCAGCGACGCCGGTCCCCGTAAGTGCCGACGGTAAACTACTCTTGCCCGACGGAAAACCGATTGCGGTCGCGGGTTTGAGTCTGGATCAGGCTCGAGAAAAAATCCTTGCGCAACTATCAATATCTTTCGAAAACGCCCATTTGGATGTAGTACTTGCGGGTACACGCCAATTCTACGTACACGTATCGGGAGCTATTCCCAGGCCCGGTCGGTACCTGGCACTACCTGTCGAACGAGTGTCCGGTATTCTGGAACAGGCCCTCGCTGATACGACGCGCGCTCCTGTTTCCAATCCTGAATTCCGACCTTCACTTCGAAATATCACCATCGTACATCGCGATGGTTCGGAGACCAACGCTGATCTTCTCGGCTATTTTTCGTCAGGAGATGTCGATCGAAACCCATACCTCCGGGATGGGGATGTCATTTTCGTCCCCACGTACAATCCCGGGACGTCGAGTATTTATGTCGGAGGGCTTGTGCCATTCCCCGGAGCTTATGACTTCCGGTCTGACGATACCCTTGAAGGACTCCTGACACTGGCCGGAGGCATTTCGGACGTCTCGTCAGTCGACGACATCAGCGTGATCAGAACACGAGACGAAGGAGGCTTCGAGAGCTTTCATTTTAAACCATCGGATATTCTTGGAGGAGCAGACGGCGCTTTTACACTGAAAGCCAGAGATCATATTGACGTGAGTCGCAACGATCATCGACTCGGATCCGTGGCCGTCAGCGGACGCGTCAATAGACAGGGTATGTATCCGATCGTACCAGGAAAAACGACGCTTGATCAACTATTGGAACTGGCCGGTGGTCTGAAAGACGATGCACTCCTCAAAGGGGTCTATCTTGAAAGACGTGCCCTTCCGATCATCGATACAAACGGCCGTGCTACAGACGCACCCATCTCCGAATTGCTGAACCGTCAGGCTCTTGCAGATACGACGGCGATACTGCAAAAAATGAGACTCTCGGAGATGGACTACCTGTCTCGAACCTATTTTGCAAGGGAGTTGAAGCTTCAGAATCGGGTTTCTCTCACCGTTGACGGCGATTCATTTTTGAATGGGTCCACGCTCACACTCGAAGATGGAGATCACCTGGTCGTCCCCCGGGATGAGGGCACGGTATATGTTTTCGGACAGGTTCAGAGACCTGGCTTTTTATCCGTTTTACCGCATGCCGGGGCTGAAGCATATGTTGCGGCTGCCGGTGGTAGGGGCTCTGCGGCCGATGGTGTATATATTGTTAGAGCCGGTGATAATCGATTCCTCCCTGCAGCCTCTCAATTCATCGAGACGGGTGACATGGTCTTCGTTGATCGAACGGAAAATATCACAGATGACGCGGTAGCCCAGCGCCTTCTGCTCGATCTTGAGCGCCTTGACCTTGAGAAACGGCGGCAGGAGTCCGACTCGAAATTCAGAATTTTGCAAACAGTACTACAGACAGCCGCTACTACCGCGTCGGTAGTGGCACTAATTATTACGGCTCGGAGATAGCCACTCCCGGGTATCATTTTGGCCATTGATTACCCCGAAGGCAAGAAGGGGATGTAAAAAACTCATCGCAAGATATAGAGATGGCGAATACACTCACAGATCAGGAAAGGGCTTCCCGCGCCGATGAGGCTTGGTGGAACACACTGGGAATCGTCTATCAACAAAGACGCTTGATCGGATACATTACGGGCGGAATGGCCCTGATTTCGGTAGTAATAAGCCTTTTTCTCCCGAACTGGTACAAGGCGTCATCCCGATTACTGCTTCCGGAAAATGGATCCGGAGGACTTTCAGCAGCCCTTCTGGGAGACCTCTCTTCGGCCGCAAAATCGCTGCTCGGTGGAACAGGTGGAGACTACGTTCGCTATCTGGCGATCCTCAACAGTCGGACCGTGATGACCGCGGCCGTCGATTCGTTTGATCTGATAACCGTATACGATGAGGAAGGAAGCAAAACTCCGCTTGAAGACGCACTCGAAGACCTGGAAGGAAATCTCGATCTCGTAGTTGATGACGAATTCGATTTTCTGTCGGTAGAAGTTTTGGACAAAGACCCGCAGAGAGCGGCGGCCATTTCGAACTTCTTTGTGCGTGCACTCGATCGCGTGGAGAATGATTTATCCTCGCGGACAGCCGGTAATTTTCGCAAGTATGTAGAAGACCGGTACGCCGAGGCCGAGCATGAACGAGCCGCGTTACTCGATTCCCTTCAGGTTTTTCAGCACCGATACGGTGTATTCGATCTGGAAGCCCAGACGAAAGCGTATTTCGATCAGCTCGCCGAGCTTCGGATCAATGCCCTGAGGGCAGAGATTCAGCGAGACGCACTTCAGAGTCAATTCGGGGCGTCCAACCCACAGGTCCGAGCCTATGACGACGTTGTATCGGCTGCCAACGGTAAATATGAGGCGGCCCTTGCGGGCCGCGAACAGGTCCTTCCGGTCTCCCAAAAGGACGCCCCACAAATGATACGCACGTATCTCGATTTTACACTGCAGCGAACCATTCAGGAACGCATTCTTGAATTGGTGGCACCCATGCGCGAACAGGCCAGATTCGAAGAGCAACGTCAATCAGAAGCGCTTCAGATAGTCGATGCAGCGGTACCTCCGGCAGAAAAATTCAAACCGAAACGCTCGATCATTGTCATTGCCTCCACGTTTTCGGCGTTTATCCTGACGGTACTTTATATCCTGTTATCGACGTGGTGGGTCAACAATTACGCATACTTCGTACGCAGATTGAGCACCGCCGTAAAACAACTCGACGCCGTCAGCGCGCCGGGTGATTTAGACGACTGAGCAAGGATGAATGCGGCTTCAACAATCGGACCCGCCCCGGTCAGTCTTAATCGAATCGGCCGAACCGTCCTCCTCTCCGGGTTGGTCCTCTCGTTACTGATTGTCGTCTTCCTGGCCTGGAAGATTCCGGATGCCCTGCCATTCTTTCCAATTCTCCCGCTGGGAGCCGTTCTGGTCTGGTACCTGTTTCGGCATCCACTCCTGAACCTCGCGGTCGTCCTGGCCAGTTTCGTTCTGATAGCCGATTTTGAGGAAGGAATTCAGCCAACAGAAGTCCTGTATGGGTTGTACTACCTGGGCTTTCTGGCGCACTGGTTCATCACGCGACTGTTTCTCTATGGAGAACGCATCTTTGAGCGCCGTGAAGATCGCATTCTGATGCTGTTTCTCGTACTGATGAGCCTTTCCTTTCCCATCACGCTCCTGTATGGAGGTACGATGCGGATGATCATGGGCGAGTGGCTCTCCTTGTCCATGCTCGCTTTTTACTGGCCTGTTCGCGAAGCAATCGAGCGGTATCCCCGAGCGCTCTATACGATGACAGGGGTCATCTTCTGGATTGGATTATTCGTTCTCGCACGGAATATTTTCAACTACCAGGACATTATCGCGAAAGCGGCGTACGCATGGCAGGTTACGAAAGGGCGGGCGGTTACAAACGAGGGACTACTCATGGTTCCAGCTTTTTTCGCCCTGTCGTACTTCCTTTTTGCCGAGAAAAAAAACACGCTCTTGTATTCACTAGGTGTATTTTTGGCATATCTGGGAGGATTGATCCTGACTCAGAGCCGGGGCTATTGGGTCGCCTTCTTTGTCGGAGGCCTTCTCCTTTTTTATCTGGTTCCGAGCCGGACACGCGTTCGGTTTGTTTCCGCAGCGATCCTCTCGTCGGCAGGAATCCTGTCTCTCGCCATGATTTTTTTCGGGGACTATGTGATGCTGATTGTAACGGGCCTGCTCAACCGGGTCGTCTCGATCGGATCTGCTGCCACGCGAGACCTATCGCTCGTCAACCGGTTACTGGAATCCTCCGCCGTATTGAGCCATATCGCCACCAATCCGATTCTCGGCCACGGGATGGGCGTGACATATCGTTTTTACGATATAACATTCGAATTCTCGCATGAGAAGTCATTCATTCACAACGGATATCTGGCCCTCTGGTTTAAGTTCGGAATCTGGGGCCTCGGAATGCTGTTGTACTTTTTCGGAGCGGTCATCCGCCGATCCGTTCGCATCTTCAGGTCCGAGATGCTCCCCAGGGAAGCGAGGGTTGCCGGATTGGCAATTGCAGGATCATTTATTGCATTCTCCGTATCTGCGAATACATCCAATCCGTTTTACATTAACGATACTATGTTCATATTCGCGGTGTTGGCGGGAATCGCCGGTGGTCTGAATCCTGATACGACAGCGGACTGACTGAATTCGAAAACGAGTGGCTGAACGACCCCACATTTTACTTTTTGATCCCTACGAGAGTGGACATCATCGTATGTACCTCGAGCTACTCGTCCGCCACTGGATTACAAACCGGTTCACTGGTCGCCTCGAACTCCTCGTGTCCGAATCGTTTCGAGAACGGCATGGAAGCTTTTGCGCCTTTGTTAAGGAATCCGCCACTCACGGAGTGACGTTGTCCACGTTCAGATCCAGGAAGCACAGGGAAGGGATCGCATCCGTCTGGGAAGTCCTTCGAAACGACCTCTCGTCCGGACGAGTCCTGGAGCGACACATCCGAAAGAGTCGTCCTGACCATGTCGTACTAATGATGTTCGATCACTGCCAGACGTCGCTCGCAACCCGAGTTCTACGCCATTCGACGCTGTCGGGAATATATTTTCGTCCGACGTTCCGGCCCACAGACGGTGAAAATAGCCACTCTGATGCTGGCCTCATACGTAGACGGGAGTTACTTCGAGCCGCGATTTCGAATCCGGCGCTGACCCACCTTTTTGTACTCGATCCAAGGGTTATCGAGGAAATCAAAGGCATGCGCAGTGACCTGCATGTCCTGTCTCTTCCGGATGGGTACTCCGATCCGGAATCTGACGTTGACCCGGCAGACGTTCGATCCAGACTCGGAATTGCCCCGGATAGAAAAATAGTCTTGTTCTTCGGCGTCGTGAGCGCCCGAAAAGGCATTTTTGAAATGCTCGAAGCCGCAGACGTCGTTCATAAGGAAAGCCAGACCAGTCTATCCCTCGTTATTGCCGGCAAGATTGCGACGGCGGAAAGAAAGGATATTCTGGCAGCAATAGACCGAACGAGATCCAAGACCAACGTGCAACTCGTTCTATTGGATCGATTTGTAGAAGAGACGGAAATCAGCCCGTTCTTTAAGATGGCAGATGTTGTCGTGGTTACGTATCGAAATCATGCTGGATCGAGTAACGTGTTGATTCGCGCCGCCGCATCGGCGACTCCTGTCGTCGGAACAGATCAGGGGCTCGTCGGAGAATGGATCAGGGACCATCATCTGGGCGTGTCCGTTCCGTCCGAGGATTCCGAAGCCGTAGCACGCGGAATTGAGGATGCTCTGTACCGACTAGACCGCACGCCCTTCGATCCGGATCGAGCCCTGGCGTTTTCGAAGTTTCACTCCGCTGATGCGTTTGCACAAACCATTTTTTCGGCGGCTCGCGTTACTTGCTGAGAAGAGCCTGGCGCCATCCACGAGCAGTGATCTCCGGGTCAAAGTACTCCCGTACTACCTCCCTGGCTCTATTTCCCAACTCGGCGGCAGCGTTCCTGTCGCTGAGTAAACCGACGATCCGATTCGCAAATTCGGCTTCATCATCCGCTATCATCACACTGACACCGTGTTCCAGCCTCGAACCCGCCGCTCCAGCAGCAGTGGATACGATGGGGAGTCCGTACGCGGACGCCTCGACCGTTTTTATTTTGAGTCCACCTTCCTGCCGCTCCGGTACGACAAACACGTCTGCGCGCCGGAAAAAGGGTTCGAGGCTTTCCGGCGCTTCGTAAAATTCGATGGAATCCATTTCCGTCACACCTTCACAAAGAGAAGATGCTCCCGAACCCGCGACGATGAGTCGGACATCCGGAATCCGGGCACGTACACGTGGAAAAATGGAGTTCACCAACCAGAGGGCATTCATTCGCTTCGGGGCCCACGTCATAGAACCAACCAGAACAATCGTTGGCTGGTTTACCGGGCGCTCTGAAAGATCGGACTTTACTGACATGGAAGCAGGAATGATGTGAACGTCGGCTTCCATCTCATTCAGATTCATTGTTACCGCATCGTCCTCAGAGATGCAGGTCACTGTCTTGCAGCATGCGACAACCTGCCTCTCCATGCTTCCCGTTTTCCTGGACTCGCGAAGAGCGAGGCGTCTCATCGTCGGCCCTGCATACATGCCCGCGAGAGATGAAAGACTCCTTTCTTCCGCGTTATGGGAGACATAAACGAGCGGATACCTGTTCAGGTTCGCGTTTTTGGAGCGGGCAATACGCGGAGCCAGCCAGGCTGCCCGGCGATGATTGAGTACGATCTTGTCTACCGCGTTGCTCGATACAATCGCCTCTATCGCATCGAGTATCCGGGTGCTGTCAAACTCCAGGACATAAGCTGGAGAGCGCGAGACCAGCGATTTGATCCGGGCCTGGAGTTGACTCCGCCTTGCGTCGAGATAGATGGCTGAGAATGGACCACCGGCGTCCACATCCGGTTTTGCCCCCAGAACCACCAGCGACACGTCCGCATGTTCGTACAGCGCTGAAATCATTTGCCGTGTATACACCGCCAGCCCGTCGCGACCGGTCCCTACGTCATCCGGGCTGATGATCAGTAGGTGTTTACGTTCGTTCACCAATTTACTCATGGGGTCGCGCAGAAGGAGGCTTCGTCCTCATTCGGGACAAACCATAAATCGTTGGACTGTAGGTCCTGTATTCGCGGTATGATATCTCTCGAACCATCTTCAGATACCGTAATTCCCACGTACGATCTCGAATCGAAAAAAGAAAACACGTCACCCGCTCGGCGACCGTAGCGCTTACAATAGGCATCATCTAATTCCATGAAAATCAATGGCCTATTTCGTTCGAGCAAAGCGGATGCACCTTCGAGTGCCAGAATTTCGGCCCCCTCAATATCGAGCTTTATGAACCTGATCCTTCCGGTTGCAGACACCGTCGAATCGTCGAGCCGAATCCCTTTTACGGTCACGGTATCAGGGGTAGACTCCGTCTCTCCTTTTACATGCGTCAGGCCGGTAAGCCGATTTCCTCTCGTATCACGCCAGACGATATCTACACGCTTCTCTGTATTCAGCACTGCGTTGTTGTGGACGCACACATTTCGCCTGTGTAGCATTTTTACTACAAAAGAGAGTGTCTGAGCATAATAGGGAAGAGCCTCGAAGGCATGCACGGTCCCCTCCGGAACCAATCTCGACAGCGGAATGGTCCACAGACCCGCATGGGCTCCAATATCGATAACAACGTCAGAAGGATTGAGATAAGAAGTCAGAATCCGTAGCTCTGCCGGATCCATCTGGCCCCTCAGGTGACGACCTGTCCAAAGAAAAGCATGTAGAATCTGACGCCCTGATAGCATATAACGTCTGTTGTGAGGGAAAAAGGTTAATGGGGATGGTCGGACGGAAGCGCCGCAGACAACGATCCCAAAATACGACTCCCGCACAAGGCTACTACACATTCCGACGTTATTCAAGAAGGCACGCGGGTGGAGTGGACCTCGGGACGACGGTGCCCTGAGACTTCGGGACAACACGACGGAGTCGTGCTACCCTGACATCGACAGGAGTTTCGGTAACATTGTAACCCTTTTTTTGGCTGGAACGTATTGGGACTGACTTCGGTCAATCTCTTGTCCACCGAATTTGTACTCGACATGTCTGTTACTCTCCGATGCGGTCGCCTCCTTCGCGTTAGTCTGATCGTAGCTTTCGCTATTTCACCCGGCCAGAGTCTCGCCCAACGAACGTCCGATGAGACGGCTCACGTTTCACCGACAGATCGGGATGCTCTTGTGGCCACGCTCCGATCGGTCGTAAGCCTCGTCCGGGAAGTTTCCAGAAAACACGTCGCGGGCCCGATTACGGATCAACTTCGCGATGTCACGGGCAAACTCTCCTCTGCTACCGATGGCTATGGAGGGTTTCGCTCGAGACGAGTCGTGAGTGATGATGACGAACTCGTGGATCTTCTCAGAGATATTCAGCGAGAGCTACGAAGTGTCGAAAGGAGTCTGCGCGTGAGAAACGAGGACGATCTTGCCGACCGTCTTCGGGGAAGTATCGAGAGCCTGAATGACGCCGTCCGAATGACCGGAGACCGGGAGGACCTCATTCGAACGGACGATGAGTCCGAATGGCTCGCCGAAGGTAAGTACGAAAATGGTACCCTGAACAAGCGTAAGTCGAGGCGCGGTAAGGACGCGTATGATGACGAGTATGGAGATGATGATGACTGGTGGTACCGCAATCGGAATCGTTTCAGGCGAATGAGTTCCGACTGGCAATATCACTCGACAGGATACGTGGGAGAATTCATCCGTCGCTGGCCGTATACCGAATTCAGTCTGTATCGTCCGATCCCTGCAACCCGCTACAACAGAGTGGAAGGGCTGGTTCTGGGAATAAGAAGAATGCCCGTCGATTGGTCGGCGTGGGATCGGGGCCGTATTTACGGACAGGTCGGGTATGCTCTTTCACTGGAAGAGTGGCGCTACGAAGCAGGGGCCGAGACGAGACTCACCGAAGCGTTTGGATCAGGAATATTCGACCTGAAAGTAGGTGGGGCGTATCGAAGAAATACAGGAACTCGGGATGTCTGGAAGTCCACGTGGGCAGAGAACACGCTCGCGGCTTCTCTCTTCAGAACGGACTTTTTCGACTATTTCGAGACGGACGGGTGGACCGCATATGTTGTTGGAAGAGTGACGCCCTGGATCCAGTTCAGCGGGGCCTACCGTGAAGACACGTACCGAAGCCTGTCAAACAACACATCCTGGTCGCTCTTTGGTGGTGATTCATTTCGCGCCAATCCCGGTATAGACGAGGGCGAAATGAAGTCGCTTGTATTTGCGTTAGAAGGTGGTCGCATAATGAATTACCGGCATAATCCTGCCGGATTCACGTTCCGGGCAGAGGCGGAAATCGGCAAAGATTTCGGGGGGGATTTTCGATTCAACCGGTACATGGCCGACGTTCGCACATACATTCGGATCAGTCGGTACGATGGCCTGAGTCTCCGTCTTCGTGGAGGCACCAGTGAAGGGAATCTTCCACTCCAGAAATCGTTCACGCTCGGTGGCGTCGGATCAGTCAGAGCCTACCCGCAAAATGTATTTCTCGGCAGTCGAATGGTGCTCGCCAACGTCGAATACAATATGTACAATCCGGGAATCCTGGATGGTCTGTTTGACGATCTGGCCATTTTCGGACTCTTCGATGCCGGATGGACGAATGGCCTCAACCGGAACGATTTCAATCTCGATGATGTCATCCCCGACGCCGGCCTCGGTGTGGCCCTGGATGACCGAGACATCCGGATAGAAGTCGCCTGGCCGCTCCGCGATATGGGAACCGGAATGGCTCCCACGGTGTGGTTACGTCTGAATCCTACATTCTGACCGACTGAGTACGCTGCCCTGATCTGCGACACATTCCATGCCGCAGATCATCGGAGCTTAGTCTACGCCGTGCACGAGTTTCTTGAAGAAGGGGCTCACGACCAGAGCAACAATTCCTGCGCCGCCGACCATCATGGCCACGTTCCAGAAAAGAGCTGTTGGCGCGAGGGTTTCCAGACTTCCAGCGACCAGCCCTGCGAATAAATTCCCGAGCGCCGTCGCGACGAACCAGACACCCATCATCTGGCCCACGCGGTTCTGAGGAGCCAGTTTGGTGATACTCGACAGTCCAACGGGCGACAGACAGAGTTCGCCAACGGTATGCAGAAAGTAGGTCACGACCAACCAGGCCACCGATACAGGTTGATCGGCGGTTGCATTCGCGGCGCCCCATGAGAGCACGAAAAATCCTGCGGCCAGCCCGAGTAAACCCAGCGCGAATTTCATTCCGATCGAAGGGTGCGCATTCTTCCTGGCTAGATAAATCCAGAGTGACCCGAAGATGGGAGCGAAAACGATGATGAAGAATGAATTGACTGTCTGAAGGAAGGAAGCCGGCATCTCCCACCCGAAGAAGACGCGGTCGGTGAGTTCCTTGGCGAAGAGATTGAGCGAAGAGCCAGCCTGCTCGAATCCGGACCAGAAAACCGCAGCAAGAATAAAGAGCCAGACGATCATAGTGAGTCTTTTCTTCTCCAGCGAATTGTGTCCACCGAAAAGAAACAGGTAGCCGAAATACAGAGCAGCGGCTCCCAGGATTACAGACCCGAGAGCGGTCGCAATCTGCGTGAGTGTATAGTCGAGAACGCCCGAATACACCAGATAGCCAAACAAGGCAATCACGGCCGCGATGATACCGGATACGAGATAGAATTTTCTCTCTTTTGCCGCAATAACGGCTGCGGGATCATCGGACCGGAGTACACCGGCATCGCCGAGATACTTGAATCCGCGGCGGAACTGATACAGACCCAGGACCATGCCGAAACCGGCCAGCGAAAATCCCCAGTGCCAGTTGATGTTCTCACCGAAGTATCCGCAAAGCGTCGGCCCAAGCAGTGCGCCCAGGTTAATTCCCATATAAAACACGGAGAATCCGGCATCTCTGGCAGCACCTCCTTCCGGATACAGATCAGCGACAACCGTACTCACGTTGGGCTTCAAGAGTCCCGTACCGAGTACGATGAGGATAAGGCCCATGAAAAATGTGAAATTCGACGGGATAGCCATACTGAAATGGCCCATGGCGATGATCCAACCGCCTATATAGATGGCCTTTCGCTGGCCCCACACATTATCCGCTACCCATCCACCCGGAAGTGCAAGAAGATAGACCAGACTGGTATAAAGTCCGTAAATCGCGGCTGCTGTTGCCACATCGAAGCCGAGGCCTGGATTTTCCTGAATAGTGGTCGCTGTCATGAACAGGATCAGCAACGCACGCATTCCGTAGTAGCTGAATCGCTCCCACATCTCGGTAAAAAACAGGGTAGCAAGACCTCGTGGTTGACCAAAAAAGGTCTTGTCCATATGGGCTGCGGACGCAGTAGTTGGCATGGATGTACTCGGGAAGATGATTAAGGACCGGGCCTAAGATAGAAAAAGTGGACCTTCTGTCTAAACCATTTTTTCAGCTACCGCGTTCATTGGCTTGAGTATATTACGGGATTGAGTTTTTCCAGGCCGAGAGGCCTTTTTTTACATGGAGACTATGGCGAATCACCCCTCAGACGCAAACCTGGATGTGCATGGAAATCGCACGCATTCGTGCGGCTCATTGCGCATGTCACACATTGACGAAACCGTCGTTCTCAAAGGGTGGGTCGATACAAGACGCGACCTCGGAGGCGTCATTTTTATTGATTTGAGAGACAGGTACGGCCTGACCCAGATCGTATTTCAGCCCCAGGATCACCCGGATGCACATTCTGCCGCCGACCGTCTCCGCTCTGAATTTGTTATATCCGTAACAGGTACGGTCGTCGAACGATCGGAAGAAACCATCAATCCGAAGCATCCGACCGGTAGCATCGAGGTACGGGTATCCGATCTTCTCGTGCTCAACGAAAGTGATCCCGTCCCTTTCCCTGTTTCTGCACACGAGGAAAAACGCCAGAATGCGAATGAAGATCTCAGGCTCAGATACCGGTACCTGGATCTTCGACGGCCGGAACTGCAGCAGAACATAATCCTCCGGCACAAACTGTATCAGACGACGAGACGGTTCTTCGATACCCATGAATTCATAGAAGTCGAAACACCCGTATTGATGAAATCGACCCCGGAAGGGGCCCGCGATTATCTCGTTCCGAGCCGCGTCCATCGAGGAAAATTTTACGCACTGCCGCAGTCACCTCAGACCTACAAGCAGATCCTGATGATTGCCGGTCTGGACCGGTACTTTCAGATCGTAAAGTGTTTCCGCGACGAGGACCTGCGCGCAGACCGCCAGCCCGAATTTACCCAGATCGATGTCGAGATGACATTCGCCACCGAGGATCTCGTCTATGAACTCGGCGAAGGACTCATGGCGGCCATCTGGAAGGAACTGAAAGGAACGGATCTCCCCCTCCCGTTTCCTCGGATGGCATATGACGAGGCCATGCGCAGATTCGGTTCGGATAAACCGGACATGCGCTTTGATATGGAACTCTGTGACGTAACCAGCGCATTCGTGGGATCAGGATTTCGCGTGTTTGATGACATTCTTGCCTCTAACGGGAATATACTCGCGATCGTCGTGAAGGGAGAAAGCGAGCGTGGTCGTGGGGCGATGGATCGACTGGACAAAAATATTGTCAGGAAGAAACTCCGTGCAGGTGGACTGATTTACTTCAAACGCCCGGCCGACGGGTCGCCTGCCACATCGAGCGTTAAAGCGGACGTGTTGCCTGCATCATTCGTTGATGCCGCCATTTCTGAGGCAGGAGCGGAGACGGGCGATCTTGTCCTGGTTCTTGCGGGCGCAGCCCCGACCGTTCACGAACAGATGGGAGCCCTTCGACTGCATATGGCCCGGGAATTGGGGATGATCGATCGAACAGACGATGGTCCGTGGAAATTTCTGTGGGTTACCGAGTTTCCACTGGTGGAGTTTGACAGTGAAGCCGGTCGGTATACGGCCATGCACCATCCGTTTACCTCGCCGCTCGATAGTGATGTTTCTCATATGTTCGAAGACCCGGGCGCGACCCGAGCCAGAGCCTACGATCTCGTCCTCAACGGGACCGAACTCGGTGGCGGATCTATCCGAATCCACCGGCAGGATATACAGCGACAGATGTTCAAGTTACTGGGTATCGAAAAAGAGGAAGCGGACACTCGGTTCGGCTTCCTGCTCGACGCATTCAAGTTTGGCGCACCACCGCATGGCGGCATTGCACTTGGACTCGACCGGATCGTCATGCAACTCACCGGTGCCAGCTCCCTGCGTGAGGTCATTGCTTTCCCGAAGACCCAGAGCGCTCAGGAGCCGATGGTCCAATCTCCGGATGAGGTCGATGAGCACCAACTTGCGGATCTCCATATTGCGATCGTACCAGACGAAGAGGACTGACGTGCCCGTGATACTCCCCCTGCGGCACCCGATGGCAACGCTCCGGGACTACAATTCCCGGTGATAACGTAATATCTGCGTAGACTTCAAACGAAATCGACCCTGCCGGGACGTCCTGGAGTTGGAGGTCATACATCGGGAGTCGTAAATTTCTTGACTTGACAAAAAATGGACCGAGTCCGTCGGGCAGGTATCCGCCTGAGTAGTTTTCGTTCATGACGTCATTGATCCCGTAGCTCAGTTGGTAGAGCATCTGACTTTTAATCAGAGGGTCACAGGTTCGAACCCTGTCGGGATCACAAGGGCCGGGGAAGGGTATACCGGCCTCCCAAAAAAGGCTTGCCGGTTGGCTGGCGATGCGTCGCCGTTTACTGAACCAGGTTGACCTCTTTTGGACCCTTGCCCAGGTGGCGGAATTGGTAGACGCGCCGTCTTGAGGGGGCGGTGTCCGCAAGGACGTGCTGGTTCGATTCCAGTCCTGGGCAC
>CAYLHF010000041.1:0-24798 GCA_964383365.1 uncultured Rhodothermales bacterium | reverse complement strand
GCAGGACAGCGGCCTTTGGAGCCGTAGGTGGAGGTTCGAATCCTCCCCGGGCAACCAGCGGATATGGACGGCATGACCACCAGGAAATCCTGGCATATAACGATGAACGAGCATATTCATAGAGAACATCCTATCAGCATCTTCTCCGGAAGATCCAATCCGTCGCTGGCGACTGCGATCGCCCGTGCGTACGGACAGGAATTGGGAAACGTTGAGATCAAGGATTTCTCGGACGGTGAGATTTACGTTCATTTCGAAGAGTCAATTCGTGGGTGTGACGTTTTCCTGATCCAGAGTACGCAGCCGCACGCAGATAACTGGATTGAATTGCTGCTGATGATCGATGCGGTGAAGCGGGCATCAGCCAACCGAATCACGGCGGTGATACCCTACTTCGGATATGCCCGTCAGGAACGCAAGGATCAGCCACGCGTCTCGATTGCGGCCAAATTGATGGCCAACCTGTTGACTACCGCCGGGATCGACAGGGTCCTCACGATGGATCTCCATGCATCGCAGATCCAGGGCTTTTTCGACGTCCCTGTCGACCATCTGTACGGTTCAGCGATCTTCATCGATCACTTCAGAAAGATGAATCTCGACAATCTGGTGGTCGTCGCACCGGACGTCGGAGGTATCAAGATGGCCCGGGCGTATGCCAAGCGATTGGGAGCAGATCTGGCACTTATCGACAAGAGACGGCCCCGGCAGAATGTCGCTGAGGTCATGCATATTATCGGCGATATTGCCGGCAAGAATGTAATTCTGATCGACGACATGGTTGATACGGCAGGAACGCTAACTTCTGCGGCGAAAGCACTTCGAGAAGAAGGGGCGCTGAAAATAATGGCGGCCTGTACGCACCCACTCCTGTCCGGACCGGCCTACGATCGAATTGAGCATTCAGTTATTGATGAAATGGTCGTCACCGACACGATTCCACTGCCACGTTCCTCTGACCGCATTTCGGTCGTAAGCATCGCAGAAATTTTTGCGGATGCTATACGGCGTATTTACACGGATGAATCCGTATCCACATTGTTTATCCCATAGCGGATGACATACCCGATTTGAATTGAACGAAGACTCTGAGGTATATAAGTCATGCAAGTAGTAACACTGGAAGCCAAATCCCGTGACGCCGGAAAGAAGGCATCGCGAGCCGCACGGGTCGCCGAGGAGGTGCCCTGTGTACTCTACGGCAACAAGGTAGATGCAGTCTCCTTCCAGGTCCCGGAAATGGACATGAAGCGATTGATCTACACGAATGAATTTCATCTCGTGAAAGTTATGCTCGGGGATCAGGAGTGGGATTGCATTCTGAAGCACGTAGATTTTCATCCGACTTCAGACCGGCCCATTCATGCCGATTTTCAGGTGCTTGTGACCGGTGAGACCCTGTCTCTGACTGTTCCGGTACACCACGAAGGCAAATCGATCGGTGTCCGGGAAGGAGGGAAACTGGAGACTCATATGCATGAGGTCGCCATTCGATGCCTTCCGAAAGATATTCCGGATCGGATCACCCTGGATATCTCTGATCTGGACATTGGCGATTCCATTCAGGTTAGAGAGGTGTCCATCGAAGGTATCGAATTCGATGTGCCTTCCGACCAGACCCTTGTTTCAGTCTATCTACCTCGCGAGATCGAAGAAGAAGAGTTGGAAGAGGAACTCGCAGAAGGCGAAGAGGGAGAAGAAGGAGCAGAGGGAGAGGAGGCGTCTACGGAAGAAGAGTCGTAGACCGATTCTCCGATGGCGTCTTCACTACGACTTATCGTCGGCCTGGGAAATCCTGGATCCGAATATGCCGGAAACCGGCACAATGTGGGTTTCATGGTAGCCGATCGTATTGCCTCCAGGTCGCGCATCGAGATGCGGATCAAGGGACAATCCTGGGTAGGTTGGGGCAAATGGCGTGGCCGTTCACTGGGCGTCGCCAAACCCGGGACGTTTATGAACCGAAGCGGAGACGCTGTTGCCGAACTCGTTCGGCGCCATCCACTTTCTCCCGAAGATATACTCGTCATCGTGGACGATATCAACCTGGAACCCGGTCGTATACGCATTCGGGAGCGGGGAGGCTCAGGTGGTCACAACGGAATTCAGGATATCATAGACACTCTGGATTCAGATGCTTTTTCGCGCATCAGGATCGGCGTCGGAAACGACTTCGGGCGCGGTCGACAGGCCGATTATGTGCTGTCCGATTTTGATGACGAAGAACGGACCCTGATCGAGCCGGCCATCGATCGAGCAAGAGATGCAGCCCTGACGTTCGTTTCTGACGGACTGACGACTGCCATGAATCGGTTCAATTAGGTCGGATCAAGCCGCTCATGTAGCCTCGACATTACTGATAGTCGAATAATTGGTTAATGGCTATCAATCGACATGATGATCAGGTAATTTCCTTGATCGATTTCTCGTTCTGGAAGCGCTTTTCATGTCTCAGAAATTTCGGCCTATATCTCCGGTGATCCGGTCGAATCGGTTCCAGCCCACAGTCAGGTTTATAGAATAATCTTCAACGGAGGAAGCTAGTCCCCATGGATGCAGCAATGATTACGTATATCGTGCCAGCGGTAGGACTTCTCGCACTGCTTTTTGCCTATGTCAAGACGCGCTGGGTTTCCCGGCAACCCGTCGGTACGGACCACATGGCAGAGATCGCCGGCCATATAGCCGATGGAGCACGGGCATTCTTACGCCGCGAATATCGCGTTCTCGCTATTTTTGTAGTTGTCGTGGCGGGACTGCTGGTTCTGGCCAACTGGGGTAGGGCCGATTCGTCACCCCTTATCGCGCTGTCCTTCTTCGTCGGTGCACTGTGTTCTGGAACGGCCGGGTTTATCGGAATGTCGGTAGCTACCAAGGCAAACGTCCGGACAACCAATGCCGCTCGGACTGGACTCGGTCCTGCACTGAATGTTGCCTTTTCGGGAGGTCTGGTCATGGGACTGAGTGTGGTCGGACTGGGCATTCTGGGTCTTGGCGCCCTCTTTCTCTTCTACTCGGAGATGGCCTGGGATATGCCCCGGGTGATCAATGTCATTTCAGGTTTTTCGCTCGGAGCGTCCTCGATTGCTCTGTTTGCTCGTGTCGGCGGTGGCATCTATACGAAAGCGGCTGATGTCGGAGCGGATCTCGCAGGGAAAGTCTATGAAGGCATCCCGGAAGACGATCCTCGTAACCCGGCGACCATCGCAGATAATGTCGGAGACAATGTGGGCGATGTCGCGGGGATGGGTGCTGACCTCTTCGAGAGTTACGTGGGATCTATCATAGGTACGATGGTTCTGGGAGCCGCATTCATACCGGCCTTTACGGCAGAGGGTGGTGGACTGGACATCAACGCTGTTCTTCTTCCACTGGTAGTCGCTGCCATAGGTATCGTCATTTCCATACTCGGATCGTTTTTCGTAAAGGTCAGGGAGGGGGGGAATCCCCAGCACGCGTTAAACACCGGGGAATTTGGTGCATCCTTCGTCATGGCAGTTGCTTCGTATTTCATCATACACGCGATGCTTCCCGCTCAGTGGTCCGTCGCCGGAACGGATTACACGTCGACCGGCGTATTCTATGCGGTCCTGATCGGGTTGGCGGCGGGCGTGTTGATCGGATTGATTACCGAGTTTTATACATCTACGCACAACCGGCCGGTACTCGGTGTAGCCGCGCAGAGCGTGACTGGATCGGCGACGAATATCATCGCCGGCCTGGGTCTCGGGATGTATTCTACCGGTTTACCGGCGATTGTTCTCGCGCTGGGAATTATCGGGTCGTTCTCGTTCGCTGGATTGTACGGAATCGCCATTGCGGCTCTCGGTATGCTCTCGGTTACAGGAATTCAGCTCGCTGTTGATGCCTACGGCCCGATTTCGGATAATGCCGGTGGAATTGCGGAGATGGCCAATTTACCGGAAGAGGTTCGCGAAAGAACCGACAAACTGGATGCCGTCGGAAATACGACCGCGGCCATCGGGAAAGGATTTGCTATCGGGTCAGCTGCATTGACGGCGCTTGCGCTTTTTGCCGCATTTATGCAGCAGGCCGGGGTAACCAATATCGATGTCGCCAATCCAATAATTCTTGCTGGCGTCCTGATTGGGGCTATGCTTCCCTATGTGTTCTCTGCCATGGCGATGGCAGCTGTGGGACGTGCCGCGGGGGATATGATCAAGGAAGTGGGTCGCCAGTTCAATGAAATCGTCGGACTTCGGGAAGGCACGGCAACGGCAGACTTCAAGAGATGTATCGACATATCGACGCAGGCAGCGATCCGGGAAATGATTGCTCCGGGTCTGCTGGCCATTCTGGCACCCGTAGTCATCGGATTCATCGACAAATACATGCTCGGTGGTATGCTCGTAGGGGTGACTGTTTCCGGCGTGCTCCTCGCTATCTTCCAGTCCAATGCCGGTGGTGCCTGGGACAATGCGAAGAAACGGATTGAAGGGACGATCGTAATTGATGGGGTCGAGTACGGAAAGGGAAGTGAGACACACAAAGCATCAGTCGTGGGAGACACCGTTGGTGATCCCCTGAAGGATACGAGTGGTCCGAGCCTGAATATTCTGATCAAGTTGATTGCGGTGGTCGCGCTTGTTATCGCTCCCCTGATCGCCTAGTCCTCAGCGAACGGCAGTTGATGCCGTAACGCGGAGGGGGCGAGTCAAACGGAATCGTCGAAATCGCACAACGGAGAATCCGAGACAGACCGGGAAGGAATCATGTCGAAAGTTGAAGTCAGGATGCCCAAAATGGGTGAGAGTATCACCGAGGGAACCGTCCTCGAGTGGCACAAACAGCCGGGTGATACAGTCGAAATGGACGAGTCCCTGCTGGAAATCGGGACCGATAAGGTCGACACGGAAGTACCCTCGCCGTCCGCTGGAATCCTGGCTGAAATACTCGTGGAGGAAGGGGCTACCGTCGACGTGGGTACGGTGATCGCCATGCTTGAAACAGACGTGGCCGCAGTCAATGGAGGAATGAAGGCTGGCTCTGCGCCAGAGGCGCCGGCTCCCGCGCCGCAAGCGTCTGTTCCGGCCCCGCAAGCTACTGCGCCTGCTACTGCCACTCCGCCTGCTGCGGCCGCTCCGCCAGAAGCTGCCCCTCCGGCCGCTCCGCCTGCTGCTGCCGCTCCATCAGAAGTCGCCCCGCCTGCTACGGCAGGTACGACCACCGATGTTCTGATGCCTAAAATGGGAGAGAGCATCATGGAGGGAACCGTCCTCGAGTGGCATAAGAAACCGGGCGATTCGATCGATCTGGACGAATCACTCCTCGAAATTGCCACAGACAAGGTGGACACAGACGTCCCTTCGCCCGTTGCTGGAATCGTTCAACAGGTCCTGGTCCCGGAGGGTGAAACGGTAGACGTCGGGACGCTAATTGCCGTTATTGCATCGGGAGAGGCTTCGGAGGTCGCGACCGACCGTAACCAGGTTCCGGCTTCGCCGCCTGCCTCACCGGTCATCGCACCTGCGATATCACCAACGGCGACCGTTTCAACGCCAGCATCCGGGTATGTACCCACGGCGGTGCAGCAGTCCGATGTCTCCGGGCCGGGTGACGCCGTCTCCCGCCATGACGATACGGGTCGGTTCTTATCTCCACTGGTCCGATCCATTGCCGAAAAAGAACACCTTTCCGTACTCGAATTATCCTCCATTAATGGAACAGGGCACGGCGGGAGAGTCACCAAGAGTGACGTGCTAACCTACGTCGAAGCGAAAAATAGTGGTGCTCACGCCGCTCCCGCAGGTTTATCCGGGGCGGCGGCCGCAGAAACATCGTCGGCTTCGGCCGTTCCCGCCGCCGAGCCGTCACGTAGAATCCTGTCTTCGTCCGCACCCGTACCGCAGAAGGCCCCAGGTGATAGGGTCGAGGTTATCCCGATGGATCGTATGCGGCAGCTCATATCGGAGCATATGACGCATTCAAAATCCACGTCGGCTCACGTGACGTCCTTTGCCGAGGTGGATGTATCTAAATTAGTCAGATTGAGGGAGCGTAATAAGGCCGCCTTTCTCGAAAGAGAAGGGGTCAAGTTGACATATACACCGTTCTTCGTCTATGCAGCGGTAGAAGCTCTGCGGGATCATCCGATGCTGAATTGTTCGGTGGTCGACAAGGAAATCCACCTGAAAAAGGATTTTCATATCGGGATCGCCGTAGCGATCGGAAAAAAAGGATTGGTCGTGCCCGTTATCCACGATGCCGGACAGAAAAACATCGCTGGACTGGCGCATGCTGCTGCCGACCTGGCCACCCGCGCAAGATCCAAGAAGCTGATGCCCGATGATCTCCAACGGGGTACGTTCACCGTCACAAATGTCGGGTCGCTGGGATCGATCATGGGGACACCCATTATCAACCAGCCTCAGGTAGGCATCCTGGCGACGGGAGCGATAAAGAAGCGGCCGGTGGTCATAGAAGATCCGGTATTGGGTGATACGATAGGGATTCGCAGCATGATGTATGTCTCCCTTTCATACGATCATCGGATCGTAGACGGTGCGATGGCTTCGTCTTTCCTGGCCAGGTATGTGGAGGTTCTCGGGTCTTTCGATGCCACCGAGGTAATCTGACTCAACCGTTGCCAGGACGACGTCTGACTCAACCTTCGCCAGGACGACGTCTGACTCAGCCTCCGACGGGACGCCGTCTGACACGACGACGTCTGACTTAGCGTCCGCCACGACCCGATCGAGTGACATTTTTAATGTCCGTTATTGACATTCCGGTTTTCCTGCACCAGTTTGTGTCTACGCAGTGATCACGAAGGGAGAGCGGGAGATGGATTAAGGTTACTGTCACGCCGTCAGCACGATCCGACCGCAGTTGCGATGTCGAACAACTCAAGTCTACTCAAGGAGACGCTTCGAATCTCCGTAACTGAGCTGCAATCTTTGATTCGGGATTTTCTTCGTGATTACCTCACCGGAAAGTCACCGGAAACCGTAGGTACGTATCGCCGGGC
Organism: uncultured Rhodothermales bacterium; assembly: GCA_964383365.1. GTDB lineage: Bacteria > Bacteroidota > Rhodothermia > Rhodothermales > UBA10348 > CAYLHF01. The sequence continues at coordinate 17,810 of CAYLHF010000041.1, read as the reverse complement.
GCTGAATGAGTTTGAGCGTTGGTTCGTGGTTCAGAAGGGTGCTTGCACCTTTTCTGTCGAAGACCTGGAATCGTACAAATCCTACCTGATGGAGACGAGGGGACTGCACCAGGTCTCGGTGTCGACATATCTCACGGCCGTGAGGAGACTCTGCGAGTATATGGTACACATCGGGTTGCTGAGCGAGAATCCGGCTCGTTCTGTCCGGGGAAACAGACGACCGGATGCGCACTCCCGCGAATTTCTCTCGATGGATGACGTGAATCTGCTCAAGGCATCTCTGGACACAGATACGGCGATCAACACCAGAGACCGGGCGATTATTTATACGGCACTCTATGCCGGATTGAGTGAAATCGAGATCGTGCGTGCGGATGTTCAGGATCTGGAACAGACGCTCATGGGGTGGTTTCTCAGAAGCCAGGGGAAAGGGCACACGACCAAGGATCAACAGGTTCAGATCGACTCCGAAGTGATGGACGCCATACGACTGTATCTGGATCAGCGTACCCGGATCCGACCGGAAGATCCACTCTTCGTTTCACACGGCCATCGCTCAGACGGACAGCGGCTCAATACAAGGTCCGTACGTACCCGGATCAATTTCCACCTGTCCCGGGCCGGTATCAAGCGTCCGGGAATCTCGCCCCACAGCCTGACCCATACGGCCGCTCTGATCTGGTTAAATCAGGGGTTATCGGTCGAAGACGTTCGTAAGCGAATGAGGCACGGTACGCTGGATACGACGATGATCTACTTCAACAAGCAGGGCAAGGCGTAGTCTCAGAGGTGCGTCTTGACCGTGAACCGATGCAGCCCCCCGAGGGAAGACCAGGAATTGAATCCATAGTCGATCCCTATTCGTGAAATTCGGATCCCGACTCCCGTCGAAAAGCCGGCAAGATCCAGTCGTGTTTTCATCTTGAGCGCGTCATGTCGCCGATGATTATAACCAAATCGGATTTGAAAATTATCGCTGAACTGAAATTCCCCACCCAGAATCAGATGGTAGAAAACGTTACCGAGTGCGGTGGTCTCGGGTGGTCCGCCGTCCATTTTCTGGAGACGGTAGGCGGTGAGTGACAACATGAGTGGCATGTGAGCGAGTCGCTTCGTGACGCCCAGTCTGATGTCGAAAGGAATCCGATCGGTTCTTTCACCCAGGGAAGACAGAACGAAACCTGCATTCTGAATGGTCAGACCGACCGTTGACGCGCCGGACGCGAGTCGGTAGAGGACTCCAAAATCTGCTGTCACGGCCGACGCATGGAACTCGTCGATGCTACTCAGCATCACGTTAAGAGTGGCGCCATACCGAATCCGAGACGGACCGATCCTTGATGCACCTACCGAGAGGCTGATATCGGACGCACTGAATGTGCCGTTTCGGTTACCAAGAGCGTCCGCCCGGTCAATCGATCCGAAGGAGAGGTACCTGATACCGACGGCCGCCGTTGTGAGCGAATCCAGTGTGCGTCCGTATGAGAGCCATCCTGCCGACGTATCTCCGATGTGGTTCAGATAGGAGAAGGAGAAACGCTGATTGGATTCCGCCGTCAGGAGCGCGGGATTCGAGAACAATCCGCTGGATTCCCGTGTCGCGAGTGCCGGTGAACTCCCCCCCAATGCGGCTACGCGTGCCGACTCATCGAGTTGAACGACGGGGAACCCCGACGATTCGATCTGGGCACGGACGTTCGGGACCAGAAACAACAGACCGAGCAGCATGGGCAGGTGAATCCTGGCCCGTGAGAAGCGTACGTTCGATGTCGTTCTTTCCGATGCCAAGAATTTCAAATAGTCGGTCGGGAGAAAATCTGAAAACAAACAGATGAGTGTGGACATGGTCCACGGCTCGTTTCCGCTTGTACTGGAGCATCCCTGTGAGGTTCTGTCTGGATGTTTTTGTACCTGATACCCCCCAGACCGACGAAACTCACGCGAATATGACCCGACGGGGGAACGGCAGTGCCCCTGAATGCGTGTGATGGCGGCTCGAAAATGGATCCGATGAAATAGTCGGACGGGATCTGATTCTGACGGGCAGAATTGATAGACGTATATTCGTTGAGAGATAAAATAGCAGTCTTGCATCCATGCTTGATATCATAAAGAAAGTATTCGGCGACAAGAACGAGCGATCCATGAAGACGCTCTGGCCGATGGTCGACGAGATCAACCGTCACTTCGAATCATATGCACCTCTTTCGGAAGAAGAGCTTCGTGGCAAGACGGATGAATTCAGGGGGCGAATTCGAGAAGCCGTATCGGAAATCGAATCAGACCAGGCGGAAATCCGAGATCAATTGGATAAGGGATTTCGGGGAGAGGGTGACGAGAAGGAAGACCTCTCGCTCGACGATCGGCTGAGCCTCTACGATGAGCTTGACGATCTCGATGAAGAGTGGTACAAGACGTTACAGGATACGCTGGATTCGTTGCTACCCGAGGCGTTTGCCGTAGTAAAGGAAGCGTGCCGGAGGCTGATCGGGACCCAGTGGGAGGCCGGAGGACAGCAGATAACCTGGGATATGATTCCCTATGATGTCCAGCTTCTCGGTGGAATTACCCTTCATAACGGAAATATTTCCGAAATGAAAACGGGTGAGGGAAAGACCCTCGTCGCTGTTGCCCCTGTCTATCTGAATGCGCTCTCGGGACACGGCGTCCACCTCGTGACCGTCAATCCGTATCTGGCGCAGAGAGATTCGGAATGGATGGGCCCGGTCTTTAATTATCTCGGTCTGACGGTCGATGTGATTGATCGGTACGAGCCCCATTCGCCGGAGCGAAGCAAGGCTTACAGGGCAGACGTAACGTACGGGACCAATAATGAGTTTGGATTCGACTACCTCAGGGATAAATCCTTCGTCGTCGATCCGGAACAGTTGATGCAGCGTCCGCATCATTATACGATCGTCGACGAAGTGGACTCGGTTCTCATCGACGAAGCCAGAACACCCCTCATCATCTCTGGCCCCGTTCCGGAATCGGATGAAACCCAGTTTCAGGAGCTCAAATCACCGGTTGAGAAGCTCGTCTATTCGCAACAGAAGCTCGTGGCCACGTTTGTCTCTGAGGCAGAAAAACTCCTGAAAGAGCGCGATGAAGCGCTCGAGGCAGGGGACTCAAAGAAAGCATCCGCCGCCGAGTCAGATGCCGGTCTTGCGCTTCTCAGGGCCTATAGGGGGTATCCGAAGAACAAGAAATTGCGCAAGGTGCTCTCGGAACCCGGAAACGAGCAACTCAGGCAGAAAACGGAGTTTTACTATCTCCAGGACAATGCCAAGAATATGCCGTTCGTCGATGATGCGCTTCATTTCGCCTTCGATGAGAAGCAGCGGGCGATCGAGATGAGCGAACAGGGGCGTGAGTATATCTCCCGCGTTGCGGGGCAGGATCAGGAGATGTTCGTCCTGCCGGACCTGGGCGACGGCGTAGCTACGATCGAGCGGGATACGAAAGATCATCTGGTCGATCTCGAATCCCGGCTCGAAGCGGATACGGGCTTGACAGACGAAAAGCGCCAGCACAAGCTGGAGAATGATCGACGGGTGTTGAAAAATGAGCAGGAAGAGGCCAAACGGAATCTCTACACACTCTACGCCGATCGGGCCGCCAGATTGCATGCGGTCGAGCAACTCCTGAAGGCGTACGTCCAGTTCGAAAAGGATCTGGAGTATATCGTGCAGGACGGGAAGATCATGATTGTGGATGAGCATACGGGACGAGTGCTCTCCGGACGTCGTTATTCGGACGGTCTCCATCAGGCGATAGAAGCCAAGGAGGGGGTCACCATCCAGGCGGCGACGCAGACATACGCCACGATTACACTTCAGAATTATTTCAGGCTGTACAGGAAATTAGCCGGAATGACAGGGACGGCGGAGACGGAAGCGGAGGAGTTCTTCAAGATCTATGAAATGGAAGTACTCGTCATTCCAACCAATCGTCCCATCGCCAGAGCGGATCTGGACGACCTCGTCTTCAAGACCCGCAGGGAAAAATACCATGCGGTCCTCAACAAGGTGCAGGAATACCATGACTCCGGTCAACCCGTGCTCGTTGGAACAACCACCGTGGATGCATCAGAAACGCTGAGTCGGATGTTTACCCGATCAGGAATTCCACACAATGTCCTGAACGCCAAGCAAGACCGGGTTAAAGCGGAGTCGCTCATCGTTGCGGAAGCAGGGCAGCAGGGAGCCGTAACAATCGCGACCAATATGGCCGGTCGTGGTACGGACATAAAACTGGGACCCGGTGTCGTTGAGAAGGGTGGACTCGCCATCCTGGGTACAGAGCGACATGAGAGTCGGCGAATCGATTTGCAGTTACGCGGTCGAGCCGGCCGGCAGGGAGATCCCGGAGAGAGTCAGTTTTATGTATCTCTGGATGACAATCTCATGCGCCTCTTCGGTTCGGACCGGGTCGCCAAGGTCATGGACCGGCTCAATCTCGAGGAAGATGCAGTCATAACGCACCCGTGGGTAAACAAGAGTATTGAACGTGCCCAGAAGAAGGTCGAACAGAACAATTTTGCGATCAGAAAACGCCAGCTAGAATACGATGATGTCCTGAATGCTCAGCGACAAGTCATTTACGATCGTCGAACTCACGCCTTGGTGGGTGAGCGAATGCGGGGTGAAATCCTGGATATGCTCAGCGGGATCGTGGAGGATACCGTCAAGGTTCATTTCGATAACGGTGATCTCGATGAGATGAGAGACGAGTTGCTTCGGACCATCGCCGTAGACTTCGATGTGGACAGAGAGACGTTCCACAAGTTGGGAGAAGAGGGCGTCATCGAACGAGTTTACGAGAGTGCGGTCGACTATTATCATCGCAAACGCGACGCACTCGCGAAACCGTTCGCCGAGAGTATGAAGCAGGTCGCGGCGACAGATCAGGAGAATCGACCGGAAAAAGTGTACGTGGACTTCTCTGACGGACGGAAGATCATGCGTGCGGTCGTGCCCATCGACCAGGCGATTGCGAGCGACGGACAGGAAGTCAATGATGCCATGGAGCGTCAGACGATGCTCTCGTTCATCGATGCGCATTGGACCGAGCACCTCAGGAATCTCGACGAGGTCAAGGAAGGAATCGGTCTCAGGGCCTATGGTCAGCGTGACCCGCTGATTGAATACAAGATGGAGGCCTACAAGTTATTCGCGGAGATGATCGACAAGATTAACCACGAGGTCGTGTCCTTTATATTCCGAAGTGGGCCGCTCGTAGATCGTCCTGCAACGAAGCCACCGGCGCGCCGCACGTCGCAACGAAAACTGGATCCGAAAAGGGCGAGTTCGACGCATGCGTCGGCGAGCCCGTCTTACGGTGTCCCTAGTGGCGGCGGTGGAAATAAATCTGCAGAGCGGGATCCGACCGCCAAATCGGCTCCGGTTCATGTGGACGACAAGGTGGGTAGAAACGACCCGTGCCCTTGTGGTAGCGGGAAAAAATATAAACACTGTCACGGCCGCTAGACGGGCCCGACACCTGTGAGGACTCCGTGCTCTCGTCTCTCTATATTCGCGACTTCGCGCTGATCGAGGAGCTTGAGGTCGATTTTACCAACGGCCTCAATATCATTACGGGCGAGACGGGCGCGGGTAAATCGATCGTTATCGGAGCGGTTAAACTCATCCTCGGAGAACGCGCGTCGATGGATGTCGTCCGCTCGGGCGCGAGAAAGGCCGTCATAGAGGGGATTTTCGACTCTGTTGAAAATCCCGAAATAGGAACCCTCCTGGAAGCGGGAGCCTTTCCCCGATCTGCTACGCTCATTCTGAGGCGTGAAGTATCGGAGACTCACAGTCGAGCGTTCATCAATGATACCCCCGCGACGGTTCACCAACTGAAGGAGATCGCGTCTGAGCTGGTCGATCTTCACGGCCAGCACGAACACCAGTCACTCCTCAATACGAGCCGGCACTCCGAATTGGTAGATGCATTCGGAGGTCTCGGTGCGCTGCGCGAGACCTACTCTGAGTCATACAAACGGGTTAAAATCCTCATAGACGAGCGCGAACTGCTTCTGGGTCAGAGGGACGACTACGCTCGGCAGAAAGAACTGCATGCATTTCAGATCCATGAGATCGATTCCATCGATCCTCAACCGGACGAAGAGGAACATCTACAGAATGAACGAACGCTTCTCGAGAACGCCGAACATCTGTTTACGTCAACGGCCTCGTTGTTTGAACTCATCCACGAGTCCGAGTCGAGTCTCCACGATCAGTTGGTTCGAGTCCGGAACGCTCTTCAGGATCTCGAGCGAATTGATCCTGCCTTTGAGTCCCACACGCGCGAGATCCAACAGGCGCTCGTAGCCACCGGTGAGACGGCCAAGTATTTACAGGATTACAACTCACGTATCGAATTTAATCCCGATCGGCTCGAGACTATCAGGGAGCGCCTGATAGATATTGACCGATTGAAAATGCGTTACGGCGGGACGATCGAATCCGTGCTGGATCATCGCAAACGAGTGGGTGAACAATTTGACATTGCCTCCGACTTCGAGGGAACCCTCGATCGGATGCAGGAGGAGATCCGTCAGGCAGAAGGCGACCTCTCGAACGTTGCTGCGAGACTGTCGGCGAAACGTAAAGAGACTTCCAGGCGAATTGAACGGTCCGTTGGAGAAGAATTGTCTGTTCTCGGCATACCGGACGCCCGTTTCCATGTTCGGTTTGAGACTACTTCCGATGCCGACGGGTGGATTATCGAAGAGACTACCGGAGAGAGGATTCTCGCCTTCGTGACGGGATCGGACCGTATTTCGTTCATGCTGTCGACCAACGTGGGCGAGGACGTCATGCCCCTGGCGCGCGTGGCGTCCGGAGGAGAGGTAAGCCGGGTGATGCTGGCACTGAAATCCGTACTGGCCCGAACCGATCGACTGCCCGTCATGATTTTCGACGAAATCGATTCTGGCATATCCGGAGCCATTGCACGCAGAGTGGGCGAACGGATGCGGGAGTTGGGACGGTACCATCAACTGATTGCCATCACCCATCTTGCGCAGGTCGCCTCGCTCGCGGATGCCCATTATCATGTGGAAAAAAAGGTTGCAGGCGGTCGTTCTTCTACGACCATGAAGAGACTGGGTGAGATCGAGAGGCACCGGGAGATCGCCGCCCTGCTGAGTGGAGAGACTGTGAGTGAGGCCTCGCTGGATTCAGCGCGCGAACTGATCGAAAAAAGGAAGTAATGACTCGGTCAAGGGTAAGAGTTGCTATCGCACCTTGACTGCTAAACCATGAGAACAGGATGATTCGTTTCGGAACCGATGGATGGCGGGCAGTGATCGCGGACGGATTTACGTTCGAGAACCTGACCCGGGTAGCCCATGCAACGGCCAACTGGATTCTCAAGATCGATACAGAGAACCCCGGTGTAGTCGTCGGACACGATTCTCGGTTCTCGGGTAGGGCTTTCGCCGAACGAGTGGCTGCTGTTTTCGCATCTCGCGGAATTACCGTTCTATTCGCGGACGGCGTCACTCCGACACCCGCGATCAGTTGGGCCACGAAGGAGTTCAATAAAACGGCAGGAGTGGTTATCACGGCAAGCCATAATCCACCGCAGTACAACGGTTTCAAGATCAAAGGATCATTCGGAGGTTCGGCTCTCCCGGAGATGATCGCGGCCGTCGAGTCGGAACTCCTCACTATCGAGAACGATCATCCGGCGGTAGATTTCGATATCGAACAGCGCTCCGATCGCATCAATGTATTCGACATCCGGGGCGCGTATATCGAATCCATCAGGGAGAAGATTGACGTCGCATCCATTCTGGAGTCGGGCCTCCGTATCGTTCATGACGTGATGCACGGCGCCGGAATGGGGGTCCTCACGGACATCCTGGGTGAAGCGGCCGTGGTCGAACTTCACGGGTCCATCAATCCATCGTTTGGAGGTACTCCTCCGGAGCCCATCGAGAACAATCTCGGTGAGTTGGCAGAGGCCGTTATAGAGAATAAATGTGCCGCAGGTATCGCAAACGACGGAGACGCCGATCGGATAGGGATGTACGATGAGCACGGCCGATTCGTCGACTCCCATCGACTGCTCTGTCTTCTGGTCCGGTATCTGCACGTGGACCGGGGCATGACCGGTGCGATCGTCAAAACGCTGTCAACAACCGATATGCTCGATGTGATGGCCGATCGTTATAGCCTGCCGATCCATACGACACCGATCGGATTCAAGTACATTGGCGGATACATCCTGGAACACGACGTACTCGTCGGCGGCGAGGAGTCGGGCGGAATGGCGGTAAAAGGACACATTCCGGAACGCGACGGTATCTATATCGGTCTGTTGATTCTGGAAATGATGGCCCATCGCGGAAAATATCTGTCTGCGCTTGTCGACGAATTGTACGATGAATTTGGTCCCCATGCGTACGATCGCGTGGATGTTCACACGACGGAAGAGAAAAAGACGGCGGCACTCGACGTGTTGCGAGCATCCGGTGGACTGGCCACGATCGGAGGAAAAGAAGTGAACACCGTAGTCCGGACGGATGGATTCAAACATCGCATATCGACGGGTTGGCTTCTTATACGGCCATCAGGCACAGAGCCGGTACTTCGAATCTATTCTGAAGACCGAACGATCGAAGATGCCCGGTCCAATATCGCAGATGCAATCACCCAACTGGGTGTGTAAGTGGGGAATACTCCGTGGGGCGGGGGTCCGGGGTCGTGATCTGCATGGGGGTAAGAGACCAGGGGCCGGACGTCAGGACTGCTCTCTAATCGCCCCTGATCACATCGATCAACTCGGCCAGCATCATGGCGGTCGCTCCCCAGACCCTGTCTCCCGCAAGCGCAAAATGAGGAACCTCATAAGTCTTTTTCCTGAAGACGCGCTGATGGCTTCTCACTGAATCCGGATCCAATAACTCCGACGACGGCACACCAAATGCGGCGGCCACTTCTGCCGATGAGATATCGAGATTCGGCGTATGATCGAGACATCCGACGAATGGATAGACACAGAAAGCCGACGGCGGAATAAACAGTGGCGTAAGGCTTCCGAGAACCCGGATGTGGGATCTGGAGATATAGACTTCTTCTTCGGTCTCCCGTAGGGCGGTTTGCTCAAGGTTTTCGCCCTCCTCTCGTCGTCCTCCCGGGAAGGCTATCTGACCTCTGTGCTGCTTCATGGTCTCCGGTCTTCGGGTGAGAAGCAGTTCCGGCATGTCGTCCGTATCCGGATAGAAGAGGGCAAGTACGGCAGCCTCCGTACACATCGATCCGTTCATATCGGCGACATCCGGACACTGCCTGTAGACGGGTGCCATTTTCTTGTGAGCCGATACGCCAGGAACGGGCAGAGCCAGTTTCTCTTCGAGAGTCGAGATAAATTGCGGGAACGCAGATTCTGAAAACATTGCCGACCGGGACCATTAGGCATATGCCTAAAGCGGTAACATTCGGGAAGGTTCCACCGGTCGATCCGTACGGAGGTGCTACTTCGATTCGAACAGATAGTCGCTATAGGTCACGCGCTGGCGGATCGATACGGCAAACACCCGGTTTCTTCTCCTCGTTGGCACGGTCCCGTCAATCGTACGCTCGATCGGGACGTCCAGACCATGAATGTGACGATATCGGGTTCGGACTACCAGTCGGGCACGCCCCGGCAGCTTGATAATGAGTCGAGTGGTCTTGAGTCGGAAGGTTTCCGAATCGAAGAGAGCTACGATTTCCTCAGGAGGCGCAGGCCGGGCTTCTCCGCGAAACGGATCGGTCGCGGGGCGATTGATTGAGTCGAATCGGTTGCCAGAACCTGGCGGTCCACCGCCGGGCGGAGATCCATTTTGTCCCGGAGGACCGTTTCTTCCAGGGGGGCGCCTTCCTGATCGTCCCGGAAAACCACCCATGCCCGGACGCATTCTACCGCCGGGGGGCCGCTCGCCAGGGCGGTCTCCAGGACGAATCTGCCTCTCTGGACGCCGAACGGCGCTTATCTGCCAGAATGATGAGCTGTCATGTTCGACAAATTGAGGTGGGCCCGTCGGGTCGAACTGACCAATGTAGTCGACCGGGAGGACGTATGAATCCATCAGGCGGACGACCTCCGGGTTGAACATGGACCGCATCGTTCGAAAGGTCTGTTGCGCTTTTTTTGGATCCAGGTCGACGCCGTTCACATGAACAGACGTGAGTAGACGGGACACTTCGCGCTCGGTAGGAGATCCCGAAACGAGCGTCTCTACTCTGAGATTCCGCTTCCCGAATCCTCCGTCAATTGCCTGGTGGATCGATTCGTGCGCCGAAAACGACTCGACCCCGTCGTAGCGATCAAACTGATCATCCCGCCACGATTTCAGGCGTTCGACCGCGTCTTTTCGAGCCGAATCTTTGTCCTGCGCAAGAACGCCACTCGGGACGGTGACGGCGAGAACGAGCAGTATTGCAAAAAAATGTCTCGGTAACGTTTTCATTCCATATTCCGGGTCCCCTGGCAGACTACAATCATTAATAAAAGGTCCTTTCTCTGGAACGTGGGAAAGTATACAGACGGACCGGCAGGAAGATGTCACGAAAGTATGTAAGATGCATTGCGATTGGACGCATCCTCCCGAAAAGAATAGTTCCGGCAGTATATTCGCTTCCATTCAGGATAAAATTCCGAGTACAGAATTGTTCTGTACCGACCTGAAAATGATCAGAAAAGGTATTCCCATGTCCCAGTCGCGTGTTTTGGTTGTCGAAGATGACGCAGAACTGCAGGCGCTCATTCGGGGTCGCCTGGAAGAATCCGGTTACAGCGTGTCGAGTGCTCTCACGGGCCCGGAGGCGCTGGAGCAAGTCGATGAGGAGTTACCGGATCTGGTCCTTCTCGATATCATGTTACCGGAAATGGACGGCCTGGAGGTGTGTAGACGACTCCGGGCGAGCCACCCGCTGCTCTACATCATCATGCTGACGGCCCGCACAACAGAGATGGATCGGGTGGTCGGTCTGGAAGTTGGAGCCGATGATTACATCACGAAGCCGTTCGGCCTGGGCGAACTGGTCGCAAGGGTCCGGTCGGCCCTCCGACGAATCCGTTTGACGGAGGAGCAGCACGAACACGGAACGGATGGCCCCGAGTCGATCGACATTCCCGGCCTCCACATCGATCTGATCCGGCGGAAAGTCGTTTCGAGAGGGGCTGAAATTCAACTTACCGTTCTCGAATATGATCTCCTCGTTTTTCTGGCAGGTAATCAGGATCGACCGTTTACCCGCATGCAACTGTTGGACAAAGTCTGGAATATTCAATACGAAGGATATGATCGGACCGTCGATTCCCATATCCAGCGATTGCGGGCCAAGATCGAGGAAGACCCGGCGAATCCTACGTTTATCAAAACGGTCTGGGGAGTTGGATACCGTTTTCAGAGCGACGCGGAATCATGACGCATAGAAACAAGACGGGCTTCCGATCATCGGTCTTCTGGCGGGTCTCGCTTGTACTGATCGTCGTGCAACTCGCTACCGGTTTTTTGGCGGCAGGATTTACTGTCTGGTTCGCCTCCGACCGGAGCGGCGATCTGGCGGAAAGCAGTCTTAAGATGCGACTGGACGCGGTTGCAGAAGAAATTGAACGGAGTTCCGTGGGGCAGGCGCTGGAACTTGAGAAGCTTCCCGAGATGCTCAAACTCAACCTCGCGCTCCGTTTTCCAGATCCTGTGCTTCTTGTCGATCCAACCGGTCAGGTCGTTGAGACGGTCTATCCGTCGGAGGATGCATTTCCAGGTGGCGCGGATTCAACCCTGGTCCCGGACATACCCGATGATGTCGTCGCCTCGATCGGGACCGGGAATATCATCGTGGACCGGACCGATACGAATCTTCCGGGTGGATGGGCACTCGCGCCGCTCTATGACGCCGGAGGATTCCCCATCGGGGCCCTGATTGTTCAGCCGGTCGAACGATCGATGGCACAGGAACTCGAACCGACACTCGATGCATTCCGGTCCGCCATGTGGATTATCGCGGCTATCGGCTTTATTCTGGCCGTAGCGCTGGGTGCCGGATTTACCTGGTGGCTCGTCAGACCTCTTCGGAGAATGACCGACCGCGTGGATCAAATCGGTGAGGGTGATCTGGATGCCCGGGTCAGGATCGAGGGTAAGAGCGAGATAGCGCGTTTGGGTAGAACGATAAACGAGATGGCCAATCGGGTATCTGAGAGCATCGAGGCGCTTAAGACAACGGATCGAATACGACGGGAACTCGTAGCCAATGTCGGCCACGATCTGCGGACACCACTGGCGGCTCTTCGGGGTCACGTAGAGGAGGGGCACCGTTATCTCGATGAAAATAGACCGGCCGACGCCCAACGATCGCTGATCTCGGCGCGGAAGCAGGCCGATCACCTGGATGATCTCGTTGCAGATCTGTTTGAACTGAGCCAACTGGAAAACCCTGAGCCCACACTTCGTCTCGAACCCGTACCGGTTGCCGAGTGGTTGCATGATGCCGTTCGGGCAAACATCTCTCAAATGAACGATGCCGGGATAGAGTTGACGCTACGCCTGGAACCGGATCTGCCCATTATTTCAGGGGATGGGGTGCGACTTTTGAGGGCCATGAACAATCTCCTGGCAAACGCGGTCCGGCATACACCGTCCGGTGGATGCATTGAATTGAGCGCTACAGCCGAAGAGAATCGGATCCAGATAGACGTCCGGGATACGGGAGAGGGGATGTCTGAAGATGTGCTGGAACACATTTTCGAACGCTATTACCGGGGACAGACGTCGAGGACGCGAACGGGTGGAGGTACCGGTCTGGGACTGGCGATCAGTCGGGCCGTCGCGCTCGGTCACGGAGGAAGTCTGGAGGCTACGAGTACGCCCGGAGCGGGAACGACGATGACGTTGTGTCTTCCGGTTCGCGACGGACCGTGATACGCGGTCTGCTGCTTGAGGTCGAGCGTGGGGTACATCTCGGATTAACGCAATTCTGTGCCAGCCAGGCGCTGGCCGGTGTGCGTAGTGAACGTATCGCTGACTGCGGCAACCATAAAACGGTGTGCGCGGCGATTCCGGGGAATCGCCGCGCACACACGTCGAATGATCACATGTTCTCTGGGAGATTACGAGATCTTGATCTTGCGGGGCTTGCTTTCCTCAGCCTTGGGTAAACGAACCGCAAGAACGCCATTCGTATACGTGGCATCGATCTTCTTCGAATCAATAGCGGTCGGGAGCGTGAATGATCGGAAGAAAGGACCACAGAATCGTTCCACACGAACGATACTGTCTTCATCCTGAACCTCACGACTCGGACGTTCTCCACTGATGGTGAGGACCCCGTCGTGGAGGTTCACCTGAATAGCATCCTTCTCGACGCCCGGAATATCGAATTCAAAAAGAAAACTGTCCGCATTCTCGACGACGTCCAGTCGAGGAGCCCAGGAAGCGCTCGCCTCAGAATCTGAGCCCGTTGTCGTACCGGGGAAAAACGTTCCAACGAGCCTGTCGAACTCATTTTGCATGCTGCGAAGATCCGTACGTGGGGAAAATCGAACGATCTGTGTCATTGTTGTTACCTCTCTATTCTGTTCCAAAGGGACCCGTAATCACAGAAAAGCGTGACTATGAGATTGAAATCCTATTCGAGAGAGACACCGTACAAGGCGCGTGCCGGGAGGGGAAATATGCCAGAATGTTCGAACGGTCGTGTCAGAATGTTCGTACGGTCGTGTCAGAATAGCACGGTTCGTTTCCTGGTCCGAAATAGTGTCGGACAGGGATCCGACCGGCACGCACAAGAATATGACAAAGCGACGCGAATCTGACGGAATGACATCCCTGGTGCCCGTTCCGACCAGGATCGGGCCGGAGTGCACCAACGTGCATCGTCAATCGATCGATGCCGGCATCACGATGCCCGAGGCCTCGCCGAATCCGATCCGGTACCCGTCACCCTGGGCCCAGCCCCGCATCACCACGTTATCCCCGTCCTGAATAAAGCGGCGGGACTCGCCGGCGCCAATGTCCACGGTCTTCGAACCGCGCCACGACAGTTCCAACATCGATCCGTAACTGTTTTCCGTCGGCCCCGATATCGTTCCGGAGGCCATCAAATCGCCCGTACGGGTGTTGCACCCATTCACCGTATGATGGGCCAGTTGCTGGAGAATACTCCAGTACATATACCTGAAGTTGGAATGGGAAATGACGTGCGGCTTTGTGGCATTCGGTGACTGAACGGCCACTTCCAACTCTATGTCATAGGAGGCGGGTAAGGAGGCTGTCAGATACGGGAGCGGTTCCGGATCCTGCGGAGGGCCGGCACATCGGAAGGCTTCGAGCGCATCGAGCGTCACTATCCATGGAGAGATCGTCGTCGAAAAACTCTTTCCCAGAAACGGACCGAGCGGTACATATTCCCATTTCTGTATGTCCCGGGCACTCCAGTCGTTGACAAGCACCATTCCAAATATGTGATCTGCGGCATTATCGATCGTAATAGGTGTCCCCAGGTTGTTTCCGGGACCCACGAAAAAACCCATTTCCAGTTCGAAATCGAGTAGCCTGGACGCTCCGAGGATGGGGGCGCCATCGTCCGGTTTGAGCTGTCCCGTTGGGCGTTGCACGTTCGTCCCGGAGATGACAATCGAACTCGCTCGTCCGTGGTACCCTACGGGAAGATGAAGCCAGTTGGGCATGAGGGCATTATCCTTCCCGCGAAACATGATACCGACGTTCGTGGCGTGTTCGCGTGACGAATAGAAATCGGTGTAGTCTCCTATCGACGCTGGAAGACACATGAGAACGTTCTCCCTCCTGAAAAAAGCGCGTTCTCTGAGAGCAGAATCATCCCTGAGCGTCGGATTCCTATCAGACAGTAGGTCCTGGAGTGTCGAGCGAACAACCGACCATACCGGTCGACCCGTTGCCATGAACGCATTCAGCGTTTCCGTCTGAAACAGGGCTTCGGGGAGGGTGTCCGGGAACAGGCCGGCGCGTTCGACCTCAGACAGATCCAGTACGTATTCGCCTATTGCTACGCCCGGACGTGGCACGGCGTCACCGTCCGGCCTGAAGACCCCGTAGGGCAGGTTCTGGATGGGGAAATCGCTGGATGGTTCGACGGATATGAAAGAGCGCATCTGGCACGGTGTGGGTTCTAGGTAGCAAAAATCAGCGGGAAAGTATGCCGAGATCAATCAGGTCGCTTCTCGGCTCGTCAAAACTACAGCTTCCGATCGACGTGGCAAATTGGTTTCGGGTTTGTTGGACATCTTCCGTGGAGGCCACGTAATGCCGCCACCGGATTCCGGATTCGGTGAAGACGAACCCTGCCGGGTCCTCATCCAGAATCAGTGGAGTGAGGTCGGAAGGATGCAAATCGAGACTCCGCGCGAAGGTAGCCGCAAAGAAAACATTCAGAAAGCCGTGCATCATGACGTGCTGACCGGGATTGAAATATCTGATCGGATGGTGTAATCCGGCGGTCAGCTTGTAACGGAGTTGGTGTCTTGTTACTTCGTGAAGGAATACGGCCAGTTCTTCGGCCTTCGGGAAGTCGGCATCGCTCATACCGCCGCACCTCATCTTGAGACCGGTAGTGGCGAGCGTTCCCGCCCGACTCAGGACGTCAGACATGGTCTTCACTCGGGCATCCAGGTGGTCCCCCCGTGCCACTTCCAGAAAAACACGGATAGCTGATTCGTGCTGGAGGTCCGCGAGTATCCGGGAAAAGGCGTCCAGTTCGTCGTCTGTATCCCCGTCCCGTAGAGGTACACGGGTTTCATACATGACAACCTTTGCGGCCCCCATTAAACGTCGTTCAAACGATTGAATCCGGTCGAAGTCAGACCGAATGCTTTCAGTCAGGTCCGTCAGGTTTGATACCGGGCTTCCGAGACAACTGAAATTCCACGGGTCCGTCTCTGAAAACAGCGTATGATGAGGCACCAGGGCTTCGAGTTTGCCGGTCGGGATGACAAACGGACCGAGCATCCATCGGTCCGGATGGACGCGGTGGGCGGAATACGCTGCGAGTGCGTCAGCGAGCGGAAGGGATGCCGGCGGGAAGAGTCCTGCATAATCGAACAGCGTGGACAGCAGGACGCGCGTGGAGGCGGTTTTGGCAGTGAGTGCTTCTCGACTGGTCATTCGAATCGGCGATGCTGTATTGTTCTAAAACAGGGCGGGACCACTCCCGGGTCCGCTCCAATCTCCGAAACCCGGTTGCATACCCTGGCTGAGATGCGGGTGTATCATGCGGACCGATCAATGTTTCAGTGCCCAAGTAAGAACTCTTGATAAACCCTTGATTGAACTGAGAGGCTATATTACTTTGGTTTCTCGGAATAACGCAGTCGGAAAAGAGATCTATTACGTCGATTTCTGGGGCATTTGTCCTGTTTTCTGGTGTGTTTGGCTCCATGTGAGTCTTTCTTGGATACGCCTGTGTTTTCCGAAGCCGACGAATTCCCACCTCCCGGGCAACACAGGCAGGCTGTTTTTTCCGGGTATTTTTTCTGATATCAACGCAATCTTTTGTCATGAAGCGACTCCCCATTTATCTGTTCCTGGTCATCGGCAGTGTACTCCTGCTGAGCGCCGAGGGCTGCTCCAGTGATCCCAACGTGGAAGGCGCAAAACTCGATCTTCGGAACAAGGATTATCCGCGTGCTCTCCAAAATCTGGCGACCGCCCTCGAAAAGGATCCGGCCAACGCCGTTGCCCTCGAACTCAAGGGCCGCGTGCTCTCAGAGCAGGCGTTTGCCACGGTCGATCTGGAACCTCACATCGGTATGATTTCGGAAATGATCACGGCGTTCAATAAGGCAGCAGAAATCGACCCTACACTTTCAGAGACCGTCACTCAGTCGATGCGTTTCGCGTATGCGTCCGAGTTTCAACGAGGTGTCCAGGCATTTAATCGCGGGAAGAAGGATCAGGACGAGTATCAGGCGGCGGCCAAATATTTTGCGTCTTCCGCCATGATCGAGCCTGACTCCCTCGGTGCGTACATCAACGAGGCATATGCGCTGATGAATGGGGGAACGCCCACGGACGCTATCACTCCGTTCGAGAAGTCCATCGAGATGGGAGACACCGAGTCCAATACGTATCAGTTCCTGGCGGATCTGTATCGGGACGCCGAAAGGGCCGACGATGCCATCGCTCTTCTGGAGAAGGCATCGGAGATGTATCCCGAAGACGTAGATCTGCAGACCAAGTTGCTTCAGGCGTACCAGGAGGGTGGAAAGATCGATCGGGCCATGGAAGTCTACGCGAGTGCCGTAGAACGGGATCCGGAGAACAAATTATTCCGCTATAATTACGGGTCGTTGCTGGTACAGGTGGAGCGTTATGATGATGCGATCGAACAACTTCAGGCCGCTGTTAACCTGGATCCAGAATACGCGAATGCTCAGTACAATCTGGGTGCGGCGTTCATCAATAAGGCAGTCGACGTCAACGACCGTATTTCCACGCTGGACGACGCATTGCGTGCCACGCGGAAAGACCTGACGAACGATCAGATCAAGGAGAAAGACGACGAGATCAACAATCTTACCGACGTCCGAAAGGAACTCTTCGGTGAGGCCATCTCGCCCCTCGAAGCCGCCCGTGTACTCTTTGAAGCAAACGGAGAGGATGCTGGCGCGGTGTGCACGGCTCTTTATCAGTCCTACGTTCAGACCAATCAGATCGAATCTGCTCAGGGTGTCGCTGCCTGTGCGGGTCTCGACGATGATTCAGGTAACTGACGAGTACACCTGATGATCGATTTTTTATGATAGATTGGGCCCGGGTTTCTTCCGAAACCCGG
>CAYLHF010000040.1:0-25475 GCA_964383365.1 uncultured Rhodothermales bacterium | reverse complement strand
TATCTTACGTCGTGTACTCTATTTACTTCTGCCGACCGATAAACATGAGACGACTACAACGAAGCGCGTACCTACTGTTAGTTATCCTGAGCTTTTCTCCAACGGGAGTGCGAGCGCAGGAAAACGGCCAACTGACCCTTGAGCGGCTCTATAGCTCGGGCGATTTTTTTGGAGATCGATTCGGACCCGCTCGATGGCTTGAAGACGGATCCGGATATACGACGGTTGAACGTTCGTCCGCTACGCGGGGAGGGCAGGACATCGTCAGGTACAATCCTGTTGATCAATCCAGGGAAGTGTTGGTTGCGGCGTCGGCACTGGTGCCGGACGGTGGTGACCGGCCTCTCCGCATCGAGAATTACTCATGGTCTCCAGACGGAACTAAACTGGTCGTGTTTACGAATTCGCGGCGCGTCTGGCGCCAGAATACGCGCGGCGATTTCTGGGTGCTCGACCGTGAGACGGGCGCGTTGCAACAGCTCGGGGGAGACGCGCCGCCATCGACACTGATGTTTGCCAAGATCTCTCCGGACGGAACCCGGGCTGCATACGTCATGAATCATAATGTGTATGTAGAAAAGTTAGTGACAAGTGAGATCACGGCCCTGACTTCTGACGGATCTGATACGATCATCAACGGAACCTTCGACTGGGTCTACGAGGAAGAATTTGCCGACCGGGATGGATTTCGTTGGAGTCCAGATGGTACCAAGATTGCCTACTGGCAGCTCGATGCCTCGGGTGTCGGAGAGTTCCTACTCATCAACGACACCGATTCTCTGTATTCGAAAACCATAGCTCTTCAGTATCCCAAGGCCGGAACGACCAATTCCGATATTCGGATTGGTGTGGTCTCGGCCGACGGAGGTCCGACGGTCTGGATACAGGACGATGACGATACGAGAAATCATTATCTGGCCCGGATGGATTGGGCTGATAATTCCGACGAAGTAATTATTCAACATCTGAATCGTCTTCAGAACACCAATGAAGTTCGCCTGGGCGATGCGACGACCGGGGAGTCCCGAACGGTCATGACTGATCGGGATGATGCCTGGCTCGACGTCGTGGACGATGTGCTCTGGACAGAGGACGGCAAGCAGTTTACATGGGTCAGCGAGCGAGATGGGTGGAGACACGTCTATCTCGTAGACCGAAGGACGGGCGAGATGACGCTGGTGACCGGTGGCGATTATGACGTCCTCAATATTTCCAGAATCGATGTCGCCGGAGGGTGGGTCTATTTTATTGGTTCGTTCGACAGTGCAACCGAACGCTATTTGTACCGGGTCTCTCTGGACGCCGGACAGCCGGAGCGGCTCACTCCCGAGTCGCTCTCCGGATGGAATTCGTACCAGGTATCGGTAGACGGGAAATGGGCGATTCATACGCACTCCCGGTTTGATGAGCCCGCGACAATCGACTTGATCTCACTCCCGAACCATGAGGTTGTGCGCTCACTCGTAGATAATGATCGGCTCAAGGAGACCGTCGCCGGATTGCCTCTGGGCGAGACCTCTTTTTTCAGAGTAGAAATCGAAGACGGCGTTTCGCTGGACGGCTGGATGATCAAACCGGCAGACTTCGATCCGTCCAGGAAGTACCCGGTGCTCTTTCACGTGTACGGTGAACCGGCCGGTCAGACGGTGACGAACCGGTGGGGTGGGACGACGAAACTGTGGCATCACATGTTGGCAAATGAAGGATACCTGGTGATGAGTATCGATAACCGGGGGACTCCGGGGCCGCACGGTCGATCCTGGAGAAAATCCATTTACGGGGAGATTGGAACGCTGGCATCGCAGGATCAGGCTGCGGCGCTTGGAAAAATAGCTCAGTGGCCATTTGTGGATGCGTCCCGGGTTGGAATCTGGGGATGGAGCGGGGGCGGGTCCATGACATTGAATATGATGTTCCGGTATCCCGAACTGTACCACACGGGCATGTCGGTCGCGCCGGTTCCTGATCAGAGACTATATGATACCATCTATCAGGAACGATACATGGGCTTGCCTCAGGACAATGCCGAGGGATTCAGGAAGGGATCTCCCATCACGTATGCGGAGGGCTTGAAAGGGAATCTCCTCGTTGTTCATGGCAGCGGCGATGACAACGTTCATTATCAGGGGACGGAGCGTCTCGTGAACAGGCTTATTGAACTAAACAAGCCCTTCACCATGATGGTTTACCCTAACCGGTCTCATGGCATTTTCGAAGGTCGCGGGACGAGCAGACACCTTCGAGAATTACTGACGCGTTATCTACTGGAGCACCTGAAACCGGGAGGCATTCGGTAGGAGCGATCGCAAGAAGGAGTCTATGCGCTGGTGCTCGATTTTTCCTGAAGCGAAAGGGGCATCAATTCTCGTTCGAGTGCATACCGGATGACCTCGGCGTGGCTGTGCAATTCAAGCTTCTTCATCAGGTTCGAACGGTGCTTCTCCACCGTTCGAACGCTGATGAAGAGCGTATCCGCGATATCATGGGCAGATTTTCCTTCAGCCACCAGTTGAAGGATCTCCCGTTCGCGGCTGGTTAACGCATCATACCGGTCCCTGGGGGCTCCGGCTCGATCCAGTCCCGCGGACAGCGCACGACTCAAGAAGTGTCGTCCCGCAATGGCTGAATCGATGGCATCCTTCAGGTCCTTTATGTCCGAGTTCTTGAGCACATACGCCGAAGCTCCAAAATGCAGGGCCCGCGACACGAAGGAGTCGCAGGCGTGCATCGAGAGGACGACCACCTTCGTCCATGGATACTTCTCTGTTACGCGGCGAGTCACTTCGAGTCCGTCGAGTCCCGGAAGTCTGAGATCAACAACCAGGACGTCGGGCCGGAGTTCATCGACCGCTTTCAGCGCGCTGAGCCCGTCTTCGCACTCGGCGAGGACATGATGGGATGTCTTCTGCGTCAAGTAGGCTTTCACACCCTCGCGAACAATGGGATGGTCTTCAACAATTACTATAGTTGCCATAATTCCCTCCGCACGTTCCAAAAAGGTGTACCCCTACACCTCGTAATACGCAAAACCGGTCCGAAACACGACACGATCCCCTCAGGGGCACAGAAGAGGCAGCTTTACATGGACTTCTGTACCATTCTTCTCCCCAGACCCTATCGTAAACGTCCCCCCGAGCATGGTTGCTCGTTCTTTCATCCCCGAAAGGCCAATCGAATCGTCGATCAGATGTCGGGCGTCGTTCCCGAGTCCGACTCCCTCGTCAGTAATCCTGATCTCGATTTCATCAATCGCCTGCCGAACGATTACTCGTGCTTCCGACGATTCCGCGTGACGGGTCACGTTAGTGAGTGCTTCCTGAACAATCCGGTAGATCGCAATTTGCGTTTCCTGATTGATTACACGCTCGTCCGTAATATCAATGTCGGCGCTCAATTTTAAATGGTATAACCGCTCCACCTGACTCATCAACCCGCTGAGTGTTGCGGTCAAACCGAGTCTGTCCAGAGAACTCGGACGTAACTTCCGACTGATCGAACGAATCTGTTCAATCAGATTATCTGTTAATTTCTCTGCGTTCGATATTCTTTCCCCAACATCATCCCTGCCCACGTCGATGAGTTGAATCGCAAGTTGTAGGGCACTGAGTTGACCTCCAACCTCGTCGTGGAGCTCAAGAGAAATGCGCCTTCGTTCCTCCTCCTGAACAGAAGACAATCGCCTCGACATAAAAGTTAATTGCTCGTTCGTTCTCTTCATCTCCTCGAAAAGCGCCCGATATCTGAGTTCCGATTCGCGCAATCGGTCCTGGGCCATCTTGCGAACGGTGATGTCCTGAACCGTCCCGAGTAGACGCTTGCACCTCCCGGTCTCGTCCAGGATCTCACCGGAACACAGTATGGTCCGGATCTCACCGTTCGGCATGATGATGCGATGTTCAACCGAGAGCGGTCGCTCCTTATCAAGCACATCGGTGATTTCAGTTTCGAGAGCTTCGCGGTCATCGGGGTGAATACACGACATGTAGGCGCCGTATGTGGGTGTGAAGGTCTCCGGGTTGCGTCCAAAAATGCGATACACTTCGTTCGACCATGTCACGCACTCCGATCCAACCTCCCATTCAAACCAGCTTACATGATCCGAATCAGGGGCAAGTGGCGATCGAATCAGATGGGTTTCGGGCTCCTGGTCCGCAGATATATCCTCTATCGTACCAATCAATCTTTCGGGTTGCTGATTGGCGTCGAGTTCCAGTCTGTTCTCCGTCCGGACGACTCGAATAGTCCCGTCTCGCCGTACGATTCGATAGTCGATCGAAAATCCATGGCGCTCGGTCAGTGCCACGCTCAAAACGTCTCTCACCCGGTCAATATCGCCGGGATGAACCAGTTTCAGAACGAGATCTATCGAAGGCTGCTCTTCTCCCGGTTCGAGCCCGAAAATTCGATACACCTGATCGGACCAGAAAATTTCCTCGCTGTCCAACCACCGTTCCCACGTACCGATTCGGGCCCGTGTCTGTGTTTCGGAAAGCTGACGTTGACTTTCTCCCAGCGCACGCATGGCAAATTCCCGCTCCCGGCGCGTGGCCGACAACTCCCGCCTGTACCGCGACAACAGGCTCAGTAATTCTGCATTTTTCAGCAGTGTCGTAGACATATTCACATTCCCATACTGACTTGGCTCAGTCCGGCAATGGAAGATACATACGTATTATTCCTACCAGACATACGTAGATCTACTGAAATCAATCGATTACGCACAATTAGAATCTCCGATATTGGCGCAGAACGTGCATTCTGTGATTAATAACGTGCGACCAGCCAGGTCGGTGACTACGTAGTTTTACCCATCGTTGTGCGTAATATTACGGATCAATTTACGCAGTTTTACGCCTCCGTATACGCTCTAATGCGCATTCAAATACGTATTTCTAACCATATAGAGCCCCTTTTACGGTCCGATAATCTCGTCACAGGGTCTTCAGTGACGCGCTCGAATGTTCTGATCTTCGGATCGAGTAATCCGAATGCTGATCTGAAAAATAACGCCCGATCTGCTATAGACGTCGATACCGGATTTATCCGTGTTCTACTTGGCTCGACGTCGATTGTTGGTCGGGCGTTTTTGTTTGTCTTAGGTACGGGCGTATCATGGTTTGTGCAGTCTGTTTACGGGCTTGAGCTTCAGCGAGTCGCCGTCCTACGCCGATCCATCCACCACCGGTTATACCATGTCTCTCTACATCAGTTTGGTTAGCGTCCTTGTCCTGCATGCCTTCAGTATTCCGGCGGCGCCACGAGATACCTATCCCAGGCAATCCGGGATTGATATTGACCACTATTCCTTCGAATTGACCCTCACAGATGATTCAGATGAGATTATCGGCGTGGCCACGGTCTCCTTTCGCGTGATTGAGAATGGTACCCAAGCTCTTTATCTGGATCTGGTGGGTCGATCTGAAGACACCGAGACGGGAATGATTGTCAGTTCCGTCTCGATGGACGATGACGGACTACGGTTCGAACACCGGAACAACAGACTCCGTATTCAGCTCCCGCATACTCGTCCCTCCGACGAACTCCTTCAGATACAGGTCGACTATGCAGGGATCCCGGGGACAGGATTGAAAATCGGTCCGAATAAGTATGGTGACCGGACTTTTTTCAGCGACAACTGGCCGAACCGCGCGCGCCACTGGCTACCTACGATAGATCATCCCTACGACAAGGCGACCAGTACCTTCGAGGTAACGGCTCCGGCTCACTACCAGGTCGTATCAAACGGTGTCCTGGAAGAGGAGAGCGATCTTCCCGGTGCGATGCGTTTGACACGATGGGAAAACCATGTGCCTATTGCTACCTGGCTCTATAACCTGGGTGTCGCTGAGTTTGCCGTTCAGCACGTGGCTGAATTTGACGGGAAATCGATTCAGACGTGGGTTTATCGCCAGGACCGGGATGCAGGATTTTACGATTTTGCGGAGCCATCGCGCCAGGTGCTGGAATTTTTTAGCGACTTCGTAGGCCCATATGCATACGAAAAGCTGGCCAATATCCAGTCGAACAGTGTAGGAGGGGGGATGGAAGCGGCATCGTCGATATTTTACGGGGACAATTCAGTTACCGGAACGCGAAGCGTCCGATGGCGGAACGTAGTTATTCACGAGATAGCCCATCAATGGTTTGGAAACGCGGTTACCGAAGCGGACTGGAACGATGTCTGGTTAAGTGAGGGATTTGCTACCTATTTCACGCTGCTGTTCCGGGAGCATGCTTCCGGGAAAGAAGACTTCGTTTCCGGACTGAAACAGGCCCGAGACCGCGTTTTTTCGTTCTACGCCGATCATCCGGACTATCGAATCGTTCATGAGAACCTATCCGACATGACTCAGGTCACCTCCAGCCAGACGTATCAGAAAGGGGCGTGGATTCTTCACATGCTACGCAACCGCTTGGGGGACAACAGTTTTCGTCGGGGGATCAGGTCCTATTATCTTCGATATTTCAATCAGAACGCGACGACCGAAGATTTTCGTCACAGTATGGAGGAAGCGTCGGGTGAGGACCTGAGCCTCTTTTTTTCCGAGTGGCTCCATTCCGGTGGAAATATCATGTTGGACGGTACGTGGATGTTTGATACAGCGGAATCTTCCCTTAAAATTTCTATGCGGCAGGTGCAGGAAGATGGGATGTATTTCGCGACTCCCGTCGAAGTCGGTATCTATTCGGACGGACGTCTTGAACCGGAAATTGTGACGCTCCAACTGGTTGGTTCAGATCCAACCGAATTAAGCGCACCGGTGACTACACGACCTGATAGTGTCTCGGTAGATCCTCGGACGGTGCTGTTGGCTCGCTGGAATTTTTCTGAGAAATAGACAACAACGGCGTATCTCAACGGCAGGAATCATGAAAAAAATTCTTCTGACGGAGAGAGATCACGCCATGCTGTCTGGTGAGATGGGCCCCGGGACAGCAATGGCAATGAAGATCCTGACGCGAATGGCACCCATTTACGGTGCGACTTCTCTTCTCGATATAACCGGGGCGCATATTGATTCCTCGGTCTACATGGGAATCGCCACGCTGGAGTATGCCGAGAAACTTGCGGCTCTGGGTGCCAGAGTGGTTGTCCCGTCTACGCTAAACGTCACCGGAGTCGATGAAGAGGGCTGGGAGGAATGGGCCGTCCCAAGTGACCACGCAGCGAATGCGCGGCGACAGATGGTCGCGTACCAATCGATGGGCTGCATACCGACGTGGACATGTGCTCCCTATCAGACAGAGTATCGTCCTGTGTTCGGCCAACAGATCGCCTCGGGTGAGTCCAATGCGATATGTTTTTTTAATTCGGCAATCGGTGCCCGGACCGAGCGTTATCCTGATCTTCTCGACATCTGCGCAGCCGTCACGGGTCGCGTCCCTGCCGCCGGCCTCCATCTCTCCGAGAATCGTCGTGGTACCGTTCACATCCGACTGGAAAACATACCCTTTAATTTGCAGGACAGCGACGTTTTTTATCCGGTGCTCGGACACCTCATCGGATCCGTTTCACCCGACGGAGTGCCGGTTATAACGGGTCTGGAAGCGTCGATGAATGATGACAGACACAAGGCCCTGTGTGCCGGTGCCGCTTCGGCCGGTGCCGTTGCCCTGTACCATATCGTCGGACAGACGCCTGAAGCTCATTCGGTCGAAGAAGCCTTCCACGGAAACGCTCCGGAGAACATCATTTCGGTCGGCATGGCCCGGGTTCGGGAATCCTGGCGTGCTCTCTCTACAGCAGATGGAGATGGGATCGACATGGTTTTACTGGGGAGTCCGCACTTCTCGATTACGGAATTTGCCCGGTTAGTACCAATGATCAGCGGAAAGCGCAGAAGTAGTAAGACCGAAATTCTTGTTACCTGTAGCCGGGCGGTCAGGATGCTGGCTGAAGAAGCCGGATTCCTGCAGCCGTTTCTCGATTTCGGGGGGCGCGTTACCGTGGACACGTGTCCACTTACGTCGCCCATGCTTCCGTCCCGAATCCGGTTGATCATGACCAATTCAGCGAAATATGCGTACTATTCTCCCGGTCTATTGGGGACCGAAGTGACGTACGGCAGTCTGGAGGATTGTATCCGGTCGTGCATTTCTGGAAGAGTAGAACGAAACGACGAGCTATGGAACGCCTGATACATGGACAGAATCTGGTATCGGGATCGGCTCAAGGCAAGACCCTGATATCGCTTGAACCGCTCAGTTTCTGGGGCGGGTATAGCCAGTCTACCGGAGAGATAATTGACCGCCGTCACCCGCTGTCCGGACAGATCGGTGCCGGACGGATTATAGGAATTCCTTTCACGCGGGGGTCAAGTACATCAACCGCCATATTGCTCGAATCGGCGCGGGTTGGTGTCGCCCCGGCGGCCGTCGTGTTAGCGTCTACGGATCCGTTTGTGGCTCTCGCGTCCGTCGTCGCAGATGAACTCTACGGGAAGGGATTTCCAGTGGTTAGCGTATCAGATTCGGCACTTAAAACATTGACTTCCGATACCTTCGTGCGAATCGATACCCTGGGGAATATTTATGTTGAGTGATGTGGAGGAGCGGCCGGAGAGGCCCGGAAAAAAAACGTCGTTTCAATCGAAATAGAATAGGTATCATGAGCAAATTTGTAGTTCTACTCTTTGCGGCGCTGGTATCGTCGTGTACCAATCGGACACCGACCAACGAAGTGGCAGGCGATCACGCATCGGTTGATCGAGTTATTCTCATTACCCTCGACGGTCTACGGTGGCAGGAGCTCTTTTCGGGTGCCGACCCGTATCTGATCGACAGTGAGGAGTTCACACACGACCCCGCCGCCCTGAAATCAACCTATTGGGCGGAGACCCCGGAGAAGCGTAGGGAGTTGTTGATGCCATTTTTCTGGAGGGTAATCGATCGCGACGGCGTCCTTCTGGGAGATAGAACGACGGGTTCCATGGTTGATGTCACCAATCAGCGGGTCTTCTCATATCCGGGTTACAACGAAATCCTGACCGGGTTTGCAGATGATTCGATCGATAGCAACGACAAAATCCCCAATCGGAACGTCACGATTCTCGAATGGGTGAATCAACAGCCCGGTTTCGATGGGAGCGTCGCTGCCTTTGGCTCCTGGGATGTCTTCCCGTACATCATCAACGAGGAACGAGCCGGAATCATGGTCAATGCCGGTTACGAATCCTTTTCGGATTCGACAGTCAATCCATCCATGGCCGAACGATTGGCGGTTGTGAATACCTTGCAGAAAGAGATTCCACATCGCTGGAGCTCGGTCCGCTTCGATGGATTTACGCATCATTTTGCGACCGAGTACCTGAAACATCGTCGGCCGCGCCTACTCTACATCTCCTACGGGGAAACCGATGATTTTGCCCACGACGGGGAGTACGAAGCGTATCTGAACTCGGCGCATCAGACCGATACATTCATTCGTGAAATATGGGAGTGGGTCCAACATGATCCGGAATACAGGTCGAATACGACCATGATCATTACGACCGATCACGGGAGAGGTGACCGGGATCGATGGATCGGACATGGAATCGACTGGATTGGATCGTCCTCGATCTGGATGGCGATGATCGGTTCGCATGTCCGGGTCGATTCATCAGACCAGGTGCATGCTCAATTCTACCAGAACCAGGTGGCCTCGAGCGTGGCACGCGCTCTGGGGCTGGATTATGAGACAGCACTCGATATCCGGAGTGATGCGTACCAACCCGGTTCCCCCGTCTCCGTCATTTCGAAATGATGGAACGAATTTCAGAGGATCTTACCTGAATCGACACAGGGAATTCTACGTCTCGTTGCGACCTTGCAGCATCCGGAACCATCCGGAACCATCCGGAACCATCCGGAATGATGCGTTCGTCAACGAGATACTACGCTACATGAAAGGCCTCGACCTCGATCTCTTTTTTCTCGGTCCAAAGAGCGAGCAGCGTCAGTTTTTACAGGAGGCTCTACAGCTCGTTCTGACGGACCACATTTTCTGGAGGAGGAACTATTTCCCCAAGGATCCTCCGTCGATCGGTTATCCCGTCGTCGAGGGAGATGCCGCACTGGCTTATCGGGAAAAATTCTTTACCGAACTTTTTTCCCTGATTTCCGATCTGAAGCTGGATGTCCCTGTATTCTCTCCCAGGTACATGGCGCATATGATATCGGAGACCACCCTGCCGGCGCTGGTCGCCTATCTGGCGACCATATTCTACAATCCAAATAATGTATCCAGCGAGGCTTCGCCGGTAACCATCAGGTACGAACTCGAGGTGGGAGAGCAATTCGCCGAACTTTTCGGGTTTGATTCCGGTCGAAGTTTCGGACATCTGGCCTCCGGAGGGACCGTAGCGAACTACGAATCCATCTGGTATAACCGGGCCGGACGGTATCTCCCGGTTGCCATTGCTCTGGCCCGCATCGCCGAGGGCTCTTTTGACGGGAACGCGGATGCCGATACACTCTGGGCGTTGCTCAATGTGCCTCTTGAGCGTGTCGAACCTCTCCTGATGAACTATCTGTCCGAATCGCCGGGATCGGTCGACGAACGATTTCAGAAATTACAACAATATCGTCCATCGTGGCTCGGTAACACGGCTTTTCAGTCACTCGTATCGGAGTCGTTTGGCGCCCCATGGCGAGACTCCGTCCTGATTCTGCCACGGACGGGTCACTACAGTTGGTCCCGGGCAGCGTCTCTGTTCGGGATAGGCAAATCCAATATAATCTCTGTCGACGTCGACGAATCTTTTACCATTGATCGAGCCGCGTACGAGAACGTGCTCAAAGATTGTTTGCGCGATCGGATTCCGGTACTCCAGACGGTCGTGGTCATGGGCTCAACCGAGTTCGGATCCGTCGACCCGGTCGACAAACTCGTAGAGGTCCGCGACGAAATGGCAGAACAGGGAATGTATTCTCCCATTCATGCCGACGGTGCGTTCGGAGGCTATTTTGCCACCATGTTCAAGTCCGGGACCCAGCATGCGTTCGACGCCTCGGGTCTGTCTGATTCGGAAGAGCGTGTGTGGAATGCGTATCGGGCGATTGCCCATATCGAGTCCATAACGGTCGACCCGCACAAGGCAGGATACGTACCCTATGGAGCAGGTGGAATAATCCTCCGGAATGGATTCCTGAAAGACGTGGTCGCCGAGTCGGCACCCTATTGTCTCGATTCAGAGGATACCATAAATGACCAGCCTCAACTGGGTCGGTTCATCATGGAGGGCTCCAAGCCGGGTGCTGCGGCGGCCTCGACCTGGTTCAGTCACCGACTGATCCCGCTGAATTTGGATGGATACGGACGGCAGTTAGCGACGGTTTGCTCCATAGCAAACGATTTTGAGGCCAATCTGAGAGACGCTTCCAGCCGGGTGGAGAACGGGATTCGGATCTGCTCCGTCATGAGGCCACATACCAACATCGTCTGTTGTTACGCCCGTCCGCAGAATGCAACCAGGATATCTGAAATCAATTCGCTCAATAAAGCACTTACCAATCGATTCGGTATCAAAGATGTCATCAGTATTCAATCGTATGATTACCTGATTTCACATACGACGATTTCCCTGGATCTGCCCTGGGCCCGGCGGAACGGCCATCTTGCAGGATTGGAGAAGGATGCGGACCACGTCGATGTGCTCCGTCTTGTATTCATGAACCGTTGGGTAAATCAGGCCAACGGGCAGGGGAAAACCTACCTGGAGGATTTCGAAGAAACCTTCCGACGGGAAGCCGCAAGAATCTGGTCCGGTCTGTGTGACGAGAACGATTCAAAGTTCTTCTAACAGTCGGGAATCCTTGATTTTAGGGCCCCGGTCTGTCATCTCAACATCCGATAGAACCACGGACGCATCGTGCTCGAAAAACAATTTCCACCCGCCTTCGATGGCCTCGCTGAGAAATGCTCCCTTCTCGGCTATGGTCGTCAGGGGCCAGAGGTCGTAAGCCATGTTCCAGGCAGGCGCCAGATGGGCATGCGTAGGAAGTAAATCGGCAACGAATACGAGCGTGTTCTTGTCATCGTGGATTTTCACGAGTTGCATCTCTTTCGTGTGCCCGTCAACAGGAAATACCGTAACACCGGGAAAAAGGTCAGTGACTCCGTCAAGAAGGGCCAGTTGTCCCGAATCTCGGAGAGGGTCGAGGTTCTCTGCCAGAAAGGACGCTTTCTCTCTTGGATTGGCCTGGTTCGCCCAATTCCAGTGTGCTCGCTGGACGTGGAACCGGGCATTTGGAAACGCGACCTCAATACGGCCTTTCCGTCGAACGGTACTTCCTCCACAGTGGTCGAAATGCAGATGGGTAAGAATCACGTCGGTAATATCGTCGAAAGAAAAGCCGGCGGACGCGAGCGAAGATGTCAGGTTTATCTCGCTGTCATCTATCCCGTAGAGAAATGCGAACTTCTCGTTGTATTTCGTACCGAGACCGTTATCGATCAGAATGAGCCGGTTCTCGGCTTCCAGCAACAGGCACCTCATGCGGAGCGGGACTCTGTTATGATTGTCGGCAGTCGTACGCTTTTCCCAGAGTACTTTCGGTACGATTCCGAACATTGCACCTCCATCGAGGCCAAAAAGTCCTGTTTCGATGGAATGAAGAGTAAAATTTCCAATCTGGGCCATGGTAATGCCAGGAATATAGATGGGTATAGTCGGCCAGCGTGCGCCGGGGCTGCTACCGTGTGAACGGTAAATATCTCTATCGGATTCAATTTTTGATCCTGCGGGTGGAAAATGGAATTCCTGGATCATAACCTCCGAGAGTCCCGACAGACTCTGTCCCATCGAACATGGATATACGAGCCCGGTAGATGAGCTTCGACACCGCCTTACGTGCTTGCCTGGAAGAGATTACGCTTCGTACGTCCGGGGACGTCTACGAAGATGCGTACCGCCGAAATCTCTACAGTACAGATGCCAGTATCTATCAGGTGCAACCTCATGCCGTATTTATACCGAGAAATCGGGAAGATGTCCACGCTGTCGTCGAGATAACGTCGAGGCACGGGGTGCCCATCCTGCCCAGAGCGTCGGGTAGCAGTCTCGCGGGACAGACGGTGAACGAAGCGATCGTGATCGATTTCACCCGGCATCTGGATCGAATACTCGAAGTTGATCCGGATCAACGGTCTGTCCGGGTCGAACCGGGTGTTGTACTGGGTTCACTTAATCGGCATCTGGCTGCTCTCGGCCTCAAATTCGGACCCGATCCGGCAAGCGCAGATCGGGCTGCGATGGGTGGCGTGGTTTCAAACAACGCAACGGGAGCCCACTCAATCCTGTACGGAATGGCGGCAGATCATGTTCGGGCGATGAATGTGATCCTGTCTGATGGTTCCCGAGTCCGATATGGTCCGGGCTACGAGTCCTCGGGAGCACGGAATGATCTGGAACACCGAATTTATACGGGATTACGATCGATAGTATCTACGCCGGAGCATGAACGCATTGTTCGGGAGCACACGCCACGTCACTGGCGACGTTGTGGTGGGTATAATCTGGACCGGCTCTTTCGTGATGCAGCGGCCTACAGAGTGCCTCAAACTGGATTGTTCAATCCAGCCAAACTGATCTGCGGTGCCGAGGGCACGCTGGCGGTGATCGAAGATATTACGCTGGATCTGGTACGCGTACCTGCCAAGACGGCGCTTGCCATCATTCATTTCGACAGCTTGCATGTTGCGCTTTCTGCCGTCCCTTCGATATTGGAAACCGATCCGTCGGCCGTCGAATTGCTCGATCACCTGGGAATGCGTATGTGTCGGCAGGCACCGCAATGGAGGTCGAAATTGGAAGGATTCGTAGATGGAACTCCTGAGTGTGTCCTGATCACGGAGTATTCCGGTCAGACCAATAGGGAAGTGCAGTCTCGTGTAGAAGCACTCCGTACACATCTGGAATCTGCACGCGTGGGTTCGGGAACCGTAGTCTCCATTCTCGACGACGACCGTCAGGCAGACGTATGGGCAGTCAGGAAAATGGGTCTCGGATTTTTGATGAGCGTCAAAGGAGATCGTAAACCGATCGCCTTTATCGAGGACGCTGCCGTTCCTCCAGAGCATCTGGGGGAATATGTCACCGGAGTAGAAAAATTCTGTAATGATCACGGGGTAGACGTGGCGTACTACGCTCACGCGAGCGCGGGATGTATTCACATTAGACCCCTTGTCAATACCAAGTCTGCCCGGGAGCTGGCTCTGTTACCGGAAATAACGTCGTTTGCTATCGAGATGTTGAAGGGCTTCGGCGGTGCCCTTTCGAGCGAGCACGGCGATGGCCGTGCTCGCTCTGCGTTCAACAAGCGGTTCTTCGGACCGGAACTCTACGGCTTGTACCGGGAGGTGAAGTGGCTGTTCGACCCATACGGGCGACTTAATCCGGGAAACATTGTCGACGCCGGGCCTATGACCGAGCATCTACGGTTTGGCCCCGAATACAAGACCCACGATATCGAGACCAATCTTGACTTTTCCACGGACTTTGGCCTTGCCGGTGCCGTCGAAATGTGTAACGGGGCGGGGGTGTGTAGAAAACTCTCTGGAGGCACTATGTGTCCCAGCTTTCGAGCCACACGCAAAGAGGAACATAGTACTCGCGGACGAGCCAATGCGCTGCGAGCGGTGTTATCGGGTCGCCTTAAGGGAAGCGATCTGGGAGATGCCAGACTGTTTGAGACGATGGATCTCTGCCTGGAATGCAAGGCTTGTGCGTCGGAGTGTCCGTCGTCGGTCGATATGGCTCGCCTGAAAGTGGAGTTTCTTTCTCAGTTCTATGCCCGCAACGGCATCCCTCGTCGGGCTCGATTTTTCGCATCGGCTCCTGAGGCTGCCCGGCGGTGGTCCGGAGCGCTTGCTCCCGTGGTGAATGGAATTATGGGAAATCGACTCGGTCGACGTGTTGTATCGAGTGTTCTTGGCCTCGCCCACGAGAGAACGCCTCCCGCGTTCGCGCGGACCACGTTTCTGGACTGGCGCAAGAAGAACGCAGGTCGGGGCGAGCGCAGTGGTTCATCGCAGCAAAACGGTGCAGCGGGGCACCGCGGCCGAGTGGTTCTATTCAATGATACGTTCAACACGTTCCACTATCCTGAAGTAAGCATCGCCGCGACCCTGGTTCTCGAAGCCATGGGATTCGATGTCATTCTACCGGGTCACCGATGTTGCGGACGACCCGCCCTTTCGAAAGGTCTCGTTGATGTGGCGAGGAAGAATGCTGAAGAGACGATCCACAGCCTGTTTCCATACGCGAATGAAGGGATACCCATCATCGGACTCGAGCCGAGTTGTCTCCTCACATTCCAGGACGAGTATGCGTCTCTTCTTCCGGGCGATTCACGCGTCGAGGAGGTGGCACGTCACACGCTGATGTTTGAAGAATTTGTTTCAGAACGATTTACCGGAGACGACTGTTTGCCTCGTCTTACAGAAGATCCTGCCGACATCCTGTTTCACGGTCACTGTCACCAGAAAGCCCTTGGTGGGACCGGTGCTCTTGCGCGGGTCCTCTCGCTCCCGAGCAATTATCGGGTCAGCGAAATTCCGTCGGGATGTTGTGGAATGGCCGGTTCGTTCGGGTTTGAGAAGGAGCATTACGACATTTCGATGGCTATCGGAGAAGACGTTCTCCTCCCCGCCGTACGATCGGCCCCGGAGGATACGATTATCGTGGCATCGGGAGTAAGTTGTAGGCAGCAGATAGAACATGGGACCAATCGACAGGTCTACCATCCTGCTGAAGTGCTCTGTCAGGCGTTGACAAACTGATTGCCGAACCCTGAGACAAAACGAATCCCTACGAATCTTAACCTGATCACGATGTCCGGATACCATATGACCCCCGAGGAATTTCGCGAACAGGGTAAAGCGGTCGTAGACTGGATTGCAGACTATTACACGTGGATAGAATCGTATCCGGTTCTTTCCCGATCTCGTCCCGGAGAGATCAGGAGCAGATTGCCCGGTCGGGCTCCAGAAAGAGGAGAGTCGCTCCGTTCCATTCTCGACGATATGGATGACATTATTTTGCCGGGAGTCACTCACTGGCAGTCCCCCGATTTTTTCGCCTACTTCCCCTGCAACGCATCGGGCCCCGCCGTTCTTGGTGAACTCCTGTCGGCCGGTCTCAACGTACAGGGAATGCTGTGGCAAACCAGCCCGGCATGTACCGAACTGGAGACCCATGTCATGGATTGGCTGGTTGAACTGATGGGGCTCCCGGAGGCGTTTCTTTCTTCGTCTTCCGGAGGGGGCGTTATTCAGGATACGGCATCGAGCGCAACACTGTGCGCCCTCATTGCGGCGAGGGAACGCGCTACGGCGGGGAGGTCCAACGCAAGCGGCGCGACGTCCGGACTCATCGCTTATTCGTCTGATCAGGCTCATTCTTCCATAGAGAAGGCCGTCAAGATTGCCGGCATCGGGTCTCGGTATCTCCGCCAGGTTTCCACCGACGAGACCTTCGCGATGCGCCCTGAGGTATTGCGTCGCATGATCGAAATGGATCTTTCTGAGGGGTTGAAGCCGTTTTTTGTGAGTGCGACGGTCGGAACTACGTCATCCAACGGGCTTGACCCGCTTCAGGAAATCGGAGCAGTATGTGAGGAGTTCGGTCTCTGGTTTCATGTGGATGCAGCCATGTCGGGAGCCGCCACCGTCTGCCCGGAATTCCGATTCATCTTACGCGGGCTCGAAACTGCCGACAGCTACTGTTTCAATCCGCACAAATGGCTCTTTACCAATTTCGACTGTGACTGCTTCTGGGTGGCGGATCGAGAATCTCTCGTCAGTTCGCTCTCTATCCTGCCCGAGTATCTTCGAAACGCTGCTTCGGAATCGGATGCGGTCATCGATTACCGAGACTGGCAGATTCCGCTGGGGAGGAAATTTCGGTCACTCAAACTCTGGATGGTTCTACGGCATTATGGAGCCGAAGGATTGCGACACCACATACGGGAACATGTGTCGCTGGCTCAGAAATTTGCTTCGTGGGTGAGCGATCACGAGGATTTCGATGTCGTAGCGCCCCACCCGCTCAATCTCGTGTGTCTTGCCCACAAAAACGGAGATAGGTTCACGGAGGAACTACTCAAGAGAGTGAATCAAACCGGGAAAATGTTTGCGAGTCATACCGTTTTGAAAGGGCGGTTTGTCATTCGAATGAGTATCGGGCAGACGGGCACGGAAGAACGACACGTTCTTGCCGCCTGGAAGCAGCTGCAGGACGCCGCCTCTCAGATGCAGGATGAAAAGTGGATTCAGGAGTAATCCAAGTCGACGATTCGTGCTACCTTACAGCACCCGGTGGTGAGTCTGTGCCACATCCAACCGATAAGATCCGAGCGGCCCGGTTCGCGGCTTGACGAGAGAGACATTATGCATCTTACCGATCGTACCTCGAAAATATTTGTTGCCGGTCATCGAGGACTCGTAGGTTCGGCGCTCGTCAGACGGCTCATCGGAGAGGGGTACACCAACCTTGTTTTACGGTCTCGTAATCAGGTGGATCTATGCAATCAGGAAGCAGTGACCGAATTCTTCGAGACCGAGAAGCCGGACTTTGTGCTCATGGCTGCGGCCCGGGTGGGCGGAATAGTAGCCAACAGCACGTACCCTGCGGAATTTCTCTATGATAACCTGGCGATCCAGACGAATGTCATTCAGGCAGCGTTCGAGCACGAGGTGAAGCGATTCATCTTTCTCGGGAGTACCTGCATTTATCCTCGACTCGCCGAGCAGCCTGTTCGCGAGACCAGCCTGCTGACCGGACCGCTGGAGACGACCAATGAGTGGTATGCGATTGCAAAGATTGCGGGCCTGAAGCATTGTGAAGCACTCCACAGGCAATACGGTGTAGATTTTCTGAGCCTCATGCCCACGAATCTGTACGGGCCGGGGGATAATTTCGATCTGGAGAATAGCCACGTTTTGCCCGCGCTGATACGCAAGTTTCATGAGGCGCTTCCCGACAACAAACCCGTAGAACTCTGGGGGAGTGGGTCGCCCAAGCGAGAATTTTTACATGTGGATGATCTGGCGTCGGCGTGCTTTCACGTGCTGAAGACAGAGGAATCTGTCGTACGAAGTGTCGCTCCGGACGGCCTGATCAATGTGGGATACGGGGAAGACCTTACGATTCTTGAACTCGCCGAGAAAGTTCGGTCTGCCGTAGGTTCGACCAGTGAGATTGTTCTCGACGGAAGTCGACCGGATGGTACGCCTCGAAAGTGGGTCGATGTGGGTCGCCTATTCTCGCTGGGTTGGAGGCCGACCATTGACCTCGACACCGGTCTGAGAATGACCTACGAGTGGTACCTGGATCAGTTCGCGAGTTGACGGTCCCGTTTATCTCGTTACAGTGACTTCGAATTGGCCTCTCGAATCAAACCCAGGCCGATCCATTCGGCAAGCGCCTGCCGGTTGCTGGCCTTCGTAATTCGGAGTTGGTCTCCCCGGTGCTGGATATTTCCGAGTTCTATATAGGTGGCGACAGGTCGGGTATTGATTAGCGTGAATAGATCGCGTCGGCTTACTTTTCCGTGGTATCCCCTGTTTTTCTGACTCTTGTCATATTGGTCGGAGAGGGTATCCCGTATGATCGTACTCAGCCGTCGCCCCGCCGAACTCTGGTAGATAAAGTGTACGTCAATCTGCTCTTTGCCGGTCGGTCGAGAGTCCACGTGAATTTCAATCATTCGCTGTAGTCTCGCATCGGCTCGGTGTTTTCTGTAGAGTTGGTTGATCGTATTCGTTCTCTGCTCCAGGCTCTTCTTCTTGTTGCGGGAGATCGGAGTACCATCCATGTTGTGTTCTCCTCGATCGTTTGGAAGGATGCTGTCGTCCCGGATTCCGTCATCGTCCTGTATCAGATTGTACACGGTCGCACCGCGTTCGATCAGAAACCGAGAGAGTCTGAGAGATACATCATATGAGTATTCATCCTCACTCAGCACGAATTTGCCCCGTTTGCCTTGTGCCCCCGGATCGGGGCCTCCGTGTCCACTGATAATGTAGTAGACCGTTCCTGCCAGATCATCGCTGCGAACAGACACGTTTTCATAGGCGGATCCGAAGAGAGGATATCGTACAGTGGATGAAGGGAGTCGATAGGAGATACCTTTCATGAGCCCCCGGGAGGGCGTCACTTTCTTCCTGTTCAACACCATGAATTTATTCACGACCGCGGTGGAAACGGTGATCCCATTTCTACGCAGCATCGCGTAAATCCCTTCTCCTTTTCGGGGTGTATCTGTCAGGTACGGGGATTTCGACCCGTACGTCTGAGCAGCAACCTGTCCGGGCGCTGTCGTGAACACGCCAGAAATAACGAATACAAGGACGAAATAAGTGGCCGAAAATCTCCTCATCGTGAAGGTTCGATTTTTAAAACGTGACATAAACGCGTTATCGGTCAACTCCGGTCATTATTGAGCATAATGATCAACATTTCTTCAGGAAAGGGCAGATCGATTGACACGGTAAATTATCGGAATAAGAGATATATTTATCCGGTTAGTGAATAATGAATAATCCGTACCTAGCGGTGAGACCGACTCAGGCCCCTAAATGGATTTTCGCGCTCGGCGTGGTAGTACTTTTCGCATGGTCAGGATGTGATTCGACTCCCCAGCAATTGCCTCCGGTTGCACCGCTCCTGGTTGCCCCTTTGGATGGATTGTCAAATGCCGAAAATGCCGTATTTCTTGAGTGGACACTGACGGTAGAGGCAGAGTTGTATGAGTTGGAACTCGCGACAGATCCAACGTTTTCGTCACCGTTGGTTCACGATTCGCATGTCGTAGATTCGAATTATGCGGTCAATCAGTTAGATCTCGGAACGACGTACTTCTGGCGCGTAAGAGCGTCGAATGAAAATGGAGTCAGTGAATGGTCCGATATCTGGGCCTTTACACCGTCGCGAATCGCCGAGCCTCCGGCGGCCCCCAGGCTCCTATCTCCGCTGACCGGAAGGACCGGAATGCCGAGAGAGGTCAATCTGGAATGGGACGCCGTTCCGGGGGCATTTTCCTACCATCTCCAGGTTTCCGTCGAACCAAATTTCTGGCGAAATGAGGTCGACCTGGAGAATCTTCGCGATCTGAAAAAGGATGTGACCGGTCTGATCTTCGGATATACGTATTACTGGCGCGTGAGAGCCAGTAACGCGGCCGGATACAGCGAGTGGACACGAACATGGGATTTCATCGTGATAACAGGGTGATATCCGATGCGTACGGACACGATATACAGGTCGAGATTGTTTTCTTATGGTGCTCATTTGATGGGCGGCGTGATGATCGCTGCCTTGCTTATGGGGCTGCTCACCGGTTGCGATTCCTCGACTTCCGGTGCAGGCGGGGATGAAGACCTGGACGGTGAACTCACGACCCTGCTAACGCGAAATGGCCAGCGCGGACTGGATAATTTTCAGCTCCCCGAAGACAACGATTTCGCGTCAATGCCGCAGGATCCGGGTAATCCACTTACGGCCGGGAAAGTGGCACTGGGAAAAGCATTGTTTCACGACCCGGCACTGGGTACCGATCCGCGGTATGAAATGGGACGTGCGACGTATTCGTGCGCGACGTGTCACCACGCAAGCGCGGGCTTTCAGTCTGGAGTAAAGCAAGCCATCTCGGAGGGTGGTTGGGGCTGGGGAGATCACGGAGAGGCACGACGCCCCAATCCTGCTTACAGTCTATCTGATATTGATGTACAACCCGTTCGGACGCCTTCTATCCTGAATAGCGCATTTCAGAGGACCCTCTTGTGGGACGGATCGCTGGGAAGTCGAGGCCCTAATGCTGGCACCGAGTCTCATTGGACTGCCGGCACTCCCCTCGAAGTGAATCACCTTGGATACGATGGACTCGAATCTCAGGCGATAGTAGCGTTGACGGTCCACCGGATGTCTCAGATAGCGTCGTCTGTTGTGGCTACGAATACCGGGTATCAGAATCTGTGGGATGCAGCGTATCCGGGACAGCCCGTTACCATCGAGAAGGCGGGTCTGGCCATCGCTGCCTATGAGAGAACGGTCTATGCTTCGAAAGCCCCGTTTCAGCGGTGGCTTCGGGGGGAATCGGGTGCTCTGACCGCGGAAGAGAAAAAGGGTGCGATTCTATTTTTTGGCAGTGCGGGCTGCGAACAGTGTCATACCGGTCCCCCGCTGAATTCCATCGGGTTCTATGCGTTGGGTATGCCGGATATGACAGGTTCAGACGTGTATGGAAGTATTGATGACATCAAGGGTAGAGGTGGCTTCCTCGACGATCCATCCCTGTATTACAAGTTCAAGATCCCTCAGCTGTACAATTTAGCCGATTCTCCGTTCTATGGTCACGGCGGATCCTTTTCATCCATTCATGAAGTAGTCGATTACTACAACGATGGAATCCCGTCAAAAAACCTTCCGGCCGGTACACTTGATTTCAGATTCAAACCGCTGAACCTTTCCGCCGAAGCGGTAAATCAGATCACGGCATTTCTGACAAATGGTTTACGGGATCCTGATCTCAAACGATTCGTCCCTTCGAGTGTGCCATCGGGGAACTGTTTTCCGGCCAATGATGCACAATCTCGGTCCGACCTCGGGTGTGATTGATCTGAGCAGAATCTCCCGGAGAGTCGCGAGGTCCTCGATGTACCCGCCGACCCTTACTTCTTAGACGCACGATCCCGGAGTACGCGTCGTAGAATTTTTCCCGCCGCAGATTTTGGTATCTGATCGATGAATTCTACCACGCGAATGCGTTTCGATGGAGCGACCCGTTCCGCGACCCAGTCCATGACATCCTGTCCGGTGAAGTCACCTCCCGCTCGGACGACGAACGCCTTGGGTACCTGTCCGGCTTCATCATCGTCGATGGGGACGACGGCCACATCCTTGATATCCGGGTGACCGAGCAGTAACGCCTCCAGTTCGGCCGGAGGAACCTGGAACCCCTTGTATTTAATCAATTCCTTCAGCCGGTCTACAATATAGAAGTATCCGTTGTCATCAACGTATCCGATATCGCCAGTATGGAGCCATCCGGCCTGGTCTATGGTAGCTGTTGTGGCTTCCGGGTTATTCAAGTACCCCTTCATCACCTGGGGCCCACGGATCCATAACTCGCCCGGCTCGCCTGCGTGGCGACTCGAGCCTGAATCCGGATCTACTATGCGGACTTCAGTATTCGGAATCGGGAAGCCGATCGAGCCAAAATTCTCGCTCCCGGAGAGACACGGATTGAGGTGCGTAACAGGACTGGTTTCCGTCAGACCATAGCCCTGATTGACCCGGCATCCGAATCGATCATTGACCTTTCGAGATAGTTCATCGCCCAGCGGAGCCGCTCCGGATGTTGCAATATCGAGACTGGAGAGGTCGTATCGGTCGATATCAGGATGATTCATCATCGCGAGAAGGATGGGAGGGACAACGTTGACCCTGGAAATCCTGTATTTCTCTATCAATCCGAAAAATCGATCCAGATCGAAACGGGGCATCGTTACGACACACGCTCCGCAACTCAATGTATAGTTCATGATCAGTACCATCCCATAAATGTGATAGAATGGAAGGACCCCGATGACCGCATCGTTTTCGGTCATCAGAAGGAGGTCGTTAATGCCGTCGAGTTGAACCAGATTGGAGACTACATTGTGATGCGTAAGCATGACACCTTTCGACAGGCCGGTCGTCCCACTCGAATATGGAAGTACTACCAGGTCTTCGTGCGGATCGATGGAGACCTCGGGTGGAGGGACCTTTGATTCCAGGAGGGACGCATATGGAGTTCCCTCGTTTGAGACATCCAGGACAAATATCTCTCGAATATCCGATTGCTGAGCGGCCTGTTTGGCGCGTTCCAACTGTGCGGACGCCGTCACCAGGAAAATCGCCCCGGAATCTGTCAGTTGATGGGTCAGTTCGTGGGTGGTGTAGAGGGGATTGATGGTGGTAATTATTCCCCCGAGATGCGCGACTGCATGAAAAACGATGGCATACTCCGGCAGATTGGGACTATAAATTGCCAGAACGTCGCCTTTTCGGAGTCCGTGCTTATGAAGGCCGCCGGCGACGGCAAGAATCTCTCGCCGAAACCGGGCGAAGGTCCATTCTTTGCCTGTGGTTCCGTCAACAAGAGCCGTTCGGTCGGAAAATGCAGACGTTCTGTCCAGCACATACCGGGTAACTGAGCAGTCCGGGATGGAAACATCCGGATACGGGCTGTGGTGTATCATGGCGAGGGAAGAATAGACATTTACTCGTAAACGACAACAAAATCTCCTCGTCTTCCAACGTGGGCGGCCGTGGCTACCCGATCGAGGCCGTCGAGAAAACGGGACCTTCGAATGTCCAGTCCGAGCTCATTGGGTCTGCGCATATCTCTCGCGCGGAGCGAAAGAGACCGCGTATCTACGAGAAAACAGACCGGATTGCCGTCGTGAAACGCAGCGGCAACAAGCCCGTGGAAAGGAGCGTCGCTGGAATCGAGAAAGATCCGTTTGGCGATCTCGAGATCAGAGACCGGAGGGGGGCGGAAGTCCCGGTATCTCCAGTTGTTCAACGGTTCTAGAGGAAACTGGTCCAGCGTCGGACCGAAATCGAACCCTGCGGCATCTCCAAGCAGAAGAAGCGCGTCCACCTCGTCTTTACTGAACGTGGAAACAAGCGGGAACTGCTCTCCTCGAGAATCGCGGTGGTCCCGAGGTAGCAGGCGGACTGCGCTCAACATCCTCGCGCCTTCTTCCGGGCTTCCGAGAAAGAGTCCAACAGGGATGAACGAACCCTTCGGAGCAGTCCGGCCGAGCGTAGAGGCCCCACGACCGCCGGATGTGGATACTCCCAGCGACCCACGGTCCTGAATATCAATATTGAGTTGCTGATTCCCGGAACCGGTCCAGGCGATGGCCAACGCCCCGTTGGCAGCGGAAAGGGCCGGGGCCCGACCCGAACTTTCACGGAGTCTGATTTTACTTGTCCAATCGATTCCGTCATCTGAGCGGGTCAGCATCAGGTGCCCGCGGTCGGTGCTGGTCCATGCCAGGAAGAGGCGATCGTCCAGAGAAGTCAATACGGGGGAGAGTTTGGATTGTCCGTCGATTCGAACAGAAGATCCCCAGTCGATTCCGTCACGCGATCGTCTCAGTCTGATAGGACCTGCCGGAAGGGTAACATTCTTCCGGACGCTGTCCGGCATCGGAGCCAGATAAGGTTTTTCGGTCCAGGTCAGAAATAAGCGGCCGGAATTGGCCGCCAGAGCCGGTCGGGCCATCGTCGTATCATCCAGAACAACCTTTGTTCTCCATGAGAAGCCGTCGGACGATTGCATGATGTTCAGTCGGTGGTTGGCTTTTCCCCGCCAGGCCAGAAATACACGACCTCGCAAGACCGCGAGGGCTGGTCCGAGATCGCTGGATTCGTCGACTGATACTTTGTCGGACCAGGT
The DNA here is from genome assembly GCA_964383365.1 of uncultured Rhodothermales bacterium. Taxonomy (GTDB): domain Bacteria; phylum Bacteroidota; class Rhodothermia; order Rhodothermales; family UBA10348; genus CAYLHF01. Next base: position 1,043 of record CAYLHF010000040.1, on the reverse strand, counting down.
CTCTCCATCTCTGGATCTCATGATATTGAGAGATCCCAGATAGTCGGTTCCCTTCCAGGCGAGATAGGCATACTCTCCGTCAGACGCGAGTGCAATGCCGCGGTCGGTCTTCTCCGCCAGAGTGACTTTCGCCCCCGACCAGCTATTCCCACCCGCAGATTTCAAAATGTTGATCCGGCCGTCTCTACCCGTCCACGCCAACAGTACCGAACCCGCGTGCTCGGTCATCGCCGGAGAGCGACGACTGCGATCCAGGAGCGTCGTTTTCTGACCTGCCGCAGACTGAGAGCTGATTACAAAGAGCGTCCCTGCGAGAAAAAGACAGGCCGAGTATGAGGTTCTGATATTCATGGTTTCGTTATGTGCACCTTCCAACAATGGGTTTATGAATCCTGAAAATCGTTCTGCAGGACGAGACGGTATCGAGCCTCGCCGCTCCGGAGCCGATCGAAAGCCGAATTGATGTCAGACATTTGATAAAGTTCAGTAGTGGGTTCAATACCATGTCTGGCAGCGAAAGCCAGCATCTGTAGCGTCGTTTCCGGACTACCGATAGGACTCCCGGAGATGGACTTCTGACCACCAATCAGACTGAACGCCGGTATCTGCATCGGTTCGAGTGCTGCTCCAACCATATGAAGTCGGCCTTTGGGGCGGAGCGCATTCAGGTACGCGGCCCAGTCGAGTGTTACGTTTACGGTCGAGATAATATAGTCTAATGATCCGGCAACAGACGCCAGTTGATCGGATTCTCTCGAATTGATAAAATGATGCGCACCGAATGAACGGGCCTCGCCCTCCTTTTCGGGAGAAGAAGAAAAAGCCGTCACGTCACACCCATACGCACTCAGGAACAAGAGTGCCATATGCCCCAGGCCACCGATACCGATCACCCCGACGCGGTCGGTGGGTCTGACATTAAACTGAATCATGGGATTGAAGACCGTGATTCCGCCACAGAGCAGAGGTCCGACGGTGGCCGGATTCATTTCTGACGGTACGGGGAAGACCCATGCGGCGTCGGCTCTGACCCGATCGGCAAA
>CAYLHF010000039.1:0-25743 GCA_964383365.1 uncultured Rhodothermales bacterium | reverse complement strand
GCCGCGCCCCTCTCTTTCCAGGACTCATCGAAAGGGCTTCCGCTAATACCTGAAGCCGGCCATCTCCTCTTCCGAGAACGCGACACCCAGTCCGAGAGCGATCCGATTGACAAAATTGAAATAACTGGCAATCAGATTGATATCGAGTACGTCCCGGTCAGAAAAACCGACCCGTCGAAGCGTCTCGACGTCCCCCTCAGACATCTCGGAAGAAGAATCTGTGAGCTTGACCGCATAGGCGACCATGGCGCACTCTCTATCTGACAGATCGGCAGACCGAAAGTCATCGATCACCCGATCGATCCGATCCCGGTCCTTCCAGTAATGCATCAGGGCTTCGGCATGGTGAGCGACGCAGTAGGGACAATGGTTCGTGGCAGAGACCATCGTCGCAATGAGTTCCCGCTCGGCCCGCTTCAACTTCATTTTGCCGAAAACGGTCGCCATATAGAGATCGATGTGGGCTTTCATCGTAGGCGGATTCAGAGAATGAATGCGCATGATGTTCGACATCTTCCCCCTGGAAGAGAGAATATCATCGTAAATATCCTTGAGCTCGCCCGTCGCGTCTGTTTCTGAAATAGTTTGGATCCAGGCCATAAATAATTTTGGGTTCGGTCTGACAAAAAGAGAGGGTGAGGTCCGGGGACAAACGCTCTGGGTACGGCTACGAAAACCGGGAAGATACGCGTTTCGCAATCATTTGCCCTATCCGGAGGCCTGCCGTGGCGGCGGGTGACGGTGCATTGCAGACGTGAATCATCCTCTCGGATTCCACAACCAGAAAGTCATCGACCAGATTCCCTGAACGATCGATTGCCTGGGCCCGAATTCCCGAGCGGCACGGAACGATATCGTCCATCGAAATGGACGGAATGAGTGTCTGGAGGGCCCTCAGATAGCGTTTCTTTGAGACGGTTCGGGCGACCTCCGAGACCCCTTTTCTCCAGTGTCGCCTCGCCAGAGACCGAAAGCCCGAAAAGGCGAGACTTGAAAAGAATTCTCCGAAGTGGGGTTGCCGCCAGGAATACCCTTCCCGCCCCAGGGCCATGACGGCGTTGGGACCACACTCGACGCGGCCATCGATCATACGGGTAAAATGAACCCCTAGAAACGGATACGCCGGGTCCGGAACCGGGTAGATCAGATTCTTACACAGTGATCGTGCCGGCGGAGTCAGTTCGTAATACACCCCCCGAAATGGAACGATGCGCACATCCGGATCATCACCGGCCAGGCGGGCCACTGTATCAGAGTAGAGACCCGCGCAATTGACCACGCACCTGGCCTCGATCGCCCCCCCGGACGTCTCCACGACTACCCGATCGGCGCGGGTGTCCAATCCCGTTACTTTTCGGCCCGACAAAATCTGGCCTCCTTTTTCAGCACTTCGTTCGGCAAGCCGTCTGCAGACGCCACCGAAATCGACGATCCCGGCATCCGGGACGTGAATTCCAGCCAGTCCCCGAACGGAAGGCTCCAGTTCTTTGATCTCGTCGGGTCCGATGGGCTCGCAGGCAATTCCGTTCTGGGATCCCCGTTCCAGAATCCGCCTGATTCCACCGAGTTCATGGTCGGAGACAGCAACGATCACTTTGCCGCAAATCTCGTACGGAAGATCTTCTTTTTCGCAGAATTCAATGAGCTGACGTCGACCCACCCGGCAGTTCTCGGCCTTCTGAGACCCAGGCGTGTAGTAGATACCCGAGTGGATCACTCCCGAATTTCGCCCGGTTTGATGTGCCGCGAGCTGAGACTCCTTTTCGATAATGGCGATCGAATCCACTCGTTCACCACAGGCCAGTCGATAGGCCGTCGCGCACCCGAGTATTCCTCCGCCGATAATGGCAACGTCGAAAACCATCTAGTGCGGGGCTATAGGTATTTTGCCGGCAATCCGTTCCGGACAATTCCCGTCATTGCCTCGACGAATCGATCCAGTTCTTCGAGCGTAGAGTACACGTTGGGTGTGATCCGAAGGCCTTCAAACTGCCGGTGTTTTATCGGTGTCACGATCATCCGGTGTTCCGCCCACAGATATCTCCCGATGGCGCCCGAGTCGACATCCTTGATCTCTACGTTTCCAATGCCGCACGAAAAATCGTCCATCAGACTCGTATGCAGAACGACGCGATCGTGTTCGAGCAACGGCTTTGCCCAATAATCCCTCAAATACCTTAGCCTTGCCTCTTTTCGGGCCGGGCCAATACCCTGGTGGAACGTGAGCGCATCAGCGATCGCGAGGTAATTCGCCGCCGGGTGCGTTCCGATTTCCTCAAACTTGCGGATGTCCTCATCCTGCCTCTCGGCAGCTGCCATCATGGGCCACAGGTCCTTGATTCTATCCTTGCGGACGTACAACATTCCGGTGCCGTGGGGTGCGTAGAGCCACTTGTGCAGACTGGTCGCATAAAAATCGCAATCCAGATCATCATGGGTAAAATCCCAGTGGGCGAACGAGTGAGCGCCATCGACAATGACCGGAATGCCTCGTTTCCGGGCCATCTGAACCACTTGTTTTACCGGCAGGATCTGGCCGGTGAGATTGATGATGTGGCACATCAGTATGACCTTTGTCCGGGGCGTAATGTTGGTCTCGAACAGACGGACAATTTCGTCAGGATTCTCCGCCGGCACAGGGATGTCAAACTGTTTCATCACGATTCCCTCTCTCCGCTCACGTTGCTTGAACGTGTTGATCATCCGACCATAATCCTGGGTTGTCGTGAGGACCTCATCACCGGCATTGAGGTCGAGCCCCAACTGACATATCTGCAGTCCCTCTGACGCATTCCGGGTGAGTGCAATTTCTTCCCGATCACAGTGAAATGCCCTGGCTATCCTCGTCCGTACGGCTTCGCGCTGCGGTTCGAGAATCCGCCACATGGTATACACGGGGGCCTCATTCGAGTAATCGAGGTGGCGTTTCATCGCCTCCTGAACGGTAGCCGGAGCCGGGCTCACCCCTCCATTGTTCAAATTTACAAGCGAACGGTCGACCGTGAATGCTTGCTGGATCTCCATCCAGAAAGACTCATCCTGGGCGATTTCTGCCGGGGTACCGACATGGGTTGACAGATTCTGGATAACGTCCAGAACGCTGTGAGGGGCGAATGAGGCCGTCATGACGGCAGCGGCAGTGGGTCGACTCAACGTACCCAGAAATTCTCGTCGGGAATACATGGTCAGGACCATTTTAGCGGAAAGATTCGATCCGCTAAATGTACTCCATAATCTGTCGGTTGCAAGTCCTCACACCGACTCGACGAACTCGACGGTCTGACCGGAAAGAATCGGCTCGTAAAAATTGGCTATCGTCCGACCCATGAAGAAAATGGCCAGCATGGTCCCGACAAAGACCAACGTTGCCCAGAGGGGAATCTGAAAAGATTCCTCCATCATCTCCTGCGGCGCTATGTCGAGTCGTCGTTCCATATGAGTCAGGTTGGCATTTATATACCACTCCTCAGACTACACCTACGAATAGATTTACACAATTTGCGGTCAATATCAATTTTTTTGTCCGTGGGCATCGACTGTGGATTAATCGAGACCATATCGGGAAGCAATCTCTTCTGCTGAGAGGATTTCCTCGTCGCCGTCGGGAAGCATTTCTTTTGTGATAAGATAATTCTCGATCACGACCGCGTCCATATGGGTCGATCTAAAACACCGGTAGGCATCTTCAGGCGAACATACGATGGGCTCTCCACGCACATTGAAACTGGTATTGACGACGACGGGACATCCGGTGGCCGATTCAAATGCCGTGATCAACGCATGAAAGTCCGGATTCGTCTGCTCGGAGACGGTCTGTACGCGCGCCGTAGAATCGACGTGCGTGACCGCAGGAATCGGCCCTCCAATGGATCTAAGACGGTCCAACCCCTCTCCTCCAACCGGTGCGTTCCGGACTGGAGCGACCAGGAGCATATACGGACTCTCACGGGAGAGATCAAAAAACTCGTCGGCTCGCTCAGAGAGGACACTCGGGGCGAAGGGTCTGAAACTCTCTCGATACTTTACTTTGACGTTGACGGTGCGCTGAACATCGGAACCTCTGGGATCAGCCAGGATGGATCGATTCCCCAGTGCACGAGGACCAAACTCCATCCGTCCGCGAAACCACCCGACTATGTTTCCATCGGCAAGTAACGCGGCAACTCGCTCGAATAGATCGGCTCCTACGAGCCGCTGGTGTGGAATGTCTTCCTCAACGAGCCATCTCTTAATATCGCCGTCCGAAAAAGATGGCCCCAGATAGCTGCCTTCCATCGAATCAGCCGGAACCGCTATGCGGTCGATGCCCCCATGCGTATAGCAAGCTGCCAGCGCCGCCCCCACGGCACCCCCGGCATCTCCGGCAGCCGGCTGGATCCAGAGCTGATCAAAAATATTTTCGCGCAATAATTTTCCATTGGCCACACAATTGAGCGCTACCCCGCCGGCAAGACACACGTTCTTTTCCCCCGTCTCGCGGCGCACGTGCCTCGCCATCTTCAGAACGATGTCTTCGGTGACTGCCTGAATAGACCGGGCAATATCCATTTCCCGCTGGGAGAGGGGCGACTCAGGCGCGCGACGCTCGCCATCCAGCAGGGATTCAAATTTTCGGTCCGTCATGGTCAATCCCGAGGCGAACGAAAAATTTTTCATGTTAAGCCTGAAGGATCCGTCTTCCCGGATATCGATCAGGTGATCGCGAATCAGGCGTTCATACCGGGGAACGCCGTACGGAGCAAGACCCATCAGTTTGTACTCCCCGGAGTTGACACGAAAACCGCAGAAGTACGTAAACGCCGAATAGAGCAGACCGAGAGAATGCGGGAAGTGTTGTTCACCGAGCAGTCGGATCTCACTCCCGGATCCTACGCCATAGGATGTGGTCGACCATTCTCCAACCCCGTCGAGCGTCAAAATTGCGGCGTTTTCGAATGGCGACGGGTAAAAGGCACTGGCGGCATGACTCTCGTGGTGTTCGGGAAACAGGAGCACTCCATCGAAGTGCAGCTTTTTGGAGAGCAGGTCCGGAATCCAGAGTTTCTTCTTCAGCCATAACGGCATCGCTTTAAGAAACGAGCGAAGACCGAGGGGGGCATATGCGACGTACGTCTCGAGCAGGCGTTCGAATTTCAGAAACGGTTTGTCGTAAAACGCGACGAGATCGATGTCGGCTGTCGTAATTCCGGCCTCATCGAGGCAGTATGCAATCGCATGGTCAGGAAACGACGCATCGTGTTTGATTCTCGAAAACCGATCTTCCTGCGCTGCGGCGACGATCTTACCGTCGCGTACCAGGCACGCCGCAGCGTCGTGGTACCAGCAGGATATGCCTAGAACATTCACGTGTCAGGAAGGGATATCCAACTCATCGAGACTCGACTGCAATCGCGCTACCTCGTCTGCCGTATCCGACGCCTTCTGGCGCTCACGGGCGACGACTTCGGCCGGAGCCCGGGAGACAAACTGTTCGTTTCCGAGCTTCTTGTCCAGGGAGACGATGAACTTCTGCTTTTTCTCAATCTCTCCGCGAAGCCGTTGGCGTTCGACTTCAAGATCTATCATTCCCGCCAGCGGAACAAACACCTGATGTTTTCCAACGACGATGGAAGCGCTTGCCGAAGGTCGATCGACGTGTGAATAGACCGTCAGATGTTCGACCTTGCCCAGCCTCAGAAAATACCCCGCGTGTTTCTCCATGGATGCGATGAGGTCCTCACCGTCCAGACTCAGTGTCGCTGAGATCATTTTCCCCGGGGGCACATTATACTGGCTCTTCACGTTCCGAATACCCGAAATCATTTCCTGAATCAGGCCAAAAACTCCTACAGCGGGAGCATCCATCTCAGCCGGATCGGACGTCGGCCATGACGAAGTCATACAAACGTCTCCTTTCTGTCGCGGCCGTACACGCGTCCACAGTTCTTCTGTGATGAATGGCATAAACGGATGCAGGAGCTTGAGCAAATTTTCGAAAATATCGGCGGCAAGTCCGATCGTCTCGTCGTTCATCGTCTCTCCGTATTCCGGCTTGATCAGCTCCAGATACCAGTCGCAGAAGTCTCCCCAGAAAAGCGTGTATATCTTGGTGAGGGCATCATTGAGTCGGTACCGGGCTATGTCCGCTTCCACATCCAGGATCGTCTGATTGAGCCGGGTGAGCATCCATCGCTCGACAAGCGACAAGGAATCGAAAGGTCGATTCCGGTCATACGACCGTCCCTCTTCCATAAACTGACCGAATACGTTGAACGCATTCCAGATTTTGTTGGCGAAATTTCGCCCCATCTCAAATTTGGTCGGATCCAGTTTAATGTCCTGGCCCTGTGCACACAGAATGGTGAGTGAGAATCGTACGGCATCTGCTCCGTACTGCTCGGTCATGTCGAGAGGATCAATGCCGTTGCCAAGACTCTTCGACATCCATCGACCCAGCTTGTCTTTGATCATTCCCGTGATGAAAATGTCCTTGTACGGCGACTCACCCATGAAGTGGATACCGGCCATGATCATCCGGGCAATCCAGAAGAAAAGAATGTCGTATCCGGAAACGAGAACGGTTCCGGGGTAGAAGGCGCTCAGATCAGCCGTTTTCTCCGGCCATCCCAGTGTGGCAAACGGCCAGAGCCAGGACGAAAACCACGTGTCAAGCACATCCTCGTCCTGTACCATTCCCGGCTCGGGCTCCGTTACAGAGACGACGAACTCCTTCGTTTCGTCGATTTCTCCATCTTCAGTCGTGTAATACCAGACCGGAATACGGTGTCCCCACCAGAGCTGCCGGGAGATCGTCCAGTCCCGGATGTTTTCGAGCCACCGGTAGTACTCGTTTTCCCACCGCTTGGGATAAAATTTGACCTCTCCACTCCGGACGGCCTCGAGAGCAGGTTCTGCCAGAGGCTTCATCTTCACGAACCACTGCCGTGAAATAAGTGGCTCTATGATCGCTTTCGAACGACTGGATATCGGAACGGTGGTCTTGTAGTCTTCGACCTTTTCGAGCAATCCCTGCTCGTCCAGATCCGCGACCATCTGCTTGCGAGCGACGAAACGATCCAGACCCACGTACTTGCCGCCGACATCGGCTATCGTCCCGTCCGGATTGATCATATTGATCGACGCAAGGTGGTGCTTCTGACCGATTTCAAAATCGTTCTTGTCGTGAGCCGGCGTGACCTTGAGCGCGCCCGCTCCGAAATCACTCTTGACATATTCATCCGCGATGATTGGGATCTCCCGATCGGTGAGCGGTAGCCGTAGCGATTTCCCGACCAGGTCCCGATACCTCTCGTCATCCGGATGCACCGCGACAGCGGTATCGCCGAGCATCGTTTCGGGACGCGTCGTTGCGATTGTGATATGTCCGTCTCCTCCTGCCAGTGGATACCGTACATACCAGAGGTGACCGTCGCGCTCGACATTATCGACTTCCTCGTCCGAGAGGGCCGTCATGTCGACCGGACACCAGTTAATGAGATACTCTCCCCGGTAGATGAGTCCTTCCTCATACAGCCGGACAAATACTTCCTGTACGGCGTGAGAAAACCCGTCGTCCATGGTGAATCGCTCTCTGGACCAATCGCACGAATCTCCCAGACGGCGTTTCTGCTGAAGGATGATGTCCCCATATTCCTTCTTCCACGCCCAGACACGTTCGACGAATTCATCACGTCCGAGTGCATGCCGATCGATCCCCTCGGTCTCCTTCAGCTTCTTCTCAACGACATTCTGCGTCGCAATTCCGGCATGGTCCATACCGGGGAGCCAGAGCGCCTCCTGGCCCTGCATACGCCGAATGCGTGTGAGCGCATCCTGAACCGTGTCCTGTAGTGCGTGCCCCATATGAAGCCGTCCAGTGACGTTTGGAGGAGGCATGACGATGACATGAGATTCCTTCCCCGACGTCGAGTCGGTCTTGAAAAGATCATTCTCTTCCCAATAGCGGTACCACTTGGTCTCGATCGTACTCGGATCGTATGTGGAACTCCTGACCTGTTTGGGTTCTGTCTCTTTGGACATACTGCACACGTTCTATTTTGGCACCCGGAGCGGGTGATAATTCTTCGTATTCGGACCGTCGATCGAATAGATATAAAGGGAACATAATACCCTTATTCTGGCACAATTCGATATGATTCACGATTAAGATGTCGTTAGTAATCCCGTCGGAGCTATCGCGGGGTGAGCGATTGATAATTATCAAATGGATTACTCTCGTTAGACCTGCAAGTCGACCGGGGATGTCCTATTTTCGCAGGCGGTCGAAGCAATAAGGTCTCCGGGGATCGCCAACTTTTCGGGTCATAAAAATTTCGTCATCGAGTGAGTGCAACAGGTAAAAAGTACGTCGCTGTAGCGGGCAATATCGGAGCCGGCAAGAGTTCTCTTACACGAATCCTGTCCAACTATTTCAAATGGGAGGCGTTTTACGAACGAGTGGACGACAACCCATATCTGACTGATTTCTACGAGGACATGCATCGATGGTCGTTCAACCTGCAGGTATTTTTCCTGTCGAGTAGATTCAATCATCAGAGAAGAATCGAGAAGGCGCCGCACAGCGTAGTCCAGGATCGGTCTATTTATGAGGATGCAGAGATCTTCGCCCGAAATCTGAATGAAATGGGTCTGATGGCCGATCGGGACTACGAGAATTACACCGACCTTTTCGATATCATGACCTCCTACCTGCAGCCGCCGGATCTACTCGTCTATCTTCGCGCTACGGTCCCGACATTGGTCAGGCACATTCAGGCTCGTGGACGAGATTTTGAGACCACCATCCGGATTGAATATCTCGAACGACTGAACAAACATTACGAGGACTGGGTAACGCGCTACGACCAGGGACCCAAGATTGTGATCGATGTGGACGAATTGGAATTCGTCAATGAACCTGAAGACCAACGGGAAATTATTGGACTCATTGAAAGTCGACTTTTCGGATTGTTTCCAGAATAAGATCCGGTCCGGTCGCTGTCTTGTAGGACTCGGTATCATGGTCTTGTTCATCGCGCCGGTGCGTCTGTGTGCCCAGGTCACATCTGTAAGCGAACCCCCGTCCCTCGAGTCCCGACGGGTCGAATCCCGATCCCCATCGAATGTGCTTCCGTCCAGCCAGACGATTTCAGTGGACTCCACCTCGGTCGATTCTGTAGGATTCTACTCAGAGTTGGACGGGCTGGCCCTTCCGTTCCATTCCCCCGTAATGAGGGCCGAATTATCCTTTCCTTCGCTCATGGCGGAAGAAATGGGCACCTTCACCCATTCTTTCGGGGGGCCGGGCTGGCCGGACGGTGTCAGCATCTCAGGTCTTGACCCGAATCGCATCGCTCTTACACTCGATGGAATCCCGTTCGACGATCTTTTTACCGGGAGGCCTCGCTACGATCTACTCCCGAATGGATTGATCCACGAAATGCGTCTCAGTTCCGATATCCCGGGTGCCGGCGTGGGAATTCACGCGGTGTCGGGGTCTTTCCGCGATCGGTCTCCCGTCACGAACATGCGATATCGTTCGTCGCACACGGGACTACAGGCCATTGACGTGGTGCATGCTCAGACCAGACCGATCACTGTTCTCGGACGGCAGGATCGACTGGGCGTGGTGGTCGGCTATGCCGGTGCCGGTGCCAGTGGTGAGTATCCGGGGTCACGACTCCGAAGAAGCAGACGCCTGTTGACTCGATTGAGGATGGAACGAACGAATTGGAGTGCGGAGCTCCTCGAACTTTACAATAGAAGACGAATCGGAGCCCACGGAGGTGTACGTCAACGATCCGGTCAGGGAGCGTCGTCGATTTACCAGCGGATCGGGGCCTCAGTCACGGACGAGGATTCTGAGCGACAGATCATCCGAAATGATCTGTCGCTCAGAATCCGGCTTCGAACGGATGAAGAGCCGACTACACTAACAGGTTTCTGGAAAACCGAGTCGTTTCAGTATCGACTGAATACCGACACAACGACGATTCGATTGCACCGATTCGGATTCATTATTGATCGTTCGTTCAATTTCAATTCGCATCGCGTCGAAATCGCTGCCACTGCCTGGTCGGATCGGTTCAGGAGCGGAAACGCCTCGTTGTCAGGTACGGAAAAGAGTCGCAGGTATGCCGATATCAGACTGAACGATCATTTTAGTACCGGACCGGTTGCAATTCGAGCCCGTCTGGGTATCCACGACGATGATGGAGCCTCTTTTCTGAGTACCTCCGTCGAGTCGTCGTTTCGGTTGATACACAGGAAGAATGATGATAAGGATTCCCGCGTCCGAATCACGGCCGGACGTACCGGACTGAGAACATCCTGGAATGATCAAAATGGCTTTCGGGACGGATCCTCACCGAGAACCGACCATCGAGTCCCCGTGATCTCCCGCGTCGAGATTCAGGTGGATCATTTCGTGGGTGTGGCCGGAATATCACTACGGGGATTCGCCCATTCGATTACTTCGGCGTTAGTCTGGTCCCTCGACAACGTGAGTGGCAACTCGACGGCAACACGCCTGAGTTCATCGATCCGCCGGGTCGGGGGCTCCATCGAGATATCCTATCGAAAACACCAGACTCACGGTGTGTATGCCTTTGCTCGGCCCAGTGTAGTCCACTCGTACACCGATGGTGACACGGCGCCCGGCAAGGCTCTTGTGGACGCTCTCCCAGGGGCATGGTTACACGCCCGGCTGGGTATCAGAAAGTTGCTTTTCAAGGGAGACATGGATCTCGACCTGTCCGTCAGAGTCCGTTACTGGGATGCGATGGGCGGCCGACGACTTGACCCGACAACGGGGCTGCTTGTCCTTCCGTCGAACGATAGCAGGTCAGTCGAGTCGTCAGCCACGGTCGATATGGTAGCCGAAGCCGGCGTATTGAGCGCCACGCTATTCGTCTCGTACGAGAACCTGTTCAGCGGGACGAGTCTGCTGGACGGAAATCTTCTGGTGCCGGATTATCCCCTACCGTCCCAGCGGTTTAGATTCGGAGTCTACTGGCCCATTCGCAACTAAACAGCCCTTTATCGTATTACTCACACCGATGATAACAATTGCGAAAATGCTCCAATGGGTAGTCGAGCAGATCTAAAACCCTCCGCATATGAGGAATCCGCCATCGACGAACTACTCTCCTGGCGGACACCCGATGAGTCCTGGTACGCAAAATGGACGGACCGGGCCGCAGATACATGGAATGAGGTCACCAATCTCATCCGTAAGGTCCCTGGCGTAGAATGGACGATGGACAATGTGGTGACCGGTCTTCTCGATCTCACGAATGAAATCACACAGGATTCCGTCTGGATCGAAGCGGTGTACAAAGATTATCAGGACGCAGGCCATGCGGTAGAGAATCATCGCCACATTCACGCACTGGACCTCGAACAGGTCGATGACATCGTCAGTGGCCTGGACACCAAATACACCGCCCTCGCGGCTGCGGAAGGTACTGCGACGGGGCTCGCCGGAGCCGCAGGAATCCTGCCGGATTTGATCGGCCTCGTATCCATCAATTTGCGGGCAGCCGGAGAATTTGCATCCTACTGTGGATTCGACATTCGGAAACCCGAAGAACGGCTATTTGCCCTCCAGTTACTCGATCACGTGGCCCGGCCAAGTACCAGAGCCAAGGATATGACACTGTCTCCTGCCGTTCGGACGGCTACCCGGGTCGCCAGGACACAGAGCAGCCAGGCGCTCGAACAGATGGGTATCATGAACGCGATCGAACGAGCCGCCAGGGCGCTCGGAATGCATCTGACTGGAGCAAAGCTGGCGCAGATCGTCCCCGTTACGGGCGCGGTAATCGCCGGAGGATTTAATGCGATTTATACGACGAAAGTCTGTAAATCAGCCCGATATCTCTACCGGGAGCGCTTTCTCATTCAGAAGTACGGAGACGCAATTCTGGAGCGCACCCGCCCGTGATTCGTGAAATGGTCCGTGAGAGACGCAATGGAATCACTCCGCCGTCGTCGCCATTTTTCTCATCTTGCACACAAAGAATCCTTCCATCCGCTCACTCGGAACGATCCGGAGAGCGCCTGATATGGCCTCCCGGAACGATTTTTTTCCGTCTGTGAGCCGAGGCGGGATACATTCGGCATACACAGGATCCAGAGGAAGAATCTCCAGTTTCCCGTCGAAACGCCGTAGAATTCGCTCGATCATGGCCTCATTCTCGCGGACCGAAAGCGAGCACGTCGAATAGACCAACGTACCACCCGGACGCAGACACTGAACAGCTGAGTAGAGCAGTTTTTTCTGCTTTCGTACCATTTCCGACACTTTTTCGCGGCTCCAGTAAGAGAAAGAATCGGGAATACCCATCCGAAATCTCCCTTCGCTCGCACACGGGGCATCCAGCAGCACCCGATCAAAATACTCCGGTCGATAGCGCCAGACCCGTGCGCCGTCCTGCAGAAATGTCCTCACAAACGTTCCACCGTTCTCTTCGAGATTGGCCTTCAGGCGAAAGAACCTTTTTTTTACTACGTCGACTGCAGCGATTTCTCCAATCGGACCCACCCGGGCAGCGATCTGGAGGGTTTTGCTGCCGGGAGCTGCCGCGAGGTCAAGAATTCGTTCTCCGGATTCAGGCTCCAGAACATGGACGGGAATCATGCTGGCCAGGTTCTGAACATAGATATCTTTTCGACCGTATGCCTCTGACGCCAGGAGTGCGTCCCGATCGACGGCCGAAACCCAGCCTGCGTCGGGGATGGGATCGAACACTCGAAACGCCATACCGGACGAAACCAGATCATCAATTCCACGACCTGGCCCGGCGATCAGTCGGTTCACCCGGAAACCGGTTCCCCTGCTGCCAGACAACCCCGCGACGATTCGTTCCATCAGGTCGGGGTCAAAATGGTCCTTCAGGCGTTCCAGGAACGGTATGGGGAGACCGGGGGTTGGCATGTATATCGATGTCGAATGCAGTTTCTGAAGACGCATTGTCCCGTGTCCCACAGGCAGATACGGAATGTGACTCCCAAGATAATCGGAAATCAAATTGACATTGGGGCGAAGGTTTAAGTAATTGGCGAAACCGTGCGATATAGAGACCATGGCAGGCCTCGTTTCTGAAACGGGTCCGATTTGGTGTTCTGACGGATTTAAGAGACTGACGTAATATGACTGATCGACGTGATGAGGATGTCATTCGGTGTTCATTCTGCGGCCGCACGGCCCATGAAGTAACATCGATGGTTGCTGGACCAGATGTGTATATCTGTGACCGGTGTATCAACGACGCTTCAGGGATCGTTCAAAGCGATCTTCCCACCCCACATACAACTGTCCAGGCACCGGTTGCGGCGCCGCAATCCTCTCCGGGTCGGCGACTCGCTCCTCAGGAGCTCAAGAGATCGCTGGACGAATATGTAATCGGACAGGATCGAGCCAAGAAAGCGCTCTCTGTCGCCGTCTACAACCACTATAAACGTATCGATGCTCCAGACTACCACCACGAGTATGACGATGTGGAACTGGAAAAATCGAATATTCTTCTGATCGGACCGACGGGGACGGGCAAGACGTTGCTCGCGCGAACACTCGCACGAATTCTGGACGTTCCCTTCTCCATTTCCGACGCCACTGCTCTGACCGAGGCCGGTTACGTAGGGGAAGATGTTGAGAGTATTCTCGCTCACCTCCTTCATGCCGCGGATTTCAATGTAGAGCGCGCCGAACGAGGCATTATCTATATAGACGAAGTAGACAAGGTGGCCAGAAAGGCCGACAATGCCTCCATCACGAGAGATGTATCCGGCGAGGGCGTTCAGCAGGCACTTCTCAAAATACTCGAGGGTACGGTAGCCGGTGTCCCTCCAAAGGGTGGAAGGAAACATCCTGAACAGAGCCTTATCAATATCGACACATCAAACATCCTGTTTATTTGCGGTGGAGCATTCGACGGTCTCAACGACGTTATCGCCCATCGCATGTCGTCGAATACCATCGGGTTTACGGCTGATGCGTCCAAAAAATACGACAAACATGACGCGTCGATATTCAAATATGTGGAACCTGACGATTTACTGAGATTCGGACTCATTCCTGAACTCGTAGGACGTCTACCCGTGATTGCCGCCCTCGATAATCTTTCGGTCGAGGCGATGCATAACATCCTTCTCGAACCCAAAAACGCACTCCTCAAGCAGTATCAAAAACTCTTCGCCATGGACGGTATAGAGCTCCATTTTGATACAGCAGCTATCGACTCCGTCGTCGAAAAAGCTCGTGCGCTCGGTACGGGTGCCAGGGGACTGAGGGCCGTACTCGAAGACACGATGCTGGATATCATGTTTGATATTCATTCCATGACAGACGTCGCCTCGTGCAGAATAACCCGCGACACCGTGATTCACGGAGCGGAACCAGTGTTTGAACCACACAAAGCCTCGGCTTAGTGGTTCAGATAAGCCGATCAGTAAGTGCGGGCGCAAATTGCGCCCGCACTTTTTTTTGACGGTCGGCAAAGTTTTATATTCCGTCTACTATCTGGAGCACGAAGGACAACCCCGGGGTCGAACACAATGACAAGGAGACGGTATACCCGACGGCTCCTGTTATTTATCACACCGACTATCTGGTTGAGAAGCGTGGGAAAAGTCGGATCCACTCTGCGATATTATCTCACCGGATTATTCCGGGAGCTCCACAACAAAGACGTATTTCTCTGGGCGCAGGCAATCGCGTTCAAGGTGCTGGTGACGTTCGTCCCCCTGGTCGTATTGGGTACCGGTCTGGGGGGAAAGGTGCTTCAGAGAGAACGCCCCTTCAGATTTATTGAAGCCCTCATACGCGATTTCTTTCCTGCCTATCAGAGTGACCAACTGGTCCGGTTTCTTGGACAACTGCAACTGTCTGCCGGGACACTGACTCTTATCGGTGGTATCGCCCTCTTCCTGACAGCGATGACCCTTTTTGGAACCCTTCGATCCGTTCTGTCCAACATCTTCCGGGAAGAATGGCACGAACATCGATCCATCCTCAGGGCGTGGGCATTTGATTTCAGAATGGTGTTCCTCGTGGGTCTCCTGTTCGTCCTCTCGATTACTATTACCGTTCTGATGCAGGCAGCGAATACGTCCGGGATTGCACTTCTTCAGTCGTACGGACTGAGCCCCGAGTGGCTTCGAGCGGGTTGGCGAGACGGCTTCAGACTCATCGGTCTTATTTTGCCGTTCTTGCTTGGTATCGCGATGTTTTTTCAGTTGTTCTACTTCACGCCGAAGCCGTGCCCGCCCGCTCCGAGTGCTCTTACCGGGGCCTTTGTGGCCGCCATCCTGTGGGAAGTCGCCAAAGTAGGATTCACGGTGTACGCTACCCGCGTGGGAGTATTTGAGCGAAGCTGGTTTTCGGCCCTCGGAGATACCTTCGTTCTTGCTTTCGCATTCGTATTCTGGGCCTATTATTCGGGTATTGTCCTAACCATAGGCGCCCTGTCCACACTCCTTCATGAGCGAAAGCACAGAAGGGTCTCGCAGACCGTTAATCTGAAGCACAATTACTGATCCCTCACTCGATATCATCCGACCGGGTATCTGTAACCGGATACTGGTCCGCGTGGGTGAACTGCTCCTGTTCACGCTGCATTTCTGTAATCGCTTCTGGCGACGACCGTTCGAAGTTCGCGAACTGGTCCGGCAGATGGACGAAGTCGGCTCGAAAAGCTTCCTGCTGACCGGTGTAACCGGACTGGCGATCGGGGTCGTTCTGGCGATGCAGAGCCGAGGCACGCTCGTCCGATTCGGAGCCGACGCCATGATGCCGAGTATGCTCGCCCTCTCGGTAATCAAGGAGATTGGACCCGTCATCACGTCGCTCGTCCTGGCAGGTCGGCTGGGAGCGGGTATCGGTGCTGAAATAGGCTCGATGCGCGTCACCGAACAGATAGATGCCCTCGAAGTCGCCGCCCTCAAACCGTTTCACTATCTCGTCGTCACGCGTGTTCTTGCCTGCGTCGTCATGTTTCCGCTTCTCACGATCTGGACCGACGCAATTGCCATGCTCGGTGGCTACCTCGAATCGGTTCTCGCCTCGGGGATGGATTATCGAATTTTCATCTCGACGGCGTCCCAGGCCATTCATTTCAGCGACGTGATGATCGACACGGGAAAAACAGCTCTCTTCGGTTTCATCGTGGGAATCGTCTCCTGTTATCTTGGTTATACGGTGCGCGGCGGAACCCGTGAAGTGGGCAAAGCCGCCATGCAGTCTGTCGTCGTCTCTTCCCTTCTCATTCTGCTGGCAGACGTGGTCGTTGTCAGAATCTCTGTCTTCGTACTGGGGTTGCTGTAGAAGCTCATCATGGATACCAATCCAGTCATAGAATTCGTCGACATCTGGAAAGGGTTTGGTACCCTGGATGTCTTGAAGGGCGTGAGTCTATCCGTTCAGCAAGGGAAGAGCGCGGTGGTCATGGGAGGATCTGGCTCCGGGAAGAGCGTTCTGATCAAACACGTTGTGAAGCTGCTCTCGCCCGATAGCGGAACGATACTGGTCCGGGGGAACGATGTTGCTCTCATGAGCAATGAGGAGACCGATAGGCTCCGTCTCTCCATCGGGTATCTATTTCAGAGTGGGGCGCTCTTTGATTCGATGACCGTTACAGACAATATGGATTTCATTCTGGATCGACATACAACACTCACTCCGTCCGAGCGAATCGACCGAATCGATGAGACGCTTAGTTGGGTGAATCTTGTCGAGAAGAAACGCCACTTTCCATCCGAACTTTCCGGTGGGCAGCAGAAACGAATTGCGCTGGCCAGGGCGATCGTTTTGAATCCTGAAATTCTACTTTACGATGAGCCGACGACCGGTCTAGATCCCATCTCGGTCCGGGACGTATCCGATCTGATCGTCCGACTCCGAGACGAGAGAGGAATAACATCGGTCGCCATTACTCACGACCTGCTTTGTGCAGAAATTATCGCCGACGACGTTCACTTTCTCTCCGATGGTCGTATTCTTACGAGCGGATCGCTTGAGGAAGTACGCCGCTCGGATCACCGTGACATCAGCAACTTCTTCGGCCAATAAATGTTGGACGGCTTCCCTGATTTTCAATTCCAGAACAGCATATGAATCGAAACGCTCGACTCGGATTACTGGTAGCTTCTGCTGCCGTGCTGTTCATTCTGGGGCTTTTTGCCATCGGCAACAGAACCTTCCTGTTCAGCGACACGGTACCGGTGAAATCGCAATTCACGCGTGTAGCCGGACTTCAAATAGGGGCCCCTGTTCAATACCAGGGCATCAATGTGGGACGGGTTGCCGACGTCCTGCTTCCTTCCGCACCCGGAGAGAAGATCACCGTCTCCATGATGATCAGCACGCGAGCGCGCCAACTGATCCGTAAGAACACCGAAGCCCAGATAAAAAGCGATGGTCTGGTGGGAGAACAGATTATCGTCCTGGTGTCCCCGGCTGAGAGCGCCGATCCGATCGATGCAGATGACTTCCTCCCGGGGGTCGACCCGTTCGATCTGTTCGAGATCACGGATAAGGCACTTGCCTCTGTTCAGGATTTCGAACGCGCCGCCAATGCATTTGAGCAGATCATGCTGGACGTCCAGCGCGGTGAGGGTACGCTCGGTAAAATAGTTTATGATTCAACGTTGTATACCGAACTCGTAGCCACGACCAACGAGACGCGAAATATCATGAAGAGTCTCGCTACGTCGGCCGATGCAAACGCCGAACTACTCGTCGGGCTAGCTGCCCGCGCGACCGATGGTATCGAATCTGTTCTTCAGAAAGTAAACAGCGGAGAGGGATCCGTTGCCAAACTCCTCAATGATCCGGCCGTTTTCAATTCAATGCTTGCCACGGCGGACACACTTCAATCGATTGCTGGCGAACTCAGGGCCGTCTCATCCGTCGCTGAAAATGCTGCCACATGGGGAGCTCTCGGTGCCTTTCGGTTTGCAGAGCTAATGGAAGCGGCCAAACACAACTGGCTTTTCAAACGGTATTTTGAGGAGCGTGGAAGCGTTGAGCAGGCTCCGTTCGAGGTCAGAGAGCGAGCGATAAGCGAGTCATTTCAAAAAATTGCTGACCGGGAGCGAGAACTCCTGGAGTGGGAGCAACGCCTCAAAGCCCTCGAGACCAGACTGGCCCGACAGACACCAGTTCCTCCTCCCGACTCCGTTCGGTCGGGACGTGATATCGTGCCGAAGTAACATCCGGTCGCAAGACGAATCTGAACACCAGATGGCGAACAAAAGACTCATCACATACTACATTCCGGCGGGGTACGACGTGTTCAGATCCGCACTCGGTCGATGGATCGGTGGCAGAATTCATGACCGTCTCCAGGCAGAAGCCCGTTTCATTTTGGTCGTTACCGGACTGGTCCTGACCGTATTTGCGGTCAATTATGGAGGCTGGGTCTGGTTTGGTGAAGACATCGTAGTGGCTCCGCTGAGCGCAACGGCCGTCCAGTATTACTGTGTCCAGTTGCTCCTCATCCTGGGAGCTATTGCTGCTACAGGAATCGGATTCTCGTCGGCTGTACTCGTCGAACTCGATGTAGAGAAATTGACTGTCTCCCGGGGCCGGTCGGGTAGCGTCTCAATCGCTATCCGGGAAATCCAGTCGGCTCGGGCTATGAACACGCAGCTTTTTCACCGTACGCTCAGGAGGCAGGACGGCGTGGAAATCTTCATCAATCGAACGCCATCATCGATCGTTTTAGTGGAGACGAGATGTCGGATTATCGCCCTGGGATTGAAGGAAAATGAAGGAATTGATTTGTGTGATCGACTCGTCCGGTTGCGGGCAGAAGACCGCCGGCTACGCACGGTTCTCGTTGCGTGAAGTACGCCGTCAAACATACGTCTGGCAAAGCGCGCGCCGGAGTGCTTCTGACGGCTCACGGAGAGATTAAGACGCCCATATTCATGCCTGTGGGTACCGTCGGCTCGGTAAAAGCGGTGTGGCCTCGAGAACTAACAGAGGACATTCGGGCCCAGATAATTCTGGGCAACACGTATCACCTCTACCTCCGACCAGGAACGGAATTACTCAAGCAGGCTGGTGGCCTCCACCCGTTTATGAATTGGAGTGGGCCGATTCTGACTGATTCGGGGGGATATCAGGTGTTCTCACTCGCCTCAAGGAGAAAACTGACCGAGGAGGGTGTCCGATTCCAGAGCCATATTGACGGATCGTACCATCAGTTCACGCCGGAATCCGTCGTCGATGCCCAACGGCGCATCGGTTCTGATATTGCGATGGTGCTGGACGAGTGTCCCCCCGGCGATGCCACAAGGGACTACGCCGACACGTCGAATAAACGGACGATTCGATGGGCGGAGCGTTGCAAGAAACGATTCGAAGAAACGTCTCCCCTCTTCGGGTATGAGCAGGCGCTTTTCGGAATCGTTCAGGGTGTCGTCTATCCGGACATCAGAAAAGACTCGGCGAAGGCCCTGGTCGATCTGGATTTCCCCGGGTATGCGATTGGCGGGCTTTCCGTCGGCGAACCCGCGCCCGATATGTACGCGATGGTCGAGGTCGTCAACGAGATTCTACCCGCAGATAAACCTCGCTATCTGATGGGTGTCGGAACGCCCGCGAACCTGATCGAGAATATTCGCCGGGGCATCGACATGTTCGATTGTGTCATGCCAACCCGAAATGGCCGGAACGGCACGCTGTTTACCACACAGGGAAGCATCAATATCAAAAACCTGAAATGGCGGGAAGACTTCTCTCCGATCGATCCGGGATTGACTCGGTATGCGTCGCAATCATTCTCGAAAGCCTATCTGCGGCATCTCTTTCAGGCCGGGGAAATACTCGGTCTTCAGATCGCCTCCATCCAGAACCTGTCGTTCTATCTCTGGCTCGTCTCCGAGGCACGTGAGGCTATTGTCGACGACCGGTTTGAATCGTGGAGTCACGAGACCCTCGAACGGGTAAGCCGTCGCCTCTGATGGATTCTGTGACGAGCGAGCCCTTTTCGACGCCGAATCCGTTTGAATCCCCGGGCGTAGGACGCTCAGGAGTAAAGGTACAGCGCCCATGACCCGTCGATTTGAAGTTCCGAATTTTTATCACTCACCCATCGTGTCGGCGGTGAAGACGTTTCG
The DNA here is from genome assembly GCA_964383365.1 of uncultured Rhodothermales bacterium. Classification (GTDB taxonomy): domain Bacteria; phylum Bacteroidota; class Rhodothermia; order Rhodothermales; family UBA10348; genus CAYLHF01. Next base: position 5,640 of record CAYLHF010000039.1, on the reverse strand, counting down.
CCGCGATACGGATCCGAGGAAAAAAGATCTCTCACCCAGCGTTCTCGATTTCGGGCCGGTCAGACTGAAACTGGCGCGGCATTTCGGATTCTGTTACGGCGTCGAAAACGCGATTGAGATCGCCTATCGAGCGATCGAAGAGAATCCTGACCGCAGCATATTTCTCCTCTCGGAGATGATTCACAATCCGCACGTGAACGATGATCTTCGGTCACGTGGCATCCGATTTCTCCGGACAACGCTCGGCGAAGAGTTGATTCCGATGACCGAGTTACGCGCCGATGACATCGTCATTATTCCGGCTTTCGGGACGACCATCGAGGATATGGACAGTCTGGCTTCGATCGGAGTTGATGTGGAGGCCTACAACACCACCTGTCCCTTTGTGGAAAAGGTCTGGAAGAGGAGTCATCGGATCGGAAAAATGAGCTACACCGTTGTCATACACGGAAAAAGAGCCCACGAAGAGACCCGAGCAACCTTCTCGCATGCGCAGCAGGACACCCGGGTGGTAGTCATACGCGATCTCGACGAAGCGGCATTGCTTTCGCGTATCATCCGTGGAGATGATCCGCCCGACACGTTTTTTGATTTTTTTTCAGATCGGTGTAGTGACGGATTTGACCCATCGATCGATTTGCAGAGAATTGGCGTCGTGAATCAAACCACGATGTTGGCGACAGAGACCGCCGCTATCGCTGTCTCGCTCCGGTCTGCTATGGTCTCTCGATTCGGCGAGACCCACATTGACGACCATTTTGCCGATACGAGTGACACGCTGTGTTACGCGACGAATGAGAATCAGGACGCTACAAGAGAACTGATACGATCCGGCGCAGACCTGGCCATTATTGTCGGGGGGTCCAACTCATCAAATACGAGTCATCTGGTCGAACTCTGCGATAAACACATGCCCACCTTTTTTATTCGCGGCGCCGACCAGATTGAAGGCATCGACCGTATTACACACTTCGATCTGGAGAAAAAATCGTACGTGGAGACACGGGACTGGCTGGTGGTCTCAGACGAGCCCACTGAAATCCTGCTTACCGCCGGAGCCTCCTGTCCGGATGTCCTGCTCGATGACGTCATCCGTCGCGTCTGTGCCCTTTTCCCTGACATTCGAACGGAAGAAGACGCCATGTGTCTCCTGAGAGCCACCCCGATAGCAGCAACCTGAAATGAGTGACCGCCATGTCCTGGTATGAACAGTGGTTTGATCGAGATGAGTACGAGATCGTCTATCAAAAGCGTGACGAAAATGAGGCGCGGCAACTCGCCGATCTGATCGAGCAGCTGATTCAGCCGGAGAAACGTCAGAAGTTTCTCGATATCGGATGTGGACGGGGACGCCACGCCATTGAATTCGCCGAGCGTGGATATCGGGTCACCGGCGTCGATCTCTCCGCCAGGGCCATCGTCCAGGCGAAAAAGCGAGCGGCTGAAGCCGGACTGGACATACGATTTCAGGAGGGAGATATGCGAACTCCCGTGGACACCGAAGCCTTCGAAGGCGTAGTGAATCTATTCACCGCATTTGGCTATTTTGAGGAGTGGAATGAACATCAGCGGGCCATCGACGCCATGGCTCAAGCTTGTATTCACGGTGGATTTTTTGTGCAGGATTTCCTCAACCCGTCGTTCGTTCGTCAGGGTCTGGTTCCAAAGGATGTACGTCAGGTTCGGGACACGGAAATTACGCAGCGCCGGTGGATAGAAGACGGACGTATCCGCAAGGAGATAACGTTCTCTCGCGATGGAGACTCGCACTCATTTTTCGAATCGGTTGCCTTACTGGAATTGAGTGACTTCGAGCGATTGTACGCCGCCGCCGGATTGACGCTTTTTGACGTTCGAGGAGATTATCTGGGAAGTGTCCACGAAGAAGCATCTCCGAGAATGATTCTATTCAGTCGAAAAAAGTAGCCGGTCCGGCAATGGTCCACTTATCTGTACATTGATGCGCGCCGATTTGAGCATACTGATTTCCGTTCTGTCGCTCCTAACCCTCGGTTCGTGCTCCCTTTTCTCCGTACGAACTCCGGATGACCCGGCCTCAGACGCGGGAACGTTTTTCCAGCCGGACACACCAGAGCAGGTTACAGAGAATATCACGACCTCCATTTCAGAGATGAATGCGCTGAGCTATCGCCGGTCTTTTTCGGAAACGTTCGAATTTCATCCGACGGCAACGGCCATTGCCCGCGAATCCGTTTTCCTGAACTGGACGAGGGCACAGGAAGAGCAGTACTTCACGGCCATGGCGTCTGCCGTCACACTCAACGCTACCCACAGTCTCGTTCTGAACGATGAAACATATACGATCCTGAGTGAAACCCGCGTTGTTCTGGATGCCACGTATGTGCTGTCCGTCAGTCACAGGCGACCGGATATCCCGACAGAGGTACAGGGCCGACTCCAATGGCTCATCCTTCAGGGTCCCACTGGCCTATGGGAACTTGCCGAATGGACAGATCAAGAACTGGGTACCGTTCCCTCCTGGAGCGATCTGAAGGCTGCCTTCGTGAAGTAATGGTCATTCTACCCGATATTGCGGGATGAGCCTGGACCGTTACCATAACTCGCATTCTCAGTCGCGCCCGTCCTCTGGCGCACTTTGTGTTGGCGTACTGACACTCCAGATCCTGTTTTCGGGATGCAATCCATTTGCTCCTTCGCTTGAGGAAGGAAATCCTTTTGGCGATCTACTCGGAGATGCGACGACCATCGAGGGCTTTTTTACCAATTTCCGGAACGCGTATGAGTTGCGCGATCTTTCCCTGTACGAACCTTTACTCGACTCGTCTTTTACGTTCCTGTGGAGAGATTTCAATTCGCAGGTCGACAGAGAATGGGGATTTGCACAGGATCTTGAGTCTACCCGGCGACTCTTCTCCAATTCCAGCCTGATCAGACTCCAGTGGAACCAGATCATCACGCAGGACGAACTGACACCTCTTATTCGATCGCGAGTCGTTCGGTCGTTTAATCTCACGGTCACGCTGGAGCAGGGAGATGTATTCAGAACCGACGGAAATGTCAACTTTCTGCTTGTCCGGGCTGATTCAGCCGGTGCGTGGCGGTTGTCCCGGTGGCGAGATGAGAGCGAACTGTAGCGGCGGGCGCACGCGCCGTTGGCGTGATTCCACCGCCCTTGTCGATCCAGGAAGCGTAAACAAACCCAAATTCATGTACTTCTGACGTGATGGGGGTGATCGGGTCCTCTCATCCCCCTACCTTCCTCGCAAGAACCAACCCTTTTTTCGTTCACTTTGTAGGGCAGTAGCCCCGAAATATCATGGAAAAGGTCCTCTCGTACACCGGCGATCATTTTGACCGGTTTGTCTCTGAACTCGATAGTTTCCTCCGCATTCCGTCCATCAGTACCGACCCCGCCCACAACGAAGATGTGCTGGCCGGAGCCAACTGGCTGGCCGATCATCTACGCGGTCTGGATCTGAACCGCGTTGACGTAATGCCGACGCCTGGACATCCGATCGTATACGCCGAGCATATGGTCGATGCGTCGCTACCAACCATTCTCGTCTATGGTCACTACGACGTGCAGCCCCCGGATCCGCTCGAATTGTGGGACTCTCCTCCATTTGAACCCGTCATCCGAGACAATATCATGTATGCCCGCGGGACGTGTGACGACAAGGGTCAGCTATTCATGCATGTCAAGGCTGCCGAAGCCTATTTAAAGGGGGGCGCCGGCCTTCCACTGAATGTGAAGTATATTTTTGAAGGCGAAGAAGAGAGCGGATCCACGAATCTGGCCAGCTTCATAGAGCATCACGCAGCGATGCTCAGCGCGGACGTCGTGCTGATATCTGACACAGCACTCTTCGGGTCGGGTATTCCATCAATCACGTACGGTCTGAGGGGGCTGGCCTATGTTGAGGTAACCCTCACCGGTCCCGACAAGGATTTGCACTCTGGTGTTTATGGTGGTGCGGTTGAAAACCCAATCAACGCGCTTGCGTCCATGATTGCTGCGTTGCACGATGAGAATCACCGCGTGACGATCGAAGGATTCTATGATAACGTCCGTCCGCTGACGGATGAAGAACGCTCCTCGTTCGCATCGCTACCCTTCGACGATCGGGACTGGCTCGAAGAGGTGGGAGTCAACACTGCGTGTACCGAGTCCGGTTTTTCAGTACTCGAGGGTACCACAGCCCGTCCAACACTGGACTGCAATGGAATCTGGGGTGGTTATATCGGAAAAGGAGCCAAGACCGTGCTTCCGTCCGAAGCCAGCGCCAAGATCTCCATGCGACTCGTACCGGATCAGACGCCGGATGAGATCACGGCAAAAATCCGGGCTCATTTCGAGACACACACCCCCGAGACGATGAAGCTGACCTTCACCGATTTGCACGGTGGGCACGGTGCGCTCGTGGACACACACAGCCCGGCCATGGAAGCCGCTTCTACTGCCATGGAAAACGTATACGGTGAAAAACCGTATTTCGTCCGATCCGGAGGCAGCATTCCCGTGGTCGCCGATTTCAAGAGGATTCTGGGTCTGGATACCGTATTGCTGGGGTTCGGGCTCGATTCAGACGCCATTCATTCACCGAATGAGTGCTTTGGACTGGATCGTTTTCAACAGGGAATTCAATCGATTATCCAGTTCATGAGACTCTACAAAGGGTAATCACCTGGCTTCCGCGAAGCCCGTTTTTTGAAATTCACCGTACGTTCCTGTGGGCGAACTTTTTTCTTTCGATCTCTCTGTTGTCGACTGGATTATTTTCGCAGTAGCAGGGGTCGTTACCGGAGTCATCAATACCCTGGCCGGAAGCGGTTCGTTGATCACCCTCCCGATCTTCGTATTTCTGTGCGGACTGCCGGCTCCGGTCGCCAACGGGACCAATCGAATCGGTGTCTTGATTCAGAGCGGGGTTGCCCTGCAAACGTACAGAAAAACGCATGCGACGTCCTTTGAAGGATCCATCTGGTTGGTCATTCCCGCCGTAGCGGGAGCCCTCATCGGATCCCGTTTTGCCGTTGACCTTAACGAAGAGACGATGCGAACGGTACTCGGGCTCCTCATGCTCTTCATGATGGTGGTCCTGGTCGTTAAGCCAAGCCGGTGGTTACATGAACAGCCCGTCGCCCTCCACAGAAACAGGCATCCTCTCACACTTGCCGCTTTTTTTCTGATCGGTGTCTATGGCGGCTTCATTCAGGCCGGTGTGGGCATCTTCCTCCTGAGTGCGCTCGTTCTCATCAATCGGTACAGCCTCAGTTCAGGTAATGGCATCAAATTGCTTATCGTGCTTGCATATGGCATACCGGCAACCGCCATTTTCTTCCTTCACGGTCAGGTCCATCTTGGTTATGGTCTCGCCATGGCTGTTTTTCAGGGATCGGGCGCCTGGATAGCCGTCAAGTGGGTGGCCCGGTTCGAAGACGCAGACAAGTGGATTCACCGACTGCTCATTCTCATTGTCGCGGTCTCGGCAGCCAAGTTTCTTCTGTAACAGGCAGAATGAAACGTTCATAGTCGCCGCCCGCATACCAACGCTTATATTACCTCGCATTCAACTTCCGTTCCAGCATGAAATCCACTCTCGTCAGCGCCACCGTAGCAAGCGTATTTCTCCTGGCCATCGGATGCGGTACCTCCGA
>CAYLHF010000038.1:21212-27398 GCA_964383365.1 uncultured Rhodothermales bacterium | reverse complement strand
GACCGGCTCTATGACCCCCGCCTACTGGCCCTTCTCCCGGCCCGACAGTGCCCGTCTGCCCCTCGTTCGCCTTGCCGGAACGATTTCGCCGTGAGCATTCGTCCTATGTAAACTGCGCTTCCGTCCGAGACGGTGTATAGAGTCCCAACGAGACCTTCGTTTGACATTGGGAGGTGCTTCCCGTATCGTTCCTGCCGTTTTCAGGGCCCTTAGCTCAGTGGTTTAGAGCGCTCGCCTCACACGCGAGAGGTCACAGGTTCAAATCCCGTAGGGCCCACACGAACCCCATGTAAGTTATTGTGCTGCACGGGGTTTTGTTTTACCGTATAACACCCCGGCGCATCCCCGTCAAATAGGGGCGCTCGTCCTTTAGTTCGCCTGGCTCCGACCTGCCGACATCAGATACGGCAGCGAGAGCGGTATGGCCGAATAGTCATCAACTGTCCCGGGGGCCAACGTTCAAAGACGAGATGTCCATCACGAATGTGTAGAGACCGGACATGAAGTGACCTCCCGTACTGCGCGAGAAAACCATCTTTGTACCATCGGGAGAAACAGCCGGAAAACCATCGAAACTGTCATTGTATGTCAGCCGAACCGGGGCGCTTCCGTCAAGGTTTCCCAGGAAGACTTCCCAGTTCATCGGGTTGTCGAGCAAGGGACGGACAAAAACATAATGTCTTCCGTCGGGAGTAGGGTAGGGCGCCCAATTCATCCAGTCGTCGTGCGTGACCTCCGACACGTCACCGGTGTCCGTGTCGAGGGTGAACACCGTCATCGGTGTCGGTGATTTGTCATGTTCGGACCGTTTCCAGGCCCGCATCGTTATCGTCTGGCTGTCGGGAAGGAAGAACGGCGCTCCTTCCTGCCAGTCCTCGGTAAATGTCAGCTGTTTCTCATCCGTACCGTCTGCGTTCATCATCCAGATATCCAGCTTGCCCTCGATCTGGCGTGTGAACACGATGCGTTCACCATCAGGGCTAACCGATATCTCTGCGTCGTAGACATCATTCGAGGTAAGACGTTTCACATTGCTTCCGTCGAGATCAGACATGTACAGATCCGCTCCCTGGGGATAATCAGTTTCATCCGACCAATTGCCTGCCGGAACGTTCATGTGGTCTCTCGTCGACGTATATACGACGTGGATTCCATCAGGCATGAAGAACGAGCAGGCGTCCTGCCCGTGATCATTCAGACGCCATCTGGTCTTCCCATCATCGGTGGTAATCCAGGTCAGTGCACCCCCTGCAGCCCGTTCGTGCGATGGCGGTATGGCATCCGGGTCCTGCGTCTGAGCAATAACGTGATAACTGTCCGGCGCGTAATACGCCTCCGCAGATTCAGGCATGTTCGGGATTTTCCACGTCGGGAGTTCCAGAGCAGAAGCACTCCGGGGAGAAATCAATGAGTAATCGGTTTCGGGTACCTGAGGCGTGTCCGATGCCTTCACTGTTGTGCCCTCCCTTGAACCCGGATCGATACAGCCTGAGAGAGTCAACGTGAAAAGAAAGACTACTATACCGAGCGTTGTTGATAGTCTCATCGTAGTTGCATTCTCACTCCCGGAAAATTGTGTTTCCCATTTCGAAGACCGATGAACATACTCCGGATTAGAGTATAATGACCACGTGCTCGCGTATTTCTAATCTCTCTAAATCCAAGCGTCTCTGAACTCAAGAAGTCTCCGGTCCTTGGGAAGACCGAAGACGTTCTTGATCGCTCCTGCCGCCACACTCGGGAGGGACGATGGGGGAATTATCGTGTCGGGTGACAGCGGTTGGTTTATCGCTTCGGGGAAGCAACGGCAGTAGAATCAGTCAGGCTCTGAAGTTCGCTACCCACATTCTCGACGATTTCAACCGGATCCGTAACGAGTAAGCGCTCGCGGGCAATTTCCTCGTCACTCCAACTCCCGATCTCATCAACAAACTCCTGGGCCAGCGCATCCAGGTCAACGGGTTCGAGATAGGGGTCTTCAACAACTGCTTCCACACGAGACATATTGATTCCAGCTCTCTCATAGTCCGCAACCATAGATACGGCATTTCGGTACGCCTCTTCGGCCGCCCGGAAGTGTCCGGTCTTCTCGAAGGCCATCCCCAGATTGTTGAAGAAAATGGCGATATCGTCCCGGATTTGTGTCGCCCTCGCGAGCGTTGTCGTCGCCTGATCATAAAGGCCGTCTTCGATCAGGATCAGGCCGAGATTATTCATGGCCCAGGCATCTTTATTATCGATTCTGATTGCCTCCCTGTACGCATCGGCAGCGTCCTCCGTCTGCCCCGACTGATGGAATGCGCGCCCCTTCAACCGGTACGCATCAGCGGAAGCCGAATCGAGGGCGATTGCCTGATCTATTCTGACCAGCGCCTCGTCCGGTCTATCTGTATTGAGAAGCAACCGGGCCCAATTCGTGAGGCTCTTGACATGCTTCGGATCGAGTTCCAGCGTCCGCTCGAAGGCGTCCTCTGCCAGCTCATTCTGGCCCGTCCGGGACGCGGAGAGTGCGAGCATATAGAACCCCCATGGGTTCTCAGACTTATCGGACGTATACGACGTGAACAGATCTACCGCATCGTTGTACCGACCGTCGGTGAAGGCGGCCTCTGCTTCCTGGTACGTAACGGGGATCTCTTTGTCCGGAATGGATACCGGGGCCGGTGCGGGTACCTCCGGAGCCGGTGCGGGTACCTCCGGAGTCACGCTGGCAATGGGAGAGGTGACCGGTTCATCGACAATGACATCCTGTCCGGCGAGCGTGTCTTCGTCGACCAGGCAACCTGCGATGGTGGCCGTCATGAGCAGGACAAAAAGGCTTGAGAGAACGAATATCAGGTCGTGAGTGGATCGAATCTTGAATACCATGATGGACCTCCATCTGAGTGATAGTCCGTACTGGACCGGTGCATTGAATAGCTGTCAGTAATCGGCTACGCAAAGCACGGGCCGGAAACGATCACCATGGTATTGAAATCAGTTTATATGTTGTAGCACAACGAGATATGGAGCAATAGATTTAAAAAAAGACGGCAGAATGAATGCAGATGTGTCCAAAAGGACACATGAAATGCGGAATAAATGTGTCCTAATGGACACGATGGGGTAGTCGTTACGTCAGGGTCGCTTCAGACCGTGGCGACGCATTATCTTCAGCAGACTCGAATGATCGGCGAGGCCCAGATCGACGGCAGTCTGGCTGATGTGCCAGTCATTTCGTTCAAGCGCAGCAACCAGAATCTGTCGCTCGGCTTCGATTTTTCTTTCCCTGAACGTGGGTGGCGTGGTTACGTCGGTCCGAAGCGATGAGAACGAATCAGAAACGCCGCCGACAAAATCCGGAATCTCGGAAGTGGAAATCGATGATCCGTTACTGGCGATGACCATTCGTTCGACCACGTTCCGGAGTTCGCGCACGTTGTTTCGATGCCAGTCGTACGCCATCAGGATATCGAGTACACCGGGATCGATTCCCATGGTGCCCACCCCGAATCGTGCGCAGATGATCTCCAGAAAATGCTGGACGAGAGCGGGTATGTCTGACTTTCGATCCCTCAATGGCGGTACCTGAACAATGTGGACATTGAGCCGATAGTAGAGGTCGGTCCGAAACGACCCTGAATCGACCTCTCGCTCCAGATCCCTGTTCGTAGCGGCAAGAACGCGTGCATGTACCGCCACAGTCCGTTCACCGCCTACCCGGGTCACCTCATTCTGCTCCAGAACGCGAAGCAACTTGGCCTGTGCAGCAAGCGGAAGTTCACCGATTTCATCGAGAAACAAACTCCCTCCGGACGCCGATTCAAAAGCTCCCTTATGCGTTCTACTTGCACCGGTGAATGCGCCCCGTTCGTGGCCGAATAGTTCACTTTCTATCAGGTGTTCGGGGAGTGCGGCGCAGTTGACGGCCACGAATTGTACGTTTCGGGATGACGAAAATCTCCGCTCGTGAAGCTCGCGCGCTACCAGTTCTTTTCCCGTTCCGCTCTGGCCTTCGATCAGGACCGGACTCGGTATCTGTGCCAGACGATCGATGCGATCATGGAGCATCTTCATAGCGGAGCTACTGCCGATGAGCGTCGAGTTGGTTTCGAGGTTTTGTCTGAGGGAAGCAATTTCTGTCCGTAGGCGGGCGTGTTCGAGCGCTTTTTCGACCTCGTGGACGACGCGGGCCATGGATTCTGCCTTGTCGATGAAGCCGAAAGCACCCAGTCGGATCGCCTGAGTGCATCGATCAAAGTTCCCTGTCCCGGTATAGACGATTACGGGAACTGAAACACCGTCTTTTTTCAGCGACCGAAGGACATCGAACCCATCGGTCCCCGGCATCTCAAGGTCCAAAATGACGCAGTCAACGGCTTCCCCCGCCAGTATTTCCAATGCCTCGTTTCCACCCGATGCGATCGTGGTCTCAAATCCTCCGACACGTCTCAGGTCGAAGGCGTATTGTTCCGCCAGAGAGGCCACGTCATCGACAACGAGTATGAGAGCCATGCTGTAGCGCGTGTGATTGGGTTGTCAGCTTTGCAGATCCGGTCGTTAAACTCCAGGGTGGAGAACGAGGGGTAAATGTATGATAAAAGAACTTCCTCCTTCCGGGCGATCTTCGTATTTGATAGAACCGTTCATATCCATCACGAGTCGACGGACGATCGACAGGCCGAGACCCGTTCCATTCTCTTTTGTAGTGTAAAAATCGTTGAAAATTTTCGCTTGCTCTTCGCTCGATATTCCGGGGCCATTGTCGGCAACCGTGAGTTGTAGACAGGCATCGGTCTTTCCGGTATCGATCTGCCGGGTCGTCACGAAAACGTGTCCGACATCAGACGTTAAACTCTCCAGAGCATTGGAAACAAGATTCTCGACAATCCTCCTGATAGATACCGGATCTGCGGTAATAAAAACAGGTTTGCTACAGGCAACGTGGATTCGGCCGTTGACCTGAAGATCCTCGACGACCCGTGTCACGATCGCATTAACGTCACACCGGGCCGTATTGGATCGGGGAGTAAGTCGCGCATAATTGGTGGCGAGATCCTCCAGATAGGAGATACTCGACTCCAGGGTGGATTTTCTCTCGTCGAAGACGTCCCTGAATGCTTCGGGATCTCCGGTTGAAATCTCATCGAGGTGACTGAATACATTTCGAATGGGAGTCAATCCATTCTTTATGTCATGATTCACCTGTCGGGCCAACTCCCCGCGGGTGGCTACACGTTCCGCTTCGCGAATCCGAACAGCACTCGTCTTGATTCGGCCGACCATCGACTGTAAAACGCGCGAAAGCGCACCGACCTCGTCTTTTCGATTTGTTGCAAATCGAACATTCAGACGATCAAGGTCTATTCGTTCTGTCTTCGTGGCCAGATCCGTTATAGGCTTGCTGATCCCCTCGGAAAGCCTGAAAATCAGAAAAAAGGCCAGGACTCCTGTCAGCCCCACCACAAGTAGAAACCACCGGTCTATATCGTCACGGAGTTCTTCCAGATCGTCTCTTGGATGAATGACACGGAAATATGCGGTCTGCTCTTCCGGGCCGTTGGCGTCTATAAACGGTACGGCTATTGTACCTGTGATGACGGCGGTAGATGATTGACCTCCCCCGGGGAAGGCGAGGTCGACTCGCATCTCCAAGTCGCGTACCAACTCGTCGAGGAACCCGGAGTCGATTCTCTTGCCCCCGACCAGATAAAACGGCTTTCCGGCTATCTGAAAATTCTTTACCCGAGAAAGAGCCAGAAAAGAACCTTCCGGGCTCCTGGCTTTAACGATAGCGGTGCGGTCATCGATCGAGTTCAACCGGGTGGGGACACCGGCGTCGAGCCGGTCGAACTCGTTTCTGAAATGACCCGAGCTGATGATTCGCCCCGAAGCGTCCTGGATCTGGAGCATCGACAGCCCGACCAACGGCATGGCGTTCCCGGCGTAGTCCAGAAGATACCGTCGGTCACTCCGGGTTCGGTCGATCACCGCCCTACGAAATACGTTATCGTCTTCGAGCGAGGCTACCAGCAGTAATAGTCCGTCATCGATAGCCCGTCTGCGCTCGGAAAGATTACCCTCTATAATTGAGATCGAAGCCTTTTCTTGATCGTCATACCGTGCACTGAACCGGCGCAGCATTTCAGTGCGAATAATGAATGAGACCGTGATCAGAGGTATAAACACAGAGAGCAGAAGCGTCGC
>CAYLHF010000038.1:0-21112 GCA_964383365.1 uncultured Rhodothermales bacterium | reverse complement strand
TTACCACCCTGCCCCGGCTCAGATACCGGTCCAGATTTCGCATCCTCTTTCCCGTTCGGAATTGTGCACGAGTCGGAATCCCACCACCACGACGGGGGACGAGACGTCCTGGCATCTCCGCGTACGGCATCTCGAAACAGGTCCTCGGGAAATGACGAAGGAAGCTCTTCGGGTGCGGAGCCGGACGCTAGAGCATGTGCCCTCGACGTCGAGGCCAGGACATACATCCGATCCCATGGCAGGTTAATCGTTATCAGTCCGGAAAGGCCGCGAGCATAGTTGATGGTTGCCGGGTCGCGGGTGATCAGAAGATCGACAGATCGATCCAGAAGATCGCGTTCATCGCTGCTTGCGGGTCCAATGAATCGGAGTGTCAGTCCCGATGTATCGGCGATGGAAAAATCAACGGGAATTTTCGGGGCCTGCTCCTGGACGAAACGAAACGGACGCGTACCGTACGGCGCGACGGCACCATTCGCCTCTTTTCTGACTGCGTATTCCATCGAAATCAGTCCCGTAGGTACGTTCGTCTGCGGAACATGGAAAAACAGGGTTAGCTTTTTCAATCCGTCAACACCCACCGAATCGAATGGCGAGTTCATTGGTCCGTTATGACTCCAACTCGTGAGGACATCAGCAGCCGTAACCGGACTTCCGTCAGAAAAATACGCGTCCTTTCGCAATGTGAATTCCCACCGTTTTCCCGACTCCGACGATTTCCAGGTCGCGGCCAGTCCCGGTTGGATTCCGCCGGTGCAATCGCGCCGAATCAATGTCTCGTACAACTGAGCCGAGACCAATGGATAGGACTCCGGAGGCCGCTCCTGCCTGACGTTCTCGAGACCGATTGTTACGACCGACGGCTTTTCGGCAGTCGGCGCCACTACGGGTGGACGGAGCAGGACACACTCGGCCGAATATGCGTCTGAGAGAAGGATGGGCCGGTGACCGCAGGCCGAAAGAGTCGATAGTAGACAGACGCCGACCAGACGGGCTGTTGAGCTCCAGTATGGAAGGAATAGACGCATAGTGATCTGTCACGGCAGCCGAAGGATCAGAAGTCTCTGCAACACGCCCAGGACGGTTTTTGTACCCGGAATACGCCCTCCCCGTTACGCCGGTCATCCAGATTTCCCGGTTAGGACATACTTCCGGTCAGTCCCGGACAGATAAGATCGCTCTCCGAGAGCAGAGTTGCCGTCATCGATTGGACATCCAGGCTTTTCGTAATGCGAGTTGTTCGGGAGTGGCGTCCGGATCCGCACGGAGAAAATGTCGCGTGATTTGATCGACCGTTTCTTTCGCACACGTATAATCGTGCTCTTCCCCGTCCCTACGTACTCGGAGGACGAATTCTTCATCGGCGGCCAGAGCCTGTAGTTGACCAAATACTCTCTGGGCAGTCTTCAACGAAATATCCAGATCGTTGAAGCGAACCAGTACATCCCCATTCTGAATTCCGCATGCTTCCGTGGTCTCGGTTCCACCTGTAACGACCAGATCCTGTCCTTCCAGACCCACTTGTAGACCGAATCGGGCAATCTGGTTTCCCGTATTGTATTCGGGGATATACTGTATTCCCACTTTATGGTAGTATCTGGCTATGGGAAGCGTCTTGGTGTCGCGCACGTAGTCCTCAAAAAATGAACGTATTTCCGGATAAGTCATGGCCGTCACCTCGTCGAAAAAACCGGCCTCAACGAATGATGTATCCGGCCCGTACGTGTCGGCCAGTTCCAGGATCACATCCCTGAGTCCTTCCGATCCACCGGATAATGAGAGTATGTCGAGATCCAGCAGTCCGGCAACGACGGCTCCTCGTTGATAGATATTTCCCCATTCCTGCTGTCCTTTTTTCGAGTAGGAGTTCAGACTTAGCTCGCTCAGACTGTATGACGTATCGAAATTCTCGGCCGCCGCCATTTTGCCCGAGATTCTCTGGAGATACGTATCGAGGTCGATCAATCCCGAGCGAAGTTGAGCCATCTGTGCCATCCACTCTGTCGTTCCCTCATAGAGCCAGACATGCTCCGATGCTACGGGTTCTACAAAATTGAAGTGCTCGATGATCTCGCTGTGGATGTTCAGGGGCTGGACGATGTGGAAGAACTCGTGTGCGACGATGCTCGGGATCCCTTGATTGATAGCCTGTTGAAATCCCGCTTCCGCAAAAACGTATTCCGAACTATAGGAATGCTCCCAGGCACCGTTCGAAACGTCCTCGAAATGAAAGAGGAACGCATATCGATCCACAGGCAGTTTGCCCAGGAAATCTGCAGCAGAGTTTAAAATGTCCCGCGTGGACTCGAGTATCATCTCGGACTTGACGACATCCGTCTTCGAATAGGTAAACAGATCGATGGATGTGCCGCGTACATCCAGATGTGCAGTCGAGAGTCGTCCCAGCAAAATAGGCGAATCGACGGCGTGGTCGTAGTTCTTTGCGAGGAACGTACCGTCTTCGTCTTCCGGTAGTGCCGTACCTATCAGCCATTCGGTCGGGTATTCCAATCGGATATGAAGCGCTCGATCCTGCATGCCTGTAGGATAACCGAAGACCGCCTGACCGTTGATGAGCACATGATCATTCTCGATGGACGTACCCGCCATCAGATAGATCGGGTTTTCATCTACCGGTGTATCCCACGTTTCAGCAATCGTATAATGGATTTCGACAACGCGTTCTGGATCCGAGATGACATACTGATTGGTGGATACCTTTTCAGACGGAATGATAGTTCCCGAGGCATCCACTGCCTCGAACGAACGCACGAGGCGTCCGATGTCCATCACCTGATATGTGCCCGGTGCCGTCGACGCAAACTGGTAGAGCCCGTTTTCCGACGTCAGATCACCTACGCGAAGCGAAACTTTGAATGTATCACCGGAGCGATCATTTAGATCGACCGTGTATTCGAGCGGGGTGGCGACGATTCCCTCGGACGTGCTCGTCGATGACGCGAGGCCCGTTGCTGACGTGTCGCCAAGGATTATGAACAGAAGGAGGATCAGCAATGAGCGAATATGAGCTGGTTTCATTACAAACAGTCGAAGCGTGATTATCACTGAGGATCCACTCTATATCGGAATTTCCCAACGTAGGTTACAGTAAACCTGTCGAATGGCTGTGACAGCCAGACGAATGGGAAATGCCATCGTTCGGAAACTCAGTCGTCCCATCGCTATTTTTACCCGTCGATCCGGTTCGTAAAACCGTCCATTCCGTAAGCATTATATCATGGCCATGACTAGAGCGATTGTTCTCATGGCCCTGTGCGTCGTCAGTACATCCGTTCATGCACAGACGAATTCGACCGGATCGGACGGTAAGAAAAGAGTTTACGTCCCTGTCCGAGTGCACGCTTCACGGATTCGCGGCTCCTATTCAGACGGACGTCTTCGTATGAGTCCATCCATTCGAGGAGCCATTTCTTCTGACAGTCTGACGATGTGGCTAGAGAAGCCCGAACCCAAGAATTGGCATCCGACGCCCGTGCGCCCGGCGACCGATGGAGGACCGCTTTCCGATGCAAGTCTCCCCGACAACCCGCATTCTGCAGCCAGAACTGGCCCGGTCTCCC
Source organism: uncultured Rhodothermales bacterium (assembly GCA_964383365.1). Lineage (GTDB taxonomy): Bacteria > Bacteroidota > Rhodothermia > Rhodothermales > UBA10348 > CAYLHF01. Next base: position 17,531 of record CAYLHF010000038.1, on the reverse strand, counting down.
CGAGCGGGATGTCCACCCAATCCGCTGCGACGTTGACATTTTCCTTCGATACGATTCCGTTCGGTACGGAAGGACAGACTTCCGGAACGTTTCATATCCCTCCCGATCCGTATGTAGCAGTGGGGCCAGATCAGGTCGTTCTGGTTGTGAACGCAACCATTGAGTGGTATTCGAAGACCGGTTCCAGTCAGAATAGACAATCGTTGGAGTCTTTTTTTCAGCCTCTGTCACCCGTGTCCGGGTTATTCGACCCGAAAGTAATCTTCGACCAGATCTCCTCACGGTATGTCCTTGTCGCCCTCGAAAAAAGAGATACCTCGGACGGCGATACGGTCAATTCATCCCGAATTTTGATTGCCGTGTCCGCATCTTCCGATCCGAACGGAACATGGGCGTTCCAGGCCCTGGAAACGATGATCGATGTCAACTCGATTCCTCACTGGGCCGACTATCCAGGCCTTGCCGTGGATGCAAACGTTATTTATCTCACAGCTAATCTGTTTACGTTCGGAAGTGGGACATACGGAGGGTCGCGGCTCTGGGTCATAAAAAAAACAGAAGGTGCGGCCGGCTTATATACCGGAGGCATCTCTCCGGTCAGTGTATTCGATCCGTTTGTCGCCTCCGGCAGTGGATCTCTGGCTACGACCATACAGCCGGCGCATGTTTTTCTTCCCGCGCCAACCGGGACGGTCGGTACGTGGCTCGTTGCCTACGGGGGGCTGAGTACGAGTTCATCCGAGTTTCTCCACGTCATCAGGGTTGATGATCCCACAATGACACCTTCATTTACATCCACGTTCGTGGCTGTGGGGGACATAGACGACACGCCGCTAACGCTACCCGATGCTCCTCAGTCTGGAACATCGACGCGCATTATGACCAACAACCGTCGCGCACTTAACGCGGTGTGGAGAAACAATCAACTCTACGGTTCGACGACCATTCGTCCGGGTCCGGGGATGTCGGACGGGGGGGAGGCGACCGCGTTCTGGTTTCGGGTGGATGCCACCAATCCGGCGGCCCCGGCACTCGCAGAATCCGGGACGATTGGTGGAGAAGATATAGCGGTCGGTACATACACTTTTTTTCCCTCCATTGCTGTCAATGCGGCCGGAGATGTGGCCGTAGGATTCTCGGCATCGGGTTCGGGTCTGTTTCCGGGAGCATACGTATCGAGTCGAAAAAACGGGGAAGCGGCAGGGAGCATGGGACCGGCTGTGACGCTCCGGGCGGGAGTGGATTTCTATGTGAGGACATTTTCTTCGTCCAACCGCTGGGGAGACTATTCAGGCTCAGCGGTCGATCCGACCGACGACGCGTCATTCTGGATGTTCAATGAGTATGCACTCCAACGGGGCATCCCTCTCGGTGGAAGCACGGACGACGGAGTCTGGGGGACCGCGGTGGGGAAATTCACTATGGATCCGACACCGGTAGTAGCTGCGACTCAGGCCGGTATCTCTCTTATCGAAGGCCAGGAGTCCTTGATCGATCTTGCGACTATTTTCTCGGGCGGAAGTGGGACGATAGCGTATTCGTCCCTTTCGGCCTCCGACCAGCACGTGACGGCGAGCGTAACCGGGTCCCAATTGACGCTATCGGCTATCGAGGCATACGCATCGGGAGTACCGGTCGATAGTGTAGCCGTTACGTCCACTGCCGTTGACGCCGTCGGAAGTACGGCATCGTCCGTTCTGATGGTCGATGTACGACCCAAACTCGGCGATCTGGATGGCTCAGGAAGCCCTTCAGCCTACAGCGCGGCACTCGCTCTCGATGAATTCCTTGGACTGATCTCGCTCCCGGCCAAGCAGCATACGGCAGCAGATTTCGACGAAGATGGTGATGTGGATGCTCACGACGCCTTTCTGATCTGGCAGGCATCGATGCCGGCTGGCTGATTGCCCGTCGAGCCACTGGCTGATCGGCCGTCGAGCCACTGGAGGCAAAACATCGGTTTTTTTTCGTTCTCACATACAGACGCCGCGTCCAGAGCGAGTGGACGGTGCATGCCCGGAAAACGGGCAGAGGGGAATGAACAGGGAGTCTGAGGGGACGATACCGAATTTGAGACCGAATACAGCATTTTTATCATCGATGCGAGCGGCATCGGTGCGGCGACTTTTTTCCATTCGGCTTGCCGTCATCGGCGTGCTACTGGTGGCAACGGCCGTGCGATCCACAGTGGCGAAGGAGACGCGCCGCAAGCTCGACATCACGATGTATGGAGCGATCGCCGACGACGGTCGCGACGATACGACGGGAATAGAGGCTGCGATCAGTCTGTCGACAGCGGGTGACACACTCTTTTTTCCACCGGGTATGTACGAAATATCCCGATCCCTTCTTCCAGCCTCCGGCACGATTCTATTCGGTCCAACAGACGGTGTAGCTACCGTTCGATACACCGGATTCACCGATGGGGACCTGATCCACATTGAGGACAAAGCCGATGTCGAGGTGGGGTATCTGGTCCTGGACGGAGCTAACAATACGCATGCCCTGAACGGTATTCTCGCCTCGGGTAGTGAGCGACTTCATATTCACGATGTCACAATCCGCCGATTTGTCGAGACCGCAGACTTCGGTCCGCATGGCATCTACCTCGCGTCTGGAGTAACGAATACGGTCATTTCAGACAACGTCATCCGGGACATCGCACCGAACTACCAATGGGGAGGAGGCATTCGTATTTCGCACGGATCGTCCGGAAATGTCGTCGAACGAAACACAATTTCGAATACGGGTCGCGGTGGCATTCTCGCTAACGACGGCTCGACCGATCTTATTATCCGTCGAAACACGATCACCCGTACAAACGGTGAAGGGCTCGGGATAGAGATCTGGAGGAATTGCCATCGGGCCATTGTCGAGGACAATCTCGTCGACCACTGGTTAAGTATTGACGAGTCTGATTATGTGGCGGTCCGTCGAAACATGATTCGCGACCCGGATGGTCGAACGAAGTACATAGGCCTTGAACATGCGGGCGGTAAATATGGCATATTTACAGACAATGTCGTCGAATCGGGCTCCGAAATAGGGATATCCATCTCCAATACGGCGGAGAAGAAATACAACTATTATGCATTCAACACGATTCGGAAGATGAGCCGCTGGGGCGCTCAGATCCAGGGGGAGTCGAGTGGAGCCAGTCATCTGTACTTCTACGCGAATAACTTCGAAAACACCGGTGTGGGAGTAGCCGTCGATGGTCAACGGCACGGATTCAGGGTGAACGGCGACACCCATTTCCTGACGTTGGAAGGCAATACGTTTATAGGAAATCAGGGCCTGGGACTCGAAATATCCGGAGGGAACACGGACACATTCAGTATTACGGGGAATACGTTCACAGAGAACAGAGAGGCGTCTGTAGACATCGATTCGGACGTGGCCAGTCTGAGGTGGATCGGTAACACGGTTTCAGGCAACGGTACGGACAGACAGGTATTTTCTCGCGGACCGATCAACCAGTTACCTGTTTCCGCTATCCAATCGACTACGGTAGCGTCGACGGCCGAACGGATCACTTTCACGATGGAACAGCCTTCTGACGCTTCACCGGTGGACGCCGCGCTCTGGGACTTCGGTGATGGCATTCCATCGACCGAGCGAAGTCCTGGCCATCGGTACCAGGAACCGGGTACCTATCGGGTTTCGCTCATTGTGTGGGACGCTGCCGGTCAGAGCTTCAGATCGGAACAGACGATAACGGTTTTTAGCCTGGAATCTACAGAGCCACTCGGGCAGTCGTATGTCCTTCCGGTGTTCGAGGGGTCGACCGACGGAAGTACGGTGGAGCTGGTGTGGGAAGCCCCCTTGCAGCAAGGTCAAAGCCGATTCGAAGTCGAACATTTCAACCCTGGAGCTGCTAATTTCTGGCACACGGATAGAATCATGGATACCGATTCGGTCTTACCGGAGGAGACGATCTATCGCTCCGTGTTCGACCATCTTCCGCCGGGGAGACATCGGTTTCGTATCAAGCTGGTCCTCGCCGACGGGACTTCATCGGTCAGCCAGGAAGTTAGCGTGATGCTCGCCACCCCGACCACGTTCACTCTCTGGCCCAATTTCCCCAATCCTTTCAACCGGGATACCGAAATACGTTTTCAGGTCCCTGGAGACGGACCAACGAGGCTCGACGTTCATGATATGTTGGGCCGAATGATCGCCACCCTGTTCGATGATATAGCACGATCGACCCAGCAGTACAGCATCGTGTTCGACGGGGAAAATCTGACGTCTGGAGTCTACTTCTATACGTTGTCTTTCGGGGGGCGTCAGATTACACATTCCATGTTGGTGAACTGAAGGAGTCTCGTGCCGTACGAAGGCATGAGTAAATTCTTCTCCTTCGACCCATCTCCTCATGACGACAGAACGATCTGAAATCGTCAGTCGACTCTGGCATATTCTATCGCCGTATCGACGGAAAGTGATCGGACTCTCGGTTCTTATCAGCTTCTCGGCTTCGCTCGGGACGGTAGGCCCTCAATTCGTTCGCATTGCATTCGATTCAGTCATTCCCTCCGGAGAGGTCAACCTGTTTCTGCTTCTGGCCGGAGCGTATGTAGGATATTACCTGTTCCGCGCGGGCATCGGGTATGCCTCGATGTATCTCAGCTATTCGTTCACACAGAGCATCATCAGTGATATTCGTATGCGTACGTACTCACGATTGCTCCGACTTCCGATACCCAGATTTACAGAGGAACGATCAGGCTCGCTCGTATCCAGGGTGGTCTCGGACGTCAACGCTCTCGAAGGGATGATCCAGGCCGGTGCGACGCGGCTCGCCGGGCAGCTTTTCAGTATTCTCGTCATCGCGACCATCGTCTTGTTGATGAGCTGGAAATTGGCACTGATCAACGTGATCGTGGCTCCGTTGCTCGCCGGAGTAACCCGTCACTATCAGGGACCGCTTCGAGATGCCGCCCGAAAGATTCGAAGCCGAGTGGGCGAGATGACGGCTGTTGCGAGCGAGGCGATCACCAACATACAGGTCGTGAAAGGCTTCGCCAACGAACCCCTGGAAGCGGCGAAGTTCAGTTCTGAAAATGATCAGTATGTGGATTTAAGCCTCAGTCGCCGCAAGGAAGTCGGGGTGATGGAGGCGTTCGTAACACTCACGTCTGAGTACGGACTCGGAGCCGTTCTGCTCGTGGGAGGATGGATGGTGACCCGGGGTTCTATATCGATGGGGGAATTGACGGCCTTTATCATGTATCAGCGCATGCTCCAACGCCCGGTGATTTCGGTGATGTTTTTCAGCAATCAACTTCAGGCGGGGCTTGCCGCAATGGAGCGGGTATCCGATCTGCTCGATTCCAACGAAGAGGTACAGGGTGATTCTCAGTGTGTGGCCGGCGGAGAGATTGTTTTCGATGATGTGACCTTTACCTATCCACAGGGCAAAGATGCCGCTCTGTCGGGACTATCCCTCGTAGTACCTGCTGGAGAGACGGTCGCTCTCGTCGGTCCATCGGGTTCGGGTAAGAGTACGGTGACGCGATTAATGAGTAGACTCTACGATCCGGACCAGGGGGCGGTGTCCCTCGGAGGAAACGATATCAGATTCTACACGCTGGACGCTCTCCGGAAAGCCGTTTCGGTTGTACCCCAGGAACCCACGCTCTTTTCCGGAAGTGTGAAGGAAAATATTCGATATGCGAAGCCGGACGCCTCGGATGAAGACGTGTACGCGGCGGCAGCGCTGGCCAATGCGCATGCGTTTATAGCGGACCTTCCCGACGGTTATGATACAGAGATAGGAGAGCGGGGAGTCAAGTTGTCCGGAGGGCAAAAGCAACGGGTGGCCATTGCACGGGCCATTCTGAAGGAGGCACGGGTTCTCATCCTGGACGAGGCTACAGCGAGCCTCGACAGCGAATCCGAGGCTGTAATACAGGATGCGCTCGATGGACTATTCTCCAGGAGAAAGGGCGTAACCAGTCTGGTCGTTGCCCACCGATTGTCGACGATACGGAATGCTGACCGAATCGTTGTCCTCGAGAAGGGTAGACAAATAGAGTCTGGAACACACCAGGATCTGATGGCACTCGGGGGTCTCTACAGGACGCTTCACGATCTCCAATACAGCGAAGAAACTGCATTGTCGAGAACACACACCGCCTGACTCGGGACCGCTAGAAAGACCGACGATTACACCCGCCGGGTGCGATGACTCATCCGACTCAGGTGGTCTTTGGAGCCCACGACATGCAGTATCCGTCTGGATTGATGGGGCCCTTGATCAGGTTGCATCCACCACACGCGGCACCTTCCTCTGCGACTACGTAGAGCGCACAGTTTGAACATGTTTTGCCTTCCGTTGTCGACGCGTCAACATACTGCAGACTGGTCCGCATCTGGACTTCAGATTCTGTCAGACCGCTCACATCGGTACAGCCTTCGGTTGCTGCCTCTGTGGCAGGTTCTGCCGCAACGGGGGCTTCTTCGGTCGCAGGAGCTTTATCTCCACCTCCACAGGCCGAGAGAAGGGTACTGGAACCGACGACAAGTCCTCCAGCTACAGAGATTCTCGTCAAAAAGCTTCTACGGGTGATTTCCTCTCGACTCATGGAGACGCCTCAAAATCTGAATGATGGGATAGGTTTTGCGCATAGATACAAAAAAAATGACAGACATTCGAGGCCCGCGTTCGATCCATCCCCGGAATCAGGGATTCTTGACCGTGCCGCTGACGCAGAGTCGAACTGCGCTCTTTCTGTGAATACGATTTTATCCGGGGCTTGTGACTGACGTCTGCGTTGCTGGATTCGATCACGGAAGGTAATTTCAACAAACTGGACCCTGACCACTCACATCTCCGGCGCGGCGGCACCTGTTGCCAGATCTCTCGCCAAACGCTAATAAAGGACCTCTTCCATCCGAAAAGTATCATGGAACCGTCGATTCGGCCTGTTTTCGCTACGCAGGCAACACCGTTACAACAACAACTCTCCTCACTGTTTGCCAGCTCCGAAGCGATGCCTTCAGAGCGTGAGGTGCTTGCAGTGGTCGTTCCCGACTCGAATCTGGCCTCCGGGGGCAAGACGGCTGCGAACGTGTATCAGTCTCTGGATAAATCGGTATACGATACGGTCGTCATTATTTCCTCAGCCGGCGTTGAATCAAAAAAGGAGATCAGTATTTGTAGTCTGGATGAGTACGTGAGTCCACTTGGCGCGGTCTCCATCGACGATACACTCCGGAACGAACTCTGCGATGAGGATGATGACATCTTCCTGGATGATTCAGGGCATTTTCAGGGCAGGGGCGTAGACGTTCAACTTCCTTTTTTGCAGTCGAAACTGGAGAGTTTTACTATAATTCCGATCGTCATGGGTGTGGAATCTCCAGAATATTGCGAAGAACTCGGACACGCTATCGGTGAGATTATGTTTAATCGTTCCGTACTGGTCGTCGTCTGCTCCGAGCTGCTAGAGGCAGGGGAAAGCGAACTCACCACGTTTCGAACCTGTTTTGAATCATTAGATGTGGATGGCCTGGCGACCCTGATGAATCGGGAAGATGGTCTACGCGTCAGGGGAAAGGGCCCATTGCTCGTCGCCATGATTGCTACCCGATACCGCAGGGCGGAAGAAGTTCATGTTTTAACCATGGATCTGCCACAGGACGGCAATCCTGGATATATTGGGGCCTTGATTTCCCGCAAGTAGGGTATCTTCCGTCTGTGTTAACGAGCTCTGATGGTGTGGGGAGGTTCCGCCCGACACGAATCGACTGATGGACTATGGAAGCGATGCGTTCATTACCAGAGAGAGACGATACTCCCGGTTGGGAGCCTCATACATTCTCCGTCGTAGGAACCGGCCGAATGGCTTCGGCCCTGGTGCCTTCTCTGGTCGCCGCGGGGCTGGAACTTCAATGCATTTATTCCAGGACGAAGTCGAAAGCATCTTCTCTGGTTCGACACCTCACGTACGGCGATTCTGCATCGATTGCAGCATCGCAACCGGTCAGAAGTGATATTCTCTTTTTGCTCGTAAGCGATGATGCCATCGCTGAAGTTGCCGATATTTTCGCACGCAAGCGTGAGCGGTGGGATGATCAGGTAGTTCTTCACACGTCCGGCGTGCATACCTCGGCTAGTCTCGGTCCGTTTCGTGCGCTGGGAGCACAAACGGGGTCGATGCACCCGCTTCAGACGGTTTCAGGTCGATCGACGGACCATCTTTTCAGGGATATCCCCATCATGGTCGAGGGAGAGGCCTCCGGGATTGCCTGTCGGATTTCTCGTTTGCTGGGTGCCGTTCCGCACGTAGTGGAGACGGAAGACAAGGTGCGCATTCATACCGCGGCGGTGATCGTGTCAAATTATTTGACGGTTCTTATCGAACTTGCGAACTCACTACTGGCGGATGCCGGGATTCCACACGCGATACTTCGCCAACTCGCTCGCGAAGCGCTCGAAAATTCACTGACTATGGGACCTGCCGAAGCACTCACAGGCCCCATCGTGAGGGGGGATGTAACGTCTCTACGGAAACAACTGAAGTTTTTAACGGCCGATCGACCGGATCTGCTCGGCGTCTTCGAGGCACTCTCGGAACAGGCTGTTCGTCTTGCACTATCATCCGGGCGTATCAGCACGGACGGTGCCCGGGCCATTGCAGATGTTCTGAATCGGGCACACAGCGGAGACCGTTCTGCAGACTCCGGCGTCCAACCGGTCGAGAATCCTTGATCTTTCGGAGAAGGCCATTTCCATGAGGCAGCAACGGAACCATTGCATCGAGAGTCGGTACCGGAGCGGTTCTTTTGACCGGCTACCCGTGACTGACGTTATGTACAATCATTTGCACGCGCTGGATCTGTACGTGATGTTCTTAATCGCGGCTCGATGAGCGAGACTATAGCGCAATATCTGGCTACGGAAAGTGCGACACTGGAAGCGCGTTGGCAACGTATCACCGGGCGACTCCAGGCCCGGTTCGATCGAGAAATGACGATCGAATCGTTGCTGTTCTTGATTGGAGTACAATCGCACGGGAAAGGATTTCAACCGGATCTGAAGCGGGAACGCAAGCAGGAGCTTATTATGGAGGGCACGTACTGCGCGTTTGAGGCCCTCGGACTGTATGAACGTGCCGGGATGGATGAGCAAGGACTCTGGCTCTGGAGACAGCGACAGGAAATGCCTTCTTTGTCGAGCGTCGATCAGGAGAAGTTACTTCGTATAGCCATCGTACGATTTTTTGAAGCAGAACTAAGACCATGACAGCACAAGCACCACACCAGACGTCGAGTCCCAGATTTCGCTCGGGCTCCCACATTCTATTCATGACATGTGTATTCGCCGCTTTTTTAATGGCGGGTTGCAAAACAGAGGCCACAAAAGACGCAATGAAATACGTAGAAATAGACACAAATCTCGGACGAATGGTCGTTGGCCTCTACAACGAGACTCCGGGACACAGAGATAACTTTCTGAAGCTGGTCAACGAAGGATTCTACGACAGTACCCAGTTTCATCGGGTGATCCCGACATTCATGATCCAGGGAGGCGATCCTAATTCCAGGTCCGGAGATCCTCAGACTCACGGCCAGGGAGGACCGGGATATACCATACCCGCAGAGTTCAATACGGCGCTGTTTCACAAACGGGGCGCCCTTGCGGCGGCACGTCAGGCGGATCAGGTCAATCCGGAACGCGCATCGAGCGGGTCCCAATTTTATATTGTCCAGGGACGCGTCTTGCGGGACGAGGAATTGACGGGGATGGAGACGCAGTTAAAACAGCGCGACTCAACGTTCGCGATCACTCCTGAGGCCCGGGAAGCGTACACGACTGTCGGTGGCGTTCCTTTTCTGGATACCCAGTACACCGTATTCGGCGAACTCGTCGAGGGTATGGATGTGCTCGATGCCATCGCTGCCGCCGGAACGTACCGGTCAACCGGACAGAGTAATAATCCGGCACTCGCGGATCATCCGGTCGAGGAAATACGAATGACAATGAAAGAGCTGTCCGATTACCGTCCGCCCTCGGTAGCATCCGAGTAATTACGAGCAGGAAACCATGTCAACAGAACTGAGCGAGCAGGAACTCCGGCGCCGTACAGAGCGCGAAGAACTTGAGGCCGCGGGATATCCGGCATATGGGTATTCCTGGGACGTTACCCACGGTACAACCGATATCGTGGCGGCGTTTGATGATCAAAAACATCAACCGGGTGATGAAGGTGTGGCTTCCGAGCCCTTCCAGGTCTCGATTGCCGGTCGGATCATGTCCCGAAGGATTATGGGAAAGGCCGCTTTTTTCCATCTCCAGGATGCCGTTGGGACGATTCAGATCTATGTACGCCGCGATGATCTGCCGGAGGGATTCTACAATACGGTTTTCAAGAAACTGCTCGATATCGGCGACATCGTGGGTGTTCGCGGATTTGTTTTTCGCACCCGCATGGGTGAGGTGTCCGTGCATACCGAAGGGCTCGAACTCCTGGCCAAGTCGCTGAGGCCCCTTCCTGTCGTCAAGGAGGTAGACGGGCAGGCATTCAACGAAGTGACGGACAAAGAATTTCGTTATCGGCAACGCTATGTAGACCTGGCTGTCCACCCGGAAGTCCGGGAGGTCTTTCGCAAGCGGGCGCTCATGATTTCGACCATCCGTCGATTTCTCGACGATCGTGGATATCTGGAGGTAGAGACACCGGCCCTTCAACCCATTTATGGTGGAGCCACGGCCAGGCCGTTCACCACCCGGCACAATGCCCTGGGTATGGAACTCTACCTGCGCATCGCCGATGAGCTTTATCTGAAACGTCTGATCGTCGGCGGATTCGACGGAGTCTACGAGATATCGAAGGATTTCAGGAATGAAGGACTGAGTCGTTTTCACAATCCGGAATTCACGATGATGGAATTGTACGTCGCGTACAAAGACTATCGGTGGATGATGGATTTCTTCGAGGAGATGGTCGAACACGTCGTGATGACGCTCCATGGCACGACAGACATTACCGTCGGAGACCGAACAATTTCATTCAAGCGGCCCTGGCGTCGTCTTCCGCTTCTCGATGCCATCAAGGGTGCAACCGGAAAAGATGTAGCCGGCCTCGGCCGGGAGGAATTGGCGAAGGTCTGCGAAGAACTTGAACTCGAGATAGACAACACCATGGGGACCGGGAAGCTCATTGATGAAATCTTCGGTGCCTTCGTAGAGCCGGATCTGGTACAGCCGGTATTTATTACCGACTATCCCGTCGAGCTGAGCCCGTTGGCGAAAAAGCATCGCGAACATCCGGGATTGGTAGAACGTTTCGAGGTCATCTGCAACGGAAAGGAACTCTGTAATGCCTTCTCCGAACTGAACGATCCGATCGATCAACGGGCTCGTTTCGAAGATCAGTCGAAACTCAAGCTCGGAGGAGACGAGGAAGCCATGCAGCTTGACGAAGATTACCTGCGGGCCATGGAGTACGGTATGCCACCGACAGCGGGTCTGGGGATGGGAATAGACCGGTTTGCCATGTTAATGACAGGTCAGCCGTCCATCCGGGATGTCATCCTGTTCCCTCTTCTGCGACCCGAAACCGGTGAGGATGCCGAAGAGGCAGGTCTTTCAACGGGCAATGATACGGCCGGCTGTTCCGACGACGGGGTCGAGTCCGATCCGGACGCCTGATCATGTCGAGTGAGGAGCCGGTTGGATATTTCCGACTGATTCGATCCAACACCGCATTCAGGCGGCTCTGGATAGGGAATATTATCTCGCTTTTCGGCGATTGGTTCAATACCATCGCCCTGTATAGCCTGATCCTCAATCTTACGGGCTCCGAGTTTGCGTTGGGCGCCGTCTTCATCACGAAGATGTTGCCCTGGGCGTTGGCCTCCCCGCTCGCGGGACTCATTGTCGACCGTTTCGATCGGCGCCGGGTCATGATTTCGGCCGATCTGCTTCGGGCCGTCATCGTACTTGGTCTTCTTTTCGTAGATGAGGTAGATGAAATTTACCTGGTATACGTGATCACGGCACTTCAGGTGATCATAGGTGCGGCGTTCCATCCGGCGCAGAGTGCCTCGATTCCAAATATCACCGAGGAGAAGGAACTCGTTACGGCGAACACGATCATGTCTGCGACGTGGTCGATGTTGTTAACACTGGGTGCAGCCGTGGGGGGGCTCGCCGTCGAGTGGGTCGGTATCCAGGCGGTGTTCGCCATCGATTCAGCGAGCTACCTTCTGTCGGCTTTTTTCATTTTCAGGACCGTAATCCCGAAATCCGGCACTGCCCGGGCGACCGGTGTCAGAATCGGGACGGCCCTTCGCGAGGTGGTCGACGGTTGGAGACACCTGACGGGGCACCCCCGGATCGGACGAATTGCCCTCGCGAAAGCGAGTTGGGCCGTTGGAGGAGGAGCGCTGGTCTACATGCTCGCGCTGCTTGGAGAAGCCGTATCACCCGAACGAGGGGCGGCAGGAATCGGGATACTTTATGCAGCGAGAGGGTTTGGAACCGGCGTCGGTCCGGTCATCGCGAGGGCCACATTCAGAAACCGCTCACAATGGCCTGCCATTCTCGGGTCCTGTGTCATCTTCAGTGGGATGTGCTATCTGCTCGTCGCAGGATTGCCCTGGACCTGGTGGGTTGCCGTTCCGGTCATCGTAGCCCATGCCTCCAGTGGGGCAAACTGGGTTTTTTCAACCGTCATGCTACAGGAAAGGGCGATCGATGAATTCAGGGGAAGAGTGTTCGCTTCGGAATGGCTGCTCATCATGCTCGCAGATTCAGTATCAATCCTCATTGCGAGTCTCGTTCTGCAAAATCACGTGCTCGATCTGCGACAGGCTATTTTTATCTTTGCAGGCATTCAGGTTCTAACCGGCGTTTTTTGGCTCTTCAGGGTAGTTCCAAGAGAGAAAAATGCCGACAGAAAGATTAATTTGGACGCTGGACCCTGATTGGCTCCGTATTTGTGTGTCTGGGAACGGCATCCCCTCAATGACCCCTCAGAACGCCCGGTAATGAATTTCCAGTCCCTGTTTTCGCTTGCGTCACATCCTGGCTCGCTCGGTCAGGGTGGATGTACAGATGCCATCGCCCTGGTAGAAGTCAATCCTGATGGCACCGTTGCCGTGTCGAACGAGGCGGCGATCGCGGCCTGGGGTTGGACCGAAGGGTCCACGGTATCACGCGATGTGTTGATCACGCTCGAAGGTCTCGACGGAGCAGATGCGGTTGAACTCCCGCTTCAGATGGGTGGGCTCCATATGGGGGCGCTACCCCGTGAATCCAGTTCAGGGTGGGTCATCATTGGCTATTTGCCGGGTGACGAGCCTGCATCGGGACCCCGCATCTCCCGACTCGTGATCGATGATCGACGATTCGGGCGGGGAGCAAATCGGCAGGAGGTCCGAACCGATCGGAATGCCGTATCGTCCGTTCGACAGCCGGATGCACAGACCGTACAAAATGCGGCGCCCTCACAGGGTAGAGTGACGTCAGACACGCACCAGCTCTTCCTTCAGAGCGATGAAGACACCCGGAAGGGGGACGATGAGCGAGTCGATGAGGAGACGGAGAATGCACTCCGCCGTAGTGCCACGACGTCGCCAGACCACACCATCTTTTCAGACGTGGGTTTGCACATCCTGAAGGACGGGTTAGGGGCCGGACGGGGACTGTTTCTGCTGGTAAGCGGCTCGACGACTTTCACCACCGTCTCCGATACATCGAAGACCGAGCAGACACCGACGACCCCGGTCAGTTTTGGTCCCGTCGTCAAGCGCAATAGTTTTCTCGACGAGGTCATTCGTACGGGCACGGCCCGGGCGTTCGACGCAGCATCTGTCCCGGATTTATGCCGGCAATTAACAGGTAGTTCGAGGACCGGTGAATCCAGTGCCTCGAGCACCTACGGAATAGTCTATCCTGTTCATGATAATGGTCGATTCGCCGGTCTTCTCATCTTTCACTCGGAAGCTCCACCCGCAGCTGATATCCAGCGGGCGACGCGACTCTTCGGACTGTATGAATCGCTCTACTCCTGGATTTCGAACTGTACTCGATACAGTGACACCGTGTCGGCCATCGACGACGGCCTGGTCCGCTTTATGGTTCTTGACGAAAGTTCGCGTTCCTACCTGTTCGCCACCGATCAATTGCTTCATTTGACCGGGTATCGCCCTGCAGAGATCGTCGACTCTCCCGACGGGACGTTTGACTGGATTCAGGATCTGGTTCATCCGGATGATCGTCCGCTGGTCCGGGCGCATACCATGACGCTGGCGGACGGGAATGAAAGCCGGGTGGTTTACAGAATTCATCATAGGGATGGATCGATCCGGTGGCTGAGAGAATTTGCCTCTCCGGCAGGACCCGTCCGCGGACTCCAGATTGTACGAGGTATCCTCACGGATGTCTCGGAGATGAAGGCGGCCGAAGAGGTACTGGTACAGGCCAAGCGGGAAGCCGAATCTTCCAATCGTTCCAAAACATCATTTATTGCGACACTGAGTCACGAAATTCGCACGCCACTCGGGGCGCTGAGTGGCTACGCTCAGCTACTCGAAAAGGAGATCTCAGAGTACGAGATTGAAAACGGGGTTCATCTACCCGAACAGATTCGGGAGTTTGTGAACGTTTTGACAGACCGGTCGAGCAAAATACAGGGCCTCGTCCACGATCTGTTTGAATTGTCCAACGTGGAAATGGGGTTGGTGCAGATCCAGAAAAATGACCTGTCTCTGCACGCTGTACTGAAAAAATGCGTCAGCAAAGTGCGTGATGAACTCGAGCAGAAAGGGATCGCGCTCCGGCTGGCACTCGACTGCGCCGACCCGATTGTTCATTCCGATCAGCACCGGCTCGAACAGGTGTTCGACCGTGTTATCTCCAATGCGGCAAAGTTCACGTCGAAGGGGAGCGTATCCATTCGAACGATGCGGGACAAGAATCACGCACTCATTGAGATCGAAGACACGGGCATCGGCATTTCATCTGATTATCAGGGAGAACTGTTCCAGATCTTTTCCCAGGAGGAGGACTGGAGAGTTCGGAATTTCGAAGGGACCGGTCTGGGGCTCGCCTTTTCGAGGCGCGTGCTGGATCTGCTCGATGGTCAGATTGAGGTAGAGAGCGAGAAAGGTGAGGGGTCGCTCTTTCGGATCAGACTACCTCTCGCCTGGTCGTAAGATCGCAGCATTTTCGAGCGCGGTACGAATATTTCGTTTGAATCCAGACCATTTTGCCCGTTTGACCGGACTCTTTCGGAAGCGAGCTCGAAACTCATCTTCAGTCAACGTGGCCCACGTATCCAGGTCGGTATCGAGCGTTCCAGGGCGCGGAGCGTATGACTCGTTGCCGGAATCCGTTGCAAATTTATTCCACGGACAGACTTCCTGGCAGATGTCACAGCCATAAATCCAGTTTCCCGTTCCTCTCTTGAGATCAGGCGAGATGTCGTCCTCCCGGTGCTCGATCGTGAGATAAGAAATGCACCGCGAACCGTCGACGACAAAGGGCTCTACGATGGCATCGGTCGGGCAGGCATCGATGCACCGGGTACAGGAGCCGCAGTGTTCCGCAATAGGACCATCCGTATCGAGATCCGCGCTGATGATCATTTCGCCTATGAAGAACCAGGACCCGAAGGCGGGATGGATAAGATTTGAATGCTTTCCGATCCATCCGAGTCCGGATCGGGCGGCCCATGCCTTATCGAGTACAGGCGCCGAGTCCACAAAAACGCGTCCGTCGAGTCCATCCGTTCGCTCGTCGAGCCACGAATAGAGTTCCCGAAGTCGAGACTTCATGGCGTCGTGATAGTCGTCTCCCCACGCATATCGGCTGATTCGTCCCGTTCGGGGGTCATTCGCTGCCACTTCGGGACGGTAGTAGTTGTCGAGTACGGAAACCACACTCCGGGCGCCCGGAACCAGAACGCCAGGATCGAGCCGCTTCTCCCTGTTTCGTTCCATCCAGGTCATGGTTCCGTGGAAGCCCGACTGAAGCCATGCTGCGAGTCGGCTCTCTTCTTCGGTCAGGTGACGGGCCGAAGAGATCCCGCATGCAAGGAATCCTAAACGGTGCGCTTCCTGTTTTAGCGCCCGAGTAAGGACGGAACGTTCTTGATTGGAGGGGGTCGGCATGGAATGATCCCGTTACATCGGATCGGTCTGGCCGACGAAGATAGTTGAAAAGACCGGTCTGAGCTATCGGAGCAACCGGGAGCAGTCGAAAGGTTTGGTCTCGACACGACGGCTGGTGGGGCATCCTGGTCCGGCGCCTTTCGCACCTTTCGTTTTCCCGCAGGATTCAGCAGTTCCCTCTGCGTCAACCGTGAAGCGCTCGGCCGAAAGACCCTGGCTCAGATAGTATCTGTAGACGACTTCTGCACGCTGTCTCGATATCCGGAGGGCGTATACGTCGCTGTCATCGCGATCGGTAAACCCGTGAATCGTCACACAACACGTGGGATTCAACCTGAGAGCATCTACGTTTTCATTCAGAAGACCGCGGGCCTCATCATCCAGCGTGATCGAGTTATATCCGAAATAGACCGTGTTAAGTTCTACAAGACGACACACTTTCGTCGTTTTTGGAAGAGGCGGAAGGTACGATGGTACCGGTAACGGCGGTGGAATCGGAGGAGGTGGAGGTGGTTTGTGAAATGGATTTCGGAGACAGAATCGCAGTCCGCCCATAATCAGGGACGTGTTGTGCGGATCGTAGTCTCGTTCATTCCGAAACACGTAATTCAGGTCGAATCTCCAACTGGCTTCGGCAAAAGCAGAAAAACAGCCATTGAAAGCCACATCGACCCCGGCTCCGATCGGCAGGTGAAAAACGGATCGTTCCGGACCGGGGACGCCCGTTCGGGGGAGGTCAACGTCGCCCCTGGGCCCACCGAAAACATCGGCAACAGTGCCACCGAATCCGGTAAAGAGATAAGGCATGACCCGGCTTTTTGAGCCCGGTGCAAGCGTCCAGACCAGTTCCGGCTCGAAGATCATGACATCTTCGGTCAGGAAAGCGTTCGCTCCCGTTCCGACGAGGCGACGACCATCTCTCGTACTGAAATTGGTGAACAGGACCATGAACCGGAAATAGAATTTGTCCCCGATGACCGGGAATGATCCAAGAAAAACGGCTGCGGGATCGCTTTCACGGACAAAATTGGCCCGGCTTGGTGGAGCCAGAAGATCGATGGGGCCATGAAACGTGAACAGGCCGAGAGCGAAGCCAAGATGGGCCTTCGTATCCCGAAACTCATTGCTTTGAGCATGAGTTTTTCCTGTGAGCGATCCGAGAACGGAGGCAATAACAAGTATTCGAACGAGTCCTTTCATGTGGCCGGATCCTTCCTGTGTGGCTTCTGAGGTCCTTGTCCGGTATGAATGAGTCCACACCGTGCACGAAAGGTGTTATCGGCCGGATTTTATGTATATCAACCCGGTGAACGCACATTTTTTTGTGATATATCACGCGGGAATCTGCTGACGGGCTATCCCTGAACAGAGTAAAAAGAGAGCGGGCCCGCGCATGCTGATTC
>CAYLHF010000037.1:12735-28640 GCA_964383365.1 uncultured Rhodothermales bacterium | reverse complement strand
GTTGCCCGGGGAGGATTCGAACCTCCACCTACGGCTCCAAAGGCCGCTGTCCTGCCATTAGACGACCGGGCAAAAAGGCGCGCCGAAAAGGTTCATTTCCTGCTTGCGGTACAGATCAGATAAATTACGAACACGACTTGCGCTCCGCAATGATGACAGGGCCCAATTAAACCACCCGCAGAAATTTCATCTTTCGAAGAGAAATCAGGGAGTCCGCCCGTATTTTTTCAGAATCTTGCGGAGCCGCTCCAGCGGCAGGGCCTCTATTCGTCCCTTGAATCCCGTCGTTGTCCTTGCGGCAATCAACGCATTGTAGATCGATTCTTCCGCCGATTCCAGCGTAGCCTCGAACAACGGAGACATATTCGAATTGGCCAGATCCGATATCCGGGCCACACCCCGGCGACGTTCGGGATTCCGTCGAACCGACGATGCGGTAGAGAAGGCGACCGCGTAATCACCCGATCCATTGGTCGCAGGAGATCCTGTCCGGGCGATCGCTCCGAGTGCTCTGGAAGCGAGACGCGCGAGATTGCGATCTGAGAGGGGGGCGTCGGTCGCGACGACGAGGATAATTGACCCGTCCGCGTCCCCTCGGTCGAGTGCGTCTCGCAAATAAAATTGCCCCAACTCCTCCCCGACCGGAACACCATCGATCTCGAGGACCCCGCCGTAATTCGTTTGCACCAATACACCTACCGTATACCCCCCGAGGCCAGCAGGCAGTCGTCGAGAACTGGTTCCGATCCCCCCCTTCCATCCGAAATTGATCGTCCCGGTTCCCGCGCCCACTCCGCCCTCTGCTACCGGCCCGGTCGCGGCCTTTTCTATCGCCTCCATGACGTGCTCGGGTGTCACTATGCGCGCCCTGATATCATTCAGAAAGCCGTCGTTGGTCTCACCCACAACAGCATTCACCGACCGTACGTCCTCGTTGCCGGGCTGTTCGAGGGTGTATTCGATGATGCCTCGCATGCCCTGGGCTACAGAGAGCGTATTGGTGAGCACGATTGGTGTCTCCAGTTCTCCCAGTTCCTTGATCTGAGTACTCCCGGCAAACTTCCCGTACCCGTTTCCCACGGCGAACCCGGCGGGTACTTTTTCCTGATAGAGATTTCCGGCGTGAGGCACTATGGCCGTAACGCCTGTCCGAACCGAGTCGCCCATCGAAAGTGTGACCTGTCCGACGCGGACCCCCGCCACATCGGTGATGGCATTGAGGGCACCCGTGGGCAGAATCCCCGGAGCGATTCCCAGGTCTCTTGCCCGGAGCCCCACCGATCCGGATTCACGCGTTCCGGCATGCTGAGATGATGTACTGTCAATTCTCAGGCGGTAGGATTCCGTGGTCTGTGCCACCGTACATTCAGACCCCAGGAGAACGACGGTCAGAAGGAAGGACACGAACCGGGATTTCATTTCGTGGTTGGGGTTCTGAGGATGCAACACTGCGGTCAGGATCTGGTGGTGTTCAGGGAACGATCGGCTGTCTATGAATATAATCGCCACGGCGCGGCAGGTCTCATACAAATACGACATCCAATCACGCATATGACATTTCACCCTCCACTGATCGGTATTCTGGGTGGAATGGGTCCACAGGCTGGGATCGATATGGCGGAGAAGCTCACAGCACACACTCCCGCCCGTCTGGACCAGGAGCACGTTCCTTTCATTCTTTTTTCGCTTCCCGGAAGGATTCCGGACCGAACATCGTTCCTGTTCGGTGACGAGGATGTTAATCCGGCCGAAGCCATAGCGGACCAATTCGAAAAGATGGCCTTGACAGGAGTCACGACGGCCGTAATGGCGTGCAATACCGCCCACGCCGGTCCCATCTTTGATGTAGCCATGGAGATCCTGTCGAAGCGGGGCGTTGTCCTCGAAATTCGCCACCTGATACGGGAAACCGCTGCATACATCAAACGAGAACTTCCGGGCGTCTCCCGTGTGGGCGTCCTGGGTACTCGTGGCACGTACCGACTCCAGATTTACGAGGACGCCTTGAACCGCGAAAAACTTGTCCCGATTCTACCCTCTGATTTCGTAAGAGACCAACACATCAACCAGGCGCTCTATGACCCCGGGTATGGCCTGAAAGCTCACTCGAATCCTGCAACTGAAGAGGCGAGAAATCACCTGATAACCGCTATCGAGGATGTTTCTGCGAGAGGAGCCGAAGCCATTGTACTGGGGTGTACGGAACTCCCACTCGCGATCAAGGACTCGTCCATCGGCGGACTGCCGATTCTGGACCCCGCAAGAATCATGGTAGATCTTCTGATTCGTCAGGTTTATCCTGATGGACCGGACGGGAAAACCGCGTAATCCATTAAATCATATCTCCTCGTGAACTATTTCATTACGGGCGCCACAGGCTTCATTGGTAACCGGGTCGCCCGGGCCCTGTTGAGAGGTGGGCACGATGTGGTCGTACTCGCACGAGCCCCCCATCGGGCCCGAGACCTGAAAGCGCTTGGCGCGACGGTCGTCCAAGGGGACGTCACCGACCGGGATTCCATGCGCGAGGGAATGCGCGGTGTGGATGGCGTTTTTCACATCGCTGCCATTTATGAGATCGGAACCCGGGATCCTCTCGCCATGGAACGCATCAATGTCGGTGGGACCCGGAATGTCCTCGAACTCATGCGCGAACTTCACATTCCGAAAGGAGTGTATACGAGCACGATCGCAGTCTTCTCCGACACGCGGGGCCATCTCGTCGATGAAAACTATCTCTTCGAGGGCGAGCACATCAGCCAGTACGATCGTACCAAATGGATGGCACACTACGAGATAGCAAAATCGATGGTCTTCGATGGTCTGCCACTGGTGATTGTCCAACCCAGCCTGGTCTACGGTCCCGGGGACCACAGTTCGATCGCGGACATGTTCATGGACTTTCTGAGGCATCGACTCCCGATGATTCCGCGCGAGGCATCCTTCTCGTGGGCCCATGTTGATGACGTCGTCGACGGTCATCTGCAAGCCATGTCGAGAGGAGAAATCGGTGAATCGTATATTCTGTCCGGTCCCGTGCATTCACTCGTTGATGCGTTTCAAATTGCTGCACAGCTTACGCGCCGGCGTCCTCCGGCGATTCATGCGGGTCCAGGGCTCCTTCGACTGTTTGCGTCGGCAGCCCAACGGGTTGAATCCGTCATTCCGCTCCCGGCGACTTATTCTTCGGAGAGTCTCCGGGTTGCGGCAGGGACGTCCTACAT
Source organism: uncultured Rhodothermales bacterium (assembly GCA_964383365.1). GTDB lineage: Bacteria > Bacteroidota > Rhodothermia > Rhodothermales > UBA10348 > CAYLHF01. The sequence continues at coordinate 25,416 of CAYLHF010000037.1, read as the reverse complement.
TGCCAGCTTCGAAAAAGCCCGAACCTGTCTCGGTTACGATCCCCGCCCCCTCGAACAGGGTATGAAAGGATTTCTGACAGACCTTGCCCACAGACTCAAAGAATCCCGGAATAAGGCATAGGCCGACTTCCTCCCGAGCGCAAATCATGCACAAGCGAGACAAAGGTAACCGGATCGCCACGGATGCGGCCGACCACGACCGGATCGCCACGGACGCGGCCGACCATGACCGGATCGCCACTGACATAGAAAAACTGTTGCGGAATCACGGTAATCGAAGCTTTCGCCCGAAGGAAATAGCTCGAAAACTGGGTTATTCGGACCAAAAAAAATATCATCGCTCCCGTGCGGTGCTGGAAGAGCTCGCGGACTCAGGCGTGATCCAGAAAACCAAGGGAGGACAATATTCCTATCGGTCTGCCCGATCCCGACTCGAAGGTGTACTGAGCGTCCACCCCGACGGGTATGGATTCGTTTCTGTTGAGGGAGAGGAAAATGACTTCTTCGTCCGGAGTCGCCGAATGAAAAATGCGATGGACCGGGATCGCGTCGAGATAGGAATAGCCGCACCCGTAAAAGGCGACCGACGACGGGAAGCCGAGATTATCCGGGTCATCGAACGAGGTAGATCCTCGATCGTAGGTACATTTCGGTCATTCGACTCATTCCAACTCGTACTTCCGGACGACCCGAGGCTTCGCCACGAGATTTATATCGGTGACAACAGGACGAATGGGGCCCACGAGGGAGATAAAGTAGTCGTCACACTGGATGCGTCCGAAGATGCCCGGTTGGCTCCCCAGGGACAGATAATTGAGGTCCTCGGCTCGTCTGATGATCCTGCGGTACAGACCCTCGCCGTCGCTATCGGAAGCGGTGTGAATGTGCTCTTCCCTGAAGAAGTAACGCGAGAGGCCGGTCAGATCGAGAACGACATTCCAGAGAATGTCAGGAAGTCCCGGGAAGATCTACGGGAAATGACCATCTTTACGATTGACCCGGAAGACGCTCGTGACTTCGACGATGCCATTCACGTCAGGCAACTGGATGAAGGGCACCTCGAATTGGGCGTACACATCGCCGATGTGAGTCATTTTGTCCGATCGGGGGCAGCCATCGACCGGGAAGCCCTCGAGCGCGGGACGAGTGTCTATCTGGTGGATCGCGTCATTCCGATGTTGCCCGAAAATTTGTCAAATGATATCTGCTCCTTGCGTCCGAATGAGGATCGACTTGCCTTCTCCTGTTTTATGACGATCGCCACGGACGGCACGATTACAGACCACCGGGTCGCCGAGACCATCATCCGGTCGAAACGCCGCCTCACGTATCAGGAGGCTCAGATCATTATCGATCGCGGACCCGACGGTAACGATTCGCTTGCCCGCGAACTCGGGCTGGCGGCGGATCTGGCGCGGGTACTCCTCCACAGGCGTCAGCAGTCGGGAGCCGTTGAGTTCGATCTGCCGGAAGTCAAAGTCGTTCTGGACAAGGCAGGTAATGTCGAGAGCATCCAGCCGAGAGAGCGACTCTTTGCACATCGTCTGGTCGAGGAATGCATGCTGGCCGCCAATCGGACGATCGCAGAACGCATGGAAGCCGCCGAGTGTCCATTCGTCTACCGGATCCACGAACATCCCGACCGGGAACGCATCCGACAGCTGGCGGCCTATGTACGCTCGTTTGGTCTGCACCTTCCGAATGATGAAGGAAAAGTCAGGCCCGAGGATTTGAACGAACTTCTCAAGACAATACAGGGAACGCCGAGAGAGCCCATTATAAAGGAAGCCGCACTCAGGGCGATGGCGAAGGCCCGATACGCTCCAGATCAGATCGGCCACTACGGGCTGGCGCTCTCGTCCTATACCCATTTCACGAGCCCGATTCGGCGCTATCCGGACCTGGTGGTCCACCGTCTCGTCAAGAATCAGCTCGCTGGAGCCCCGGTTGCAGAAGAGGAATCCCTGAAAACGATCTGCGATCTGGCCTCTGCGCGGGAGCGTGTGGCCGTAGAAGCGGAGCGCTCGTCCGTTCGTCAGAAACAGGTCGCCTACGCCAGTAAACATGTCGGCGACACATTCGATGGAGTGATCCGGGGCGTCACCAAGTTCGGAGTCTACGTACTGCTACATCCACTCCTTGTGGAAGGGATGGTACACGTCCGTGATATGACGGACGATTATTACGAGTTCGACGAACGATCTTTTTCACTCCGCGGAGAGAGAACCAGGACGATGTACAGGCCCGGAGACACCGTACGAGTCATTCTCACCGCCGCGCGAACCGAAACCTTCGAGATTGATTTGACATTCGAACACACCCGGGAACGACGCCGGAAACGTCCGAAGAAAAGACGACGCTAAAGTCCTTCGATTCGTAGCCGAAATCGAGAGGGATACCCACGCCACACCATGCACAGCCTCTCCGCCATACATTCCTATCGCCTGCTGATCCGTAATCAGTGGATAACGGTATGGCGATCGCTTCGGTCCCAGCAAAGCTGGTTTATGTGGATCGTCCTGTCTCTGATGGCCGTGTATTCGAGTTTCACGCTCCTGGTACTCGGTCTTTATTTCGATCAGTTCACCGTCAAAATTCCGCTCGATGGCGAGCCCATTCAGATCGTGAATCGCTATCTACTGGCGGCATTCATATCGCTCTTCTTTCTCCGGTTTCTATTCCAGAAGACGCCCAAGATGCGCATCGTTCCATATCTGCATCTGCCCATCAAGAGAAAGCGACTCGTACTTTTTTTTCAGGCATCGTCGCTTCTGAGCGTTCACAACATCTACCCGATGCTGTTCTTCGTGCCGTTCTGGATCCGATTCGTCATTCCGGTTCAGAATAGTGCCGGACAGGTCATATGGCTTGTATCCGTGCTGGTTCTGATTGCAGGCTCGCACTTTGCCAACCTGTCCCTCCGGGGGATACTTAAACAGCGGTCGATTCTATTTTACGTCCTGATGGTGTTATTCATCGCCGTCACGGTTATCGACGAAACCGCCGGCCTCGGAATGGTTCAGAACGTGTCTTCCTACCTGTTCGACCGCATGCTCTCTGGTGATCTCTGGCCCCTTTTCCTGTTATTCTCCCTGACGATGGGTCTCGCGCTTGTATCGACGGGAATGCTCCTGAAGTCACTCCGTCAACCAGAGGAAATCCGATCGAACGTCGTTCGCAGATCGTGGGTAGTACCCGCTTCGTTGGGTATTATCGGGCAACTCATCTACGTGGAATGGTTGCTGATGTGGAGAAACCGTAGACCACGCCACCATCTGCTGATCTCACTTCTTTTCTCGACGATGTATCTGTTTCTGCTCCTGAAGTCGGGCCCGTTCAACAGTAACGCAATGGGAGTTTTGATCGGGCTGTTCGCCTCTGGTGGATTTGCGCTTAATTACGGACAGCTGATGTTCAGTTGGGATAGTTCGTATTACGATCTGTTGTTGACGCAGAAGATCAGTTTTAGACACGTAGTGAAGGCCAAGCTACTCGTTTTGCAGGCATCCTGCGTCGTGATGTTCGTGATTTCCCTTCCGATGATTCTCTGGTTGCGTCCGGAGTTATTTCCTATTCACATCACATTCCTGGTCTACAACGCGGGCATTACGAGTGTCCTGGTGATCGAACTGGCATCAAGAAATAGACAGGCCGTGGACATCGGTCGGAGCGGTAATTTTTTCAACTATGAAGGACTCTCCGTGAAGCACTGGCTCTTTATTATCCCGACTGCCCTTCCGCCGCTTCTTGCTATGCTGGCCTTCAAGGATAATCCGGCGATCGGATTAACCGTTCTCGCAGTCGTCGGATTTGTAAGCCTGCTTTTTACAGACCTCTGGACGCGCTACTTTGCCGGTGGACTGCGCTCAAGAAAATACCGGATGGCGTCCGGATTCAGGATCCATGCGCGTTGAAATTGACCAGATCGTAAAAAAATACGGGGGGAAGACCGTCCTCTCAATTCCTTCCTGGGAGGCATCTCCCGGTGAAGTAATCGGACTTGTCGGCAGCAACGGCGCAGGAAAAACGACCCTCCTTCGGCTGATCCTGGATCTGCTCGAACCAGATAGTGGGGCGATTCTCATCAACGGAAAACCAGTCAGAGGGAGCGATCGGTGGAAGGCGCGAACCGGCTCGTTCCTGGATTCGTCGTTTCTGATAGACTTCCTAACAGCGGACGAATATTTTCGCTTCGTAACGTCGGTGTATGGCTTCGAAAACGGCGCCCTCGAATCGGGTCTGGCTGCATTCAGCAATCTACTCCCATTTATCGGTTCGGATGGGAAGGCGCGGCTCCTGAGAGAAATGTCGACCGGCAACGCGAAACGGGTGGGAATTGTCGCCGCCATGCTGGTCAATCCAGATCTGTTGATTCTGGACGAACCGTTCGCCAACCTCGACCCCCCGTCTCAGATCAGACTCAAAGAGCATCTGATCCGTATCTCTCAAGAAATCGGGACGACCATGATCATCTCAAGTCATGATCTGGGGCATGTTACGGAGGTCTGTTCGCGCATCACACTGCTCAATAAAGGAGTGATCGTCCGAGACGAGGAAAAGTCGACGGAGACGTTGTCTGAACTGGAAGGCTATTTCGCATCGCTATCGTGAGCGGCATTGCTGTCCGGAGCCGCTTCGCTATCGTGAGCGGCATGGCTGTCCGGAGCCGGGTCAGTTTCTCCCGAAAGTCGTTCGAGCAGTGTGTGTCCCGACTCGGCGATCAACTCCATGCGCTCCCTGATGCCGGCCATGCTCTCTATAAAATGGGATGATTCATAGACGTGCCTCGTCAGGTCAACGAGATGATCCTCCGCTTCGTTGACTGCGTACGCTTCGGCGCGCTGTTTCTGAGCGACCAGTGCCTCTCGTAGGCGATCTCTAACCGGGGCAGTCAGTACGGTATTTGCCCGATCGACTTGAAGTAGTCCCACGACGATGTCGCTCAGCTCCATCGACTCGTTCAACATCCGGGAGAGTATCTCCTGCTGGCCCCGGGACACGACGGCGTTTTTCGTCGCATTCTGTGAAATCGTATGTATTTCATCGTAATGCTCCTTCATCTGATCGAAGGCGTGGTCGAGTCGATGCTTCGCTGCCATCACTCGCTTCAATACCTCGTCAATATCCGCCAGGACATCGCAGAGCCGATCCAGAAACGTATTCAGATCTCCCGCGAGAGCGCCGAATTCATCGTCGGATCGGATCTCGGCGCGGAAGGACAGATCCAGTCGTCCGCGCGCCAGTTTCATCAGTTGGGAACGAAGGGCCAGAAGTGACTCCATACGTGCTCGCAGGAGAAAGAAGAGGACCAGCGTGTGAAGGAGAATATTCCCCATTCCTACCATCAGGGCGAGGCGCAGCTCTTGCCACCAGTGACTGAGTCGGGACGAGAAGTAATTTCGGACAACAACTCTCCCCAGCACATCCCCGGGACTGGCGTCGACGTGACACCCGACGCAGAAGGCCTCGGCGACCAACGCTGCCTCCGCTTCATGAAATCGTCCTGCCGCAAACTCCTGGGGGATTCCATGTGGCTCAAACCCGTACGACTTAACGATGGAAGTCGACGTCTTGTGAGAGGGAAGGATGGCGATCTCGAATCCCAGGTCATGGTAGGTCCGTTTCCAGGTTGGATAGATCGTTCTTGCAGCAACGGGTCCGCCGGCATTGAGCATCACGTCTTTCAGGTCCGATGCCAAACGATCTGCAGTCACCGAAGTAGCGACACGATCGCTGGTTTCGTAGTTGAAGTACACGATACCGAACCGAATAATCATCTCGAGAATGACGACGGCCACAAGGGCGATGAAAAAATCGCGGATCATCCGAATTACAAACGAACGATCGAAACGATGCGAGTGGGCACCCGTCATACGGATTCGGGAGAAAGCTGATCGTGTTGAGGACTGGCGTCGGAATACCGGACGGGGAGCGTCTGGGCGATGCGTTGACAGAGCAGTGCCGCCGTCATTTTCCCGATTGTGTCGGAAGGGGCGCGCTTGCGTTACACTGCGGCGCCGGATTTACGCGGTCTGCTGATCGATTCCGATCGTCCAGGAACAGGTATCATTCCTTCACTGTGTCGCGTATGCGGGCACTCCCGGCATCTATCCGAACTTTCTCGCTGGCTCAGAATAAGATTCGGTCCGGGACATATCGGTACGCCTCCGGGCGAAGCGAAGACTCCGTGTCCGATCTCGGTGAACTCTTTCTCGTCGGGACCAAACCCGAGAAGACTCCGAACGATGCCGGAAAGACCGTTGATGAAACTCGGATGGCAGTTAATGCCGGACATCACATGGTACTCTTTAATCCCGACCGTCCGGGCATACGGCCTGAGTGCTATGTCGAGATTATAGGCCGTGTCGAATTGATCGGAAACGTAGTCCGTAGGTACCACCAGAACAGACGTTTTCCCCTCGGCAGCCAGTTCGGCCAGATGCTCTCTCATGGACGGGCCAAGCCGTCCCCGACCTCTTCCGGTATTCAGAAAGGCAAGGGAGTACGTTGACTGGCGGGCCCGGGACATCATGACCTGCTGCATGGTTACGTGCAACTGGCAGCAGTACGGATCGGCGCTGCTATAGAGTCTGGACTTCAGATCACCCCGTGCGACAAACACCGTGTGGACTCCGGCTCTTTTCTCTAAAGGAAATCGTTGCAGCGCCTGATCGATCCGGTCGTTCATGGCCTGTACAAATCCCTTCAGTCCCGAGTAATCCTGGATGATGGCTGTTGGCCAGTCCGGATGAGAGACAGTCCGTTTCCGATCGTTCCAGAATGCAACCGACGAACCGGTAGTCGCAGCGGCGTACTGAGGAAAAAGAGGAACCAGCACTACTTTGGTCACTCCGTCACGAACCATTTGCTTCATCGTCTGGCCGACACCGGGATTTCCATACCGCGCTGCCACGTAGGAGCGCACATCGATATTCGAATCGGCCGGAATTTGTCTTTCTACGGCCGACCGAAGGGAGGCCGCCTGCTCACGAGTCAACAGGTTGAGCGCAGCACCTCCACCGATCTGTCTGTATCGATCGCCCACGCGTGCTGCCATACGAGAGGCACGAATCTTCGCGTACGACGGTCGCCAGAGTTTCCCGGCCGGCACATGCCATCGCTGCTGAAACGGATCCATAAGCCGGCGATACAGGAATCCGGGTACGTCTTCATTTCGTTCCGGTGCACCAAATACCAGCAGAACGAGTCCAATACGATCCCCGGGTACGACGTCAACAGTGACACCGGAAGGATCGGAAAGGCCCTGAAATCTGGCGAAGGATGCAGCCATCGGAAAGACACATGTGGAGCGTTTGAGTCTCTAATGTAGCGTAACAAACGAGGTTGTAGATTCATTTGCGTACTCCCGGATGAGCTTTTACCGGAAGCTTCACCCCTACACCACCGATCCTTCACGACAACTCCCGATCCAACACGATGACCATACTCGAACATTGTCCGAAAGACAACACCGTGCTTGATTTTATAGACCTGAGCATCCGCCAACTTTCTGAATCCGATGTCGACGCCCGCTATATCGTAGTCGGCACCCAGGCGTATGAAAGACTGAGACTGGAAATTTCGGAACGATTTTCCCGAGAACCGGGTTTTTTTGAACATTATCAACATGTCCCCGTCGTTCTCGACCCGTTCAGAAAGGACGAAGTCTGTGTTGTACCGTCCCCGAGAATCTGTTCACAGGGTGTCAACGCGGTCCGAATTCCAGCCCCCGCATAGCGTCTGGCCAGGTCGCCGGCTCCGTGCACTCCCATTCCATCCGCTCCCTTTTCGTGGGATGGCCGACCCCGAGACGTCTGGCGTGAAGGGCCAGATTTCGTCCATCCAGTTCGTTCTTCGCACCATATCGCATGTCTCCAAGGAGTGGGAATCCGCGCGACGAAAACTGGACCCGGATCTGATGGGATCTCCCCGTCTTGAGGCGAACCGCTACGACAGAAAGTCCGTCCGTGTTCATTAGCGAGAACCACGACAATTCAGCCGAACGGGCACCTCGCCGGTGTGGATCCACACACCGCACGTGCGATCCGGTCTTGAGGAGATGATCTCTGTAGGTGCCTTTTTTTCCGGGATTCCCCTCGATAATCGCCGTGTACCATTTTTCCGGTTCCCTCTTTCGAAACTGCTCCGATAGCCTTGCGGCCGCCTTTGATGTCCGGGCCAGGACCATCACTCCGGAGGCGGGGCGGTCCAGCCGGTGAACCAGACCGAGAAATACGTTGCCCGGTTTGTCGAACCGCTCCTTTATCCACGCTTTCCACAGGGTCACCACGTCTGTATCTCCCGTCTGGTCGGCCTGAGAGAGGAGTCCAGCTGGTTTGTTGACGACCAGCAGATGATTGTCAAGATATAGAGGCTCCATGGCTTCGTCTGTCCGTCGTTGTCAGGTGGGGAGCGGCGCACCACCCGGTGCACACACTGCGCGCTATCATTCGAATTCCTTCCGCACGGTCTTCGGAAGGGTGGCAACCATGGAGTCATAGGAATGATCGACGAGTTCAAACACGAACACGTCGGAGAGCGTGCCGTCCAGAACGACCGTATTCCAGTGTTTCTTATTCATATGATACCCAGGAAGAATCACCTCGTACTGATCCCGCAATTCGACCGCACGTTCCGGATCGCATTTCAGATTGATGCGGAGGGGATTATCGTCGAGCGAAATCAACGCGAACATCTTCCCTGCAACGCGGAGCACCAGTACGCCTTCACCAAACGGGAAACCCTCGGTGACCTGCTTCTTTGCCGTGCAGTATTCGTATAGAACAGACAGATCCACGAATTCTTCCCGTTAGGTTATAATGCAGCTGATTCTTTCCGACGGCACCCCGCTACAACTCGTAACGACGTATTATAGTTCGCCGGCTGATACGATGATGGCGTTTTGATTGCGCTATTTTTCGAGTATACCAAATGTCCATGATCTCCACTCCTGTGAAAACTCTTTCAGAGCCGTCCCTCTCGGCCGAAGCCTGGCGAAAGCTGCTCCATCTCCTCTCGGTCTTGCCAGCACTGGCTATTCCCATTATCAGCGCCCGTTTGTCGCTTTTCGTCCTCCTGCCGGCACTGGCGGCAGGTATCCTTGCGGATTGGGCGCGTGTTCGAAGTCGCGGATTCAATCGTTTTGTCGACCGCGCATTCGGGTGGATGATGCGCTCGACCGAACGCCCGGCGGTCGGCGATCCGATTTCAATAAATGGAGCTACATGGGTGCTCGCATCTGTTTCCCTCCTCATCCTCATCTTCCCCATCCCCATCGCCCTGACCTCGTTTTCTCTCTTCATGGTTGGTGACGCTGCCGCTGCCGTGGTGGGGCGCCGATTCGGGCACCATACGTGGGGTCGAACAGGGTGTACGATCGAGGGATCGGCGGCTTTTTTCGTTGCCGGATTCTTCACCGCTATCTTAATCGGTAGCGATTTTCTGATCTGGACGCCCTACTCCTTCCCCGTCGTAGGATTGGCCATCGCCACAGCAGCAGCGTGTCTGGCTGAGGTTTCTACCGTTCCGGTGAACGACAACCTATTTGCTCCGTTCATTGGTGCAGTCACACTGGCCCTCTCGCTGACCTACGTGTTCGGAGAGTCGATTGCGTATTTTCCTCTGCTATGAGATCCGGTTAAGACGCTAACCACATGGGTGACCGAGAAAAAATACCTCCAGTCTCTCGACTGACCAGAAATGCATTCAAGCGCCTCGTCGGGATCGATCCGTGGCCTCAGCCTCCGATCATCTCGGTCGATTATCCCGTGGTGTTGATGCATGGATTCGGTATGCTCGCGGTGTTTCTGCGGGGCGGACACATGCACGACGAGGCCATGTATCTGCGGCTTCGGGGCGTGCGGGCGTATGCGCCGAATGTGTCTCCGTACCATACCGTTCCCGTCCGGGCCGACATGTGGAAGGATCGGATTTTCAAGATTCTGGATGAGACGAAAAAAGACCGGGTCAATCTGATTGCCCACTCCATGGGAGGACTCGACGCCCGGTATCTGATCTCGGAACTGCAGATGCACGAGGTGGTCGCATCCCTCGTCACGGTATCAACACCGCATCGGGGATCCTCTCTTGCAGACATCGTCCTGGAACGGCCAGAACGCATTCAACACTGGCTCTCCGATGCCGCCAACTGGGCCGGAACGAATGCCATGGATGAAGGGAGCGCGGATTTTCGGCAGGCAGTCATGGACCTCACTCCGTCTTACGTGATCGAGACCTTCAATCCTTCTGTCCCCGACCATCCAGACGTTCGATACTGGTCATACGCCGGACGAGCCGGAAAAGGAACGAAGATGAGTATCAATCCGCTGCTGCGCCCCATGAACGTCATGCTGCACAATCGGGAGGGCGTCAACGACGGGTTCGTATCGGTGGACTCTGCCAGATGGGGGACGCATCTCGGGCCCATCGACGCCGATCACGCGCAGCAAATTGGAATCGATCTAACACCGTCGAGTCAGTTCGAGTCGACCGAATTCTACGCGGATATAGCGAAAATGCTGGGAGATGAAGGTTTTTAGTCCTAATTCGTGATCTGGAGGTCGCCATAGGAGACGATTTCTCCGAATCGATCAAACACGAACAGCCGGACCAATCCCGTCCGGGCAAGCAGTGCCGGACTGAATCGCATGATGTAGGCCCCTGGATCACTGGCGTCGATAATCTCGTCGAGGAGGCGCAGCCGGTCGGCGCTGTCTCTCGCCCGGAGGACAAGACCACCCTGCACGGCGTTGAATTCGAGGACGGTCACGGGCACAGTCACAAATTCGGTCGCGCTGGGATTGGGATAGACGGCGTCGATCCGCACTTTCCCAAAATAGACGGGGGCCGTTCTCCAGTCGTCTTTATCCTGTGAGAGGATCACTCCCGAGGCGTCGGTAGCCGTGAATGACACCGGAGGAAGATTCGCTTCCTCAACAAAATTATTCTGCTGCTTCTGCGAGTCACATCCGCTAAAAAGCAGAAGGACCGCGAAGGCTACCGATAGTGCCCGCATCGTCGTATTCTTGGTTTCCTGTTGCCAGTCGAAAACCATCGTCGACCTGAACCGTTCCCGCTCGAACGATTCCCCCATTAATTGGTTGTCAATCGCCAGATCTTGACCGCAATTTCCGCCCATAATCTCACCGTTTCGTTCGGGGACACACCGATCCTGAAAGGACTCGATTTCGAGATCCATCGGGGAGAGTGGGTCGGAGTTCTGGGTCCGAATGGAGCCGGAAAGAGTACGCTGCTACGGGCCCTCACCGGTCTTATCGAGGCGTCCGGGGATATTCTGCTGGACAAGACATCCGTATCCAGCTGGACGCCGCGCGATCTGGCCCGCCGCATGGCATTTGTTCGGCAGTCCCACGCCCTGTCATTCGATTTTCGGGTGGAAGAGCTCGTCATGCTCGGCCGCTCACCCCACAAGTCGCTGCTCTCTGTCTATACGGGACGCGATCATGAGTATGCCCGAAAGGCGCTCGGCATGGTCGATCTGGGAGGATTCGAGGATCGGGGTGTACTCTCGTTGAGTGGTGGCGAATTGCAGCGGGTGTTTCTTGCGCAGGCGCTCGTTCAGGAGGCCGATATTTTACTGCTCGACGAGCCTACAACTCACCTGGATGTTCATCACCAGTATGTATTTCTGGAGCATGTTCAGCGGCAGGTAGATGAAGGAAAAACGGTCATTGGAGCGTTTCATGATCTTGAGTTGGCCTCCAGATTTTGTGATCGATTTCTGGTTCTGAATCACGGGGAGATCGAGGCGCTGGGACCGGCCACGGACGTGCTTTCGGCTGAGCTCATTGCCCGCGTATTCAGGATGAAGGCCTCCGTCGATACCCTTGCCGACGGATCGATACGGATACAGTACACAGCCACGCTCGATGGCGATGTGTGATGGGCCTGGCGTTCTACGGTCGTCCGGCGCGCGGTGGAGCATGTGCCTGGTACCGGATGCACAGATAGCCACCGATCGAAGCCAGGATCAGCGTTGAATTGTGCTTTCGCTGAATCGTTTGCTCTCTTCACGCGTTTGCAGGCCTCATGAAAATATATACACGAACGGGAGATGACGGGACGACGGGTCTGTTCGGTGGGCCGCGGATTTCAAAGTATGATCTCCGAATCGAAGCCTACGGTACGGTCGATGAACTCAACGCCACCGTCGGATTGGTCCGGACGAACCCGCTGGAAGGGCTTGACCCCGTGCTCGAAGCCATTCAGGAGGAATTGTTCGAACTCGGAGCGGATCTGGCCACCCCCCTCGATGCGGGGGTCAGAGTTGCCCGGGTCAGTCCCGAGCGGTCGACCGAACTAGAACGCAGGATCGATTGCCTCGAAGCCGACCTTGCACCATTACAATCATTCATCCTGCCGGGTGGCAGTACGGCGGCCGCACAGCTGCACGTGGCCCGCACGGTGTGCCGGCGGGCGGAGCGACTCGTTGTCCGGCTTGCCGCCGAAAACGGGACCCACCCCGAGGTCATTACGTACCTCAATCGACTCTCCGATTTTCTGTTCGTCGCGGCCCGGTGGGCCAACCACGCGGCTGGAGAGTCCGATGTCACCTGGACACCCTGACCCGACACCGGAACCCGACACTGGAACCCGACACCCTGACCCGACACCGGAACCGCACACCCTGACCCGACACCGGAACCCCACACCCTGACCCGA